>CAZFPL010000053.1:0-20345 GCA_964521085.1 uncultured Anaerolineales bacterium | reverse complement strand
AACAGATCGTCGTGCTCGACGAAGGCAAGATCGCCGGCAAGGGAACGCATGCCGAATTGATGAAAAGCTGCGAAGTCTACCGCGGGATCGCCGCCGCGCAGCTCAGCAAGGAGGAACTGTCATGATGATGCATGGAGCACCCCCTGTTCCTTCCCGGGGTTCCGCAGCTCGCGGCGGACCGATGGGCGGCCGCGGTCCCATGGGCGGCGGTCCGATGGCGATGATGAAAGGCGAAAAACCGCGGGATTTCCGGGGGACGATGGTCAAGCTGATCCAATACCTTGGCCAGTACCGAATCCCGATTCTCGTCGTGATCGTATTCGCGATCGCCTCAACAATCTTCTCGATCGTCGGGCCCAAGATCCTGGGCAAGGCCACGACCAAGCTGTTCGAAGGCGTCCTGGCCCAGATCGCCGGAACCGGCTCGATCGATTTCACCTATATTGGCAATATCATCCTTCTGACGCTTGGCCTGTATCTGATTTCAACCCTATTTTCCTATGTCCAGGGCTGGATCATGTCGGGCATCTCGATGAACATCACCTACCGGTTCCGCAAGGACATCTCCCAGAAGATCAACCGCATGCCGCTGCGCTACTTCGACGGCACCAATCACGGCGAGATCCTTTCGCGGGTGACCAACGACGTGGACACGGTCAGCCAGACCCTCAACCAGAGCCTGACGCAGATCATCACCTCCGTGACGACCGTGATCGGCGTGCTGGTGATGATGTTTTCCATCAGCTGGCAGATGACCCTGGTGGCGCTGGCCATCCTTCCGATTTCGTTCGTGATCATCGGCCTGATCGTCAGCACCTCGCAGATCTTCTTTAAGCGCCAGCAGGACTACCTGGGCCACCTCAACGGACACGTGGAGGAGATGTACGGCGGCCATGTGGTGATGAAAGCCTTCAACGGCGAGGAAAAAAGCGTCGAGAAGTTCGACGGGTTCAACAACACGCTCTTCGACTCGGCCTGGAAATCCCAATTCCTCTCGGGGATGATGTTCCCGATCATGAACTTCGTCGGCAACCTGGGATACGTGGCCATCTGCATCCTGGGCGGGTATCTGGCGGTGCGTAACGTGATCACCGTCGGCGACATCCAGGCTTTTATCCAGTACGTCCGCAACTTCACCCAGCCGATCATGCAAATCGCTAATATCTCCAATGTCTTCCAGCAGACCGCCGCGTCGGCCGAGCGCGTGTTCCAATTCCTGGCCGAACCGGAGGAAATCCCCGAGACCGCCCAGCCGATCAAGGTGGAATCCCTGCGCGGCCGGGTGGAGTTCAAGGACGTTCACTTCGGCTACTGGCCGGATAAAATCATCATCAACGACTTCAACGCCACCGTCGAGCCCGGCCAGAAGATCGCCATCGTCGGCCCGACCGGCGCCGGCAAGACCACCATGGTGAAACTCCTCATGCGCTTCTACGACGTCAACAGCGGCTCCATCCTGGTGGACGGGCACGACATCCGCGACTTTTCGCGCGACAACCTGCGCTGCCAGTTCGGCATGGTGCTGCAGGATACCTGGCTCTACAACGGCACGCTGATGGAAAACATCCGTTACGGCCGGTCCGGCGCCAGCGACGACGAAGTGATCGCCGCCGCCCGGGCCGCGCACGCGGACCACTTCATCCGCACCCAGCCGGACGGCTACAACATGGTCCTCAACGAAGAGACGACCAACATCTCCCAGGGGCAGATGCAGCTGATCACGATCGCCCGCGCGATCCTCGCCGATCCTTCGATCCTGATTTTGGATGAAGCCACGAGCTCGGTGGACACCCACACCGAGGTGCTGATCCAGAAAGCCATGGACGACCTGATGAAGGGCCGCACCAGCTTCGTCATCGCCCACCGCCTGTCCACCATCCGCAACGCCGACTGGATCCTGGTGATGAGGAGCGGCGACATCATCGAGCAAGGCAAGCACGAGGAACTGCTGGTGCGCGGCGGCTTCTACGCCGAACTGTACAACAGCCAGTTCGAAAAAGTGCAGTCGAACTGAGAGCAAACGGAATCCTATGCTCCCGGAGCGGTCCTTCTCCGGCCTCTTTCCGGTTTCCACCGGAAGGAACGGGGAGGGATCGCCCGGCACCGGAGAGCCCATGAACGAAAAATTGTATGCGATCACCATCAGCCATCAGATCGGAAGCAGCGGCGCCCCGGTCGGGAAGAAGCTGTCCGAGCGGTTGAACATTCCGTTCTTCGACCGCGAGATCCTTAAACGGGTGTCGGACCGGCTTCATGTGGCCGAGGCCGACCTGGAGCACCGCGAGGAGCGCCTGCGCACGTTTTGGCACTCCTACTCGCGAACGGCGGAGTTGATGGATCCAGCCCTCAGCCTGACGGCGGACCAGTACATTCCAACCGACCGGGAGTTGTTCCAGCTGGAATCGGAAACCATCCTCCGCATCGCGGAAAAAACCAGCGCCGTCTTCATCGGCCGCTGCGGCCGGTACATCTTGCGCGACACCCTGCGCCACATCAGCCTTCTCCTCTACGCCGATCCTGCGACCCGGATCGAGCGAATCGGAAATTTGTATCACCTCGGCGCGCCGGAAGCCGGAAAGTTCATGGACGGAAACGACCGGGATCGGGCGGCGTACATCCGCGCGTTTACCGGACAGGATTGGCTGGATCCGCGCCTGTACGATCTATGCATCAATACGTCCCGAACCGGGGCCGACGGCGCGGTGGATCTCATCAGCGCTTGCGTGAAGGCAAGGTTCCTTTAGGCCGTTCCGCGCTGCCCCTCAAAATCATCCCGCAAACCATCGGAGTTCGTCCCTGCCCGCGAGGGTGCGGGGAACGCCTCCATCAAAGCCTGGGCCCATTCACGCTGCGGGCTCTTCTTCTCACTTGACATAAGCCTGCGATGGGGGATAATTCCCCGCATCGTCCCAAAGGCGTTGACGGAGAAAAGTAAGCGGCTCCTCTACCGACAGGGAAGAACGGACTTGGATTGAAATCCGTTCCCGGAAAAAAACCGCCGAAGTTCTCTCCCGAGCCCTTCGATTGAAACCTCCGCGGATAATGTTCTTTGCATCACGCGGGATCAGTAGATGGAAGCGGATTCCCACCGTTATCCGGGATACCGGTCTCCCGGGCGCTTGCGCCGGGATGCCGGAACGAGATGGCCCCACGCCAGGGCAATCAGGGTGGCACCGCGGGAATGCACTCCCGTCCCTGAGCCGGACGGGTTTTTCTTTTAAGGAGGAATGATGTCGGAGCAATTGGATGCCATGGAAAGGGAGGCGCTTGCGGCGCTGGAGGCGGCGCAGGATTCCGCCGCGCTGGCCGCGTGGAAGACGACTCACCTTGGCCGCAGTTCGCCCCTGATGAACTACCTCGGCGACCTGGGCAAACTGCCCGCCGAGGAACGGCCGGCCGCCGGCAAACGCGGCAATGAGATCAAGCGCGCTTTGGAAGGCGCATTCGCCGCCCGCGAGGAATCCCTGAAGGCGGTGGAATTGGAGCGCGCCCTGCACGGCGAGAAACTTGACGTCACCCTGCCGGGCCGCCCCGTCCGCCGCGGACGATTGCATCCCTCTTCCCAGGTCCTGCGCCGGATCTATGCGGTGTGGGCCGACATGGGATTCCAGATCTACCGCAGCCGGAATGTGGAGCTGGACGAATATAACTTCACCCTGTTGAATATCCCGCCTCATCATCCGGCGCGCGATATGTGGGATACGTTCTACACCACAGAGCCTTCCGTCCTGCTGCGAACCCACACCAGCCCGGGGCAGATTCACGCCATGCGCGAATTTGCGCCCTCTCCGTTGCGGGTGATCCTGCCCGGCATGTGCTTCCGCTACGAGCAGGCCACCGCCCGCTCGGAAATCCAATTCCACCAAGTGGAGGGGCTCGCCGTCGGCCCGGGCATCACCTTCGCCAACCTGAAAGGCACGCTGGCTGATTTCGCCCGCCGGATGTGGGGCGCCGAAGTGCGCATCCAGTTCCGCGCCGACTACTTCCCGTTCACCGAACCCAGCCTGGAGATGGACATCGAATGCTTCTTGTGCGGCGGGAAGGGTTGCCCGGTGTGCAAATACAGCGGCTGGCTGGAAATCCTCGGGGCGGGGATGGTCCATCCCGTCGTATTGCGCAACGGCGGGTACGATCCGAAGGTCTCCTCCGGATTCGCCTTCGGCATGGGCCCGGAACGGATCGCCATGCTGCGCCACGGGATTGAGGACATTCGCAATTTCTGGGCCAATGACCTGCGATTCCTTGGGCAATTTTGAGACGATTGCGGACGATTGGGATTTGACCATGGACCATGGACAATGGACCATAGCCGAGGAAAAGACACAATAGGTTTATGGTCAATAGGCGGGAAACCCTGCAAGAACGATTATTGGCCATGGTCAATGGTCCATGGTCGTAATCCAATGCAGGTTGAACTAACTTAAAAGGGAGTCACACTATGAGAGTTCCCCTATCCTGGTTGAAAGAATTCGTCGACTTCGACCTTGCCCCCGAAGAACTCGCCAAGCGGCTGACCTTCGCCGGGCTGGAGGTGGAAGCAGTCGAGTACATCGGCCTGGCACCCCAGAACGGCCACATTGACGGGATGCCCCATACCGAAATCCAGGGACCCAAAGCCAAAGGGCTCGCCTGGGACCGGGCGAAGATCGTTGTCGGGCGCGTGTTCGAAGTGATGCCGCACCCCAACGCCGACCGCCTGGTGCTGTGCCGGCTCGACGACGGGCAGTCGATCCACACCGTGCTCACCGGCGCGCCGAACCTGTTCCCGTACAAGGGCAAAGGGCCGCTGGCCCGGCCGCTTAAGGTTGCCTACGCCCGTGAAGGCACGATGCTCTACGACGGTCACCAACCTGGCAACGTGGTTGCCACCCTGCAACGGATGAAAATCCGCGGCGTGGAATCCTACTCGATGATCTGTTCCGAAAAGGAACTGGGAATCTCGGAGGCGCACGAGGGCGTGATAATCCTGCCCGACGACGCCCCGGCGGGGATGCCGCTTGCGGATTACCTGGGCGACGTGATCTTCACGGTCAAGATCAACCCCAACATGGCCCGCGACGCCTGCATGCTGGGGATCGCCCGCGAAGTAGCCGCCCTCACCGGACGCAAACTCCGCCCCCCGTCGTTCGAAATGCATGCCGAGGGCGAATCGCTGCGCAAACAGCTGCGGATCCGGATCGAGCGCCCCGAACTCAATCCGCGGTTTACCGCCGTGCTCGTCCGGGGTGTGGAGATCGGCCCCAGCCCGGAATGGATGCAGCGCCGTCTGACCCGCGCCGGGATGCGCCCGATCAACAACATCGTCGACATCACCAACTACGTGATGCTCGAGACGGGTGAACCGCTGCACGCCTTCGATTGGGATTCCCTCGCCGCCCGCGCGTCGGGACAGGTGACCATTATCACCCGCACCGCCGCTAAGGGCGAGACGCTCGTCACGCTCGACGGTGTCGAGCGCAAGCTGGACGATTTCACCATCCTGGTGTGCGACGAAAAAGGCGCACTCTCGATCGCCGGGATCATGGGCGGCGCCGATACCGAAGTCCGCGACGACACCACCAACATCCTGCTGGAAGCGGCCGCGTGGGATTTCATCACCATCCGCCGCACCGTCGATGCGCAGAAGCTGCCCTCCGAAGCCGCCTTCCGGTTCTCGCGGGGCGTCCATCCGTCCGTCGCCCTGCGCGGATTGGGACGCGCCGCTGAGCTGATGCGCACCCTCGGGGGAGGAACCATCTCCCGCGACGTAGTGGATGCCTACCCCAAGAAGGCGCCGATCGTGCGCGTCGACCTACCCCTGCGGGAAGTGCGCCGGCTGCTTGGGACCAGCATCCCGCTCAAAAAGGTCGCGCAGATCCTGGAAAGCCTCGAATTCTCCTGCCGCGTGAAGGAATCCGCTCCCCGGCGGAACCGGCGCGAAAAAGTCGCGGAGGAAGATATCACCCTGCAGGTCACCGTCCCGGATCACCGGCTGGACATCGGCACCGGCGTGATCGGCCAGGCCGATCTGATCGAGGAGATCGCGCGGATTTACGGATACGATCGCATCCCCGAAGCGCAGATCGCGGACCTGCTTCCCAAACAGCGCGGGAACCCGACCCTGGAACAGGAGGAAGCAGCCCGGGATCTGCTGGTAAACCTGGGATTGCAGGAAGTCCTGACCTATCATCTGACCGCACCTGAGCGGGAAGCCGCGCTGTATCCGCCGGGGACGACTCCCCCGGAGGCGGCCTACATCCGGCTGGCCAATCCGATCGTCCCGGAACGCTGCGTGATGCGCCGTTCCGTTCTCGCGTCAGTGCTCGAAACCGCCGCCCGCAACGCGGCCTACACCGACCGGATCGCACTGTTCGAACTCGGCCCGGTGTATATCCCGCAGGAAAGCCCGCTGCCGGCCGAACCCGTCCAACTCGCGATCGTGCTGGCCGGTCCGCGCACGGATCCCAACTGGCAGCCCGCCGACCGCGCGCCGATGGATTTCTTCGACCTGAAGGGGATTCTCGAAGATTGGATCACCGGCCTGCATTTGCCGCAGGCGGCTTTCGAATCCGCATCCGACCCGCGCTTTCATCCCGGGCGCTGTGCGAAAATATCGGTCGCCGGGGTTGCCGTGGGCATCCTGGGCCAGCTGCACCCGCAGACGGCCGCGCGTTACGAATGGGCAGGGCGCGATCTGCTGGCAGTCGAGATCGAATTCGAACCGCTGCGGCCGCATCTTTTGAAGCGGTACGCCGTCACGCCGATCTCCGATTATCCGCCGGTGCTCGAGGATCTGGCCGTGGTGGTCGAAGAAGGCATGCCTGCCGAACGGGTGATTCAAACCATCCGCTCGACCGGCGGCGAGATCTTGAAACGCGTCCGTCTATTCGACGTATACCGCGGCGAGCAGGCGGGGGCGGGAATGAAAAGCCTGGCCCTCTCCCTGACGTACCAGGCGCCGGACCGGACGCTTTCGAGTACCGAGGCGGCCGAGATCCGCGGCCGGATCATCCATGCCCTCGAAGCGGATTTGGGCGGGAAAGTGCGAAGGTAGGATTTTGCAGGAGCGATAACGCCGGCTGCATTAAAAATAAAACGGCCCGTTTGCGCGGGCCGTTTTTTAATTTCGTCGTCAGGATTATTCCATCGGGGTGACCCGAGCCGCCTGAAGACCCTTGGGGCCGGTTTCGATTTCGAACTCGACCTTCTGGCCTTCATGCAGCTTCTTGTAGCCCTCCATTGTGATCGCAGAGAAGTGAACGAACACGTCTTCGCCGCCATCCCGGGCAATGAAACCGTAGCCCTTGGTGGCATTGAACCACTTCACAGTACCCACGATACGATCTGCCATTGTCTTGCCTCCTGTTGCAAGAAAAATTCTGAAGCGCCGGGTTGCCGGGGGGTAAGAAAAAAGCCGCCCGGCGGTTTTCCGGAGCGGCTCTCTTTGCCACTGCTTACCCAGTCCCGCGCTTACAGATTCGATGGTATCACCCGAAATAAAGGCTGTCAAGCGGGAGCGACAGGCGAGCTTATCTCTGCTCGTCCACGACCAAGAACAGATCGCGCTCGATTTGCGCCGGCGGGGGCACAGGGGAGGCCCGCATGAAGGTCTCCACCCCCCCGAACAGGCTGGCCAGCCGTCCGATGACACCTCCGATCCGCCCCCCGCCCTGGCTGGAGTGACAGGCCGATGCCTTCTGTTTGACATCCAAGACCGACCGGATATCGATTTTGGCATGGATCGGGAAATCCACCTCCGCCAAAGAGGCGATATCGATATCGCGGTTCTTGCCGAAATGCCGGGGGTCCTGGCCGAGCAAGGTTAGAATGCGCGCCGCCACGCGGATAAACCCGTGCGGAAAAGTGTGAAAATATAATTTTTGGGCCGAGTAGGGTGGGCCGTCTTCGGGAAAAGCCGCCGGATCGGCGGCCATCCGGAAGGCTTCGACCGTCGCCCGGTGGGCGGCGATATGATCCGGATGGCGGTATCCGCCGATCGGATCGAACGTGACCACCACCTGCGGGCGCAGCCGCCGTATAAAGCCGGCCACGGCGCGGGCTGCTTCCGGCAGGGGGGCGGCCGCGAGTGCCCGCGGATGGGCGTTCTCGGGCGAACCTGCCATGCCGGAATCACGGTATCCCAGAAAGTGGACGCCTGCCAAGCCGAGGATCCCCGCGGCGCAGCGCAGTTCGGATTCGCGCATTTCTCCGATCGAGGCGAAACCTTTCAGTCCGGGCGGCGCTTCGCCCACTTCGCCGCGCGTGGCGCAGACAAGGTGAACCTCCACGCCGCGCCGCGCATACAGCGCCAGCGTTCCTCCCGCGCCGAAGGTTTCATCATCCGGATGGGCAAACACCGCCAACAGGCGACGATCACTCATGGGAATCCATTTTCCCGCGCGGAGCGGCGCGGAATCCTATTCCGGCTGCGGATATCCGGGTTCGGGCGTTGGAATTCCGCCGTCGGCCGGGTATCCCGCCTGAGGGGAGGGCAGCGAGTGCTCCTCGCCGGTGCCCGGCGTGGAAGTGGAGTTTCCTCCCCCGCTGCACGAGGTCAGCAATACCGACAGGACCAGCAAAACGGCGCACATCACCAACAACATTTTTCTTGCACGCATTCTGTCTCCTTCCCTCCGGAAACTTCTCTCCGGGGCTATGGTAAAATCTCTGCGTCTGCGCCCCTGTAGCTCAGTGGATAGAGCGCCACCCTCCGGAGGTGGATGCCGGTGTTCGAGTCGCCGCAGGGGCGCCATTATTTTAACACCCCCTCCCGACTGTTTCATTTGCATTGTCCAAACCTCCTACCCCTTACCCCTGCCTCTTTCCGTTATACGGGAAGGAGGGATGGGAACATGAGTCTTCCTTAGTGTTGAAAGGAGCGAAGGGGGTGGGATATCAGGACAGGCACCCGTTACGCTTTTCCAAGCTCCACCATCGCCACCTTGCGCGTCCCGGTCATAAACAGCGCCATGGTGCTTCGGCCGAACAGGCCGTGGACCTCGCCCGGGTTGAGCAGGATCGTCCGGCCGAGGTGCTCCTCGTTGGCTTTGTGATCGTGGCCGTAGCACACCAGGTCGTACTTTCCGCATTCGGCAAGCGGGCGGGCGATCTCCGGATAGTGGATGAGCGCGATTTTCAAACCGTCCATGGTCAGGTCGCCGAACTCCCCCAGGAAGCGGATGTTCTCGGCCGCGGACCCGACCAGCAGGTGCAGCCGCCGGTCGCCGTCGTTGTTTCCCCAGACGATGTAAACCGGCTTGCCCTTGACCCCCTCGATCAGGCGTTTGGTGACAAACGGCGAACACAGGTCGCCGCAGTGCAGGATCGCGTCGGCCTCCGCCAGATGGGGCATGGCGGAATCGAGCTTCCAGACGTTGTCGTGCGTATCGCTGAGAATCGCAATCCGCATGGTCCCCTCCATAGAATTGAAAACGGTTATGGAATGATTGTACCCGACTTGCGCAACCGGAAACGGACGAGCCCACAGTGGATAATAAATAGAGAGGATATCCAAGTTAAAAAGGAGTGGATTAGTTCCCATCCTGATAATCCTGATAATCCTGTAAATCCTGTCCAATTTTCCGCTGTCTTTGAAATCCTCCGTGGCATATGTTTATTGTAAAAACATACCCAAGGAGCCGTCGGAAGAGATGGAACGTATATCTTTAAGGATATAATCCAATAACAGGAGAGACAGCATGTCCAACACAACCCCCAGCCTGCCCGGCCCCTCGCAGGGCAACATCATCCAGCAAACCATTCTTCAGATCCGCTTGGTTTGGCGGTTGATGCGCGATCCGCGCGTCCTCTGGCTGCTGAAACTCGTTCCGGTCGGCGGGCTGTTGTATGTATTCTTTCCTTTTGATCTGTTGATCGATCTGGCGCCGATCATCGGTCAGCTGGATGATGCGGGAATTTTACTTGGAAGCCTTGTGCTTTTCGTGCAAATGTGCCCGCCCGATGTGGTTAAGGAACATTGGGATGATTTGACGACGGTCACGGTCAAAGGAACGTGGAAAGAGACGGATGCGGAGAAGGATAAGCTTCCGGAAAAAAGCGGGGAACCCAAGGAGAAACCGGAACAAAAATAATCAGCGGGGCGAAAACCGCGTTTTCGACGGCCGGGATTTTCCTCCGGCCGTTTTTTCTTCCTCCAGCACGCCGATCAGATCGTACGGCAGGGCGCCGGTCACCCTGACACGCGCCATCGCCTCAAGCGGAGCATCTCCTTCGATCAACACTACGCCGTCCACCTCGGGAGCGTCGCGAAAAGACCGCCCGACCGTCAGCCCCTTCTGATGTCCCTCGACCAGAACATACAAATCCCGCCCGACCCACGCGCGATTCTTTTCCAGCGAGATCCCCTGCTGCAGTTCCATCAGCCGCTCGCGGCGGCCCTGCTTGACGGGGGGTGGAACGTCGTCGGGCAGCGCCGCGCTCGAGGTTCCCTCTTCGCGGGAATAGAGGAAGCACCCGACCCGGTCGAATTGCATCTCGCGCAGGAACGCAAGCAGCGCATCGAACTCGGTTTCGCCTTCGCCCGGAAAACCCACGATGAACGCGGTGCGGACGGCCAGGTCGGGCATGCGCTCGCGCATGCGCTCCACCGTGCGCCGCACCCAGTCGACGTCGGACGGGCGGTTCATCCGGCGCAGGATATCCGGGTGCGCGTGCTGGAGCGGCATGTCGAGATAGGGAACCACCTGCGGGACTCCCGCCATGACATCGATCAGACGCGGACTGACGGCTCCGGGAAATGCGTACAGAACGCGAATCCAATCGACGTGCGGCGCGGCGGAAGCAATCCGCTCCAGTAGGAGGGGCAGCCCGTCGCGCAGACCGAGATCATGGCCGTAGTTGGTCGTATCCTGCGCCAGCAGCACCAATTCGCGCACACCGCCGTCCTGCAGAATCCGCGCTTCCTCCAGAATCCGTTCCAGGGGACGGGAGACGAGTGGCCCTTTGATCGCGGGGATGGCGCAGAAGGCGCAGGGCCGCTGGCATCCGTCGGCGATCTTGAGGTATGCGCTTGCGCCGCGCACCGCCGCGCGCACCACCCCCTGCTCATCCGTACCCACCGAGGACGCGGGCGGGATGTGGAGGATAGGCAGGGCATTTAATCTGGATCGAAGCCGGTCCACGACGGACAGGATATCCATCCATCGCCGGGTTCCCATCACTCCATCCAAGCCGGGTATCTCCTGTGTCAATTCCTCCCCGGACCGCTGCGAAAGGCAGCCCGCCGCGATCAGCCACTGACCGGGGCGCTTCGCGGCGGCCAGCTTGCGAAGCGTGGAGATCGATTCCGCGCGGGCCGGCTCGATGAAACCGCAGGTGTTCACGATGACGACATCCGCCTTGGAAGGGCTGCTCGCCGGCGTCCATCCTTCCCGCGTCAGCAGCACTGCCATCGAATCCGAATCGACTGTATTCTTGGCACAGCCAAGCGTGAGAAGATAGTATTTCCGCGTCGCGGACATCAGGGGTTCTTCGTTTTGGTCAGGGTGGGCGTGATGGTTGGGGTGACGGTGGGTTCGGGGATGGGCGTGATGATGCCGGTCGGGGTATAGGTTTGCGTCACCACCTCGCCGAAACGACCCATCGTCCCCCCGTCGACGCCGTTGAAGATGACCTGGATCCCGGCGCCGTTGCCGGTGGAGATGGTTACGGTTTGCAGGCCGATGTAATCGTAGGTTTCACCCGGCTGCACCCGGCCTGAAAACGCCGACTTGCCGTCCACCTGCACCTCCAGATAAGCCCGCTGAACGACAATTATATGAATGCGCACGTC
This sequence comes from uncultured Anaerolineales bacterium, assembly GCA_964521085.1. Classification (GTDB taxonomy): domain Bacteria; phylum Chloroflexota; class Anaerolineae; order Anaerolineales; family RBG-16-64-43; genus JAFGKK01. The sequence continues at coordinate 8,575 of CAZFPL010000053.1, read as the reverse complement.
GGTGTAGACGCCGCCCAGCGGCGTGGGGAAGGGTGTGGGAGACACCGTGGCCACGGAAAATACACCGGGAGTAACCGCGGATCCCGTAACGGTCGTGTCTGGATTTAATTCGCCCGTCGTCGCGGGACCTGTTCCGGTTCCGGAGGGAGCGGGTTCGCTTCCCGTAAGGGTGCCGGTTCCTTCAACGGAGAGGTCCGCGGGCGCCGCCGTCCCGGGGGAATCCGAACTCAACGGGATAAACGGTTCGGTGGATGCAGGAGTCACCGATCCCCTCACACTCAAGACGATGTTATATCCACCCCACCCCAGAAGAGCGATGATCACCAGCGTCACCACTCCGCCGAGGAGCATGTCCATCCGGAGCCAAGACCGCCCGCGGGTCGGCGCAGGAAGCGGCCGGTTCTTTGCATATGCAGCCGAGCGTGAAACGACCGGGGCGGTGATCGGCGCGCGCGGCCGGGTGGAAGAAACCGGCTGGGACGATTGCGCAGGAGAAACCGGCGTAGGACCTGCGGATTGGCTTGCGGCCGGCGGTTGCGCAACCGGAGAAGCATCTGGCGGCGGGACCGGTGGGGGTTTGCCCGGCCGCGGCCGGGTTGCGCCGACTTGCGCCGCGATATCCTCGGGATTGAAGCCCAGGAAGGATGCGTAATTGCGGATGAAGCCGCGCGCCTGGGGAACCGAGGGAATCGTGCTGAGATCGTCGGATTCGATCGCCTGCAGGTGCTTGACGTGGATGTGAGTAAATCCCTCGACCTTTTCCAATGTCAGGCCGAGGGATTCACGTTTGTGGCGCAGAAGGCTGCCGAGGGTTTCGGCCATAGGCCGTCAGGCCTTTGGATCCGCCGAAAGGCGGATTTACGCTTCCGGGGCTGTGGGCGCGGAGGGGGCGGCGGATTCCGACGGCACCGCGGCCGCAAGCTCTTCCTCGCCCAACCCCTTCACCACAACCGCGATTTCGGGGATGAGGTCTACCGTAAGGCGGATGGCAACCTTATAGGTGCCCAACTCGCGCAACGGCTGGTGGGCGATGTGGCGGCGGTCGATATGAATGCCGGTTTCGCGTTCGATCGCGGCGGAGATGTCGCCGGTGGTGATGGACCCGTAGAGTCGCCCGGTCTCACCGGCGCGGGCGTTGAAGTTCAGGGTGACCGCCTGCAGTTTCTCGGCGACGGAACCCATCTCCGTGTTGAGCCGAGTGCGTTCGGAGAGTGCCGCCTGGCGGATCTTCTCCGCCTGCTTCACTGCGCCCGGAGTGGCAAGCATCGCCAGTTTTTGCGGAAGGAGGAAATTGCGGCCGTACCCGTCGGCCACTTTTTTCACATCCCCCGCCCGTCCCAATTTGTAGACGTCCTTCAGGAGAAGTACTTTCATCGTCAAGCCCTTTCGTTGCTACGGGCGGCAGATCTTGCCGCCCCGAGAGATTCGGCCTTCCAATGGAGGGCCGCCGGCGAAGGGTACAACGCCGGGCGCGGATTTTACCAGAGGGAGGGATAAGCGGTCAAACCCTCTTCCTCCCAACCCTCCCTCCTTTGCATTCCTTTGAATGCCTCTTGGCTTTCCTGGTTGATCAAGCAAAGGAGGGAGGAAATAGGGATGGGGAGGGCCCTTATTCGTCCAACCCGTTCTGCTTGATTACCTCGCTGTACCAAAGCGCGCTGCGTTTGGGGATCCGCCGTTTGGATTTGTAATCGACGCGGACGATGCCGAACCGCGGTTCATACCCAAACGCCCATTCGAAATTATCCATCAGACTCCAGACGAAATAACCGCGCACATCACAGCCCTTCGCGATGGCATGCTGAACCGCGCGCAGATAGGAGCGCAGATAATCCACCCGTCCCCAATCTTCGACGAAGCCCTTGGAATCCGGCGTGTCGACCAGCGGGGTGCCGTTTTCGGTGATGTAGACCGGCGGATTACCGTAGTTGTCGCGGATACTCTCGAGCACCGCGGTTAAGCCCGCCGGATTGATGCCCCAGCCCACGGCGTTCCTGCCCATCCCCGGGGAGCTGTATTCCTCGCGGGCTGTTTTCAGGAATCCGCCGCGGCTGCTGAAACTGATCGCCGCCGTGTTGTAGTGGTTGATCCCGAGAAAGTCGATGGGGCGGGAGATTTGTTTCATGTCCCCGGGCTGTGCGTCGGGATTGAGCGATTTACTCCAGGTGGAAAGCAGTTCCGGGTAACGCCCGTGGAAAATCGCCTCAAGGAATAATCCTTGTCCGGTATCGAAGGTCCGGTTGCGGGCGGCGACGTCTTCGGGGCTCTCGGAAGCCGGGATGTACCAGGGATGATCAAGAACGATTCCGATCTTTCCTTTATATCCCAGCTGGCGGTAGAGATCCACCGTCTGGCCGTGACTGAGTAAAAGATGATGCGCCGAGCGGACGGCCATGTGATAGTCCGCCATCCCCGGCGCAAAATCCCCGGTGGCATACCCGAGGAAAGCGACGATGTAGGGTTCGTTGTGGGTGGCCCACATCGCCACCCGGTCGCCGAGCTTGTCAAAAACTATGCGGGCGTAATCCGTGAACCAATCTACGCTGCGCCGATCCGGCCAGCCGCCCAGGTCTTCAAGCGCCTGCGGAAAATCCCAATGGTTAAGAGTGGCGTTGGGCGCCACTCCTGCTTCGAGCAGTTTGTCAACCAGGCGGTCGTAGAAACCCAGCCCTTTAGGATTGACCTTGCCGCGCCCCTGGGGAAGAACGCGCGTCCAGGAAACGGAGAACCGATAGGATTGGAGGCCGAGTGACTTTATTAAAGCCACATCCCTCGGCATCAGCCGGTAGTGGTCGCAGGCGTCGTCTCCCGTATCCCCGTTGCGGATGTGATCCTTCTCGTGCGTAAAGCGATCCCAGATATTTTCCCCTTTTCCGTCCTTTTTCCATGCGCCTTCGATTTGGTAGGCGGCCGTTGCCGCCCCCCAGAGGAAGCCCTCCGGGAACATCAGACGCCCCATAATTCCTCCATTAGTTTTTTCCTACCCTGTGCTTCTCGTCTCCAAGGGGAACGTGCAAGGCATGATTATACAACCCTCTTCGTCCCTTGGTAGAATTAGGGCCGATGAGAACCCCGGACTTTTCCGACCGCAAATGGTTCCCCGGCACCACCGGAGGACCGTTTCACATCCTGATCGAACTCGCCCAGCGGATCGAGCGCCTGCCCTGGCCGGTGTTCGCATTGCTCCTGCTGGTGATAGCGCTCATTCCCAGCCGGGGTTCGTGGACCCGGGCGGCGGTCCTGCTTGGCTTTTTCCTGGCCGATTGGGCTCTGATCGCCGCGCTCCCGGCGTCGAAAAAATCCTTCGGCCCGGCCAAACCGCCTGCGTTTCTGATGGCGGTCCTGCGTCTGCCGTTTGGTTATCTGCCTACCCCCTGGTTCCTGCTTTTTCAAGGAGCGGGGACTCTGTTGGCCCTGTATGCATATTGGGTGGAGCCGCACCACATCCACCTGTCGCGTCAAATTCTGCGAAGCCCGAAGCTTCCGCCGGGGCCTCCGCTGAAAATTCTGCACCTTGCGGATCTTCACCTGGAGCGGATCACCAAGCGCGAGGAAGAGCTGCAGCGTCTGATCGGCGATCTGCAGCCCGACCTGATCCTCTTCTCCGGAGATTTCCTGAATCTTTCCTTCACGCTGGACCCCGAAGCCTGGGCGGACGTGCGCACGCTGATCGCCCAGTGGAAAGCGCCGCTGGGAGTGTACACCGTCACCGGTAGTCCGCCGGTGGATAAGCCCGAGGTTCTGCCGCACTTATTGGAAGGCTTTTCGCACATCCGCTGCCTGCACGGGGAAAAGGTGACACTCCATCACCAGGAGCGTGAGATCGACCTGATCGGCGTGGATTGCACACATCAACCGTTCCACGACGGGCCGAAAATGCTCTCCCTGCTGGGCTCCCCCCAGCCCGACCGGTTCACAATCCTGCTTTACCACACGCCCGACCTCGCACCGGAAGCCTCCGCGGCGGAGGTGGACCTGATGCTCAGCGGCCACACCCATGGCGGCCAGGTGCGCATCCCCGGACTGGGCGCAATCTACTCCTCCTCGCTCTACGGCAAACGCTTCGAAGCCGGGCGCTATCTGGTCAACCGGATGATCCTCTCGGTCAGCCGCGGAATCGGGATGGAAGGCATGGGCGCGCCGCGCGTCCGATTCCTGTGTCCGCCGGAAATTACACTCTGGGAAATCGGCGGGGTGGAGTGAGCCTTCCCTCTTTCTCTCCTATTGTTTTGTCCTAAGTTCCAACCCCTCCCCCTGCCCCCTCCCCATTATGGGGAGGGGAAGGGGAGGGGTCACGCGGTAGAATTGGGTGAAGGAGATAAGTCTTCGACCCCGTGAATTCCTCCGCGATCTCCCGCATTCTTCCGCGCATCCTCCCGCAGGTGGTAAAGCCCGGCCGGTATACCGGCGGCGAACTGAACCAATCCGTCAAGGATTGGGATTCCACGCCGGTGCGGATTGCGCTGCTTTTCCCGGATGTTTATGACATCGGCATGTCGAACCTCGGCCTGGCGGTGCTGTATGAGATCGTCAACGCGCGGCCGGATGCGCTTGCCGAGCGGGTGTACCTGCCATGGAGTGATATGGAAGCGGCGATGCGGCGCGAGGGAATCCCGCTCTTCTCGCTGGAAAGCCGCCGGCCGGTTTCCGAATTCGACATGCTGGGGATCACGCTTCCCTATGAGTCGCTCTATACCAACGCACTCCAGGCGTTGGATCTGGCGGGCATCCCGCTGCGGACTGTGGACCGCGGCGAAAACCATCCGCTGATTGTGGGCGGCGGGCACGCCGCGTTCAACCCCGAGCCGGTGGCGGAATTCTTCGACGCGTTCGCGGTCGGCGAGGGCGAGGAGTTGATCCTCGATCTGGTCGATATCCTGCGCTGGCGCAAGCGCAGCGGCGCATCACGATACTCCGCACTGCATCGGATGGCGGGCGTGTGGGGAATGTACGTGCCTGAGATTTGCCGGCCGGAATATCACGCGGACGGAACGCTCGCGCGGATCATCCCGCCGACCGGAACCGGGGAGTTAAACAAGCGTCCCCGGTTCCCGGTCGTCAAGCGGATCGTCCCGCGCCTGCCGCCGCCCCCCCTCAAGCCGGTCGTCCCCTATATCGAGACCGTCCACAACCGGTATGCGATCGAAATCATGCGCGGATGCACGCGCGGCTGCCGTTTCTGCCAGGCCGGCCACGTCACGCGCCCGATCCGCGAACGCTCGGTGGAGGATATCGTTTCTTCCATTAATAGCGCGCTTGGCAACACCGGCTACGAAGAAGTGGCGCTGCTCTCGCTATCCTCGTCGGATCACTCGCACATCACCGAATTGGTGCGCGCGCTCGGCGAAAAATTCAACCGTTCCAAGCTGCGCATTTCGCTTCCCTCGCTGCGGATCGAGACCGTTTCGGTGGATCTGGTGGAGGCGCTGCGCGGCAGCCGCGGCGGCAACTTCACCCTCGCGCCGGAAGCGGCGACCGAGAATATGCGCGCCATCCTCAACAAGCCGATCGCCGCGCAGCAGCTGATCGAGACCGTGCGCGAGATCTACAGCCGCAAGTGGACGACGGTCAAGCTGTATTTCATGATCGGCCACCCGCGCGAAACGGACGACGACGTGCGCGCGATCGCCGAACTGGCCCGCGCGGTGCTGGCCGAGGGGCGGCGGAGCTTGGGCCGCCGGGCGGAAGTGCACGCCGGGGTGAGCACGCTGATCCCCAAAGCGCACACCCCCTTTCAGTGGATGGCGATGGACACGCGCGAGCAGATCCAGGCCAAGCAGGATCTGCTGCGGCGCGAGCTGCGCGGGCCGGGGCTCAAGCTCGACCTGACTCCGCCCGAGGTGACGCTGCTCGAAGCGAGGCTGGCGCGCGGCGACCGCCGGCTGGGGGACGTGATCGAGCGCGCCTGGCGCGGCGGAGCGCTCTTCGACGCCTGGACCGACCGCTTCCAGCCGGACGCGTGGAAGCGCGCCTTCGAAGAATCCCAAATCGATCCGGATTTCTACACCCACCGCGAACGCGGGGCGGACGAAATTTTCCCGTGGGATCACATCAACGTCGGGGTTCGGAAAGATTTCCTGCGCCGCGAATACGAGGCCAGCCTGGCAGGCATCACGCGCGGCGACTGCCGTGAGGAGTGCGTCGGGTGCGGGATCCTCACCACCTTCCGCGAGCTGCGCGACGCGCTTCCTGAGGAAGCCCAATTCTGCCCGTCGGTCCGCCCGCGATGAACCGACATAAATACCGGATCCTGTTTGCGAAGACCGAGGCGATGCGTTTCACCGGCCACCTCGATTTGCAGCGGGCATGGGAACGACTGCTGCGCCGCGCACAGATTCCGATCGCCTATTCGGCCGGTTTTCACCCACACCCGAAGATCCAGATCGGCGCAGCGCTGCCGCTTGGGGTGACCGGGGAGGATGAAGTGCTGGACATCGAAACCGCCGAGGAATGCGATTCAGAGGCGCTCATGCGTCAAATTTCCATTGCGTCGCCTCCGGGCTTGAGCGTGCGCCGGGTGACCGCGCTTCCCGAGAATTCTCCCGGACTGGAAAAGCTCGTTGCCGCGGGGGATTACTCCGCCGTTCCGCTGGAGGGCGCGTGGCCGGAGGATCTGCCGCAACGGATCGAACAATTGATGGGCAGTGCGACTCTTCCGCGCGAGCGGCGCGGTAAAACGTACGACCTGCGCCCGCGAATCCTCTCGCTCGCACTCGGTGGAAACACGCTGCGGATGCGCTTGAGCCTCACGCAGGAAGCGACGGGGAGGCCGGACGAGGTGCTGGCGGCGCTGGGGGTGGAAAGATTATCGGTTGATGTAAAAAGGGAGGGATTGGTGCTTCGGGAATGCGATCCTCGACCGTAGATCGTAGACCATGGAACATCGGCATTGGATTATGGCTTTAGAATTATTCGCGATCTGGCGATATTCGGGAGGCACCTTATGCAGGATCGAAAATTCCTCTTCGGATTATCTTCCATCACTCTCGTCATTATCGCCGGCGCCGCGGCGAAATTTATCCTTCACATGGCGACCGGTTCCAATTACGGTTTTTTTTGCGACGAACTCTATACCATAGCCTTGAGCAAACACCTGGCGCTGGGGTACGTGGACCTGCCGCCCTTGGCGCCCGCCCTGGTTGCTTTCAGCAGATTCCTGTTTGGAGAATCGCTGCCGGCGCTTCATATTTTTCCGGCGCTGGCCGGCTCCGCCACGCTGGTCTTCGCGTGCCTGATCGCAAAGGAATTCGGCGGCAAAGTGTTGGCCGTGAGCCTGTGCGCCCTGGGATTCCTGATCACTCCGGTCTGGCTCATCCTGGATTCTTTTTTTTGTTACGACAGCATCGACCAATTTGTTTTGGCCGGCTTTCTGTATGTGCTGGTCCGGTTTATCCGGACGGGGGACAGGAAGCTCTGGCTCTTGATGGGCTTGATCGCGGGCATCGCCTGCATGACGAAAATGACCATCCTGTATTTGGGGCCGGGGTTTCTTGTTGCTTTGCTGGTTTCGAAATACCGGAGGGATTTGCTGACGCCCTGGCCCTGGCTGGGGGGAGGATTGTTCCTGGCCGTCGTCTCGCCGTATCTGCTCTGGGAAAATGCCAACCAATGGCCGACCCTCGAATATTGGGCCAATTACAGTTCAAATATGTTGTTTCACTATTCCATCCCGGAGTATTTCGTCAACATTCTTTTAATAACGAATCCGCTCCTCTTTCCCCTGCTTGCGATCGGCCTATACCGTATCTTCCGAGACCTGGATGATGTGAATTACAGCCACCTGGGAATTATGTTTCTGGTCACACTGGTCCTGGTGTTTTTTCTGCACGCTAGAAGCTTTATGCTCGCGGAACTTTTCATTCCTCTCCTCGCGGCGGGCGCGGTATTTGTGGAAGAAAGGATTGCCGTAACAGGCCGGGAGAAAGGACTAAAAACCGCCGCGGTTGCCTGGATGCTTGCCGGGGGGATTCTCGTCGCGCCCGCTTCGCTTCCTCTATTGCCCATGGAGCTATTGCCGGCGTACGCCAAGTCCTTCGGGTTCCTGTATCAACCCGTCAAGGATTTTAAATTTGCCAAATCGGATTATCCGCAAGAATTCTCGAACAGGATCGGTTGGGATGATCTGGTCCGGACCGTCGCCGAGGTGTATGACGAGCTGCCCCCGGAAGAGCGCAAGATAGCCGGGGTCTGGGCGGATTGGTACGGTCCGGCCGGCGCCATAGACTTATTGGGACCCCAATACGGCCTACCCCATGCGGTGAGCGGGCATTTGACGTATTATCTGTGGGGACCGGGGTATTCATGGGATGTAATGATCGTTGTTACCGGCAATATACAAGGATTATCTTCCTTCTTTGAAGGTTGCGAAATGAAGGCTGCCGTTCTCAATGAATATGCCATGCCCTGGAATCATCCATTTATCTATGTGTGCAAAAAACCAAAAATGCCGCCGGATGAAATCTGGATGCATTTGAAAAACTATTAACTTTGGTTCACCGGCCGGACGAGGTGCTGGCGGCACTGGGGGTGGAAGAAATGCCGGTGGATGTTCTGAGAGAGAGGCTGGTGATGCGGG
>CAZFPL010000052.1:11912-20419 GCA_964521085.1 uncultured Anaerolineales bacterium | reverse complement strand
TTCTTGGGGGTTGCGCTCTGTGATACCGCGCGGCTTGCCGCGCGGTCGTTCATTAGATAAGAAGGATGAAAAACCTTATCCTGCCCAATGGATCATTGGATATCAGGTTTGAATAGCCTTCAGCCGGATGTGAAGGAATGGACAGGATTTACAGGAAGGGAAGAATTATTGTTGGGGCGGACTGCTGTCCGCCCCAACAATCATCAAATCCCGAAAATCCTGTAAATCCTGTCAAAGCTTGCGATCTCGTTTTTTAGAACGTTCCACCTCAACCTTCATCCTCCAGCCTCCAGCGCCTTAATCAATCCCCTCGGATCGACCAGCTTCCCGATCTTGTACATCGTTCCGTCGTGTGAGACCTCGAGTGGGATCGCAGTCTGAAATGCCAGCTCCCAGAATCGATCCAGTGTAAGTCCGGGATCCACCTGCAGGGCCAGCGCATACAGCCCGGCGGAGAACGGCATAATCCAACTAACGCCTCCGATCCGGCAGAAGAAGTAATCGTTTTCGGCGGAGGGACCGGCGAGGGTCAGGGAATCCACCGGGATGAGCAGAACGCCGGGCCGATCCTTATATTCGCCTTGCCCGAGGACCCCCTGGTCGTACGAGTGGAAATCATCCGGGTCGGAGAGTATCGAGCGGCCGGCCAGGCCGATAAAACCCGACGGTGTGACCGTCGAGAATATCGTGTAAATGCCCTCCGCCTCGGCGTCTCGAACCGCGGCCGAAAAGTCGTTGCTGCCCGCCATTCCGGGCGGGTTGGAGCCGATCGAGATCGAGATGACGCGGATTTTCCGGTCTGCGGGCAGGAATTTATTGACCTCGATCACCCGCCGGATTCCCATCGCATAATAATGAAGCTGCCAGATCATTCCGCGCAGGAAGACGTCGTTGGAGGAAATGAAATACAGATCCGCGCCCGGCGCAACGCCGATGGATTTTCCCGCCGCGATCGACGAAACGGCCGAGGCGTGAAAGGCGGTGTTGTTATCGAACAGGTTGTGGGTGATCTCCTCGTACCACGTCAGCCGGCCGGCGTATTCCGTGTGGCCGGTGAGGAGTCCCTGGTCGATGATCGCGATGCCGACCCCGTTGCCGTCGTTCCCGCGCGCGTGAAGTTCGCGCAACCCCAGGCCGGGATTCTTCCCCCACTCGAGGATTTCTTCCGGATCGAAACCGGCGGGCATTCGGTCGGCGGAAGGCCAGACGGTCTGCGTGTCAAAACAAGCGTAGGCAAGATCGCTTCCCTTTTCCCTCAGGTCGAGGCCTGATACATCCGCAGATTCCAGATCCACCTGGAACGGATATCCCGAATTGGGGATGTAGGAGGGAATGGAATCAAGCTTTTTCAACACAACGGGTTCGCCCAGCGTGCCGTTGTTTTCCAGCCGGGGCAGGGCGGGCGCCTCGGTCAGCGGGGTGAAGTGAGGAGAAGTCACCCCCGCCCAGGCGAAGGCCATCACCATCACGCCCTCCGCGCCGCGGATCCAGAGCGCCTTGCGGTTGCTGCGGAATCCTCCCGCCAGCAGCGCCGCGGTCAGGCCGGTGATGAGCCGGAAGGGAATCAGAAGCGGCGTGGAGAGATAGTAGAGGCTGTATAAAATTCCGTTCACGGTCCCGTCCAGCCGCCCGAACGCGCCCTTCATCCGCGGAAGCAGCACGCCGCGAAAGAGCAGCTCTTCGGCCAGGAAGGTATTCAGCGCCCAGACCGCCAGGACCAGCACCAGCCATCCCCAGCGGCCCGCGAATTCCGGGCTGCCTGCCTCGGTGAGGTTGGTGAAGGCGGGGAAGTAAGCAAAATAAAAGATCATCGAGCCGATCGTTGGAACAGCCAGCCCGAGGACCAGCGCAAAGTAGGCCGCGATCACGCCGAGCGGAACACGGATTCGGGACAAGCAGCCCGGCTTGATTTTTTCATCCTTTGTCTGGCCCAGCCAGATCCGGCTGCGGACCGTCTTCCAGCGCAGGTTTCCCTCCTCGCGGCGGATGATCCAGAGCGACAGGCCGATCAGCCAGGCCGCATTCACCGGCAGCAAACACCAGAAGAGCGCGACCTCGGAAACGCTCGCAGCCCGCGCCAGCGCGGGAACGACCGCCGCGATCAGCAGGTTGAACGGTACGGCGGCGGCCAGCCAAATGCCGATGATCTGAACTGCCCCGTATTGATTGTCCGCGGAAGCGGGGTCCGATCTCCGCAAAGTAGTTTTCTTCGCCATGATTTTTCCTCGTATAGGTGGTCGAGGTCCGACCAGCTTACTTGTATAGCTGGTCGAGCCCCGCCCCGGCTTCGCCGTATCGAGACCACGTGCTTTATCTCAGTCTGCGGTCTCGATACGCCCCGCACCTTGGGAACGGTGCGGGGCTACTCGACCAGCTTTTAGTAGATAAAAAAACACATATCATTCGCCATTCTTCTCCTTGGGCACTGAGATCCATAGACAGGATTTACATGATGATCTAAAACGCCAAATCCTGTAAATCCTGTCTATTATTGCGCCTTTTTCGGATCTATGCCAGGATAATCCCGACAATCATCCCCCAACCTCCAGCGCCGCGATCAGCGCAACCGGATCGAGGATCGGACCGAGTGGATAGGTCTTTCCCTCGTGCAGGATCTGGATCGTCCGGCCGGTTTGTTCGGCCAGTTCCAGGAAGCGCTCCGGCGTAAGCGCGGGATCCACCTGGACCGCCAGCGCGTACACACCGGCAATCCAGGGCGTCGTCCAGCTCAATCCTCCGCTGCGATAGAACACATAGTCGCTCGTGCCGGTGAAATCCGCGGTCGTGCGCGAATCCATCGGCGCATAAATCCGCCGGCCGGCCATCCACCCTGCGTAGAATGAAGATTCCCACCACGCTGAGGGTCCGTACGATTCGAATTGATCCGGATCACTCAGCGGATCGCGTCCCAACCCCATATAGCCGATACCATACACATTCTCCATGCTGGTGTGGACCACCAACACCCCCTGGGCCCGTGCTTCTTCCACGGCGGCGACGACGTCGTAACATCCGGCGCCGGTGTACAAATTCCATCCCAGCGAGATCGAGATGACCCGGATGCGATCCTCCGCGGGGAGCACTTCGTTGAGCTGCAGCACGCGGCGGATGGCTTGGGCGACGTAATGCAACTGCCAGAGGGAGCCTGTCAGCAGATCGTCGCCCATGCTGAAGTAATACAGGTCGGCTTCCGGCGCCACGCCGGAAGTCCGGCCGACGGCGAGCGAGGATACCGCGGATCCGTGCATCGACGCCGTATTGCCCAATCCCGGATTGATCACTTCATACCATCGCAACCGTCCGCCGAATTCCTCGTGCATGGTCAGAAGCGGCTGGTCGATGATCGCAATCCCCGCCCCGCGGCCGGTGATGCCGCGCGCGTGCAGGCTGCGCACACCCAGGCCGGGATTCCGGCCCAGGTCCAGGATTTGTTGCATGTCGAAATCCGGCGGCATGCGGTCCGCCGTCGGCCAGGTTGTGTGCGAGCTGAAGGAGGACTGATGGGACAGCATTTCTCCAAACTCGCGAAGATCCATACCGGAGAGATCATAGGCCCGTAAATCGATCTCGCCGGTCAGCGAAGGGGCGGGGATTGACGCCAAGGGCCCCTTCTGCCACAAGGTGTCGGCCGCTGCCCCCTGGTCCAGATGAGGCAGCGCGGGCATCGTCTGGAAGGGAGCGAACACCTTCGAACCAACTCCGATCATGGCCAGGATCATAACCATCGCGCCTTCCAGACTGCGCACGGCCAACGCCAATTGCGTGCTGCGGTAACGGCGCGCCAGCCCGGCGCCGATCATCGCCAGAAGGATGCGGAAAGGGATCGCGAAGGGAGCCGCAAGGTAGAACAAACCATGCAGGATCGCGTTCGCCAGCCAATCCAGGCGGCCGAATGCCCCCCGCATCCTCGCCAGCAATAATCCCCGGAAGAACAACTCCTCCGCCAGGAACATATTCAGCGCCCATACGGCGAACACGATGATCAGCCATCCCCACTGCCCGGCAAACTCCCGGCTCCCGACCTCGGACACATACGCGAACGAAGGCCAGATAAGCCAATGCAAATCGAAGAAGAACAACTGGTAAAACAGACTCAGGATGACCACCACGAACGCGATCATCAGGCTGGGAAAAAGCCAGCCATAGTATCGGTTGCGGCGCTGGCCGGTTTTAGGATCGCGCGGCCCCTTGAGCCAGATTCTCTCGCGAATGGTCTCCCACTCCAGGTTGCCCTCTTCCCGGCGGATGATCCACAACGAAAAAACGATCATCCAGGCGGCATTGGCCAGCAGCATCACCCAGTAGAGAAGCACCGCCGGAACCGGAACGAGCGGAATGAGCGCGGGCGTAATCACCCACGTCAGCAGGATCAGGGGCAGCGTAACCGCCGCCCACAATCCAAGGATTTGGTACCACCGGTACTGTCTGCCTTGGTCCTCCGGTGCCTTTGCCTCAATCTTGGTTTTCTGTATCATTTTTTCCTCTCCTTTGATTTGAATTGATAATAAATGTAGGATCTGCTTGTCTCACAAATATCCGAAAAATGTCGCAATGTCGAGACAATTAAATAGCGGCCCTTCCAGGCCGCATTTTTTTCATAATTACAAGAAAATGAAGATCTCTGTACGCGGATTACGCAGATAAAAAGGATTACGCGGACTTTTTTAAAAAAGATCTTATCTAAAAAAAAATCCGCGAAATCCGGTTCTTTCCGAGCCCCCGGACCGACCCAGCCGGGGCGGGCTGCCCCGAGAGTGCGAAGCACGAACGGGGCAATCCGCGTACAAAGCTCTTATCCCTCTTACGCCTTTTTTAATCGTAACGTAAAACACGATCCTTTCCCTAATTCACTCTCCACCGCCGCCGATCCGCCCATCGCTTCCGCAAATTCCTTTACGAGCGCCAATCCCAGGCCGGAGCCGGGACTCTTCGCTGCGCCTTTCCCCTGGTAATAACGGTTCCAGATGTTCGGCAGGTCCTTCGGCGCGATCCCTTCGCCGGAATCCCGAACGTCGATCCGCAAAGCATCCGCCTCGGAGGATACGGCGACCACCACCACGCCTCCCGGCGGCGTATGGCGCGCCGCGTTGTGGATGAGGTTGGTCAACGCCTGTTCGAGCCGCATCCGGTCGGCGATCGCCGCAGGAACGCCGGGGGCAACCTCGGCCGTGACCTGGACCCGTCCGGATTGCCAGGCCAGGGGCGCCATCGCCGCCGCGCGCTGGCGGACGATCTCCCCCGCATCCACCGCTTTTAGGTCCAGCGTGAGCTTGTTCACCTCCGCCTGCGAAAGCGTGAACAAATCGTTGATCAGGCTCTGCAGGCGGATCACTTCCCGGTCCAGGATGGTGAGTTCCGCCGACAGGGAGGAGATGCTTCGTTTGCGCCGCGCCAATTCCAGATGGGCCCGGATGGTTGCGACCGGCGTGCGCAGTTCATGCGAGACCCCGGCGATAAGCTCCCGCCGGGACTGCAGAATGCCGGCCACCCGGTCGCGCTCGGTCTGCAGGTCGCGCACGGTCCGGTCCAGGTCGGATGCCATGGCGTTGAAATCGGATTGCAGCCGGGCCACCTCGTCCTCGCCCTGGACCGGCACCTGGATCGAATAATTTCCCCCGCGCATCGCGCCCGCGGCCCGGACGAGTTCTGCGATGCGATTCGTGTGGTTGCGCGCCACCCAATAGGAAAAAATGACCGCCGGCGGAAGAATGAGAATGAGCGCAAGGACGATCACGACCGCCAACGCACCGAGTACAGGGATGAGCATCAGCGTCAGGCGGTAGAAAATCATTGAGAGAACGTTGGACGGGGGGATTTCCATCCCGGGATTTTCCGCCATCAACCATAAGGGGATGATGATCAGGCAGCCAAAAAACGCGATCCCCACGACCACGATGGTCAGGATTGCATTCGTCAGCGATAAAACCATCGAACGGCGCTGAAGGCGCCTCCAAAAATAGGAAAGGACAATTCCCGCGCGGAAAACGCCGAATACTAGCGCCAAAGTACCGCTCACCGACAGGAATTCCAAAGGCATTTGTCCGACCAAAGCCGGATCGACCGGAACCCTCGCGATGAAGAGAGCCGCATACAACGCTCCCGCTACGGTTACTCCGCATGCCAGAGAATAACCGGCTTCCCATGCGAATCGCCGCGGCCCTGAGCCGGTGGATAACCGCATTCTCAGGGCGCACCATAAGGCGAAGCCGCCGGTGGTGAAAAGCATCCCGGGATTTTGACCCTGGGTTGTATCTACCATCACGACGGCCAGCGAGAGAAGGAACGTGCCCACCCCCGCTTCGAGCAGGGCGCGCCGCAATCCCGTGCGGAAGAAATTGAAAAGCCGGGGCTGATCTTGCCCGGTTCCCGTCTTCCCGAGACTGGAATTGAAAAGGTTTCGGGCTGAGCGCAGAAGGCGAGCGAACCACACCCCGGCCCGGAACAGAATAAACGTAACGGTGATGACAAAGGCAAAGAAAACGGGCCCGCCCGACGGGGGGAAAAACCAATTCATACCCGGCCGGGCGGTCCAACCCAGCAGCAGAATCGGAAGGCATATGCCCGTATAGAAAACGGCATTCACGGTCACGGGCAGCGCCAGCTCGTGCAGTGCGGTCTTCCACCCGGCTCCTGCCGGCAGCCGTGTGCGAAAGGCGAACCAGGCAACACAGATCACATTTGCGAAAACAAGGCTGTATGCCCAAACGTCCCCCGTCCCGGGGTCTAGAAGCAGGAGCGGTATTAAAAGAAAGAAGATGACAAAGCTTGCCAGCACCGTCTCGAGCCATGCGCGATAGGGAGCGGCTCGCAGGAATAAAGAAACGCCGGGCGGATTATTTGTGCTCATCCGGGCCAGCGCGGGAATCCCGATTCCAATTCGTATCAACCCGTATATCAGACCGAAAAATAGAGTGAAGACGGGTAATCCGAGGTCGATATCCTTAAAATTCCCCAAATTCACCGCGCCGGCCAATTCCAGGGCATATACGGGAATGCATACACCGGCGGTAAACAACAAACTCATGCCTATGAAAATTCCAACCTCCTGCAGAAGGCAGCGCCGTCCCGTCCCTCTCGGCAGACTGATCCGCAGGGCGCACCATGATGCACAGGCAAGACATGCCAGGAACAATCCGAGAAACCATAGCGTGGTGTCCGGCTGAAGCAGGAGCAGGAGGAAGAAGAACAGCAGGAACGCGGCGGTTGCTTCCAGCGCGGTTCGCAGCCAGCCGGCGTTCCAGAGGATGTGCAGGCGCGGAACGTCTTTCATGCCAGGGGACCTGTTTCCCGGCGGAGATTCCGCAGCGGGAGACCGATAATCCGGCTTGCGCTCAGCTTCCATAAAAATCCGATAGTACTTGCGCGATCCATGTCGTCCTCTGCATTTTTCAGGATTAGATCCCTACTATATCAACCACCTGTCATGGAACAATAAAGAAAATGTCGCAATTCGGAGACAAATGCAAGATGTCCCTTTCCGGCCATTCATCATCAACTTGCAAATAAAGAAGAAGAGCTTTGTACGCGGATTTCGCGGACAGAACCGGATTTCGCGGATAATTTCTCGGTTTAATTCCTTCCAATGATTTCCGCGCAATCCGATTTATCCGTGTAATCCGCGTCAGCTTTTTTTTATACCTCTCACGCTTGATATTGCCGTAATGGATCGTGGAACCTTTCTCACCCCAGCGGCCTCAGCTTGTATCCCACGCCCCAGACCGTTTCGATGTTTTCACCGATCCGCCCGAGCTTTTTGCGAAGGCGCAGGACGGTGTTATCCACCGAGCGGTCGCCGGTTTCGTACTTCCCGCCCCAAACCGTTTCCAGCAGGTACGCGCGGCTGAACACCCGGCCGGGATTGCGCAGGAGTAAATGAAGGAACGCAAATTCGGTGCGGGTGAGTTCCAGGGGCTTGTCCTCCAGTTTGGCCTGGAAGACGGAGGGGATCAGCCGCAGCGGCCCGTAGGCCAGGGGGGATTCCTCCGGGCTCCGGTCGGCGGCGAGGGTTTCGCGGATGCGCCGGGTGTGGCGCAGCAGCGCCCGGACGCGCGCCACGAGTTCCCGCATCCCGAAGGGTTTGGTCAGGTAATCGTCGGCCCCCAGTTCCAATCCCACCACCCGGTCCGTCTCCTCGCTGCGCGCGGTCAACATCAACACCGCAACCGTGCAATCCGGATTCTGGCGCAGGCGGCGCAGCACTTCCAGGCCGTCCATTTCCGGCAGCATCCAATCGAGGATCACCAGCTCCGGGTTTTCCGATGCGAAGAGCTGCAAGGCCGCGGGTCCGTCGGCGGCTTTCACGACACGGTATCCCTCCGCCGCGAGTTCACGGGCGACGGCATCCGCCAGATCCGGTTCGTCTTCCACAAGCAGAATGGTGGTCATGGGGAGATTATACAGGTGGTGGCGATTCTGCATGGGCGTGCCGGGGCGGGCAGAGATATTGGGGCGAGGTTGTGGGGGTGTGGTTGTAGGGGCGGGGTCACCCCGCCCCTACTCTCTCTTCC
>CAZFPL010000052.1:0-11812 GCA_964521085.1 uncultured Anaerolineales bacterium | reverse complement strand
GGTTGTGGGGGTGTGGTTGTAGGGGCGGGGTCACCCCGCCCCTACTCTCTCTTCCACCTTCCATCGCCCGCGTGGGGATTTATCCCTGTGCGGGTTGATGATGCCCCCCCGCCAAAAACACGCGGGGGTAGGCTCCTTCGGGGCACTGATCGCCTAAAGGTTGCTCACTCAATCCAACTGGTTTTATTTGTTAATCGCATGAAACACATTGATCCAATCGCCGTGCTCAATCGGCGATGGTCCATGGTCTATGGTCCACGGTCGATGTTCCATGGTCCATCACGCCACGGCGACGATCCGCACCATCAACGGTTGGTCGTAATTCGGCCCGATCCCGAACTGGGTGTAATTCGGGTCGCGGATGTACCAGCGCTGGTAATATTTTCCCGGTTCGTCGGGCGCAACCAGCGTCACCGAGAGAAACAGGTTGCCGTTGGGCGGGACGACCTCGGGGAAATCGATGTAGGCCGGCCCTTCCATGCGCGCGCCGGAATGCCAGTAGAGCAGGTAGCTCGGGTACCAGGTGCAGGTGCCCACGTTGCGGATGACCCAGGTTTTGGTGAAGGTCGATCCGATTTTGACTTCGGTGTTCTCGAAGATCGGCGCAACGTCGCCGACGAAGTAGGCCGCGTTGCAGCGGTTGGTGAGCGTGCGCGTCAGAAGCGAGGCGGCGTCGGTGGTCGGCGTGGAGCCGGAATAGGTTGACCGGCGCATGCGCGGGGTGTTGGTCGCGAATTGCACGGTGGCGATGGCGGTGCGGGTAACGGTCGGCCCGGTCGTGGCGGTGGGTGCCTCGTTGGGCAGGGCGAGGGCGGTGGGGGAGGGCGATGGTTGCTGCATGGCCAGCTCGGTGATCATCATCGCGATCGTCTGGGCCGGGTGGGTCATCTCCGCCGACGGTCCGCCCGCGGCCGAGCAGGCGGTGGCGATGCCGGCGAGCACGCCGGCCGCGGCCAGAAGCCGGATCACGAATAAAGCGTGGCCGGTTGGCCTCCTATTACGGGCAAGGATTGAAAAGCCATGAATTATCTTAATAGGCATCAGGGTCTCCGGCGGGAGATTATACACTCTGATTTAATTCCCCATGGCAGATGCAACCGGGCCGACGGTTTCCCTGCTTCAGTACCCGGAGTACCCCGTTCGGGCTTCGCACTCTCGGGCAGGCACCGAAAAGAACCGAAATCACCGAAAAAAGAATTTTACTTTCGTACTCTTTTCCGGAAAAAGAAATCTTCGGTGTTTTAGTTTTCCTCGGTGTTTCGGTGTGCTTTTCCGCCGCTACTCTCTCCACCAATGGAGCAGATTGAATCCGCTCTTCTCCGGGCCACCCCTCATCCTTCGCTCTGCGCCTCCCACAACACCCTCCGGACCCCGTACAACGGATTTTTCTTCGCCTTTGGGAGTGATACTGGCGACCAGCTGGGAGATGACGGCGGGCGCGGCATACCCATAAATCAGGGCGTCCTTGGCAGTGGTCAGCCCGAAGATCCATACGGTCAATCCGCCGACGAGCGCCAACATCAGGACGCCGAGCCAGAAGTTGAATCGTTTCAGGTAATCCAAGACTTTCGTTTGGTATCGGTTGCGGGCGATGCGCAGTGCGTCGGGAAGCAATCCCCCCAAACAGCCGACCAGGAAATATGAAATATCGAATGCGGGCATGGTCCCTCCTGAAATTTGAATCGCGCCGTCCGGGTGACGGCGAATATTCTTTTTTTCAATCGCGATTGAGGTATGGGTATTATTATCCGCTATTGATCGAAAAAATACGACTCAACACTAATTTTGAAATACCAGCATTTATTTAAGATTAGGGCTTAACAAAAAAATCCGGCATCGAAATCAAAAATCCAATTCTTGCACTTGTTGAGAATAGTTTAATTTGACTTAAAGGGATTCTATTCTACAATGTTAGCGCTAACGTTACCGGTAACATAGATATTTCGGACACTTTTTGGGGCTTTTCAAGGAAAAAAGGGCATGCGGATCACGTCCTCCAGCCGAGTCACCATAAAGCATGTCGCCCAAGAGGCCGGGGTATCCACCCAGACAGTCTCGCGAGTTGTTAACAATATCCCAGGGGTCCTCCCGGATACCCGCAAACGGGTTAAAGACGCCATCCAACTCCTCGGCTACCGCCCGAATGTAATCGCCCGCAGTTTAACCCAGCGCAGAAGTTTTTCGATCGGCGTCGTCGCCAGCGGGATCGATTATTACGGCCCGAGCCGCACCCTGGTCGGGATCGAGCAGGGCGCGAACGAAGCCGGTTATTCCCTCAACCTCAGCCTGTTGCACCAACCCGAAAACGACGACGTCCAGCCGCTGATCGACGGATTTCTCTCGCGCCAGGTGGATGGAATCATCTGGGCGACCCAGGAGATCGGCGGCAACCTTGGCTGGCTCGAACAGGAGCATTTCCCCATCCCGGTTGTCTTCCTCGAAACCCGCCCCCGGCGCGACGTGTCCGTCGTCAACGTCGACAGCCGCTACGGGAGCCAGCTGGCCGTCCAGCACTTCCTCTCCCAAGGGTACCGCAAGATCGGCGTCATCACCGGACCGATGACATGGTGGAGCGCCCGCGAGCGCCTTCAGGGATGGCGGGAGAGCATGACCGCCGCGGGCTTGGTGGTGGAGGAGCGGCAGATCACCGAGGGGAATTGGTCCACCTCGAGCGGGGCGATCGGATTGGAAACGCTTCTCGAACAATACCCGGAAATGGACGCCGTATTTGTCTGCAACGATCAGATGGCCCTGGGCGTGCTCCAGACAAGCCGCAAGCTGGGCCGGCGGGTTCCGGAGGATTTGGCGGTTGTCGGATACGACGATATCCCTGAAGCGGCGTATTTTTGGCCGCCCCTGACAACCATCCGGCAGGACCTGATGAATTTCGGCAGCACGGCGGTGAAGCTGCTCAGCCAGTTGATCGCCTCCCGCCGGGAGGAGAACGATCCTCCCTCGCGATCGGAAACGATTTGGTTGCGACCGGAATTAATTATTCGAGGCAGTTCGGGTGGAAACAAGTCGCCCAATCCATAAGGAGAGGAGGTTACCCCGGGAAGAAATTGATGTTTTTTCAGTTTGCGAAGTGCTTCCGTCCGTAAGGATGCTTCGCTTCCGCAGGTAAAATCTTCACACAGATAGGAAAGGAGAAGAGCAACATGAAGAAGACTCTAGGTTTGGTGCTATCGTTGATGGCGGTTCTCGTCCTCGCGGCCTGCGCGGGCGCGGGTGGAACCACCAAGAAAACCTACACCTACCGCGATATGGTGGTGGGGTTCATCCAGACCGGTTCGGAAGGCGGCTGGCGCGCCGCCAACACCGCTTCCTTCAAGGAAACCGCCGGTGAACTGGGCCTCCTCCTGAAATTCTACGATGCGCAGAACAAGCTGGAGAACCAGGTTGCGGCCTTCCGCAATTTCATCGCCGATAAGGAAGTCAATGTCATCGTCCTGGCCGCTCTCGAAACCACGGGTTGGGATGATGTTCTGAAGGAAGCTCAGACGGCCAAGAAGGTCGTCGTGTTGGAAGATCGCCGCATCGACGCGTCGGAAGATCTGTATGCCACCTACATCGGCTCCGACTTCGCCGAGGAAGGACGCAAGTCCGCGGATGAAATGTGCAAACTGCTCGAAGGCAGCGCGAAGAAGAATGTTGTCGAGCTCGTCGGCAACGTAGGCTCCTCCGCCGCCAAGGACCGCGGTCAGGGCTTCCGCGAGAAGATGGGAGCCTGCGGCATCGAGATCACGCAGTCCCAGACGGGCAACTGGAGTGCTACCGAGGGCAAGGCCGTAATGGAAGCCTGGCTCAAGCAGAGCACGGATATCCAGGGCGTGTTCGCGCAGAACGACGAGATGGGCCTCGGCGCAATCCTGGCGATCCAGGAAGCCGGCCTTAAGCCCGGCGTCGACATCAAGATCCTCTCCGTCGACGCGACCGCCGGCGCCTTCAAGGCGCTGGTCGAGGGCACGCTGAACGTAACCGTCGAATGCAACCCGCTTCTGGCTCCGCAGGTTTACGAAGCCGCGCTGAAAGCGCTCAACGGCGAAACCCTGCCCAAGTGGGTTCCTTCGCAGGAAGGCGTCTTCCGCTCCAATGATCCGAACTTGGCGGATGTCTTCGCAACCCGCAAGTACTAATCCGCAAGCAACTTCCAAAGGCACGGAAGCATCCTGAAGCGGAAGTTGCACAAGGGGGGGAGGAGCGATGCGAGTTGCTCCTCCCCCCGTAAAAAATCATAGGCCGTCTTCTTTCCGAAGGCAGGTGGAACCATGGCTGAAACCGATAACACCATCCTTAAAATGACCGGGATCTCCAAATCTTTTCCGGGCGTGCAAGCCCTGGAGAACGTGGATTTCTCGCTCTCCCAGGGCGAGATCCACGCCCTGGTGGGGGAAAACGGGGCCGGCAAATCCACCCTGATCAAGGTGCTCACCGGAGTGGAGCATCAGGATCACGGGACGATCACCCTGTTCGGCAAAGACACCCGGGTGCGTTCCCCGCAGCATGCCGTCGAACTGGGGATCAGCACGGTGTATCAGGAAAACAACCTGTGCATGAATCTGTCCGTTTCCGAGAACATCCTCATCGGACGGCAGCCCATGGCGATCTATGGAATCGATTGGGGGAGCATGGATGCGCTCGCCAGAAAGCTTCTTCTGGATCTGGGAGTGGATATCGATGTCACGCAACAGCTGGGGTCGTATTCGGTGGCCATCCAGCAAATGGTGGCCATCGCGCGCGCGCTGGAGATTTCCAACGCCAGGATCCTCATCTTCGATGAGCCGACCTCCAGCCTGGATTTGGATGAAACACGTCAGCTCTTTGACGTTATGAAGAAACTCAAGCAGCAGGGTGTGGGCATCCTCTTCATCACCCACTTCATCAACCAGGTGTACGAGGTGGCGGACCGGATTACCGTTTTGCGCAACGGAAAGCTGGTGGGCACGTATGAAACCAAACACCTGCCGCACCTGGACCTGATCGCCAAGATGATCGGCCGGAGCCTCAGCGGCCTGGATGAAATGACGAAGATCAAGCTGCGCACGAGGCAGACTATTAAAAAGGAAGCCTGCCTGACGGCTCGCGGGGTGGGGCGCGCCGGCGGGGTGAAACCTTTTGACCTCGATCTGCACCGCGGGGAGGTCGTCGGCCTGGCCGGGCTGCTCGGTTCGGGGCGCACCGAGGTGGCTTCATTGCTTTACGGAATCGAAAAACCGGACGTCGGATTCATCGCCGTGGAAAACCGGCCGGTGAAGAGATTCTCACCGCTCGAATCCATCAAGCGCGGCGTGATGCTTTGCCCGGAGGACCGCAAAGGCGAAGGGATCGTGGACGACCTGACCGTCCGGGAGAACATTATCCTGGCCCTGCAGGCAAGCCGGGGTTGGATCCGGTTCCTCAGCACCCAGCAGCAATATGAGATCGCCGAAAAGTACATAAAGCTGCTCAACATCAGCACCCCCTCGGCGGACCAGGCGGTGAAAAACCTCAGCGGCGGGAACCAGCAGAAGGTCATCCTCGCCCGCTGGCTGGCCGCCAACCCGGAGGTGATGATCCTCGATGAACCGACGCGCGGGATCGACGTCGGCACCAAGAGCGAAATCCAGAAGCTGGTCCTGTCGCTGGCGGAGGAGGGCAAATCCTGCGTGTTCATTTCCTCGGAACTCGAAGAGGTGCTGCGCACGAGCCACCGGATCGTTGTCATGCGCGACCGGGAGAAGGTGGGCGAATATGTCGGCGAGATGGATGAGAATAAGATCATGAAAGTGATGGCAGGGAGCGAAGAATGAAAAAATCAAAGTTTTTCCTCAACTGGAGATCGATCACCGAAAGCCGGCTGTTCTTCCCGTTCCTGGCTCTCGCGATCATCCTGATGTTCGATCTGATCTTCGTCCCCGGCTTCTTCACCTTCGACACAATGGACGGCCATTTATACGGAAGCATCATCGACGTCCTGCGCAACGGTTCCTGCATCATGCTGCTGGCGATCGGGATGACGCTGGTGATCGCCACCGGCGGGGTCGATCTTTCCGTCGGCGCCGTGATGGCAATCGCGGCTTCGGTGGCGGCGCTGATGATGAACCCGTACGTGCTGGCGACGGAACTGCCGCCCAATCTGGAGAAGCTGGTCTTCGACCCTCACTTCACGTACTCCCCGCTGTGGCTGGTGATCATCGTGACGCTCCTGATAGCCACCGTGTGCGGCTTATGGAACGGACTGCTGGTCGCCTATGGAAGAATTCAGGCCATGGTTGCCACCCTGATCTTGATGATCGCCGGCCGCGGGATTGCCCAGCTGATCACCAACGGGATCCGGATCCAGATTTTCTACGACCCCTACGCGTTCATCGGCAACGGCTGGATTGTCCTCCCGTTTCCACTCTACATCGTGACCTTCGTGTTCATTATCTCATGGGTCCTCACCCGGCGGACCTCGATCGGGATGTTCATCGAGTCGGTCGGCATCAACTTCCGCTCCAGTTTCTTCAGCGGCATCGATGAAAAGAAAATCAAACTGCTGGCCTACGCCTTCTGCGGATTCTGCGCGGGCGTGGCGGGCTTGATCGCCAGTTCCAACATCAAGACCTCGGACGCCAACAACATCGGCATGACGCTGGAGCTCGATGCGATCCTCGCGGTGGTGATCGGCGGCACGCTGATGTCGGGCGGGCGGTTCTCGCTGCTGGCCAGCGTCGTCGGCGCCTTGGTCATCCAAGCGATGACCACGTCGATTCTCTCCATCGGGGTTCCGGCTTCGGCCATCCAGGCGATCAAAGGCTTGTTCGTTGTCTTTGTCATCCTTCTGTATTCGGAACAGGTTCGGGGATTTATACGGAGGGTCACCGCCCCGAAAGGAGCAACGTCATGATACAGCGAATCGGCTCCCTTGTTTCCAGATACCGGCGGTTCATCCCGCTGAGCGCGACAATCCTGCTGTTCATTATTGCGTACATCTACGGCGTGGCTGCATTCCCGAGCATGCGGGATCCGCAGGTGTTCTTCAACATGTTCCGCAACTACCCCTTCCTGCTGATCAGCGCAGTCGGAATGACCTTCGTCATTCTCACCGGCGGGATTGATCTTTCCGTGAGCGGTGTGGTCGCGCTGACCACAACGGCGTCCGCCGCATTGCTGCGCGCCGGGATGAACCCTTGGGTTGTCATCCTGCTGATGCTCCTCATGGGGATGGCGCTGGGCGGGGTCATGGGCAGCTTCATCGCCTTCATGAAGGTCCAGCCGTTCATCGCCACCCTGGCCGGGATGTGGTTCGCCCGCGGGATGTGTTTCTTCATCAGCGATGATGCCATCGCCATCAAGAACCGGGTGTGGCAGATCCTGGGCCAGACCAAGATCCTGATCCCGGGGCTGAGCGACCCGGCGGCACAGACCGGCGATTTTATCTCCCCGCTGGTTCTTGTCGCGCTGGCCGTGGTGGGCATCGCAATTTTTGTCGCCCAATTAACCCGCTTCGGACGCACGGTATATGCGATCGGTGGGAACGAACAATCCGCCCGTTTGATGGGGCTTCCGGTCGAATCGACCAAAGTGGCCGTCTATACGATCAGCGGTTTTTGCTCGGCGCTCGCGGGCTTGACCCTGAGCATCGCCGTGATGTCGGGGCACGGGCTGTATGCGCAGAGTTTCGAGTTGGACGTCATCGCCTCGGTGGTCATGGGTGGCACGCTGCTCAGCGGCGGCACCGGGTACATGTTCGGAACCCTGTTCGGCGTGCTCGTGAACGTGCTCATTCAAACTCTTATCCAATTCCAAGGGACCCTGAGTTCCTGGTGGATCCGGATCGTGATCGGCGCGCTGACCCTGATCTTCATCGGCGTGCAAAGCCAGCTGGCCGCCCGCAAGGCGCGCTTGCCGGGTGAAGCCGGAGAAGAGGTGGTCTCCCCGCTGCGGGCTTTCCTCAATCGCCGCTGGAAGTTGATCACAGCGGTTGGAGGCGCGCTTCTCGCGCTCGTCCTGGTCGTATTCGTCGTGAGAACCATCCAAGGCCCAGCCGCCGGCACGGGCACCATCACCGCGAATTCGGGCTGCGAGGATAAACCCTTCCGCCAGGAGGAAGCCGCCCGCCTGATGCAGGAACCGGGCGCGGTCCTCACCTACGAGAAAAACGGCGGACCGAATTGCATCGATGTGTTGTATGTGATTTACAGCGACGGTAGGATCGTCGGCGATGACGGCACCACGAAGATCGAGAAGCAGATCACGCCGGAAGAAGTGCAGACCCTCCTTGCGGGTATCAACGCGAAGGGGTGGTTCACGGATGAGATGTACAACACCTGGCACGCCCGCTGCGGGCAATGCTACGGATACTACATCACGATTTCCTACAACGACCAGGTGAAAACCGTGAAGGGCGTCGACGGCGGGACAGATGCTCCCACTACCTATTGGGATGCCGCGGCTTTGATCATCGCCGTCATTCCGAAATTCTAGCAGACGGCCGGATCCGCGCGGGAGATCTGCGGGTTGGATGGAAACAATCGCAGGAGCCGCCGCTCTCGGTGAGAGCCTGTCGGAAGGAGAAAGAACGATGCGAAACAAAATAGCGATCATTCCGCTGCTGGCAAGCATGTTTTTCGTTTTTGCCTGCGAATATATCGTGCTCCCGGAGGAGGAAGCGGGCGGAGTATCCTTCGGAGAAAACAAAGGCTGGGGCGCGGTGGCGACGAACATCGGTAAATCCGAAACCGGTGACCTGCATATCGATCTGGCCATTCACAACGATACGGGGGAATGGAGCGCGATGCAGGCGGCGGCGAAACCGGCCGTGCTCACCTCCGGCGGGAAGAAGACCGACTGCGCGACCGTGTTCATCGGAACCGGCGGCCACCGGTTGGCGCCGGGGTTCCGGATGCGCGGCTACATCGGCGGAAAAAAGAGCGAGCAGAAAATCCAGATGCTCTACGTGGAATGCGCGGGAGTGGAAGCGGCTCCCGGGTCCAAGCTCTCCATCGACTACACGTACGTCGTAGGCGAATACAACTATTACGAGCAGGAAAAGAACCAGGCGGATGGTACGCTGACGGTGGATCTCGATAAGGTCGACAGCGGCCTGACGTTTCCGGTAGCGGAATCGCTGGAAGGACTGATTCATCCCTCCGATAAGGAAATCGAGGCGCTGAATAAGGTGGTCCTCCGGCTGATCCAGATCGAGCGCGGGTCCGATGCCATCACGTTCACATGGGAAACCGAGAATCCGGGCGAGTACAACACGTATGTCCACATCGGCAATCCGCCGGTGATCGGGAGCGACGGCATCCTCTACGGCTTCTACGAGACACCGGATATCGTCTCGGTGCCAATCACCCCGCCGAGCGGCGGCAAGACGGATTGGACGACGGAAGTGAAGGTTCCCTCCACGGTCACGGGCCTCTACATCCTGCTGAGCGTGGAAACGGGCAAGCAGCGTTTGTTTGCGAATTACGCGGTCGACATCACGGCGCAATGATACCGGCGGAGGAGCGGGTCGGAGGATGATCGATCTCAAGCAGTTCGAAGTCTGGTTCGTCACGGGAAGCCAGCATCTCTACGGGGATGAAACCCTGCGGAAGGTGGCGGAGCATTCCCGGGAAATGGCCCAGGCGCTTTCGCAATCGCGCAGCATTCCCGTGCGCGTTGTGTTCAAGGGAGTCGTCACCACCCCTGCCGCGATCACCGAGGTGTGCCTGGCGGCCGACCGCGAATCCAAATGCGTCGGCGTGATCACCTGGATGCACACCTTTTCCCCCGCCAAGATGTGGATCGCCGGCCTCAGCGCCCTGCGCAAACCCCTCCTGCACCTGCATACCCAATACAACAAAGAGCTGCCCTGGTCTGAGATCGACATGGATTTCATGAATCTCAACCAATCCGCGCACGGAGACCGTGAATTCGGATTTATAGGAACCCGGATGCGGTTGAACCGCAAGATCGTCGTCGGCCATTGGGCGGAGGAAGAGGTCCAATCCCAGCTCGGAACGTGGATGCGCGCCGCCTGCGCCTGGCACGACGCCCAGGGCGGCAAGGTCGCCCGGTTCGGCGACAACATGCGCGACGTCGCCGTCACCGAAGGCGATAAAGTGGAGGCGCAGATCCGCCTGGGGTATTCGGTCAACGGATACGGGGTGGGGGAATTGGTCAAATACGTGGAGGCCGTCAAGGCATCCGAGATCGAAGCGCAGATCGGGCTGTACATGGATCAGTACGTCGTAAGCGATTCACTCCGCAAGGATGGAAAGCAGCATCCGGCCTTGCGCGAGGCGGCGAAGATCGAACTTGGAATGCGGGCTTTCCTGACCGAAGGCGGTTTCCATGCGTTCACCACCACCTTCGAGGATCTGACCGGCCTGATCCAGCTTCCGGGCCTGGCGGTGCAGCGCCTGATGGCCGACGGATACGGGTTCGGCGCGGAAGGCGATTGGAAGACCGCGGCGCTTGTGCGGGCGATGAAGGTGATGGGCGCGGGGCTGTCGGGCGGCACTTCCTTCATGGAGGATTACACCTACCATTTCGGCGACAACGGGATGAAGGTGCTGGGCGCGCACATGCTCGAAGTGTGCGCCTCGATCGCCGATGGAAAGCCCTCGCTCGAAGTGCATCCGCTTTCCATCGGCGGAAAGGCCGATCCGGCGCGCCTGGTGTTCAATGTGGCCAGCGGACCGGCGGTCAACGCGACCCTCCTGGATATGGGCAACCGCTTCCGGATGGCCGTGAACGAGGTGGACGTGGTCCCGCCCGACCTTCCGATGGGAAAATTGCCGGTGGCGCGCGTGGTGTGGATCCCGCGGCCGAATTTGAAAATCGCGGCCGGGGCGTGGATCGCGGCCGGCGGAGCCCACCACACCGGGTTCAGCCAGGTGGTAACCCGGGAACATCTGGAAGATTTTGCGGAGATGGCCGGAATTGAATTCCTCGTGATCGGCAAGGAGACGAATCTTTCCGATTTCCGCAAGGAATTGCGCTGGAACGAAGTCTATTATGCGCTCGCCAAGGGGTTGTAGTCCCGGCGGTCGACGGAGGATCCCATGAAGGTTGACGTGAAGCCCGCGACGCTGGGCGTGGTTGTGGGGAACCGGGGTTTCTTTCCCGCCCACTTGTGCGACAGCGGACGTAAAACCATCCTCAAGGTCCTGGAACAAGAAGGGATTCGGGCGGTCTGCCTGACCCCGGAAGACACGAAATACGGCGCGGTCTTCAGCCTGGAGGATTCCCATAAATGTGCGGATCTTTTTAAAGCGCACCGCGCGGAGATCGACGGGATCCTCGTTACCCTCCCCAACTTCGGCGAGGAAACCGCCATCGCCAATGCCTTGCGCTTCGCCGGGTTGGACGTCCCGGTCCTGATCCACGCCTTCCCCGACGACTCGGCCAAGATGACCGCCGCAGACCGGCGGGATTCCTTCTGCGGAAAAATGTCGTGCGCGAGCAACCTGCGGCAGTACGGCATCCGCTATTCCCTCACCGCGGAACACACCATGGACCCGGAGGGCGCCCCCTTTCGCGCCGACGTGCGGCAGTTCGCCGCCACGTGCCGCGTCGTGCGCGGGTTGACCTCCGTCCGCCTGGGCGCCATCGGCGCGCGGCCGGCCGCCTTCAAGACCGTCCGCTTCAGCGAGAAACTGCT
The DNA here is from genome assembly GCA_964521085.1 of uncultured Anaerolineales bacterium. GTDB lineage: Bacteria > Chloroflexota > Anaerolineae > Anaerolineales > RBG-16-64-43 > JAFGKK01. The sequence goes on along the minus strand of CAZFPL010000052.1, from coordinate 195 downwards.
CGAGCGGACCGGGATCTCGGTCGAGACGATCGACCTCTCGGAAATTTTCGGCCGGGCACTCAAACTGGCGGATTCCGACAGCGGGGTGAAAGCCAAGCTGGATGCGATCCGGTCGTACGTTTCCACCAAGGGGATCGATGCCCCGGCGCTGGTCAAGATGGCGAAACTCGGGCATGTGATCGACCGCTGGATGGA
>CAZFPL010000051.1:0-20646 GCA_964521085.1 uncultured Anaerolineales bacterium | reverse complement strand
GCCATCGGCCTTTGGCCGGGATGGATTCTGGAAATGATCGGATCGGCAATTCGATGACAGTCCTAACCCCCTCTCCCCGCTCGCGAAGCGGGGAAGGGGAGAGGGGGTTAGGACAAGGAAACGCATGACCTCTTTTCCTTTACTCTCCGTTCTCATCTTCCTGCCCATGGCTTCCGCCTTGGTCCTTTTCCTTTTCCCGGCCGGGCGCACGCGGGCCATCCGCTGGTTCGCGCTTGCCGTCGCCGCGCTCGCGCTGGCGCTTTCCGCTGCGGCGTTTTTTTCCTACGATGTTTCGGCGGGGGGATATCAATGGGAGACAAGCGTTCCGTGGATCCCGCGCTGGGGGATCGGATATCACGTCGGGGTGAACGGGATCAGCCTGCCGCTGGTTTTGCTGACGGGCATCGTGTTGTTCACCGGCGTGCTCATCTCGTGGGGGATCGACGACCGTCCGCGTGAATTCTTCGCCCTGCTTTTCATCCTGGCCACCGGAGTCTTCGGAGTCTTCGTTTCGCTCGATCTCTTCCTGCTGTTCTTCTTCTACGAGATCGCCGTCTTCCCGATGTACCTGCTCATCGCGTTGTGGGGCTGGCCCAAGACCCGCGAATACGCGGCGATGAAGCTTACGCTGTATCTGTTCATCGGCTCGATGGTTGCGCTGATCGGCGCGCTGGTTCTGGTTTTTGCGGGCGGCACGCTGACCTTCGATCTCCCGGCGCTGGAAGCGGCGGGCTTTCCGGTGGATCTGCAGCGGATCGTCTTTCCATTTGTCTTCCTCGGCTTTGCGGTGCTGGGCGGCCTGTTCCCGTTCCACAACTGGAGCCCGGACGGCCACGTCGCCGCGCCGACGGCGGTCTCGATGTTCCACGCCGGAGTATTAATGAAGCTGGGCGCATTCGCCGCGCTGCGCGTGGGAATCCTGCTCATGCCCGAGGGAGCCAAGTTCCACATGGCCTGGATCCTGGTCCTGGCGCTGGTCAACGTGCTCTACGGCGCGTTCATCGCTTTCGTCCAAACGGACTTCAAATACGTCATCGGATTCTCCTCCGTCTCGCACATGGGTCTGGTGATGCTCGGATTCGCGTCGCTTAACGCCGAGGGTTTGCTCGGCGCTTCGCTGCAGATGTTTTCGCACGGCGTGATGACGGCGCTTTTCTTCGCCGTGGTCGGAATGGTCTATGACCGGGCCCACACGCGCGAGATTTCCAGCCTGGGCGGACTGGCGCGCAAGATGCCGCTCGCAGCGGTGGCCTTTATCATCGGCGGTTTGGCATCGATGGGCATGCCCGGCTTTTCAGGATTCATCGCCGAGTTCCCGGTCTTCCTCGGAGCGTGGCAGGTGCAGCCGGCGGCGGCGGTCGCGGCCGCCATCGGGATAATCGTCACCGCGGCCTACATCCTCGTGGTCGTGCGCCGCGTGTTCTTCGGTCCGATCTCCGATGAGCATGCGCAGACAATAACCGGGATCAGCGCAAAGGATTCGGTTGCGCTCCTGTTCCTGATGATCTTTTTAATCGGGATGGGAGTCTACCCGGCGTGGATCGCGCCGCTGGTGGAAGGCGGCGTCCAACCGATATTGAGGATACTAGGCGGTGGTTAATGTCGGATTCCATTTTTTTCTGCGGTACCGATTCCTCGTCACCCCTGGCGGGGTTCCTCGGAATGACACACTCCGTATGTCATCCCGAGCCCCGGCTTTTCCGGGGCGAGGGATCGGCAACGAATGGATGATGTGATGTCCCTTCTTCCCGAACTTCTCCTGTTCCTTCTCGCGCTGCTCATCCTCGGATTGGATCTGATCCTTCCGGAGAAGCGGCGGCAGGCATTGGGTTGGCTTACCGTTTTTGGAACTGCCGGCATCCTGGGTGTCGCTTTGCTCGGCGGCGGAGGAGCGGATCCGGTCGCGACGGCGCATGCCGATTCACTGGCGCTGTATTTCCGGGTGCTTTTCCTTTTCGGAGCGATGGTTGCCGCGCTCATCTCGATCGACAGCGAGGGAGTCGGGCGGCGCGGGGAATATTACGCGCTGATGCTTTTCTCCACGCTTGGGATGTGCCTGATGGCGTCCGCTTCCGACCTGGTCATGCTGGCCCTGGCGATCGAGATGGCCACCATCCCGCTTTACATCCTGGCGGGTTTCCTCAAGCGGGATTCCCGGTCCACCGAGGCCGGTTTGAAATATTTCCTTTTCGGCGCAACGGCTTCCGCGGTGATGTGGTACGGTTTTTCCCTAGTGTACGGATTCACCGGGCAAACCGATCTCTCCGCCGCGGCAATCGCATTGGAGGCGGCCAATCTGCCGATGATGTTGACCGCGGCGCTGCCGGTTCTCGTCGGGCTGGGTTTTAAAATCGCCGCGGTGCCGTTCCATTTTTGGGCGCCGGACGTCTACGAAGGAGCGCCGACTCCCATCGCCGCATTCCTCTCCACCGCCGTCAAGGCGGCTGGCTTCGCCGTGCTGCTCCGAATTCTGCTTCTCGTGTTTCCTCCGGCGTCGGCATCCTATTGGGGCGCGCTGATCTCCGTCATGGCGGCGGTCACCATGACGCTGGGAAATCTGCTGGCCATGGTCCAGAAGAACGTCAAGCGTCTGCTTGCGTATTCTTCCATCGCCCACGCCGGATACGCTCTGATCGGATTGGTCACCCTAAACCCGGACGGATTGGCGGCAACGGCGTTCTACCTTCTGACGTACATGCTGGCCAACCTGACGGCCTTCACGGTGGTCGTCCTGGTTTCGAACGCGGTGGGGAGCGACGACCTGACGGCGCTGGCCGGGCTCAGCCGCCGCTGCCCGGCGGCCGCCTGGGCGATGTTTGCGGCGCTTCTCTCGCTGGCGGGGATGCCACCCTTCGCCGGATTCGTCGCCAAGTGGTTTCTCTTCTCTTCCGCCGTGGAAGCCCATATTATGTGGCTGGCCGCCGTCGGGGCCGCCAATTCAATCCTCGCTTTGTACTACTACCTTGGGATTCTGAAGGTCATCTTCCTGTTCCGAGCCGAGGACGAACAGGCCCCATTCCCGTTCCCAGCCGCGATCAAGGTCGCGCTGGGAGTGACCGTGGCGGGGATTCTCCTGATGGGCGCGGCCGCTTCGCCGTGGTTTGAAGCGGCGCTTTCGGCGGTGCGGCCGTTGTTTCCGGGATGAATCGCCGGTGTTTCCGGCCTGGTATGTTAGAATTCTGTGCCGTGACGCAGAAATCCAGCCAGGATCGCACCCCTCGATTGTTATCCGAGTCGCAGATTGCGGGAATGACCGCCCAAAGCGGATGCCTCGTCGTCGGCGTGGTGATGATCGCGGTCGTGGCGGGGATATGGCTGGACCGGGTGCTGAACACCCGCCCGCTGATAACCCTGGCGCTGGTTTTGGGGAGCCTGCCGCTCTCGATTTACCTGCTCTTCCGGATCGCCATGCAGGCGGTGAAGGCCGGCCGGCAGGAGGTTCCGCGCGCGGATAAGGATCGGGATGATCACGACGCCGAAGCGTAAGTGGAAATACGGATTCAAACGCTGGATCGTACTCAGCCTTTTCTTCCTGGCCGGGTTTTTGGCGTTCGTCGGCCCGCGGTGGTACGGGCCGCTGAAGCCGGTCATCCCGACGGTCGTCCTGGCCAGCGAGGAAATCTGGCCGGGGGTGAAAATCGTCCCCGCTTTCGACGTCGGCTCCTTCCACTTCCCGGGCGTTCCTTTCACCAATACGATCCTCTCCACGCTGCTGGCCGACCTTGTGCTGCTGGCGGTCGGGCTGTTCCTCGTCCGTCCGTACGTGCGCGGGACCAACCCGGTTCCCTCCAAACTGTATCTCGCATTCGAGATGGTGCTGGAATACTTCTGGAACCTGGTGAAGAACTCCGTCGGCGCCAAATGGACGTGGCGCGTGTTCCCGATCGCGATGACGATTTTTCTCCTCATCCTGGTCGCCAACTGGATCAAGCTGATCCCCGGCTATGAGACGATCGGATGGCTCAAGGAGGCCCACGCCGGCGAGGGCGCGAAGGCGTATCCGGCGGTGCAGGTCGCCGGCGACCTCTACGCCCTGGACGGGACGGGATCGGCCGCCGAAGTAGAATCCTCCGCCGCTGAAAAAAGCCCGAAATACGAACTCGTGCCGTTCCTGAGAGGTTCGGCCACGGACATCAACTTCCCGGCCTCGATGGCGGTCTTTACCGTGGCGTGCATCTTCGTCTTCGGGTTCTGGTCCCAGAAGCGCGCGTTCCTCGGGAAATATTTCCCCATCGGCAAGCTATCCGCCTCGCCGGTTTTCGGAGGCATCGGGTTGTTGGTAGGGGTGCTGGAATTCTTTCTGGAATTCGTGAAGATCATTTCGCTTACCTTGCGGTTGTTCGGCAACATCTTCGCCGGCGGCTTGCTTCTGCTGATCGTCGGATCGCTGACCGTGGTGGGCGTCCCGGCCCTCCTGGCTGCTTTCGAGTTGTTCGTGGGCACCATTCAGGCGTACGTATTTGCCATGCTGGCGGTAATCTTCATCCAAATGTCCATGGCCGGCCACGACGACCAGACGGAACACGGGCAGTAAGCCGGACATCCGGGGTATCTATTCCAAGGAGGAGGTTTTTCGAATGGACGGTCCATCCTTCGTTCAGGCGATGCGGTATATCGGTGCGGGGTTGGCCATGCTCAGCACGATCGGCGCCGGATTGGGAGTCGGCCTGGCGGCGATGGGCGGCGTGCAGGCCATGGGCCGCAATCCGGATGCCGGTTCGATGATCCAAACCGGAATGATTTTGGGAATCGTTTTCGCCGAGGCGATCGCGATCTACGCGCTGGCCGTGGCGCTGATCATCGTTTTCGTTTAGTGGCATGGCCGTGCGGAGCCGTCTCCCCGATCCCATCCCAAAAGGAAAGACTGCTCTCCGGTGGGAACTAGCGGAATCGTCGGCGGAGAAGGAGGGGTCGTTTTTCGCCGCCCGGTCGGACAGGTGATCGGCAAAGGTCGGAGGTTATGGAATGGAAAAGCTCGGGCTGAATCTGGGAACGCTGCTTTTATACGTTTTCAATTTCGCCGCCATGGTGATCATCCTCCGGTCGGTAATCTACAAATTTGTAATCCCCACGCTGGAGGACCGTCAGAAGAAGATCGCCAAGGGGTTGGAGGACGCCAAGGTTGCGGCCGATACCCGGACCAAAGCGGAGACGGAAGCCCAGCACATCCTCAGCCTGGCACAGCAGGAATCTTCGCGCAAGCTCCGCGAAGCCGCCGAGAACGCCGAGAAAGCGGCTCAAGAGGCGCGGGTTGCGGCGGAGAAAGAGATCGCCGGCTTGCGCGAAGCCGCCCGGGCCGAGACTCAGGCGGAACGGGACCGGATGCTGGCGGATCTGCGGCCAAAGGTGGCGATGCTCGCGATCGCCGCGGCGCAAAAACTGATCGGTGAGACGCTTGATGAAAAACGCCAGCACGCGCTGATCGACGAATTCTTCAGCGGCGTGCGGTCCGGCAAAGTCGTCCTCCTTGAGGAGGGCGGCGAACTGCCCTCCGCCGCGACCGCCGAGGTGGTCAGCGCGCTGCCGCTGACTGCGGTGGAACAGACTTCCATCCGCAAGGAAGTCAGCCGGAAGGCGGGCGCGGATATCGGGATCGCGTTTCGGGTGGATCCGGACCTGCTCGGAGGATTAAAAATCCGGATCGGGGACCGCGTAATCGACGGATCGGTGGCCGGTCAGATCGACAGCTTGCGAAAATCGATGCAATAGGACAATGGGCCGTCTCGCCGGGCGGGGGGCTCCGATCATCGTTGGGCTCGTCCTTTTCCCTTCCAGGCCTGCTAAAAATACGCAGATGACAGCCGCCGGAGTTGTTAATCCGGCGCTAATCCCGCATTCGTTATAATTAAACCTCACGGGAATACGCGGGCGTTTCTTGTATCCGGCTAATCCGCTGTTCTTCCGGTAAAACCCTGTTTTTACCAGCATGGGTTGCACATGGGAAAGACCGACGAATGCGGGATAAACTTTCTCCCGGGTATAATCGCGGCTTGGATTGCGCCTCTATGCGTCTTTCCCAGCTGATTTTGACCGTTCCACACGTTGCCCTTCCCCCGGGGGAGGATCCGGAAGTTACCGGAGTGGAGCAGGATTCACGACGGATAAAGCCCGGGATGGTGTTTGTCGCGTGCACGGGGGGAAGGATCGATGGCCATCGGTTTATCCCTCAGGCTGTGGAAGCCGGAGCGGCGGCCATCGTGGGGGAACGGAGGGAAATCGGCGCGGGGATTCCGTTCGTCCAGGTCCTGGACAGCCGGCTGGCGCTCGGCTTGATCTCGGCGGCATGGTTCGGATTTCCTTCCCGCAGGCTTGTCCTGATCGGGGTGACCGGCACCGACGGAAAGACCACAACGGTCAACCTGATTTTCAACATTCTGCGCAAAGCCGGTTTGCGTGCCGGGATGATCACAACGGTCGGCGCGGTCATCGGCGGACAGGATGTAGACACCGGTTTCCACGTCACCACGCCGGATTCGCTTGCGCTTCAGGAGTATCTGGCGCGGATGGTGAAAGCGGAATTGACGCATTGCGTGATGGAGGTCACCTCCCATGGCCTGGCCCAGCAGCGTGTGGCCGGGTGCGAGTTCGACATCGCTGCGGTGACCAATATCACCCACGAGCATCTCGATTATCACGGGACCTTTGAAACCTATCGCGCGGTAAAGGCCGGTCTTTTTTCCGGCCTCGACATCCCCCCGCCCAAATCCTCTGCGCCGGAGCGGCTGGCGGTGCTGAACGCGGACGATCCATCGCTGGGCTATCTCCGCGGGCTGACAAAGGCGGAGGTCGTAACCTACGGACGGCGGACGAAAGCCGACCTTACGGCGATGGATGTGCAGCCGACAGGCGGGGGATTGCGGATGACGGTGCGGCGGGGAGAGGCGGAAATTGCGATCCGATCCAGCTTGCCGGGCGTTTATAATGCCGACAACATCCTCGCCGCGCTCGCGGTAACGATTTCCGGACTCGGGATCGATCCGCAAACCGCCGCCGACGCTGTGGCGGAATTTCCGGGAGTGCCCGGCCGGTGGGAATTGATCGACCTGGGCCAGGAATTTCTGGCGATCGTGGATTTTGCGCACACGCCGAATTCCCTCCGCCGCGTGCTGGAGACCGCCCGTTCGATGGTTCCGGCCGGCGGACGCGTGATCGCGGTATTCGGATCGGCCGGATTGCGCGACCGCGAAAAGCGGCGGCTGCTTGCGGCGACGGGTGTGGCGTTGGCGGATCTGACAATTCTGACGGCCGAGGACCCGCGCACGGAAGATTTGAACGCGATCCTCGAGGAAATGGCCTCCGGCGCGCTTTCCCGCGGAGGAGTGGAAGGCAAGACCTTCCTCCGGATTCCGGACCGCGGCCGGGCGCTGCGCGAGGCCGTCCGGTCGGCACGAAAAGGTGACGTGGTCATCTCCTGCGGGAAAGGCCACGAGCAATCGATGTGCTTTGGAGAGGTAGAATATCCCTGGGATGATCGGCAGGCGATGCGTGCGGTTCTGGCGGAACATCTGGGCACGGCCGGACCGAAGCTGCCTTTATTGCCGACTTCCGATTTGATGAAGGAGGAAAGTTGATTCAACGTATTATTCGAAATCCCTGGTCCATCCTGTTAGCGATTGCGGCCTTGGCCGCGTTGGCGGCCTGTCAATCCTCCACCGCGACCGCCACCCCGGTGGATCTGCGCGGATTGGGGACACCGCTCGTAACCCAGATGAAGTGGGTCAATCCTCCGCCGATGCTCATCGACAAAACGAAGATTTACATCGCCAATTTCCGAACGGTCAAAGGCGATTTCCGCATCCAGCTTTATGCGGATAAAGCCCCGTTCACAGTGAACAATTTTGTTTTCCTGGCCCGCCAGGGGTATTACAACAGCACCACATTCCACCGCGTGCTACAGGATTTCATGGCCCAGGGCGGTGACCCGAGCGGAACGGGGACCGGGGGGCCCGGGTATACCTTCGACGATGAGATCGACAAGGATCTGAAATTCGACAAGCCGGGCGTTCTGGCGATGGCCAACTATGGTACCAACACCAACGGCAGCCAATTCTTCATCACCTTCAAGGAATATCCGGAATTGGACGGCCGCTACACGATTTTCGGCCAGGTGATTTCGGGAATGGATGTGGTCCTCTCCCTCACGCTGCGGGATCCATCGACCAATCCCACCACTCCCGGAGATGCGCTGTATTCGGTGACGATCGAGGAAAGTCCGATCAATCTGCTTCCGCCTCCCACGGCCACCGCCACGCTCAATTCCCCCAAGCAGACTCCGAGCGTGAAATCGCTTGCTACTCTTGAAGTGACCGCGCGCGGGGATCTTTTCACCGGTCCGCCCGACATGGTCATTAATCCCGCACACGCCTACCAGGCTGCGATCGCGACGACCAAGGGAAGGCTGATTTTCGACCTGTGCACCGCCGAGGCGCCGAAAAGCGTGAACAATTTCGTGGTCCTTGCCCGAATGGGCTACTGGGATAATTTCCCCATCAATTACGCCGAACGGCACAAGTTCATCCTCACCGGACAGCCCGCCGGATTGGCCGAAAGCGACATCGGGTACACCATTCCGCATGAAACCGGATGCCCCAACGAAGCCGGTGCGCTCGGGTACTGGCTGGCGGAAGACGGAAAAGATTCCAGCGCAAGCCAGTTGTACATCCTGCTGGTGACCGACACGTCATTGGATGGAAAGCATACGGCCTTCGGGCGGCTGGTCGGGAAGGATGCGTTGAACCTGGCGAACACAATCACCACACATGACAAGATCCAGTCGATTACGATCACGGATCTGGGCGTCGCGCCGAGCGTGACCCAGACCAGAACGCCGGGTCCGACAAAGACCGAGACGCTAACCCGCACTTCGACTCCGACGAAAACTTCGACCCCGGATCCGAAATCGACCGCGAGCGCAACCCCCTCATCCACGCCGACTTCATAGATCGCGCCCGCCGGGATTGAATTGACCTGAAAAACTAAAGCGGCCTGCAAGGGTCGCTTTAGTTTTTTCTGCCGCCATCCTGCCCTCCCCCTCCCTCCCGTATCACGGGAAGGAGGGGGAGGATGGGATGGGAGTATTCATGGAACGCTATTCGAGAGGTCCTCCCGGATTCCCTCCGCGGAATATTTGCATCTCCCGGATTGTCGGCATACAATGAATACATGCTGGATTCTCTAAAAGGATTCCCCAGGTGAGAAAATGACAAGGATGCGGCAAAACCAAAAGCGCAGACTCGCATTCATGGCGGTCCTCTTTTTTCTTCTCGGTTGCAGGCTTACCCTCGCCACGGCCGGTACAAACCCGGCCACGCAGACGGCATTAGCGCTTTCGATCATTCAATATTCCACTTCGGCCGGTGGACGGTTTCCCTCGGTGACGGGTACGCCGATGGGAGCCCGCCCGGACACGCCCACCGTAAGCTTGACGCCGCCGCCGACGGATACGCATACCCCCACGGAAACATTCACCCCCACCTCCACCGTCACCGTCGCGCACGCAGCCACGCCGCCCGGCGCGAGCGGCGCCACGCGCTACATCACCGATCCCGAAACCCGGGATTACGCCCCGCAGAAGAAATCCCCCTCCGGTTCGGACGTGTATCAGAGCAACCGCTACGAACGGCCGTACACCGCCGAGACGATGGATTATCTTTCCGACGTGGACTTGACCCGGGTGGAGATGCGGATTGCGCCGCCGTGGGTGTACATCACATTCCAATTCGCCGCCCCGCGCGCGGAGGGAATCGGGCAGACGATGTACGGCGCGGAGTTCGATCTCAACCGGGACGGCCGCGGGGAATTTCTGGTTTGGGGAGCGTCGCCGGCGGGCGCGAATTGGACCACCGATGGGGTGGAAGTGTGGAAGGATTCCAACGCCGATGTGGGGGGACCGAATCCGCAGATGACCAACGCACCCTGGACGGGCGGGAACGGCTACGATCAAAGGTTGTTCGCGTCCGGGCAGGGGGCGGATCCGGACCTGGCGTGGGCGAGGCAACTCGACGGCGGGAAGAAAGTCCAGCTGGCTTTCAAATATTCCGCCATCGGCGGCGCGGCCCAGTTCTTATGGAACGGCCTGGCCGATCTCGGAGTGCGGCGCCCGGATTGGTTCGATTACAACGATCACTTCACCCAGGGCGAGGCGGGCTCGCCGCTGCCCATTCAGGCGGATTATTATCCGCTCAAAGCCCTTTTTGGGGTCGACAACACCTGCCGCGACGCCTATGGATTCGCCCCGACCGGCGCGGAAATGGGTCTGTGCCAATACTTCGGAACCATCAGCGGCGTCGTCGCCTGGGATATCGATCACAACGGCGTCTTGGATGCCACCGAACTTTCCATAGCGATGATCGTCGGGGATACCGTCACCCTCGGACAGGGCGCCTGTCCCATCTCCGGGTATAAAACCGCCGTGACGAATGCGGAGGGCAGATATTCCTTTCCGGATCTGCCGATCGGGACGTATTGCGTGGGATTGATCCACACGGTTCCGGTCCCCCTCTCCATCACGCCGGTTTCGGTGGCGCTCGCGCCCGGCGAGAATGAGACGGTGAATTTTATAATCCCCTGGTAAAGGAATTTTTCAGAGGGAGAATTTTCCGTCCGGGGGGAACGGGAACGTCGGTTGTAGGAACATTGGAGCGGCCCATTGGAGCCGCGGAACCGCCGTTTTTTAGCGGACGCCAGGGAAGACTTAACGATGGAGGAAAGAATGACAATCCACACCCGTTCAAGCAGGTTCACCGTCTTGACCATTGCGGCATCGATATTCCTTCCCGCGTGCATTCTCTCCGGAGTCTCGACGGGGGAAGCGACTGCGAACCTGGTCACGGCGACGATGGACGCGGGCGGAGCCGCGCCGCAGGAAACGGCGCAAGGCGCGGCGCCAACCCCTTCGGAAACGGTGCCCGCTGCCATGCCGACGCATACCCCGACCTTCACCATTGTCCACCTGACAACTCCGCCGGGAACCACGGGAACCACCCGCTACATCACCGACTTTAAAACCAAGGATTATGCGCCCCAGAAGAAGGCGATCGGCGGCGACGAGTATTTCAACAACCGCTACGAGCGGCCGTTCACCGCCGAGGAGATGGTCTACCTCCCGGACGTGGATTTGACACGCGTGGAGATGCGGATCGCCGCGCCGTGGGTCTACATCACTTTCGAATTCGTCGAACCGCGCGGCGACGGGATCGGACAGACGATGTACGGGGTGGAGTTCGACATCAACAAGGACGGCCGCGGGGAATACCTGATCTGGGGAGCCTCCCCGGCGGGCGGGGAATGGACCACCGACGGGGTGGAAGTGTGGAAGGATACCAACTACGACGTAGGCGGGACGAATCCCCAGGCTTCGAACGCGCCCTGGTTGACCGGGGACGGGTACGACAAGAACCTGGTCGCGAGCGGGAAGGGCGACGACCCCGACCTGGCGTGGATTCGGCAAATCGAAGGCGGAAAGAAGGTCCAGCTGGCCTTTAAATATTCGGTGCTCAACAATGCGTCGCAATTCCTGTGGAACGGTCTGGCGGACCTGGGCGTCCGCAAGCCGGAGTGGTTCGATTACAACGATCATTTCACACAGGAAGAGGCCGGGTCGCCCTACCCGGTGCAGACCAAGTTCTACCCGCTGAAAAAGTTGTTCGGGCTGGATAACACCTGCCGCGACGCTTATGGGTTCATCCCAACCGGCACGGAAGCAGGATTGTGCATGTATTACGGTTCCATTTCCGGAACGGTGTTCCGAGACTACAACGAAAACGGGATCCTCAACTCCGGCGAATCAGGCGTCAGCCTGGGAACCGTGTTACTGGGGCAGGGCGCCTGCCCGACAAGCGGATTTAAAAACATGGTCCCCTCCGGTTCGGGAACATATGCCTTCACGGATCTTCTTATCGGCACTTACTGTGTCAGTCTTAATGTCATGTTCCCCGATGCCACTTATCACTTTACGACACCGCATTTGGTGACGGTCACCCTTGCTCCCGGCGATCAGAAAGTGGTGAACATCGGTATCAATTGGATGGAGCCGCCGGAATAACGGGAACGGCAATTTCAATAAATAAAAACACCGCCGATTCAGTCGGCGGTGTTTTTATAATTTTCAGGTTGTGCCCGCTTTTTCGAGGGCAGGCTAAGAATGACAAATTGCGATTCTTTGCACAGCCCTCCGATTACCTAATTCGCGCCGGGTTTATCTATTGCGGGCCCTTGCTCGCGAAGGCATCGCGTTGGAAGATCACCGACGCTCATCGCTCGGGAGGGCAGGCCCCCACTCCGCAAACGCGCAAGTTCAAAGATCAACCCGAACTTGCGCGCTCCGTGGGGGCAGGCGCATGCTCGCGCTCCCACAAAACGCGCAGGCTGACCTGCAGGCGGCGGAGCATGAATTCCTTCCGATCGGCGGGGAAGGTGAAAAACTCCAACAAGGCTTGCGCGGCCTGGGCGATATCCTTTTGCGGATCGGATTTCTCGCGGATGGCGGCGGCCTTGCGCTGGGCGGAACGCAGAAAGTTGGAAAATTTCGCCACGCCGTCGCCGTCAACCCAGCCGCCGTGCGAACAGAAGAGGCGGCAATCCTTGTAGGGCACCCGCCGCAGGGCGGCCAGGGTCTCGAGCCAGGTTTCGAAACGGGCCTCGTGCAGAAGCGGGGGGAGCGAGACGGATATGGAATCCCCCACGAAGAGGATTTCCTCCTTCGGGAGGTGAACCCAGCATGCCCCGGGAACCGTCGACGGCGCGTGATGGAGGACGATCTCCGACGGCGACCAATGGATGGTCATCGAGCGGTTGAAAGCCATCGCCGGGCGGGGCCAGCGCAGCGAAAGCGGATCCAGGTTCAGGGAGGATGCTTCCAACACCCCGAGAAGAGGATTGTTCTTGAAGGAATCCTGGAGGGTCTTGATCGCGTCCGTGGTCTGCTGATGCGCCAGCAGCGTGGGCGGCTGGCCTTCGTAGATGGAAGCCAGATGGGCGGCGGCGAATGCCCGGTCCGGAGAGGCGTCCATTTGCACGATGAACGAGATGGACCGGCTTCTCTCGAGCAGCTTTTTTCTCCACGCCTCCGCTTCCATCGGAAGGACGGGCGTGTCGATGCAAAGGATGCTCCGCGAGCCTACGACGGCGGCCACCGCATGTCCGTGGCAGCCGGTTTCGATCACAACGTGTGCGGGAAGTCGAGGCATACGTTCTCCGGAAATAATTATTCTTCGGCGGCGGGCGCGGCGGATTCCTCGGTGGCCGCCACCTGCGGCAGGGTGAAGCGGAAAGCGGCGCCGCCCTCCGCAGGCGAATCAACCCAGATGCGGCCGCCGTGGGCTTTGATCGCCAGGCGGCAAAACGCCAAGCCGAGGCCGAGCCCTTTGGGGGCGCCGATGCGCTCGATGCGGCTGTATTTGTCGAAGATGCGATGGCGTTCCTCGGTCGGGATCCCAGGTCCGGAATCCGCGACCGAAAAGCGGACAAGCGGTCCGTCCAGTTCCGCCGTCAGGCGGATGCTTCCGCCCCCGGGGGTGTATTTCACCGCGTTGTCGAGCAGGTTGCTGATCACCCGCCGGATCATATCCGAATCGGCTTCCACGGTGGGCAGGGAAAGCGGAATGGCCATTTGCAGGATGATGCCTTTCCCCTCCGCCACCGGCTGGGCTTCCTCGACCGCCTCGGCGGCGAGCGCGGAAAGCGATACTTTCGTTCGGCGGATCACCGCGCGGCCTTCCTCCAATCGGCGCAGGTCGAGCAGCGAATCGATCATCCGCGAGAGGCGGCGCGCCGAGCGCAGGGAAATGGTCAGCAGGGACCGGATCGTCTCATCCGTCGGCGGGGGATCGTTAAGCAGCTGAAGGCTGGAGATCACGTTGCCGAGGGGCGAGCGCATGTCGTGGAACAGCATGGAGGTCAGGTCGGAGCGCAGTTCGTCGAGTTCGGCCCGCTCGGCGATGTCACGGACGATCCACTGCACCGTATCCTGATCCGGTTCCGTCCCCGGGATGCGCTTGATGTAGAGTTCGACCGGCGCCTGCTTGCCGCTGTGCGTGCGCAGGCGGGTTTCGTAGTTGCGCACCTCGCCGTGGGTGATGTCGCTGAAACGCTGTCCGAGCTTGCCGGTATGCACCTGATGCAGAGCCTGGATGCGCAGTTTCAGGAGTTCCTCGCGGGAATAGCCGGAGAACTGCACCGCGCGGGCGTTGGCGTCGACGATCTTCCCTTCGAGGTCGGTGATGATGATCGGGTCGATGCTGTCCTGGAACAGGGTCAGATAGCGCTGTTCAGCGGCGTGGGTTTGGGAAAAAAGCTGGGCATGCGAGATCGCCGACGCGGCCAGCCCCGTCAGGTATTCCAGCACCTGCACCGATTGATCGCTGAACACCCCGCTCAGCGGATTGATCACTTCCACCACGCCGAGGATCTTTTCGCGGAGCAGAATCGGGACGCAGGCGACCGCGCGGGTGACGAACCCCGTTTGTTTGTCGAAGGTATTGTCGAACCGCGTGTCGAGGCGCGTATCGGGAACGACCAAAGGCCGGCCGTTCTGCACCACCCAGCCGGCGACGCCTTGGCCGGGTTTCAACCGCCGGTCCTGCAGGGCGGCGCTCTTCGCGCCGGTGGCGCTGCGGAAAACCAGCTCGCCGGTGGCGTCGTCGAGCAGGGCGATCGATCCCGCTTCCACTCCCAGCAACCCGACCACCCGGCTGAGCACCTGGTTGAGCACTTCGCTGAGGTCGAGGCTGGAAACGATCATGCGCGTCGTTTCGGCCATCATCGCCATGGTGCGGGTCTGCTGCTGGCTTTCCGAATACAGGCTCGCGTTGGCCACGGCGGTGGCGGCCTGGTCGGCGAACGCCGTGACCAGCTGCGCGTCGGATTGCGAATACGTCCCGGGTTGGTGGCTGTCCATCGTGATCAAGCCCACCGGCTTGTCGTGCACCAGCAGCGGGACCGCCAGCCAGCCGTGGATTTTCTTCGATTCCGGAATGGATTCGTCCACATACCAACCCGGGACTTTCTGCACGTCATCGATCACCTTGGCTTTACGATCCTTCAAGGTGCGCCAGGAGGGATTTTCCGGCTGGAAGGGGAAGGAAAAATCCGCGAAAATCGCGGGATTCGAAAAACCCCGCGACGCGGCGACCTTCAGCGAATCCCCGTCGAGGAGCAGCAGGGATGCCGAATCGAACTTGATCACCTCGGAAAGTTGATCGAGGATGAGGGCGAAGACTTTTTCCGGCTCGAGCGTGGAGTTGATCGTGCGCGCCACTTCCTGAAGGGTGGAAGCGAACATCCGCCGCTGGTGCTCGGATGTGAACAGGCGCGCGTTTTCCACCGCGAGGCCGACCGTTTCGGCGATGGCGGCAAGCAGGCGAAGATCTTCACTGGAGAAGTGGCTGGTGGACGTGTGCACGAGCGTGATCACCCCCACCACGCCTTCCCGTCCGAGAAGCGGGGCGCTCACCGCCGAGCGGGTTGGATGCGAGGCCTGCGTGTGCGCGGGGACGAGTTTAGGGTCCGTCGGGATCCAGCGCGGATCGTTTTGCGTATCCTCGACCAGCGCCACTTTGCCGTTGGCGAGCACCCAGCCCGCCAAACCCTGGCTCAGGGCCGATGCCAGCTGCTGAACGGCCTTGGGAATGATCGTTCCTCCCACCGCCATGGAGGCATCCAACAGCTTCCCGCCTTCCCCGATGACCGCGATGCTGCCGCCCGTCGCGTTCAGGGATTGGACGAGCAGTTCCAGCGTCCGGCTGAGGACCTCCGAGAGATCCAGATGGCGGGCGAGCTCGCGGTTCAGGTGGTAGATGATCTCCAGATGCCGGCTGACGCGGCCGCCTTCGATGTTCACGCGTTATCCTCCATGGAGAGCGAGTATAGCATATCGGGAGGGGGCGCTTCGTCGCCGGCGGAGGAGAGTTGTTCGATTTTTTTTCCCACTTCGCGCCATTGCATCCGGCTCAGGCCGAGTTTCTGGCGGACCGAATCCCCTTCCATACCGCGCTTGCGGTCCAGCACCGCGCAGGTCCAGCGGCACATATCAAAGGAGAGATGCTTATCGAGCTTGGCTCGTGTGCCGATCTCCTCGAGCAGGTATTCCAAGCGCCGTGGAGACCATGGAAAGACGCGGTCCGCCGGCGCATATTGCTCCAGATAACGCCCGTACGCCTCCACCCAATCCCGCGAGAGTGCGATTTTGCGTTCCTTGAACCTCTGGCGCGGATTGCTGTACCGGACGAACAAATAGGGTTCCGCCGCCTCGATGTCGATATGGTTTTTCCGCAGGCCGGTGCACTCCCCCTTTTTGACGCCGGTCTGAAGCAGGAGGGAGACCAGCACGAGCGGCCGGTCGTCCGGCCGGGCCTGACCGGGCGCGGTGCGCATCGCCCGCGCCGAACCCAGCACGCGCTTGGCTTCCTCGTAGGTGAGGATTTCCGGCAGGGGGCTTTGCACCAGGCGCTGTACGATCGGCACGGCGGGATCGGCCGCGAGAGTCCCGGCATCCAGCAGGTATCGAAAGAAGGATTTAATCGAGGTGATCCGCCGCGAATAGGTTTTCGGGCTGCAGGGAACCCCGCGTTCCGCTTCCATCCAACGGAAAAAATCCTGCAGGTCGCGGGTGGAGATGCTCGAAAGAGCCCGTCCGCCGCCGAGGTAATGCATCATCAGCCGCAGATCGGCGGTAAAGGCATTCACCGTGTTGGGTGTGTTTCCGGCTTCCTTTAACGCCTGTTCCCACACGGCGATCGCGGCGCTCAGGGAATCGCCGTTCTGAAGATCGCGCGTCGATTTCAGGGCGGGGTCTTCCGGGGGAGTGGGCATTCCTCTCCTGTCATTCCGAAAGTCTCCCATCGCGGGCGGGTGGGAGTCATCCGACCAGTCCAATGTATGCCGGGCAGGCTGTAGAGTCAAGCGGCGCGGGGGTGAAAGGGAGCGTCCGGAAAAGGCCTTCAGCCGGAGAGAAAACCGGCCAACAAGTCGTGGATCGCGGGGTAGTTCGGAAGCGCCACCAGCTTCCCGTCGGGGGTGATCCAATCGGTGGCGTACGTCTTCGGGACGATGCTGGCCCGGCGGATGGAAGCGATCGAGACCGACGCGGCCAGTTCCGCGAAGGGCATGACCATCTCCAGGGTCAGATCACTTTCCACATATTTGGCGAGGGTGACGAAGAAGCCCGGGATGTTGGACAGGACGTCCTTGTTCAAGAGGGTTTGCGAGATGCCCAGCAACACTTCCTGCTGGCGGCGGACGCGGTCGAAATCGCTGGATGTGTAGCGCGAACGCACGTACCAAAGCGCCGTTTCCCCGTCCATGTGGTTCCATCCGGCGCCGACGGAATAACCGTCCTTGTAGCCCTGGCGCGTGTCATGCAGGCCGACGGCGCAGTAGACGTCGATTCCGCCCAGCTGGTCGATCAGGTCCTTGAAGCCCCAGAAATTCATCATCGCATAATGGTGGATCGTCAGGCCGAAGTTGTATTTCATCGTATCCTGGAACAGGCCGAAGCCGCCGCCGGGATAATTGAGCGCCATCCCTTCGGGAAAGGCCGAGTTGATGCGTTCCATGCCATACGCGGGGATGTAGACGTACAGATCGCGCGGGAAGGAAACCAGCGCCGCCGTCTTGGCGGTTTTATTGAGGATCAGGATCATGATCGTGTCGGTCCGGAAACCGCCGATGCCGGAGGGGCGCATGTCGCTGCCGAGCACGGCGATGTTCATAATGTCGTCGCCGGTTTCGAATTCCTTCTCCGGCCGGGGGATTTCGGTCAGGGCGGGATAAATCGGGCCGGCATACGGAGCCCACGGGACATTGGCGATGGACGGAGTCGGTGTGAAAAGAACCGCAGTGTTGGGGGTCGGGATTTCACCCCCCGCGCTGAGGTCGGGGATGAAGGGCGTAAGGGTTTCCCGGACCGGGTAGAAGGGGGTGGGGGTGAGGGTGGATTGCGCGGCGCGCGGACCGACCGGAGCGTAGGACCACACGCTCATCCCTATGATGGAACAGACGCAGACCACCCCGAGCGCTCCCGCGAGCAGGTAGTAGCGGAGCTTGAGGGATTTCCGAGGCGGCCGGATGGGACGCGTATCCTCGGAATCCGCCCGTTTCAATAAGGAGCCGGCCCAATGCAGGAACCGGTCCACAAGCGCGTTTATGGAGTCCATCGTCCGTTTTAACATCTCGTGCATTATACGACTCCTCCCACGATCAGGGGAACCCGCCGAGCGGGTGCGGAAGATCGTCCGGCAAGCGTAGGCCAATCGCAAAGCAGCCGGCCGCGGAGGCCGGGGGCTTGACGGGCGGGAAAGCGGCGTGTGGTATAATCTGTCCGCCGTCCAGGATGTTTCTGGCGGCAAATTGCTGTCTTTGCAGGGTAGACGACATGAGCGAAAAAATGAAGTCCGTGGAAGTCCCCATCAACAAAAACGTGCCGGATCTCAAACCCGGCGATACCGTCAGCGTCCACGTGAAGATCAAGGAAGGCGACAAGGAACGGATTCAGGAATTCCGCGGGACGGTCATCCGCATGCGCAAGGGCGGAAGCCAGGCGAATTTCACCGTCCGGCGCGTCGCCTCACACGGGATCGGCGTCGAACGCACTTTCCCCCTGCGCTCCCCCAGCCTGGATAAGGTGGTGGTGCAGAAGGGCGCGAAAGTCCGCCGGGCGCAGCTTTACTTCCTGCGGGACCTGAAGGGCAAACGCGCGCGCCTGCACGGCAAGACCGACAACGCGTAGGAATAAATCCCATCCGAATAAATCGACGCGGCGTTCCCTGCGCCGCGTTTTGATTCCCCGAATCCACGAAGAACACGAATAAGATCCGAAGGGCACGAAGGATTTAATCATAATTCTTTGTGTGCATCGGGGGTTCTTTGTGCACTTCGTGGATTCAACTCCAGCGACCGTGTATAATCTTCTCTATGGAGAAAAAGCCGATCGGTGTATTCGATTCCGGCGTGGGCGGACTGACGGTCCTGCGCGAGCTGCGCCTGCGGCTGCCGCAGGAGGATTTTCTTTATGTGGCGGACCAGGCGCACGTGCCCTACGGTTCGCGGGAGCTGGAAGAAGTCCGCCGCTTTGGGTTTGCGGTAGCAACATTCCTGCTTGACCGCGGCGCCAAGCTGATCGTCATTGCCTGTAATGCGATCTCGGCCGCCGCACTGCAGCCGCTGCGCGCCGCGTTTCCGGAAGTTCCCTTCGTGGGGATGGTGCCGGCGCTTAAACCGGCGGCGGAAGAAAGCCACAGCGGTGTGATCGGCGTGATCGCGACGGAAGACACCTTCCGGGGCGAATTGTTTGCGAACGTTCTCAGCCGTTACGGCGGCGGCGTAAACGTGATTGCGCTTACCATGCCGGGGCTGGTCGAGCGGATCGAAGCCGGCCAGACGGAAGGCCCGGAACTCGAGGCCGTGCTGCGGGCGCGTTTGCGGCCGCTGCTGGATGCGGGGATCGACGAACTGGTGCTGGGATGCACGCACTACCCGTTTGCCGCCCGCGCCTTGCAGAACGTGGTCGGCCCGGACGTGCGGATCATCGATCCTTCCCCGGCGGTCGCGCGGCAGACGGAACAGATCCTGGCGGAGCGCAACATGCCGGCGGCGGCCGGACCGGGTTCGGTCGTTGCCTATACCAGCGGCGATCCGGAATCATTCACCCGCTTTCTCCGGCAAACGCTCGGCGAGGAATTTCCCGTGCGGCGCACCGGCTGGTCCGGCGGCGATGAGGATTTGAAACTCCTGGAGATACAAGGTAGAGGATGAAACACCGTTTTGCCATGCTGAAAGACGTTCCCCTGCTGGCGCAAATGAACCGCCAGCTGGTGGAGGACGAAGGCCACCGGAACAGAATGCAATCCGATTCCTGGTTGGAAAAGCGGATGCGCAGCTTCCTGACGGGCGAATACCGGGCGGTGCTGTTTGATTTGGAAGGCCGGACCGTGGCCTACGTCCTGTATACGGATCGCACCGAACACGGGGACACCATCTACCTGCGGCAGATCTATGTGGACCGGTCCTGTCGAAGGCAGGGGGTGGGACGCGAGGTGATGCGCACCCTGCTGGAGGAGATCTGGCCGCCGGACAAGCGTATCACGGTCGGCGTGCTGCAGAATAACAAAGCGGCAATCGCCTTCTATCAGGCGATCGGCTTCCGGCCGTATGCGGTCGAACTGGAAATCCCGGCCAGGAAGAAAAGCGGAAAAAAGAATTAAGCGGAAAATATTTAATGAAAACGGGAAGGATCGGTTGCCGATCCACGTGCGGAGCTGATCCATCGCCCGAAAAAGCAACCGACTCGGGATAGGACCTCGTTTTTTGATCTGCCTTCGAACAACTTGAGCGCGCTTATCCAGCGAAATAGACCGATTTTTAAAACAAAACCGGCCCTACCTTGACCCGGATCCCTTCGGAGTGCTACAATCCCGCAGCTTCCTTCTGGAAGCATTGTTGCGGGGTAGAGCAGTGGCAGCTCGTCGGGCTCATAACCCGGAGGTCCTAGGTTCGAATCCTAGCCCCGCTACTAGAAGAGACCACCGGAGATAATTCGGTGGCCTCTTTGTTTAATTACACACTTTGTGAATAAGTCCCCGCGGAGCATCCCTGCTCGGTTGTGCTCTTTGAGCAGGGATGGTTGCGCAGCGGGGACTAGCCCCGCTACCT
>CAZFPL010000050.1:0-20722 GCA_964521085.1 uncultured Anaerolineales bacterium | reverse complement strand
TCTCCTCCGGTTGTCCGGAGATTTTTCATGAGGATTTTGAGGGCTCCACGGTTGCTCTTTACCAATATTCCAGTGGTAATACCGACGAATGGGAAGTGGATGATCTTTCCGCTGTTTCCAAACCCCCCGGGCTTCCCGACGTGTGCAGTCAGGGCGGCTTTTGTGCCATTACGAATTCCAAAAGCAATTATGACGATAACGCGGAGTCCCTGCTCTATGCACCAGAAATCGATTTCACTGGTTATCCTGCACCCATCATGCTGACTTTTGATTTGGCTTACGATTTGGAACCCACTTATGACGGTATGAGGATAGTGGCAACTCCCGATACTGGGGGAAAATGGTATCTGGTTACCCCGCAGGGCGGCTATCCCCCCGCGAAATCACCATATGGGGATCTGACGAGCAACGTCGGCGTATTCGAAGGTACTCCCGGGTATTCGGGAGATTCCGGCGGCTGGGTGGCAGTCATAGTGGACCTTGGTCCGATGCTTGCCATCAGCCCGCATTGGGCCATCGCTTTTGAGTTCGCGTCAGATTACTCTATCAACAAGGCAGGCATTGCGATCGACAATATCCGGGTGATCCCCTATTGCCGAGTGACTGCGACGCTTACTGCAACATCTACTTCCACTCTGACACGTACACTGACCCAGATTACACTTATCCCCACCACGGAGGTGGCACCTCCTCCGAATGAGCCGGCCACCCCGTGCCCTCCGACTCATCCGTGTTGATGCGGATTCCACAGGAGCAGGGAAAGAACGATGCGGATGGTTTTCTTGACTCAATGGTGGGAACGGAACGCTTGGGCAGGAAATCCCGTCCGCCGATGGAAATCTGACCGGCCGGGGTGTCCGTTCAATTTTTATGGTAGGGTTAATCCTAAACCCGTTTCGATGGAAATTACCGGAGCTGCAAGGCGAATCTTCTGCGGAGGATGAAACAGCATGGGCGCTGTTCATGGGGTGGGTAGTCCCGGACTTCTGCGGCCGGAACAAGCCTCTTGCCTGAAATATGCAGGCGAAGACGATCATTTTTATTCCGTGATCGATCGAAACGGGGCGAAAATCCGGGTTCATAAAAACCGGAGCGTTGTTGAACCTTCACCCCATCCGTCCTCGGATCCTTTGACACCGGCCTTTCGCCTGCTGGCCGCCGCTTTTCTGGGTTTGGCGCCGGCCGGCCTCGGGACGCTGGTGCTGGCGCCGCTGGCTTTGCTTTGGACGATTTGGACCGCCGTACGTTTTCCTCCGGACCGGACAGGATGGATTCGAATTGGTATGGTGTGGATCATAGCCGCCGTTTTGCTTATCCTGGCCGTCCCATTAAGTGTCCAACTCCTGAACCGAATCCCCTGAGGATTGACCGATATGCTTGTTCGGCTGTTATTTCAATCCACCGCGTGGTTTGTAATCAGCCTTACGGCAACTCTGTTGGCCGGGCCCCGCCTGCAGCGGACCCATCCGGCGTTATCCATCGGATGGCTGGTGATCGTTCTGGGCGCCGGGGACGCATGGGCATTGCTGACCAACGGCCGGTTGGATGAAGTCTTGATCTTCACCGCGGTTGCCCTGATCCTGGGTATCGTCTGGATCCGATTGTTCCGCGATTGGAACGCCCTCGGCCAGACGGCTTGGATGACTTCACTCCTCGTCACCCCTCTGTTTCTGGCGTATGGTTTTTCCGTCGGTTTTTCCATCCCTTTAAAGCCGTTTTCGTTCCTGGTGGTAATGACGTTTTTCTTCTTCCAGTTCGTAACAACGCTTCTCGCCCTCACCCAAATGTATGAGAACCTGGAAGTGACCTGCCGCGTGCATTGGCGCCGCAAACGGACCCGGATTGAGCCGGCGCCGGATTTCACCCCCATGGTCTCTCTGCACCTCCCCACCCACGATGAACCGCCGGAAATCGTGGCCGGAACCCTGCGCGCTCTGGCGGCACTGGACTATCCCTCCTTCGAGGTCCTGGTGGTGGATAACAACACACCGGAGGAAAAAACGTGGCGCCCGATCGAAGCGCTTTGCCGGGAACTCGGGCCCCGGTTCCGGTTTCTGCATCTGGAGAATTGGCCGGGGTATAAATCCGGAGCATTAAATTTCGCCCTGACCCAGACGGATCCGCGGGCGGAGTTGATCGGCATCATCGATGCGGATTACCGCGCCAACCCGGAGTTCCTTCGGGAAACCGTGCCGGCGTTCACCGATTCGAATCTGGCCTTCATCCAGGCTCCGCAGGATTACCGGGATTATGTCCCCGGTTCCTGGGCGGAGGCGATTTATTACAGTTATGAGTATTTCTTCGAAGTCCCCATGCCGGTCCGGAACGAGCACAATGCGATCATCTTTTCCGGGACGATGGGATTAATCCGCAAATCGGTCCTGCAGGAGATCGGCGGTTGGGATGAGTGGTGCATCACCGAAGACGCCGAAGCCAGCCTGCGCGTGCTCAAACGCGGGTATGATTCGGTTTATTATCACCACAGCATGGGACAGGGTCTGATGCCGTGCACCTTCGCTGGATTGAAGCGCCAGCGCTTCCGGTGGTGTTTCGGAAATATCCAGATCCTGCGCAAGCATTGGGAAGCGCTGATGCCGTGGGCCCGCTGGGTGGATCCCGCGAACCGCCTCACGGCCGTGCAGCGTTATTATTATCTGTTCGGCTGCCTGCAATGGTTCTCCGATGCCTTCAACATGGCGTTCCTTTGTTTTCTGCTGGCGGGGGGATTGATCAAACTCCTTTCCGCCGATGTGACGATCGCTCCGGTCACCGCACCGCTTATCACCCTGTCCGCCGTGTTCATGGCGCTGAATATCTGGCGCTTCGGGTGGGTGTTGCGGAACGCCCTCCGGATTTCCTGGGGTTTGGCATTCCGGTCGATGTACGGCATGTTCAGCGTAGGGTGGGTGGTCGCCCTGGCGAGTCTGCGCGGACTGATCCAATCCCGGGCCGCATTCCTGAGAACACCGAAGACGAAGGGGGATGTCCCGGTCCTGAACGCATTGTTCAACACCCAATGGGAAGCCGCCATCGGCGTGGTGTGCCTCGCGATGGGCATTGCGGTTCTGGTCTTTTCCGACCGATCGGCGAATACCTACCTGATCGGCGGATTGCTGATTTGGCAGGCGAGCATTTACCTGGCCGCCCCGGTATACAGCCTGTTTTATAAATCTTGCACGGAATGAAGGAAACGCAAAGTATTATTCCTGCAGCTCCGGCGGCTGCCTGACGAAATCTCAGGTGAAGGATTGTTGCAGGTAGGTATAATCCCATAATACAGGGATCCCGTTTGAATTGAGGTTGAATTTGGTCGCGGCATTCTCCGAATTAAAACCTGAACAACAGATCCTTGCCGGCGGAAAGGGCGGCATGCTGGCGAGACTCAGCCGGCGTGGATACCCGATCCCGGAAGGATTTGTGATTCTACCCGATGCATTTTCCGGCGATGAACTGAAGCCCGAAGCCTGGGACGACATCCGTCGGCTTCTCCAGAATCTGCGCAAGGGAAAAAAAGGTCCGGCGTTTGCCGTCCGCTCCTCGGCGGGAAATGAGGATTCAAGTCAGGCTTCCTTTGCCGGCGATTACGAATCCGTGTTGGATGTCGGGACGGACGACCAAATCCGCGAAGCCATCGGAGTGGTGCGCCGATCGCGGAATTCCGCGCGCGTGCAGGCCTACAGCCAGGCCCAGGGGATGGAGCCGGCGCGGGAGATGGCGGTGGTGGTCCAGCGGCTTGTGCGCGCCGACTATTCCGGCGTGCTCTTCACGGCTGATCCGGTAAGCGGCAGCTTGATGCAGATGACGGGTAACGGTGTGAGCGGATTGGGGGAAAAGCTGGTTTCCGGCCGGGCCAATCCACTTACCTTCACCTTTGACCGCCCGGGCGGAAGATACCGCGGTCCGGCGGAGTTCAGACCGTTCGCGGGAGCGTTGCACCGCCTGGCGGACCGCCTGGACCGGGAACTCGGCGCATCCCAGGATATCGAATGGGCGGCGGCGGGCGGCAAAGTATTCATCCTGCAAACGCGTCCGATCACCACGATGCGCGATTTCAATCCGGCCACCGGCGAAATCAACGCAACCCACACCGGCGATTTCCTGTGGTCCAACGGGAACGCGGCGGAAATCCAGCCGGAGGTGATGACCCTGCTCACCTGGTCGGTTTATAAAATGTGGGGCGAAGGATACAGCGTGTGGTGGAGCCGGTACCCGGCCTTCGCGAACATCGGCGGACGCAGTTATTTCAACATCAGCGTGCAAGTGGCGCCTTTCGCCTCTTTCCCGGGCGTCGGATTGAAAGGCGCGATGCGTTTTGCGGGGAATTGGTGGGGGCGGATACCGGAGGCCGTAACCGTCCCGCTGCTTCCCTTCACGCTTGGCGAAGTGTTGTTCCAAGTGATCCCGCTCTTCATTGGGAGTTCCCGGCGGTATGCGCAACTGCGCAATCGCATACCGGAGTTCGTCCGAGAAACGCCCGCCTGGTGCCGCCGGCAGCGCGAGAGCATTCGACTGATCCAGGACCGGGAAGGGTTGGCGGCGCGCTGGCGCGACGTGCTGAAGCCGTATTACTGCCTGGCGACCATGATGGCCAGCGTGGCCAACTCAAACATTCAGCTCAATGTGCAGGAGGAATTGGCCAGCCTCGTCGGCGAAGACGACGCCAATGCGCTGCTGTCCAATCTCGGCGGGAGGGGATATCTGGCGAGTCTGGGGCCGATGGTCAACCTCGCGCGGGTCGTCCGCGGTGAACTACGCCGGGAATCCTACCTTGAGCAATACGGCCATCGCGGTCCATATGAGTTTGAACTTTCCCGGCCGCAGCCGGTTGATGACCCGGCCTGGATGGACCGTCTGCTGGAGGAATTCTCCCGCGCGCCGGTGGATGTGGAAACGCTCCTGGCCCGGCAGCGCGCGCGCTTCGAGGAGGCCTGGCGGCGGCTCGCCGAGCGCCATCCCGGGCAGGTGAGACGGATTCAACGCCGCTTGGCGGAAGTCTCGCGCCTGACCAACCAGCGCGAATCGGCGCGATCCGAACTCACGCGCGTGATGGGTGGGCTCCGCGCTTTTGCCCTGCGCGCCGGAGAACTCACCGGCCTGGGCGAAGGCGTGTTTCATCTGACGATCGACGAACTGCTGGCCGCGCTCGGCGGCGACGAATCCGCCGCGCGTTTCCTCTCGACTCGGAAAACGACCTACGAGCGTTACCGCGCGCTTCCACCGTATCCGCCGGTCATCAGCGGCCGCTTCGACCCGTTTCAATGGTCGGCGGATCCCAACCGCCGCGGGGATGTTTTCGACGCACATGCGCCGCCTCCGGCGCCGGAAGCCGGCATCATCCGCGGCTTTGCGGGCGCGGCCGGAGTGGTGGAAGGCGTGGTGCGCCGCATCGACCACGCGGAAGACAGCCTTCTCCTGAATCCGGGGGAAATCCTGGTGACGGCCACAACAAACGTGGGTTGGACGCCCGTCTTTCCGCGGGCCGCGGCGATCGTCACCGATGTCGGCGCGCCACTTTCGCATGCGGCCATTGTGGCGCGCGAGTTGGGTATTCCAGCGGTGGTGGGCTGCAACGACGCCACGATGCGGCTTCGGACCGGAGACCGCATCCGCGTCGACGGGGGAAAGGGAACGGTGCAAATTCTGGAGACTCGGTTCGGCGCCGCGCCGTAATCGTCGAGCAGAATTCGGATCGATTGTTTCCGGTAAAAACGTGCGCGGATCCCGCGCTGAGGGAAATAGAAACCTGCAGATCGAATGCTTCCAACAGGAATTCGGAGAATCCCATAATGCAAAAGTCGATTATCGGCATCTTCTGGAATTCGGCGGACCGGCGCTTACGGGCGCTTTGGCGGATCCTTATTCTGGATTTCGCATGGTTTAGTTTGCAGATCGGGCTCGAAATGGTCCTAGTCGTGGTCCTTATTGCCGTTGTCACCGCCGGCGGGTCGATGTCCGTGCAGGATCTTCTCGGGTCGACCGATAAGCTTCTGGATCTCATGAATTTGCCGCTGGTGAACTTGGCCACGCACGTCTTGATCTTCCTGATCACCTTAACCACCGTTGGATTGGGCGGCCGATTTCTGGATCGGCGCAAGTTTGCGGATTTTGGATTTCATATTTCCGGGAGATGGTGGTTGGATTTCGGATTTGGATTGTTCCTGGGGGGCTGCCTCATGGCGGTCGTGTTCCTGATCGAACTCGCAGCCGGATGGATCAGTATCGAGGGGATGCTGGAGACCACGGATCCCGGCGGAGTCTTTCCCCTGATGATTTTCCTGCCGCTGGTTTTATTCATCTGTGTCGGGATTTCCGAGGAGTTGTACCATCGCGGGTATCGGCTTAAGAATTTTTCCGAGGGCATGAACGGTCCTCGACTCGGATCGGTGGGCGCAATCCTGTCGGCGACCGTCCTGACGTCGATCTACTTCGGTCTTATGCATGCGTCGAATCCGAATATCACCTCGATCAGCGTTTTGAACCTGATGGCGGCGGGAGTCTTTCTGGCTTTGGGATACATCCTCACCGGAGAGCTTGCGCTTCCGATCGGATTGCACATCGCGTGGAATTATTTCCAGGGGAACGTGTTCGGATTCCCCGTAAGCGGGTTGTCTCCAGTCGCCGCACGCTTCGTATCCATCAAACAATCGGGTCCGGAATTCCTCACCGGCGGGGCGTTCGGTCCGGAAGGAGGACTGATTGGATTGGGAGCGATGCTGTTGGGATGTGGATTGATCCTTCTGTGGATTAGAATTACCCGCGGAAAAGTATCGTTGGCAAGAGCGGTCGCGGAATCGCCGACTGCAATACCATCATCCGCTTCCGGCAATCCGGATTGAGCTTGGAAGACCGGAGTGCGGATCGGGAACCGGACAGCCCATCGATAATTGGAGGATTATGAATAAGAAAAAGTGGATTTTCCTGATTCTGGCGTTGGTATTGGTGTTGGGCTTGGGGCTGGTGTGGGCGGTATTCGGCCGCGGAGGAACCGCTCCGGCCCCGACTTCCACTCCGGCAGTCACGGCTGCGCCCACGGTTATTCCCTCCGACACCGGGGAGTTCGTCATCGCCCGCGACGGCGGATTCCTGCTCAACGGCCGGCCGTTTTTTTTTGTCGGAACGAATTTCTGGCAGGGGATGAATCTGGCCGTGGACAATTCCAGCGGTAATCGGACGTTTCTCCGGAACGAACTCGACCGCCTCCAAAA
The DNA here is from genome assembly GCA_964521085.1 of uncultured Anaerolineales bacterium. Lineage (GTDB taxonomy): Bacteria > Chloroflexota > Anaerolineae > Anaerolineales > RBG-16-64-43 > JAFGKK01. Next base: position 13,517 of record CAZFPL010000050.1, on the reverse strand, counting down.
GCTTGGAATCACAAACCTGCGCGTCATGGCTTCTTCCGAGGGTCCGAACACGGAGCCGTACCGCATGGTTCCAGCGCTCATGACATCGCCGGGGGTGTACGACGCGAGCGTCCTCGACGGTTTGGATTATCTCCTGGCGGAAATGGGAAAGCGCGGATTAAAGGCCGTGATGGTGCTGAATAATTTTTGGTATTGGTCGGGCGGGATGTCCCAATACGTTTCCTGGCGGGACAAAACCAAAATTCCCTACCCGGGGGATTGGAACAACTATATGACCTATACCGCCAGATTCTATTACTGCCAGGAGTGCCAGGGATGGTACCGCGATCACATCCGGATGCTTGCCACCCGCGTGAATCCATACACCGATAAGGCCTACCGCGATGACCCGGCCATCTTTTCCTGGGAACTCGGAAACGAGCCGCGCCTATACCCGCTGGATTGGATCTTTGACACAGCGGCCTTCATCAAATCACTGGATTCCAATCACATGGTCACCACGGGTTCCGAAGGGGCGCTGCCGGATGGAAGCCAGAATTTCATTTCGGCGCACAGCAGCCCCGACATCGATTACGCGACCATCCACATCTGGCCGCAGAACTGGGGTTGGTTCGATCCGGGGAATCCTTCCTCCTATCAATCCGCCGAAGCGTACGCGCATCTCTATTTTTCGAACGCCGAACGGGATTGCACGACCATGAAAAAACCCCTCGTCTTGGAGGAGTTTGGATTGGCCCGCGACTACGAGCCGTTGCGGAACATCTACGATCCAGGTTCCCCCACGACCTATCGGGACCGCTTCTACAAAGCCATGTTCGATCAGGTGTACACATCCATGGCCGCGGGCGGACCGGCGGCGGGGGATAATTTTTGGGCTTGGGCGGGCGAAGCCCGGCCGGGGTATGAATGGGTCGGCGACCCCCCACACGAAACCGCCGGTTGGTACTCGGTGTACGATATCGACGAATCGACGCTGGCGGTCATCGCCGCTCATGTGGCGCAAGTTAAGGAATTGTGAAGGCGTCCTTCCTGTGAAATTGCTGTGAGGATTTCCGTCGCGTAGAACGATTACGCTATAATCCGGGCTTGTGCGGACCGGTGATTTAATGGATGTGCCGGGACGAATCCAATTTTTTGATCCGGTTGAATTTCCTTTCATGAAAAAGGAATTGGAGCTGTAAGAAACCGAAGCGGAGTGCTTGCCGGCCGCTTTTGTCATGCTTCGAAGAAACGACCGGCGGGGGCGTCCATCCGCCGGCTTGTCAGCGCAACCCGCGTTGTCCGGAGGCAACTATGAAGAAGCATCACTCCTTGGGATCCCTCGTTCTCCTTGCGATCAGTTCCATCCTCGTCGGTTGCAGTCAGGGGGCAGGCGCAAACGAAGCCACTCCCACCCCATTCCCCACTCCCGTTCGAACAACCTATACCGTGCAGCGCGGCGACATCGTCATCAACGCCAAGCTTTCGGGCGAGGTGGAACCGGTGGCGATCAGCAGCGTCTCCTTTCAGATGGAAGGGCATGTGGATCACGTCTATGTCCAACCGAACGAAATGGTGACCAAGGGGCAGCTGCTTGCCGATTTGGTTGAACTCAAGGATTTGGAAAAGAAGGCGCAGGAAATCCGGCGCGCGGTGCGCAAAGCGGAAATTCAGCTGGAAATCGAACAGGAAAAACTTGCCAAGTACAAGGCGGAAGGATATTCCGCGCACGATATAAAAATCCAGGAGCTACAGGTCGAGCTGGCGGAGATCGCCCTGGAGGAAACGAGAAGCCTGTACGGACTGGACGACTCGTCTAATTCCCTCGAGGCGATCGAGGCGCAGCTGGATCTGGCCAGGGTGTATGCTCCGGTGGACGGGCTGATTATTTCGGTCACCGTGTCGGGGCGCGTGGTCACCACCGGCACCGCCGTGTTCGTGATCGGCGACCCCAACCAACTGGAAGTCGTGGCCGTTCCGGACCGCGCCCGGGCAACGGAACAATTCAAGCAGATGTTTGAGGGGATGCCGGCTTCGGTGACTCTGGATGCCAAGCCGGAGATTAAGTTGACCGGGAAAGTAACGGAACTTCCCTCCCCCTACGGCACCGGGCCGAGCAACGACAGCATCGTCCGCATCGTTCTCGATCAGGCGCCGTCGCTGGAAACCTACCAATCCGGGGACAAGGTGACGGTGAATATCGAGCTGGCCAACAAGCAGGGAGTGCTTTGGCTGCCGCCGGCGGCGGTTCACCAGGTGGGCGGACGCACGTTTGTCATCTCCGACAGCGGCAACGGACCGCAGCGTATCGAAATTGAAATCGGAGTCCAGACTCAGGATAAGGTGGAAATTCTTTCCGGTTTGAAAGAAGGGCAGGTGGTCATCGGGCTGTGAACATCTTCCGGCAGTTCCTCGCCCCCGTTCGGCAAACCTGGACCACGACGGGGTTTGCCCTCAAGCGGCTGCTCACCCAGCGCCTGCTTGGCGCGGCCGCGCTTGTCGGATTGGTGATCGCTTCGAGTTTCATTTTCAGCGTGCCGCTGTACGCCGATGCGATCTACTTCCGGCTCTTCCGCGAAGAATTATTTTCCGGCGACGAAACACTGCTCGAAAACCTCCCGGTGGATTACGCTCCCCTTGGCTTCACCTACGAGCAGAAGGGAGTCGGCCAGGGCAATCCGCAATGGGAAGATGTGATCAAGGTCGACGAGTACCTTACCGGCGATGCCATCCGGCTTATGGGTCTGCCGCTGATGAAGGAATACCGCCGGTTCCATACCGATTTCCTTTACCTGTATCCTCCGCTCGACACGGAGAATCCGGACACCGGATATTTCCTCGGCACCGTGCGCATCGCCTTCATCACCCCGCTGGAGGATGCCGTCGATATCATCCACGGCGCGGCGCCCAAACCGTCGACGCTGATCGGCGGGGGATCCATCGAAGCGCTGGTCAGCGAAACCTTCGCGCTGGAAGCCGGTGTCCAGCTGGGAGATATCGACTATCTGCGCCGCGACAATATTGAAATTTCCGTGACCATCGTCGGAATATGGAGGGAGAAAGATCCGGAGGCGCCCTATTGGGACGGCCAATCCTCCTCCTGGCTGCTGGTGGATGAGGCAAGCTATTCGGGGTCCATCAGCGGGATGATCGATGACGAATTGTTCAGCGGCATGTGGCATATTAAAATAAGCGGCTCGAAACTGTTTGCCGCCGACATCGGCGCGCTCAATGAAAGCATCCTCACTGTCAACCAGCGGGTGGACGTGCTGCTGCCGGAAACCAAACTCATCGATTCGCCGCTCGACGCGCTGAAACGCTACCAGAAGAACACGCCCTCCCTTACCTATCTGCTGTTCGCCTTCAGCGTTCCCATCTTGGGATTGATCGTCGTATTCATCGGCCTGGTGACCGGTTTATTCGTCGGCCAACAGCGCTCGGAAATGGCCGTGCTCCGCAGCCGCGGAGCGAGTCAAACTCAGGTGGCGTGGATTTCATTGCTGCAGGGCATTTTGCTCTCGGCCGTCGCGCTGACCGGCGGAGCGCTGCTGGGGATCTGGATCGCCCATGCCATCGGGCGCGCGCACAGCTTCCTGAACTTCAGCGGAACGGACGGATTGCGGATCGGGATGACGTCCTCGGTCCTCGGCTACGGCGTTCTCGGCCTCGCGCTGATCCTCCTGGTGCTGATCATGATCCCCACCTTGAGCGCCGCCGCAAACACGGTCATCTCCTATAAACGCGAGCGCGCCCGCCTGCAGCAACAACCGTGGTGGCAGCGCTACTTCCTGGACCTGATGCTCCTCCTGCCGGCCGGCTACGGATTTTGGACTCTGAATCGGCAGAGCCAGCAGGCGGCGAGCGGCGCGGCGCACATCCCCAATCCGCTGCAGAACCCGCTTTTGCTTCTGGTTCCGGCCGTCGGTATCTTCGCCGCTTCCCTCCTGGCCCTGCGGTTCATTCCGCTCGTAATGGTGTTCATCAGCCGGGTTCTGCGGGCCACGAAGAATGTGGGCATGCTGATGGCGGCCCGCTACCTTTCACGGACACCGGCTTTCTATACCGCTCCCCTCATCCTGCTCATCCTTACCCTGGGTCTTTCGGCGTTCACCGCCTCGCTGGCCCGGACACTCGACAACCAGTTGGAAAAGCAGATGTATTACCAGGTCGGATCCGATATGAAGCTGGACGAATCCGGCACAACGGCGAACGATCCGACTCGGGCAAGCGCGGTATACACCTTCCCGCCCGTCGAGGAGCATTTGTGGATTCCGGGAGTGCAGGCGGCGAGCCGCGTCGGACGCTATCCGGCAACGACCATTTTTTCCGACGGTGCGGTGGAAGGGACATTTCTCGGGATCGACCGGCTTTCATTCCCGACCGCCTCATTCTGGCAGCGCGATTTCGCTTCCGAATCCCTGGGGGCGTTGATGAACACCCTGGGCGCCTCGCCCGACGGAGTCCTGGTTCCGCAGAGTTTGCTGGATGATAAGAAATTACAGATCGGCGATCCGCTGACCGTCAGCGTCAAGCCGAGCGCGCAGGAATCCATCGTGCTGAAATTAAAAATCGTCGGCACGTTCACTCTCTTCCCCACCTGGTATGCGGAGAATGGGACCCTTTTCGTGGGCAACCTGGATGAACTCTATCTGCAGGCGGGCACCGAATATCCGCATGAAGTCTGGTTGCGGACCGATCCCGGCACCGACCCGGAAAGCGTCGTCTATGCGGTGCGCGGCTACAGCATCATGCTGGATGAAAAAGCCGACCAATCCCGGTTGGTGGAAACCGGGTTGAATACCTTCGTCACGGGCTGGTCTTCGGCCCGGCAGAATATTCTGGGCCAGCAGCGCCGCCCGGAACGGCAGGGACTTTTTGGATTGCTGTCCGCCGGATTTCTCGCCTCGGCGCTGCTGACCGCGTTGGGTTTCCTCTTATACGCCTTGTTCTCCTTCCGCCGGCGCTTCATTGAAATGGGCATGCTGCGCGCCATCGGTCTTTCCGTCGGGCAGATGATCGGATTGCTCGCGGCCGAATTGGCTTCCCTGATCCTGGTCGGCATGGGAGTTGGCACGGTTCTGGGGGTGCTGGCAAGCCGCCTGTTTGTCCCATTCCTGAAGATGAGCGCAACGACCGAGGCGCTTTATCCGCCCTTCCAAATCGAAATCGCCTGGACCTCGATCTTCGAAATCTACATCCTGCTGGCCGCCTTGTTCCTGGCCGGAATGGGAGTGCTGGTGGCGCTCCTGGTGCGGATGAAGATCTTCCAGGCGATCAAACTCGGGGAGTCGATATGATGCCCTCCGAGCCCTTCATCCTTTGCGAAAACCTGGTAAAGATCTACCGCATTGAGGAGGCGCGCGGATCCGCCGAAACGACCGAAGTGCAGGCACTCCAGGGATTGGACCTCGCGGTTGCGAGAGGCGAGATGATCGGCATCGTCGGCGCCAGCGGCAGCGGCAAATCCACCCTGCTTAACATCCTCGGGGGATTGGACCGGCCCACCGGCGGACGCGCGTTTGTGGAAAAGAAGGACCTCGGCCGGATGACTCAGGCCGAACTCGATCATTACCGGCGCGAGAAAGTCGGTTTCGTCTGGCAGCAGGCATCCCGGAACCTGATCTCGTATCTTACGGCTTTGGAGAACGTCCGCCTGCCGCTGATGATTTCCGGCCGGCTGGATGAAAACGCGCGCCGGCGGCCGGCGGAACTCCTTCATATGGTGGATCTCGACGAGCGGGCGAATCACCGCCTGGAGGAACTTTCCGGCGGCGAGCAGCAGCGCGTGGCGATCGCCATCGCCCTTGCCAACCAGCCGTGCCTGCTTCTGGCCGACGAGCCCACCGGCGAATTGGATACCGCCACCGCCCAGACCATCTACGATCTGTTGCGCAGGCTTAACCAGATGCTCAAGCTGACCATCATAATCGTCAGCCACGATCTCAGCCTGGCCAACCGTGTGGACCGGGTGGTTGCGGTACGGGATGGAAAACTCGCCAGTGAGACCGTCCGCCGGGCGGTCAAAACCGGACGCGGCCGCACGGCCGAGGAGCATCATCTGGTGGAACTCCTGGTGCTCGATTCCGCCGGCCGGCTGCAGATACCGCGCGAGCATTTGGAGCGGTACAAGATCCAGCGCCGGGTCCGGCTCGAGGAGACAAGGCGGGGGATTCTGATCCGCCGGCCGGAGCATGAAACCGGCGCCTCCGAGGCGGCGATCCATATTCCTTCCGAACCCACTCTTCCGGAATCCTCCACCGAGTTGGAAAGCGCGCCCGAAAAGACGAACGTCGCCGAACGATCCCGGCAGGCTGTCCTCCATCTCCTCCGGAAACTCCGGACCGGGAAGAAGAAGGATGAAGGGAATGCGCAGGAGGATGCAGCGTGACCGCGAAAACGGCACTGGCTATCGACACCGAAAAACTCTGGCGGATTTACCCGTGCCGCTCCAGTGCGGGCGGGGACGGCGTACCCGCACTGCGGGGCATCGACCTGAAGGTGAATACAGGTCAGTTCATCGTCCTCCGCGGCCGTTCGGGCAGCGGCAAAACGACTCTCTTGAACTGCCTGGCCGGCTTGGACCGCCCGACGTCGGGAACCGTGCGTGTCCTCGGGCGGAACCTCGCGGAGATGACGGATCAGGAACTCACCGTCTGGCGCAGGGAGCAGATCGGATTGGTGTTCCAATCGTTCGGGCTCTTGGCGACCCTTTCCACGTATGAGAATGTCGAGTTGCTGCTCCGGATCAAAGGCACCGATCCGAAGGAAAGCCATCGGCGCACATTGGAATGCCTGGAGCTGGTCGGGCTGAGCCGCTGGCGCGACCATCGGCCGTACGAAATGTCGGGCGGGCAGCAGCAACGGGTGGCGATCGCGCGCGCGCTGGCCAACAACGCCCGTCTCATTCTGGCCGACGAACCGACCGGCGAACTCGACAGCAAAACAACGCACGAGATTTTGGGCTTCCTGCGCAGCCTGGTCGACACAACGCACATCACCCTGCTCATGGCTTCGCACGATCCGCTGGTGGACAAATATGCCCAGCAGGTGCTTACCCTGAAAGACGGCGCGCTTTCCGCGCCCGGCAAATAGAAACCGGGAAAAAATATGAAACGGACGCTTGGATTTTTCTTTTTGGGTCTTGTGCTGCTGGCGGGCTGTTCCCCGACCGCCTCTGCCACGCCGCTCTCCACCCCGACTCCGGCAGCGGCGGCTTATTTGGATGCCTCCAACCCGGTCGAAGTCCGCGTGGCGGATCTGCTGGCGCGGATGAACATCGACGAGAAGATCGGCCAGATGACCCAGGTGGCGACCGACGGCCTGATCTCCGGGGATGTCAGCCGTCTCCTCCTCGGCTCGGTCTTGAGCGGCGGCAGCGGCATCCCGCTGGAAAATACCATCTCGGGCTGGATCGACATGGTGGACGGCTTCCAGAGAGAGGCGCTCTCCACCCGGCTGGCCATCCCGATCCTTTATGGAATCGATGCAATTCACGGCGTGGGACATTTGATGGGAGCGACGGTTTTTCCGCAGAACATCGGGCTCGGCGCGGCGCGCGATCCGGAATTGGTGCGCCTGATCGGGCAGGCCACCGCCGAGGAAATGCTGGCGCTGGGAATCAACTGGAACTTCGGGCCCGTGGTGGCCGTCCCGCAGGATATTCGCTGGGGGCGGACTTATGAAGGATACGGCGAAGAGACCGCCCTGGTCTCCGAACTCGGCGCGGCATATATCCAGGGTCTCCAATCCGTACCGGAAGAAATCACGCCCGCACCGGGACAGACGATCGGAGTCCTCGCCACCGCAAAACATTATCTCGGCGACGGCGGCACAATCTGGGCCTCCTCGGAACAGAATATCATGGGCGTCGCCTACATGCTCGACCAGGGAAATATGCAGGTGAATGAGGAAACCCTCCGGGCGCTGTTCCTCCCGCCGTACCGGGCGGCGGTCGGCGCCGGGGCGATGTCGGTGATGGTTTCCTTCAGCAGCTGGAACGGCACCAAAATGCACGCCCAGCGTTACCTGATCACCGGCGTGCTCAAGGGTGAATTGGATTTCCAGGGTTTCGTCGTCTCCGACTGGGATGGGATCAGCCAGATTAATCCTGACGATTATTACGAATCGGTGGTGACGGCGGTCAATGCCGGGATCGACATGGCGATGCTCTCCGCCGCGCCCTCGAATTTCATCACTTCGCTTCAGCAGGCGGTGAAGAACGAGGACGTCACCCTGGAGCGCATCGACGACGCCGTAACGCGCATCCTGCGGGTGAAGTTCCTGCTCGGGTTGTTCGATCACCCGTATGCCGATCCGGTTTACCAGCAGACCGTGCGCGCGACGGGGCACCTCGAGCTGGCCGCCCGGGCCGTGCGGGAATCGCTCGTCCTGCTTAAGAATGATTCGGATGCCCTACCGATCGACGGAAACACCCCCGAGATCTTGGTGGCCGGAATCGCCGCGGACAACACCGGACTGCAATCCGGAGGGTGGACCCTCCAATGGCAGGGGACGAACTTCAACGATGTGGTGGGATCGACCATCCTGGACGGGATTCGTTTGCAGGCGGGCGGCAACACCAAGGTGCTCTATCGCAGCGCCGGAATGTTTAACGATCTCGCCGGGACGGCGGAAGTGGGAATTGTGGTTGTCGCCGAAACCGGCTACGCGGAGGGTGTCGGGGATCGGGCCGACCTGCGGCTTTCGCAGGATGATATCGACATCATCGAGCGGATGCGTTCCAAGGTGGAAAAACTGATCGTGGTGATTATTTCCGGCCGCCCGTTGGTGATCACGGATCAGTATCCGCTGGCCGACGCCTGGGTGGCCGCTTGGCTGCCGGGTTCGGAAGGGGCGGCGGTTGCGGATGTGCTGTTCGGCGATTATCCCTTCAGCGGCAAGACGTCGTACTCCTGGCCGCGCTCGAACGAACAATTGCCGATCAACGTGAATAATTCCGCGGAGTTGACGGGCTGTCAGGCGCCCCTCTTCCCGTTTGGGTACGGTCTGGGAGATCCAACGGCTGTCCCGATACAATGGATGGAATGTGAAGCGGTCGTAGAATGATCGTCATACCCGCGTGTGCGTAGCCTGTCATCGGTGATCTGGCCGGGGGCGGGCATACAGAAACAGCCTGGGTGTTTACCGAAACAAATCCTCTGGATCCCCGCCCTCGCTTCGCAATCATGTTGTCATCTAAAAATAGAATCGATGGCAACATGCTCCGCGAGGGCAGGCTGGGAACACGCGGGGATGACAACAGTCGGGCAGTGCGCCTTGACCGCGAGGGGAGGGGAAATTGAAAATCCGGCTCCTGGGGTGGATATTGCCAATCGGTCTGTTGTGGGCGTGTGACGTCTCCCCGATCGCGGCCACTCCCCCGGAAACACCGGTGCCGGCCACGGCAACCGATACAAGAATCCCCGGTACGAAAACCCCCTCCCACACCCTGACGCTGACCGTCACCCCTTTGAAGACGAAAACCAAAACGGATGTAATAACAGTCTCCCCGTCTGCGACCGCCAGCAGGACTGCGGCCGCGACACCGGTTCCGGATCTGGAGGTGGAATTGGGGGTGGTCAAGTTCGTCATCCCTAGCGGGCTCGCCCAGTTCGCAACGCTGGAAACCACCACGCGGGAGGAATGGCCGTATGTCAATCCGTCTATCGGCCCGCTTCCGGAACACTGGGTCGTTACCCTGCAAGGGTACGCGGTCCGGACGACCGACATCACACCCGAAATCATCATCTTCCATGCCGATGAATTCGCGGGTTTTTCAAAAATGACTGGATATATCATCGATACGCTGCGGGGGTTTCAAAGCCGGCCGAACGATCCGGTGCCTTCAGGATTGTTGATGGACAGATTTTGCGCACATATAACCAAGCTGCCCTCCGCCTATGGAATCGGAGTCCGGTACCTTACACAGGTCTTCATGGATTACTTTCCGGTCAATAACAATGATATTTTCTATTATTACGTCGGCCTTTCCAGCGACGGAGGATATTACATATCGATGAAAATGCCGGTTAACGCATCGTTCCTGCCCGCCGACAGCAATGTACTGACTCCGCTCCCCGCAGGCGGGATTCCCTTCCCGAAGGATATTGACGACGCGTCCTTCTTCGAGTATCTGCAGAAGATGAGCGCGAAAATCAACAACACCAAACCAGATGAGTTTATCCCGTCACTCCTGTTGCTGGATGCTCTGGCGCAATCGATCCAAATCCAATAACCGAATGCATGTGGAAGGAACTTTTTTCCCTATCCCTCGGGTATAATCCGCCCATGGAAAAGCGGGGGATGGCCGATTCGAAACAGTATGGAGGCCGGATGAGGATGGAATCGAAACCGTTGGCCGCAACGCCGCCCATGGGGTGGAATTCGTGGAACATGTTCGGCCACAAAGTAAACGAAGCCGTGATCCGGGAAACCGCGGATGCGATCGTATCCTCCGGACTCTCGGATTGCGGGTACGGGTATGTCGTGATCGACGATTGCTGGTCGCAAAAGAGCGGACGCGACAGCCACGGCGACCTGGTTCCCGATCCCGAGAGGTTCCCGAGCGGGATCAAAGCCCTTGCGGATCACGTACACGGGATCGGATTGAGGATCGGCATATACTCCGACGCCGCGGAACAAACCTGCGGCCATTATCCCGGAAGCCTCGGCTTCGAAGAGCAGGATGCGCGTTTGTGGGCCTCCTGGGGAATCGATTATCTCAAGTACGACTATTGCAGTGCACCGGAAGATCAGGCGACGGCGATCGAACGCTACACCAAGATGGGAAATGCCTTGCGCAAGACCGGGCGGAAATTTCTCTTTTCCCTGTGCGAGTGGGGTGGAAGGTCCCCGCACTTGTGGGGCCGGAAGGCGGGCGGGCATATGTGGCGGGTATCGGGGGATGTGTACGACAGCTGGGTGAACATCTGGATGGCGGATTGGAAGGCGTATGCGATCGGCGTGGGTGTTTCGCTGGATATCGCGGCCGATCTGGCCGAGTTCGGCGGCCCCGGGGGATGGAACGACCTCGATATGCTCGTCGTCGGTCTTAAGGGAAAAGGCCAGATTTCGGGAGTGGGTATGTCGCAGATCGAATATCAAACCCACATGTCCATGTGGTGCATGGCCTGCTCGCCGTTGATGATCGGGTGCGACGTTCGGAAGCTGGAACCGGATACGGCGGCGCTGCTGATGAACCGCGACGTGCTGGCGGTGAATCAGGATCCGCTCGGAAAGCCTGCGCGGCGGGTGAAGTGCTCCGGCCGAAGCGAAGTTTGGCTGAAGCCGCTGGCGGACGGTTCGGCCGCCGTCGCGCTGATCAACCGCGGATCGCAGGGCGAGGATGTCCGCGTAAAGGCTGGCGATATCGGAATGCTGGACGCTCCAAAACTGGCGCGGAATATTTGGAGCGGGGAGGACGTCGCCGATTTCAAGCAGGAGCTGGTTCAGCGGGTTCAACCGCATGAAACGATATTGCTGAAAATAAAAAGCTGAAATCCATGCATTCTGTCCCTCCCAGCCCTGGAAAGGGTTGGGAGGGGCGACCTCTTCGGAATTATTTCGATTACCGTCCCGTTTTCTTCAACACCAGACAACCCAACGCATAGATATTTTCAAGATAATCCCACGAACCAGCTTCGGCCTGGAAAGCAAGCGCTTCCGCCCGGGAACACGGCGACCAAAGGTTCGTGTCTTTCTTCCGCCAGTACTCCTCCTTTAAAATGGCGAAGCCGGCGGTCAGCTGAGGCAGGCGTTTCTTCCCATACACGCGGCAGAGCGGATCGAAAACCTGATCCTTCCCGACCGGGATCGTCAGCAGCATTTTCCCGCCTCGTTTCATCGCCCGGCGCAGAATTTGCATCGCCTCGAGATCCCCGTCCGGGCGCCGATCCGTAACTCCGTAGCGGCCCGAAAGGCCGACGTGTTCCACCGTCGAACAATTGATGACCAAATCGAAGGAGTCTCTGGGCAACCGCATGGTCAACACATCGGCCTGCAAGTACTCGACGCCGGTATGCGTAAAAAAGCGGTTGAGGGGAGGGGTCAGATCAATGCTGGTGACCCGGAAACCTCGTAAGGAGGCTTCGAACGCCAGATTGCTTTCCCCCGTGCCGAAATCGAACGCCCGGCCCGGCCCGGAAGGCATGTTGGCGCTGATCCATGTCCATTCGATGTCGCGATCCCCTTGGAGGTTGAGCTCGCGCGCCGCCGCGGGCGGTTTGGGAGCGCCCTGTCCACGGAAGCCGTCGCGGATCTTTTTGAGGAACCGGTAAAGGATTTCCGGCATCGGGACGGGGATTGTGAATCGTGCAATCGGCACTGCGAGCCTCCCACATTGAGGGTGTTTGAATTTTCGTTCGGGCTTTATCGGGGGAATACTATACCATGGTTGAAAACCTTTCAGGAGGGGTAAAATTAATTTCCACGCAGGGAGGATTTTCCGCATGAAGCGAATCATACGCATCGGTTTGTATCTTATCCTGATGATCGTCCCTCCGGCGGCGGTGTTCTTCAGCCTGCCGACCGACGTTTCGTATTTCGTATCCGAACAATATTCCTTTTCCTCCGGCGGTCGGCCGGGAACGGATGTTTCGCTGGCGGTGATGCTCCCTCGCAGCGGCCCCTACCAAGCGGTGAGTGCAGCCGGAGTGGAATGGGGCGGAACGGAAGAGAGAATCGAATCCAAATCGACGGTGGTTCTCCATCTCACGGGAAAAACCGGTAGGGATGGGATTGCCAAGGCGTTAATTTCCTATTCGGTTGCGCTGAAGCAGGGTACCGTCCGGTGGACGGAGTCCGATGAAGCGCGATACCTTTCGCCCCAGGCGGAGATCGAATCGGACGCGCCGGAAATCGCCGGTCAAGCGGTCGAATTAAAGGAAGAAACCACCCGGGAAACGGCATTTCGCCTTTTTTCCTTCACCGCGCATTTTCTTTCCTGGCCGAAGGGGACCCGCGAAGGCGGAACTCTTTCCGCCCTGGCGGCGTATCGCACCCGGGTGGGGGGATGCGGTGAATTCGCGAATCTGATGACCGCCCTCGCGCGGGCCGATGGCATCCCGGCGAAGTCCGTTTCCGGATTGCTATTCCCGTATGGGTGGCCTCCGCTTTACTCGCAAACAAGCAGCTGGGGAAGCCCCGCCGGAGCGCACGCCTGGGTGGAGATTTACGACGGTACCGAATGGATTTTTGCCGATCCCAGCTTGGCGTCCAACCTTCCCTGGGATGGATGGTGGTTTGGTAGGACGGTCGGTGCGCACCTTTCATACGGGGAAAAAGAGGATGAAGCCCGCGCGTATGCCGGGATGATGGCATGGGGCCAATCGCGCGGGGAGATCATCGGCGCGATGTCGGCCCCGGAAAAATTCGTCGCCTCCGCGGGCGAAAAAACCGTCACGCTTGTTCCCTCGGTCACCGTCCGCAAGGGGTGGGATCTGCGCTGGATCGCAGCGGCCGTTGTATACGGAGCGATTCTCATAGCCACTTCTGTGATCGAAAGGCGGCTGCAGCGGAAGCCAACACCTTCTCCAACCGCT
>CAZFPL010000049.1:0-21104 GCA_964521085.1 uncultured Anaerolineales bacterium | reverse complement strand
ATAAACAGGATGGGTTTATACAATCCCCCGCCGTAGGTATCGTCTTGCATGTACATCCGCCGGATGATCGTTTGGTAAACGGCGATGGTTTTTCGATCTTCCCACACCAGACCGGTGTGCGGTTGATCCCGCAACGAAGGCGATACGGTTGGAGTGAGAGAAACCGTTGCTGACACAGTGGTGGTATTGGAAATGGATGCGATGCATCCCATCGTGAAGGCCGTCACGCCGATCATGAGAAGCCGGCACATTGCTCGTCTTTCGGTCGATTGTTTCATGGAATTTGTTCTCCTACGGGACAGGCGGAAAGGAGATGCGCTTCCCACGTCTCTCATTCCGGGAAGCGCATCTCCGATGCAGCTCAAACCACCTATCGCCTTCAGCAGATCCACTTGTGATAGGAGCTCCTTACCAACCAGAAGCCGCTTTTCTTTTCCACGACATACTCAAATCCAAGGGGCGAGACCCCCCATCGGTGTATGCTCCCATCGATCAGGGCGATATCGGCTTTATCATGCCGAAGGCCGGTGAAGCGGACGACGGCTCCCCCGCTGGGAACATATTCTCCCTCCGGATCCCGGCCGACACCGTAAAAATCCTCCACCCATACGATTCGCAGCGGCAAATCGCTCGACCCGCGGGTTATGCCTCGGCGAATTTCCTCGGATAGAACCGGGCTGCCGGCCCGCCGGACATCCGGATCAGCCGATGTGTCCACTTCGGAATACAGGATAAACATAAGGGGTTTGATGAATTTCCCGCTGGATACGCGCTGCGATCCGCACAATCTGCGGAGAACAGACCGATAGATATCGATGGTTTGCCGGTCCTCGCGCTTCTCGGATAAAACAACCGGCGGCGAGGTGCGGGTGAGCATCGCAGAAACCAGCGGGGACGGTTGACTTACCTGGCGGAACAATCCTATCGATTCGGTTTCCATCGCAGACACTCCTTTTTTGAAAATCCTTTTTTTTCAACTCGTCGGATCGCAATACCGCATTCGTTGGGATAATAATAGGAGATCAATTTGTCAGGGGGGTTACAGGGGAGTTACAGTCTTGTCACAAGAATGACAGTTCGGTAATTTCAGGAAACAGGCTTTAACCAGCCTTTTTGCGCGGCGATCGCGATCGCCGCAGCGCGTGAATCCACACCTAATTTATTGTAGATACTCGCCAGGTGGGCTTTAACCGTCCGTTCGGTGATGCCGAGACGAAGCGCGATTTCCTTGCTTCGCTCGCCGTGCGCGACCGATTCAAGAACCTCCATCTCGCGCTCGGAAAGCCCGCTGGTTTCGCTTGCGGCCGGGATGGGCGGTACATTCGGTCTCTGCCCCCCATTCGCATGCGCCAACACCCGCTCGAGCATTTCCGGTTGCAGGAGAGTCTCCCCGCGCGCCGCGGAGCGGATCGCACGGAACAACGATTCGCGGTCGGTATCCTTGAGCAGGAACCCGCGCGCGCCGGCGCGCAGTCCGCGGACCATCAAATCGTCCTCGTTATACGTCGTAAGGATCACAATCGCCGCTTGAGGATCCCTGCCGCGGATGGTTTGGATCGCGGCGATGCCGTCCATCCCGGGCATGCGCAGGTCCATCAGGATGACGTCCGGGCGCAGTTCTTCGGCCAGCCGGACGGCTTCCCTGCCGTCGGACGCCTCTCCAATCAGCGTGAATCCGTCCTGCGATTCGAGGATCAACCGCAGGCCTTCACGGACGATCCGATGATCGTCGGCAACCAGGATGCGGATCGGGGACTCTACAGGCATGTCTGCCCTCCGGAGTTAACTATAATCTTAAATGACATGCGCCGGCTCCATTTCATGCATTCATGCCGTGTTCCGTGCCAGCCTGGTTTTCCGAAAGGGAAACCAAAAAACGCCGCTTCTTTTCCCCTTCCATCCAGGAGGCATTCACGGCATTGGCAACCACAGTCCGGATCTCGTCAGGAGAGAATCCAAATACCTTTTCCAGCAATTGAATCTCATCGGCCATGGAGTTGCCGAACAGCTTGGGATCGTCCGTATTGACAGTCACCAGGAGCCCTCGGTCGAAATATCGCCGGATGGGATGATCTTCGATCCGGCCGACCACCCCGGTGCGCACGTTCGAAAGAGGGCACATCTCAAGGGGGATCTGTTTTTCAGCCAGATAATCCAGCAATGCATCATCTTCTTCAGCGCGCGTGCCATGCCCGATGCGTTCCACATTGAGATGGCGTATCGCTCCCCAGATGCTTTCCGCTCCGGCCGCTTCCCCGGCATGCGCCGTGGTATGAAATCCCAGGCGCCGCGCTTCCGCATACGCATTCTCGAATAACCCGGGTGGATGCGCATGTTCGGAACCTCCCAATCCGACCCCGATCACGCCCAATCCCCTGACCGCATTCACCTCCTGAACCGTTCGCGCGGCGCTTTCGGGGCCCATGTCCCGGATCAGATCTGCGATCAATTTTATTTCGATCCCCGGCACCTTGTCCAATCCGGAGCGTATGGCGCGGGTGATTTCCTGAATGGCCAGACCTTGTTCGCCAAAGCCGGACGGTGAGTAATGCGCTTCCGCGTAGAGGATATTTTGGCCGAGCAGGTCGCGTGCGACCTGTTCGGCGATGAATGTAAAATCCTCGTATTCGCGCAGGAACCCGTTCTTCCAGATCCAGGTATCGATGAAATGCGGGAAATCCTTGTACTCGAACCTGCGAAGCAACGCCTCTTGATCGGGAACGGTGGGATCGCCGCCGTATTTTTGGATCAATTCCCACAACGCCGGATAGGGGATGGCACCTTCCAGATGAAGATGCAGTTCGATCAACGGCAGGGCCGTCTTGCGCAGCGGATTGTCAGCAGGTTTCATGAATTGCTGCTCATTTCCATCGAAAGCCGGCATTCTCGGTTATGGTTTTTGCGCCTCGATGTAGAAGCGGTGCTGTTCCACTGAGAACTTTCCGGTTTCTTGAATGATGTTGTGGATTTCACCCAACTGATCATAATATTTCTCGATCGAAAAATCGCTCACCTGCCAGGAGATGGCTTTCAAATAATAGACCACCGCCCCGATATCCTTGAATTCAGTCTTCGGGAATTCCTCTTTTCGCTCGACGATTCGCAGACCGCCATCTTCCAATTGCCTCGCGGCAAGTTCCATCGTCCACACAGAAGAGAGGAAATCGGGCTGCGCCTGAAGCGCTTCGTTCAGCCGGACGCAATTCCGTCCGCCGACCTGCTGGGTGATAAAACGGCCTCCGGGTTTCAGGATGCGACGGAATTCCGATGCCAGCAATCCTCCATGGCGGTTGATCACCAAATCAAAGGAATTCTCCCCGAAGGGCAACTGCGTCATGGCATGGGTGTCGACCACCTTCACCCCAAGCGGCTCCAGACGGGATTTGGCGATCGCCACATTGGGGGGATACCCCTCGGTGGCGCAGGTTTCGGGCGGAAACGGCTGCAGCGTGGAAAAAAATTCTCCTCCCCCCGTATCCAGATCGAGAAGCGATTTTGCGTCCTTTATCCTATCCAGGACGATCTGGCGGTAATCCCAGGAAGGCGCACTCTCCACCATGCGTCCGTGGATGAAGGAGAAATCCCAGCCGGAGAATTCATGCTTCCACGCTTCGTCAACGAGTTTCTCGAAAAGTTCTTTCTGTTGGATGATCATAGACTCCTCAAGATAACCTCAAAAAAAGAACCAACCTACGGCATTGACTTGATCAACTCCACCGTTTCTTCCAGGGAAGGGCGCTTCTAATTCTATCGCATGCCAAATAATATAGGACGGGTACCACCTTTGAATTGGTGATCGCCCATCTCCAGTTCGGCGAATTGCCATTCCTGAAACGCAAAGATGGGCATTTTTAATCGATCCCATCCCTTTGCAGGTGGAAGGAAAACCGCTACCCGTTTTCCACATCTTTTTATCGTCATCCCAACCTGGGTATGAATCGCGGCACGCGGCGGCAATACTCCTCATACACTGCCCCAAAACGTTCGCGCAATTCCCGCTCCTCCAAGAGCACCACCAGGAACATCACCGGCAGGCTGAGGAGCCAAACCAGGTAGAGGCCCGAATAATTCGCGAAAAGGGAATACCCCAGAACCCACAGCAAGGCTTCGATATACCTCGGATTCCTGATCCGGCCGTATATCCCGCCGGTGAGTAATTCACCCGGGTATGTATCCTTCGACAATTCGGGAAATCCCGAAAGCTTCTTGAAATTTAAAAGTTTCATGATCTGTCTTTTCAAGAGAAATGCTCCGGTCACGCTGAAACCCGCTAAGACCATGGTAAAAACATTAGCACCCAAATCTATGCCCATAAAATATTTTCGGAAGATCCAAACTCCGGCGATGTAGGCCGCTACAGGGATCCCCAAGATGACATATGTCCAGGCGGGTCCCAATCTCCGCCAAAAAGCCGAAAAAGGATGAATTGCCAACCATAGGAAAAGCGATGGCAGATGACTTGCCAGCACAAGGAATGCCAAGCCATATCTGATGAAATCCAAAGGATTTGACATGGTTCACCTCCTGACGGGTATGGAAACCGCCGCTTCCTCTCCGTACGAGAAAAAAGAAGAAAGGGTGTGTAAGAAGCCGGCGATCATCCGCCAGTGGATTCTTTTTTCCACCCGGAATACATCGTCCGGACTAAATCCCGGGCTTTCTGTTCACCAAATGAGGGGTACGGATAATTGAGCAAATCCGCCGTTTCAACCGCCAACGTGGTATACAACTCCATCGTCGCCTGGAGCGCCCGCCAAATGTCCTCCTCGTCGTAATGGGCGAATACCCCCGTCAGGGAGGCCACAACTTTCGGATCCGCCCATTCCTCCAGGAACCGCCCGCGCATCCACGTGTCGACCCCCTGCCCCCTCGTCGCGCGCGCATGCCACTCCATCATCTTCCGTAGCAGGTTCTTCAGATACATATCGCAGCACGAATTCGCCCGCCACAGTTCCCCGCGTCGCAGACGCTTCCCGGTCCAAACGGTGTGATACCAGAAATCGTTCACCCGGTTGAGAAATTCTGCTTCCGACGGGGGTGGTTCGGGAGAAGGTGTTCCCGTCGGCGCTTGAAACTTATCCGCCAGCCCGTCCTTATCCAGAATGACTTTTACACCTCGACGAAGGATATCCGCCATGACCGGTGAAAGATGCTGACCCGCCATGGAAAGAAGATCGCCCGCCGCTATCGGGGCAAAATCCACGTCCAAACCGCCTTCGAAAAGGACCCGGTGCTCGAAACCCTCGTCCGGTGCCGGTTCGACGAATGATATCCAGGGAACTCCGACATTCCGGAGCCAGTCACTCGTTTCCCATAACGGCTTGGGGTCGTTCGCCACGATCAGCAGATCCAGGTCGGACCACTCGTCCGCCGGATGATCATCCACCCGCGCCTGAGATCCGATCACGACCGCGGCCCGGATGTTGTCTTCTCTCCGAGCCCAACCGAGGAAATTTTCGATCAATTGCTCAAAGGACGGCATCTGGTCAGCCATTGTCTTATCCCGCCCCGCGATTTGGTGAAAGTCGGAATGCCTGAATTGAATCGAGTCGGATCTATCCGGCCGTCAGCACGGCGGCGATCCGCTCCATCGCCCAGTCGATATCGTCCTTGCGGATGATCAGCGGAGGAGCGAATCGGATCACGTTCTTGTGCGTTTCTTTGCAAAGCAGGCCGCGTGCCATCAAAGCCTCGCAGAAGCGGCGGGCTCCGCCGGCTTCTTCATGTAATTCCACGCCGAGCATCAATCCCTTGCCGCGGATTTCTTTCACATGCGGGCTTTTCACCTCGCGCAGGCAGGCCATGAAATATTCCCCCATCCGGGCGGCGTTTTCGATCATCCCCTCCTCGACCAAAACGCGCACCGCGACGCGGGCGATCGCGCAGGCCATCGGGTTTCCACCGAAGGTGCTTCCGTGATCGCCCGGCTGGAACACCCCCAGCACTTCCTTATTCGACAGCACCGCCGAAACCGGATAGAACCCGCCCGAAAGCGCCTTTCCGATCAGCGTCAGGTCGGCTTCGATGCATTCGTGCTCCTCCGCCAGCATCTTGCCCGTGCGCCCCAATCCGGTTTGGATTTCGTCGGTGACCATCATGATCCCGCGCTCGTCGCAGATCCGGCGAACCTCGCGCAGGTATCCCTCGGGAGGAATGATGATCCCCGCCTCGCCCTGGATCGGTTCCACCAGGAAGGCAACCGTATTCGGCGTAATCGCCTGCTCCAACGCGCGGGCGTCCCCAAACGGAATGATGCGGAAGCCCGGCGTGAACGGTGCAAATCCGTCGCGATATTGCAGTTCAGTGCTGAAACCGACGATTGTGATCGTCCGGCCGTGGAAGTTATTTTCGCAGGCGATGATCTCCGCCTGGCCCTCCGGGACACCGCGTTCCCGGTAGCCCCACTTGCGCACCGCCTTGATCGCGGTTTCGACCGCCTCGGCGCCGCTGTTCATCGGCAGCACCGTATGCGAATGGGTCAGCTCGCACAGCTCCTTGTAGAAGGGCCCCAGCTGGTCGTTGCGGAAGGCGCGCGAGGTGAGCGTCAGTCTTTCCACCTGCGCCTTCATCACCGCGGCGATCTTCGGATGGCAGTGGCCCTGGTTGATCGCGGAATAGGCCGACAGGCAATCCAGGTATTTATTCCCGTCCACATCCCACACCCAAATGCCCTGCCCGCGGGTCAGGACCACGTCGAGCGGCTTGTAATTCATCGCGCCGTATTCGTTTTCCAGCCGGATGTAATCCTGAGTATTCATATGCCTGCTTTCTACCCAACCCCTGTGGATCAAGCCAACTTGTTTGTTGAAATCCCTGAATTATTTTACTTGATCTTGCAGTTTATTGACCGATCTGTTGAACGAGGGTCCAAAGGGATGGCCACAAAATGCACAGAAATCACAGAATAAAATCTTATGCCCTTTGTGCATTTTGCGGCAATTAATTATGATAGGCATAATTCCGCTTGGCAGGGATTCACTATGAGCGAACTATATGAGAAAATCTATACCGTCATCCGCAAGATCCCGCGCGGCAAGGTGGCGACCTACGGCCAGATCGCCAAACTTGCCGGGATGGGTTCGCACGCGCGCCTGGTGGGATACGCCCTGCACGCGCTCACCCCCGATAAGCGCGTCCCTTGGCACCGGGTGGTCGGCGCCGGCGGGAAGATCAGCCTGGGCGGGGAAGGCTATACCATCCAGCGGAAAATACTCGAATCCGAGGGGGTGGAATTTTCAGAGACGGGGAAGATCCCGCTTTCACGCTTTGGTTGGTCAAAAACGAAGGATTGATGATAACCGCCTAGTCCGTCTTAGCTTATTTCGGGGACCACGGAGTCCACGGAAATTCAACGGATGACACGGAAGGTCTAGGGGAAAATTATATTCAGAAAATTATTACACCCATCTACAAGTCAATTCAGGGAATTATCTTCCAGTTCTTTATTCAAAGAAAAATAATCCTGTCCATCCTATAAATCCTGCCTATTTCTTCTCCAGCGCGATCGGGCTCCAGATACTGATAAACCGGATCGGCAGCTGCCCCGATGCAATGCCGGCGAAGGAAAGCGCGGGCGCCTTGCTCGCATACCGCAGCGAACGCCAGCCGCGGATCGCGAATGGAACCGTTTTATCCGGCACATCCGCACCGTGGATCTTTTCACCGGCGCGGTAGAGATCCCAAAGCCCCGGCCGGGTAGACCACACACGCAGGGAAACAGCGCCGGCGGGAGTTCGCAGGGTCAATCCTCCGCCGGAACCGTCCTTCCAGCCAGTCATTTTCTCGGAAAGCAGATCCTGCAGCGCCGGATCCTCTTCCGCTGCGTTCCACTCCCACGGGTAATCCGGCATAAGCCAGTGCAGCCGGACCGAGTGTTTCCCCCGGCCGAGCAGATCGTCGGTGACGATCCAGACGTCATCTTCCATGCATTCCATCGTCCGCCGGTGGATGATCCCCAGCCGGCGGTACCCGTCGTGCGAGCCGCACCACAAGCCTTCTTTGGTTATTCCCACCACCGCCTGGGCCAGGCCGGTCCAGAGGAACCGCCCGGAGTGCCGCATCTGGTCTTTTCCGTCGACCGTTGCGGTGTTGTGAACACCGGCATGCACAAGAGAATTCCGCCACGGAGGATCGCCGCTGTAGAGATAGGATCCGGCGTCGGCGGCGATGTTTTCCCCGCGCCACCACAGATCCACATGCAGCTGGTCGGCATGCGCCGGCCGGCTGCGGAATCGCACGCAGCGGATCACGACTTGCGATTCAAACCCGCTGAGGATATATAGTCCGGCGCAGGGGGCGAAGACCGGTTTCGGTTCGAATCCCACTCCCCGCGGCTTCTGTCGATTCGTCCCGCCGATCGAACCCGCTCCGAGAAGCCACAACGAATCTTCATCCCACGGACCGTCTCGAAAGATTTTCTTCCGGTCTCTCCACAGGGAAAGCATCTGCAGGAGCGGACGGTAATCTTCGTATGCGCACGTGTTGAGCGAAAGGAATAACGCGCCGTCATTGTGCCCGAAATTCGGCACCCGCCCGCTGGACGGGTCCGCAAGCGTGCGCAGCAGGTCGAAGGATCGCCGTACGCCCTGGCGCAGATCCTCCGGTAAATTCTGCCCGTTGAGTTCCGCCAGGCGCAACGACCACAGGCAGAGCTGGACTGCCAGCCGGTGGTAATTGTGCGAATGCTGGATGTACCCGCCGTCGGGGAAGAACTGCTCCGCGGACTCTCCCATCAGCCTGCGGCCCAGGTCGCGCCATCTTTCGGCGCGGGGCAGCGCGGGGAACATCAGCCCGATGGTGAATAGGCCGGCGGCTTCGGAGATGAGATGGTTGTTTTTTTGGGCGCGGGCATACACAATCGTGGCTTCGATCCTTTGCGCATGTGCTTCCAGCGCGGCGATCATTCTCCGCACCCGGTCCGGCGTGGTTGCAGGGGACTGCTCGAACGCATGCAGCGCGAAGATCCAGGCCATCGCGCGCAACGCGACTTCCTGGGCGGACATCCATTGCGGGCCGGCGTTCGGGGGATTGGCCGCCATCCAGGATTCCACCAACTGCCAGAATGTCTCCGAAGCGCGTTCCTCTCCGGTCAGGGCGTACAGGCGCGCCAGCCGGAATGCAACCGCGAAGCGGGAGAGCTCCCACACGCCCTTGATGTCACCGGCGGCCTGTTCGTCCACTTCGGTCCAGTGGCGGCCGGCGGTTTGGCTGTGGCCGGTAAGCGGGTTGCGGTTCCACTCCGGAGGAAAGCCGCAGGTATGCCCTTCATCCTCCCATAACCGGAAGGATCCTTTGTGTATGTTTTTCAGTTCTTCCGTCAGGATCCCGGATGCCTCCGGCGAAATGTGGCGCAAATACTTCCCATTCATCCGCAGGTTGTCGAAAAAGAATAAAGGCCGGCCCTCCGGATTCCAAGCCGCAGCCTTTTCCGGGAGTCGGTTGATAAGTTCATCCCAATTACCCGCCGGGGTTCGGCTTTTGGAAACCCCGGTGAGTAGTTCCCACCGGTATGCCGCGTGCCAGAAAGCGGACCGAATCCCAATGACGCCGAGGATGCTAAATGGATTCACGGTTATCTCGACCGCATTTCATAATAAGGCAGGCTTCCGACGCCCCGAAACAGTACCTGCCGCTTTCTCCGGAACCGGTGAAAGGCGGCAGGTTAATGGGTACCCAAATTCAAATCGACGGATTAGGCCGCTTCCACCCGCGCCTGCACGATCTTTGCCAGACGGACCAATTCGTCGATCCCGATATCGTCCTGCCCCAGGTAATCCAGTTCGATGATGGCTTCGTGATACCGCCAGACAACTGCGTAACTGGTCATACCGGAAGCGGTAAGGCCTCTTGCGATGGTGTCATCTCCGATCTGTGTAACATCCAGCACTTCTCCGGCGGTCAGCGCATCATCATAGGTACCGAACGCGCTTTCGGCGGCTGCCGTATCCGTGTATACAAGGATCATGTTAACGTATATCGCGCTGGATTTGGAAACGAAGACAACGGCAAATCCCGTTTCCAGGTTTTCCTGGAGGGCATCCGCCGCCGCTCCTTGCGCCTGGCTGAGCATTTGGCGGACGTCCGGAATATCCGTTTCCGTAAACCCGGATTCCAGATCCGACTTCTGCAACGCAAGTTCCTTTAAATCCCGCTGCGCAAGGGGAACGTTCGTGGGGGTTGGGGTGCTGGTCGGCGTCGGGGTCGGGGTGATTGTCGGCGTCGGGGTTGCCGTCGGCGGCCAGATCGCCTCTTGGATTGTGGTGCAGCTTAACATCGGGAACAGGAACACCAGCAGGACCAACCATCGTTTCGAGAGAGCAAAACTGTGCAGCTTCTTCATGTGTCCTCCGTATGAGTTACTGCGAATTATTCCGAATCCCCTGATGGATGTTTCCAAACCCGGGGAGCGGCAGGCGGTTCCTTATCCTGCTTCCAGCCGCGATTGAACGAGTTGCGCAAGCCGGACCAATTCTTCCAGCTCGATTCCATCCTGCCCGGCATATTGGATGTTAAGGACCGCTTCCCGGTACTGCCAGATGATGATGTAGCCGGTCATTCCGCGCATGGATTGATCGAACGCCGCGCTTTGCTCTCCAATGAGTTCGGCGTCGATTTCGTCAATTTGTTCGCCGATAAGTTCGAGATATCCTTCGTAAGCGGCCTGGGCATATCCCTCGTCGGTGTAGACGAGGATCATATTGGAATATAGTTCACTGTCTTGTGATATGAACAGACATGCAAATCCCTTTTCAAGGTTTTCCGTTATCACGCCCAATTGGGAGACGCCCATGGTTCCAAGCGACTCTTCAAAATTCGATTCTAAATCCGGCAGGTCGATTTCCGTGAATCCTTCCGGCAGGTCGGATTTTTGCAGTAGGATATCCCGAAAATCCCTTTCCGCGATGGGAACGCGCGTGGGCGTCGGGGTGTTGGTCGGCGTGGCGGTCGGTGTGACAGTCGGTGTCGGAGTCTGCGTCGGCGGCCAGATCGCCTGCTTGACCGCGGTGCAGCTCAGCATGGGGAGAAGGCATACCAGCAAGAGCAACCATCTTTTGGATACGGTGTTTCCAAACCGCATACCCTAGTTCCTCCAGTAACTTGGTTTTGAATCCGGCGCAGATGATCGGCTGGCGCCCTTTAAAAAATCATTTCCCTATTATGCTTGAGAACATCCTTTTCCGCAAAACGTCCACCCTCGGCTTTGCCCGGCCGATCACCCTGATCAGAAACCGGCTTTCCCATATCCGACGGCGAAGGATCTGTTTGGATTATTTCCCGGATACCTCCACAACGGTTTTTTCCCGGACGGCTTTGAGTAATGCAAAGGTAGCCCGCGTGACGGCGAAAATTTCTTCCGGAGGAATGGGCGCCGGAACTCCACCCTGCAGGGACCGGATGAACGCCTCCCAAACGGCCCGGTGTCCTTTGTCCTGCACCATGGGAGAATTCCATTTCCGGCGATTCCCCCCGCGCCAGACCTCCGCCGTTCGAAAATCGTCTAGCACGGCCACCCGTCCGCCGCAGAACACTTCGATACGCTCCTTCGGGAAAGCCCGGTCTCCGGCCGAGGTATACACCAGGTTGCCAACCGCCCCGCCCGCAAATTCCAGCGTGGCGGCGAAATTATCCTCCGTATCCACGCCGAAGGCGGGAGCCCCGCTGGCGAAAATCCGGACGGGCATCGATCCCACCAGGAAGGTCAGCAGGTCCACGAAGTGGCAGGCTTCGCCGAGGATCCGGCCTCCGCCCTGCACCGGATCCTGTGTCCAATGACCGCGCGGCAGCGGACCGGCGTTCACCCGAACCGTGAGAACCGGGGGTTCGCCGGCCTCGGTGATCATCCTGCGGATGGGCTCGATCAGCGGCGCGAAGCGCCGGTTGAAACCGACCATCAATACGCGCGGCGCGCGCCCGGCGGCTTCCCGCCAAGCCTTCTCAACCTCGCGCAACTCATCTTCCTGAAGCGCCAGGGGTTTCTCGCAAAAAACGTGCTTCCCATTTTGCAGCGCCTTGACCGTCAATCCGGCGTGCAAATGGTGCCGGGTGAATATGCCAACGGTGTTAATAGCCGGGTCATCCAGCACGTCCGCCGAATCGGTCGCAGCGCGGAGAAAACCGAATTCCTTGGCTGCGAGGGTTGCCGTAAGCCCGCCCGCCGAGACGACGGATATTTTTTCGATCCGCTTGATCTTCGAGACGGCGGGTAATGCGACCAGGGTGGCAAAATTTCCCGCGCCCAGCACTCCCAAACGGACCTTGTCGCTGGATGCAGACGGCGTTGCCGGCCCGGAACGGATGGCGATGGTTTTGGCGGGGACGGTATCCGTCGGATACGTCAGTAGAACTCCGAGGAAAGTCTCCTTCTTCTTCGCTTTTCCCGAAATCAACTGGTACGCGCCGGCCGCATCCTTCATTGCGAAGCGGTGGCTGGCAAGGGGGGCAATCTTGATTTTTCCCGCGGCCAGTAAATCCAGAAACGCGGCAAGGTTGCGTTGTTCCGTCCAGCGCACGTATCCGTACGGGTAATCCACCCCTGCTTCTTCGTAGAGCAGGTCGTAGCGTCCGGGTCCGTAGGAACGCGAGACTCGAAAATCGATTTCTTTCTCATAATACGGTTTGCGGGGAATGGTCATTCCCGTCGCGCCGACGGCGATCACCCTGCCCCGGTCGCGGGCAATGGATCCGGCCAGCGCGAGCGGATCGGAAGAGGTTGCGTCCGCGCAGATGATGACCGCGTCGAAACCGCGGCCGGCGGTGAAAGTACGCGCCGCGCCCTCGGCATCCTCGCGCGCCGCCGCTTCCACGCCCAAGCGCCTCGCGAGTTTCACCCGCACCGGATCCAAATCCACTCCCAGCACGCGGCACCCCGCCGCGGATGCAATTTGAACCGTCAGCAGACCCAGCACGCCCAGCCCGATCACGGCGGTGGATTCGCCCAGCGCAGCTTCACTCAGCCGGAATCCGTGCATGGCGATCGCGCCCAGGGTGGCGAAGGCGGCTTCCTCAAGGTTCACGCCTTCCGGAACCGCCGCTAACAAATTCACCGGGACGGAAGCGAACTCGGCATGGACCGCGTGGCCGCCGCCGGCGCATGCCACCCGGTCGCCCGGATGGAACTCGCCCACTCCTTCCCCGACCTCCACCACCGTTCCGGCCGAGGAGTAGCCCAGCGGCATCGGCTGGGAAAGCCGTTTGAACGCCGCATCGACGGCGGAAACGATTCCTTCGCGGCGCGCCTTTTGGATCACTTGGCGGACCAGGTCCGGCCGCGAGCGGGCTTTTCCCACAAGGGAGCGCGAGGCGAATTCGACCACCATCCGCTCCGTTCCTACGGAAACCACGCTGGCCGCAGTCCGCACCAGCACCGCGCCGGGCGGCGGCTTCGGGCAGGGGATCTCGACGATCTCCGTGCGTCCCGTGCGTATGTTTTGAACAACCTGTTTCATAGCCACCTCCGGACACAATCTCCCGCGCCGGGCTTTCCCCTTCCGGACTTCACCGCGGAAACGGACAAGGGCGTCAGCAGATCATCGCCCGATAGAATTCTTCCACCCTGCTCATCACTGCATGCCACTCCGCGCGTTCTAAAATTATCTGCTTATTTCGCGCAGCGGCTTGCCGCCGCAGCTCCGGGTCGGATGCCACCCGGATGAGCGCCCCGGCGACCGTATCCGGATCGCCGATCGGCACAAACGATCCGTTTCTTCCGTCATCAATCCATTCGTGGAGGGATTCGACGTCTCCGCATACCGGATAACTTCCGCAAGCCATCGCCTCCAGGAGCACGTTGGGCAGCCCGTCATGCATGGTGAGGGAAAGCATAATCGGCGATAGGCGGAACAAACGCGGCATATCTTCCATTGAAATCCCAGGAAGGAGTGTTACAGCGTTCCGTATCCCAAGCCTGCGGACCCAATCCATCGCCTCATCGCTTCCCGCCATCCGCAGCGCCAGGAAATGCACATTCGGCACGGCGTTCTGGACCCGTGGAATTGCCCGGAAGAATGTATCCGTCCGCGCGACTCCCCTTATTCCACGCGGATTCAGGATAAAAAAGGCTTCTCTCTGAAGTGAAAATTTTTCAATAAGCAGCGAATCCGGTTCTCCCTGAAAAAACATATCGGTACGGATGCCGCCATTCCCCGGTTCAACCATTGTCATAGTGTCTATGCGCAATCCCCATTTAATTGCCAATTTAATGTCGCGTCTGCAGTCCGAATGCAGCGCGTCCACCTTGTGCATCGTATTCCGCGTTAATCGGTCCATCATCGGTGAGGAGCGGGCGTGATAGGTAAAATCATCCCCCCACACCGACACCAACAGCGGCAAGGATCTGCATGCTCCCGGGTATAGTTTCGCCTGCGCGGCAACCATCCCCTCTTGGGGAATTCGCATTGCATGCAATAAATCCGGCCGGATTTCCGCGATTATGCGGTTCAATTCCCTCGCACGCGTACCCAACCGGAGGGGCATCCACCAATGTCGAATGACCGTTGCGGCAGGATGAAGCAACCGGTTTCCACGCGATACTTTGATGCCGGCCGGTAGCTCCGGAAAAATCGGCAGCACCCGGAAAGAAGCCAACCCCGCCAACGGAGGATCCGCCAGCCGCGAGGAAATCCAATGCACTTCGTGGCCTTTTTCCACCAACCAGCGGATCCAATTGATCGCGATCGGACTGCGGCCGTCCGCCAGGAACGCCAGCTTCATTTTTTTAACTCCGCCTGCCGGGATGCGAAACGCAGCGCCTGCAGGAATCCATCGACCATTTTTTCCATCGTCGCCGTTTCCCGGACGATCCGCCGGGAGGCCGTTCCCATCTCTTGCAGCTTGCGGGGATCTTTAAGCATATCGCGAATCACCCCCAGCAACGCATCCTCATCCCCCGGCCGAATCAACCACCCGTTTTCGCCTTCGTGGATCAGATCCTTCTGACTTCCGTCGGCTTCCGCGGCAGCGACGGGTTTCCCATACAGCATGGCTTCCTGCAGTGCCAACCCGCCCGTCCCGGGCAGGATAAACAAATCCGCCGCCAGGAAGCACCTGCCGAGCGCTTCCCCCCGCAGGTCGCCGGTAAATTTCGCGGATGGAAACACGTCCGCCGCGATTCCTTCCAGACGGGCCCTGTACGCGCCGTCGCCCACGATCAGCAATTGACATGCTTCCCCCACCCGGGCGCACACCCGCAGGAGAGAATCCACCCGCTTCCTCGGCTGCAGTCTGCCCACGAACAGAATCACCGGGCGGTCATCCAATCCGAGCGCCGACCTTGCCGCTTCCTTGGCGCGGGGCCGGGTCAATAAGGTTTCCGCGGTTCTGGATTCCACCGCATTGGGCGCTATGAAAATTTTTTGTCCATCCATTCCCAGGGTTCGAAATGCTTCCGCGCCATTTCGGCTGTAGACGACGATTGCGGAAAAAGCGTTATAAAAAGTCCGCATAAATCCGGAGAGGATTCCCACCGCCCGGGCCGGGCCCAAACTCCACCCGATCACCGGTCTCGCGCGCGAGTGCATTCTCTGCAGGATGAAGTAATTTGAGAGATACCGGGGATTTGCTTCAAGGATGAGAATTTCCGGATCCTCCGCGGTGATCCACTCCCGCCATCCGCTTTGCCAGATTGCGAAAAGCCTGCCCCAGCCCAGCGGGTGGTTGCCGGCCTTGACCCATTTGGCGGAGTGGAGTGCTTCCGCCTGCGGGATGCCCTCGTGCGGCCCGGGCGATCCGGCAAAGACGGAAAGCACTCCCGGCAGAGCCTGCGCTAGAGAATCGAAAAACGCAGCGCGGTATGCCGGTAAAACACGCTGTTGGATTCCGACCCGCCGGGGCAATCCTGCAGTCATCGTCTACCCGACCAGCGTCTCCAGATATGCCTGTGCGATTTTTCGGATGTCGAATTTGCGTTCGGCCTCGGAACGAGCGTGGCGCGAGTATTCCTTCCAACTTTCCAGAACACGCCGTCCCACCTCGCTGAGGGCATCCAGGTTGCGCGGGACCTCCAGCTTCCAAGGGTCCCCGTCGAATTTCACCACCTCGCCCCCCTCGCCGACCAGTTCGCCCACGCTGCCGGTGTCGAATCCGATCACCGGCAAACCGGCGGCGAGGGCTTCGATGACCGCGTTCGGACACGAGGGATTCAAATCCATGGTGAGGAACAATGCGGCCTTCTTCTGCCGCGCCTGCACTTCCGCGCGGGGCCGCATCCCGGGCGTTTCGGGCTGCGGATCGTACCCGGCCCACTCGCGCTTCCACGCCGGAAGGATGCGGGTGTAGATGCTCAGCCGCGCGAGGGTCCCGCCCCGGATCATTGACCGCTGGACTGCCCGAAGGATCTCCTGGGCGGGTTTGTGAAAATCCAGGTTGGCTTCCACAACCAGCAAGGTTCCGTCGTGTCCGTCCCGTCCGGCGGCATATTCTTCCAGCGCGATTCCATTGTGGATCACGCAGGCTGCGGCGTTGGCCGCCCCGAACCTGCGCTCCCACAGGGAGCGCGCAAATCCGCTTTGGTAGATTATCTTATCCGCGAATCGCGAGCGGATCATCCGAAGCTGCAGGTTCAGCACTTCACCGCGGATGAGATGCACCGGTGTGCGCGGGATGATCCGGTGCAGCCAGTTGATCCCGTCTACCCGCTGAACGATCCGCACGCCGTCCCGGGCGCACGTTGCCAGCGAGATCAGGTCCTTCGTCCCGGCGAAAACCAGCACAGCGTCCAGCGGGCGCGCGCGCGGGTCGAAGGTCGTATCCACTCCCAGACGCCGGAACTCCGCCTGCAGCCGGCTCTGGAACGACGCCGGGCCGCCTCCCCCCACCCGCGGGGTCAGACAGACACGCATCGGTTATCCAGCCGGACCGGTCTTCTTCGGCCGGACGAGGAAAAACGAAATCACAAACGCCACTGCGGTGATGATCCCGATCACGATAATCGACTCCACAGCCGCGAAATTCAGCATGGCATAATCCCGCAGGATGTACCAGACCGTCAAGGCGGCCGTTGCGACCGCAAACGGAATTACGATCCGCAGGAACCATGGATCGCGCGATTCACGCTGGGTCATCCACCCCCAGGCTGCAAGCAGCGCCATCGGCGCGAGCCCAAACAGCCGGTAGCGCGGGTTATCCCATTCATCTCCGAATGCCCGGTAGGATCCGATGATCGCGATAAACCAGAAGATCACCATGAGGATGACCTCCGGATTGCGCTTCAGGATTCCACGCAGGCTTTTCAGGGTCCCGTAGATGAGCACCGGCAGGACGAGATACCAACCCACGCTGCGATAGATGTTAAGCAGCTGCCAAAAGAAACCGCCGTGCGCCGCAGGGTTGCGATAGCCGATCGCGGCCGGAAGAGCCGGCCGGACCAGTCCGTAAATCCCCGCCAGCACAAAGGCGGGCCCCTTCTGCATTGTCGCAAGGACCGTCTGGAAAAAATCTCCGCCGCCGGCATTGATCAATTTGTTAAACTCATCCCAGGCCAACCCGTACAGATATTGATATTGCGAGTAGAGATAATCCCAATCGCTCGGGATTATATCCAGCCTGGCAAGCACCCGGATGCCGACCAGCGCGACGACCGCCGCACCGGCGGCGATCCAGACGACCCTTCCGATCCGCCTGCGCGGATCGGAAAGCCACACGGCGAACATCGCCGCGCAGATGATCCCGAGGATGGAAAATTGATAAGAGACGACAAAACCCAAAACGATCGAGAGGATTAACAGCACGGCGGCGGTACGCCGCTTCGGGAGTCCCGGCTCGCCCGGGGCCGCTTCCTTGTTCAGAATCAGTCCGGCGATCGCAAGCAAAGCCGTGCTGAAGATCAATGTAATGTATCCCATTTGCTGATGGGAGGAACCGATCATCACGGCTTCCGGGAAGATTGCGGCGATAAGCGCCGCCGTTTTGGCCACCCCCGGCGAGAAGAGACCGGAAGCCAGCCGGTAAACGACGATCACAGTCAGTGAGGTGAACGCCGCCGCCACCAATCCAAGCAGTAGAGTCCGTTCCAGATCCGGGCTGAGGAGCCGGAACAACGCCACGCCCATGACGGTGATCCCGCCGGTATTGTCGCCCGGCGCTCGGCCCCAGGCTTCGAGCACGGATCCGCTGGAATTGGCAGCGTGCCACGCAGTGTCGACGGCATTGATGGCGTCCAGTTCGACCAGCCCTTTGAGATTCCGGTTCGACTCATACCCCCAGAGCAGCATCAAGATCGGGACGACGGTCAAGAATACAAGCCGCGAGCCGAACGCCCACCAGGTGCATTTCCTCGCGAACTCCCCTCCATTGCCGGGCAGCAGATAGTGGTTGCACACCTCGATCAATCCGAACGCTAGCAGCGAGGGAATGATAAACACCAGCAAGTTCGGCCAAAAAACATTCGCGTACCACCAGGGATCTTCTCCCGAGGCCGCCCCCTGCGAGGCGGAGAGTGCAAGCGCGCCGATCAGCGCGGCGCCGATCAGGATGGGGATTTTTGGGTTGATCTTCATGCTGTCTCCTCCAAGATGTCGGCGATCCGCGGAGCTGCGCGGCCGTCGCCGTACGGTTGAACGGCTTTCGACATGCGGTCGTACTCCTTTCGGTCGTCGAGCAATTTCGACGTCTCCTCCACGATTCGCGCCGTGTCCGATCCCACCAGCCGGACCGTCCCGGCGCGGATGCCCTCCGGCCGTTCGGTGACCTCGCGGAACACCAGAACCGGTTTCCCCAAACCCGGCGCTTCCTCCTGCAACCCGCCCGAATCGGTCAGGACCAGCTCGCAGCGCTTAAGCAGATGGACCATCGGCAGATATTCCAGCGGGGGCAGCAGGGTGATGTTCTCGATCCGGCCCAGCATTTTCCGAACGGGATTCTCCACGTTCGGATTCATGTGCACCGGATAGATCAGCTGCACTTTTCCGGCATACCGCTGCGCCAGTTCACGAAGCGCTTCACAGATCCGTTCGAGCGGCCGGCCGAAGTTCTCCCGCCGATGGGCGGTGACGAGAACCCATCGTTTTTGCGGAGGGAGGACGGCGAGCGGGCTTTGGGTGATATCGAAGGGTTTTTCCGCGACAAAATGCAGGGCATCGATGACGGTGTTGCCGGTTACGTGGATCGCGGCTTCCGGCACGCCCTCCCGCAGCAGGTTCTGCTTGGCTTGCTCGGTCGGCGCGAAATGGTGATCCGCAACGACGCCGGCCACCCGCCGGTTGATCTCTTCGGGGAAAGGCTGATATTTATCTCCGCTTCGCAATCCCGCTTCCACATGCCCGATTCGGACGTGATGGTAGAAGCCGACCAATCCCGCGGCCAGGACCGTCGTGGTGTCGCCCTGGACCAGGATCCAATCCGGCGCTTCCTGGCGGACCACCGGATCCAAACCGGTGAAGACCGCGGCGGTGATCTGCGCCAGGGTTTGATTCTCCCGCATCAGGTTGAGGTCGTGGTCGGGCCGGATATCAAACAGGCGCAGGACCTGATCGAGCATTTCGCGATGTTGCGCGGTGGCACATACGCGCGGCATGAACTTTTCCCCGCGCCGGGAAAGTTCGCGGATGACCGGCGCCATCTTGATCGCTTCCGGCCGGGTTCCGACGATGGAAAGGACTTTACAGCGGGTCATGGGGAAGCGGCGTCCTGCGTCCGCCCGCGGCCGTCTCCAAAGACATGAAATTCGAATCCATTTGCTTCCCACCGTGTGCGATCCCAGGCATGCTGGCAGTCGACCGCCAGCGCTTTTTTCATTAATTTCCGTAGGTTTTCCGGAGCCAGTTCGCGCAGTTCCTTGTGCGCCACGAGCAGAAGCAGCGCATCGGCCTTATCCGCAGCTTCCTCCACGGTTCGGGATCGTTCGCCGGGCAGCGATACCGCCCCGGCAAGTGGATCGTATGCCGAGACCTTCGCCCCGCGCCGGTCCAATAACCGGACGATCTCGAGCGAAGGGCTCTCGCGGATGTCGTCCACATCCGCCTTGTAGGTCAGACCCAATACGGCGATTTTCCATCCGGACAGGTCGCCCGCCATTTTCTCAAGGTACGCGACAACAAACTCCGGCTGGGAATCATTCACTTCGCGCGCCGTTCGGATGAGCGGGGTATTTTCCGGATACGATTCGACGAGGAACCACGGATCGACGCTGATGCAGTGGCCGCCAACTCCGGGACCCGGGCGGAGAATCCCGACCCGCGGGTGTCGGTTGGCGATCGCAATCGCTTCCCAAACGTCCACGCCGGAGTGCTGCGCCAGGCGCAGCATTTCGTTTGCCAGCGCGATGTTCACATCACGATAGGTATTCTCCATCAGCTTGACGGTTTCCGCGGTCGTGGCGTCGGTCAGGACGATCTCCCCGCGGACAAACATCGCATATAAATCGCGGCCGGCTTCGGCCGACGCGCGGTCGATCCCGCCGATCACACGCGCATTCTCGATCAGCTCGCGCAAAATCTGCCCGGGCAGCACCCGCTCCGGGGAATACGCCAGCAGAAAATCCCTCCCGGCTTTCATGCCCGATCGCTCGAGAATCGGCCGGACGATATCCTGCGTCGTGCGCGGCGGCGAGGTGGACTCCAAAACCACCAGGTTGCCTTTCCGCAGGACCGGGCAGATCGATTCCGCCGCGGATGTGACACAGGAAAGGTCGGCCGTTTTATCCTCGTGGATCGGCGTCGGGACCGCAATGATAAAGGCGTCGGCTTCGGCCGGTTCGGGTTGAATGCTTAAATTTCCGGATTGAAAAGCCGCCTGGACGATGGTTCGCAGGCCGGGCTCCTGGATATGCAGGTCACCGTTTTGCAGGGTATCGACCACCTTCGGATTGACATCCACGCCGACGACTTTCATCCCGCAGGTGGCGAACGTACCGGCGGTGGGCAACCCTATATATCCCAATCCCAAGACACAGATTTTCGAAAACTTCACATAATCTCCGGAATACCGCGAATTCCCCTCTCCGCGCACGGTCGAGAAGGATTCTAGCACACGACGAAGCGGGAAAGAAATCGGAGGGGTTAAAAGAAAAATGCCGCACGGTCGCGGCATTTCCTTTGAAGCGCCTGCCACTCGATCTTCAGGCGCGCCCGGCGTGACTCGAACACGCGACCCCTTGCTCCGCAAGCAAGTGC
>CAZFPL010000048.1:0-21274 GCA_964521085.1 uncultured Anaerolineales bacterium | reverse complement strand
GCAACTGGTCGAAAGCCGCGATCAAGGAAGCGAAAAAGAGCGGCCCGGTCAACCTTGCCGCGACGACCGAGGCGACCAATTTCAACCGCATCCCGGCGCAAAGCGAGTTGAAACTGGATCCGAAGGCGGCCTACCTCTATATCACGTCCAACGAAACCATCCAGGGCGTGGAATGGCAGACCGAACCCGTCCCGCCGGCGGGAGTCCCGCTGGTTTGCGACGCGTCCTCGGACTTTATCAGCCGGCCGCTGGATATATCCAAGTACGGTCTGCTTTATGCCGGCGCCCAGAAGAACGCCGGCCCCGCGGGCGTGGCGGTGGTGATCCTGCGCGAAGACCTGCTGGCGCGCGTGCCGGCCGACCTGGTCTCGATCCTGGATTACAAAGTGATGACGGAGAACAAGTCGCTTTACAACACCCCGCCCTGCTTCTCGATCTACATCGTCGGGCTGGTGGCCCAATGGCTGCTGGACCTGGGCGGGCTGGCGGAAATCGCCAAACGCAACCAGGCCAAGGCCGATGTGATTTATTCAGTGATCGACACCGGCGCCGGTTTCTTCAAGGGTCACGCGGAAAAGGCCAGCCGCTCGCGGATGAACCTCACCTTCCGGCTGCCCAACGAAGACCTGGAGAAGAAGTTCGTCAAGGAAGCAGCCGCGGAAGGATTGCTTGAACTCAAGGGACATCGTTCGGTGGGCGGACTTCGCGCCTCGCTGTACAACGCCCAGCCGATGTCGGCCGTGGAAGCGCTGGCCGGTTTCATGAAGGAATTTCTGAAGAAGAACGGCTGAGGCGGAAACTCGAACCGCATCCATTCCTTGTCTCGTCCGGCGGAAAACGCTTTTCAAAGCGCGGATTGTGCATCAATCCGCGCTTTGTATTCCCCGGCCCGCCTGGTGGGCCGGCCGGGGCGGGCTTCGTGGATTAAAGACTTGCTTTTCAACTCATTCCCAGCGGGAGGGATCCCAAAGTTTTCCCGATCTCCATGATTCTGCCGTCATTGCCGACTCAGATGAGGTTTGGGATACAATTGGTCGCAATTGAACCAATCCTCTCAACCTATTGGAGATCATACTCATGACCGACCAATCGGCCGCGACAAACGTCACCTCGCCCAAACCATGGCGGAACCTCGATCAGAATATCTTGAAGCTATTTCCCATGAATCTGGAAAATGTTCTGGCGGTCGCCCTGCTGACCCTTGCCGTGATCACCCGGCTGTATGGATTGGGGGACCGGGCGGCGAGCCATGATGAGGTGAACCACTTTGTGCCATCGTTCGATTACTCGGAGGGGGGTCAATTCCGGTTCGATCCGATGACCCACGGCCCGCTGCAGATGCACCTGATCGCCCTGTCGTTCGTCGCCCTGGGTGACAGCGATTTCACCGCGCGCCTGCCGGCCGCGCTCTTCAGCATCGCCACCGTTGCGATCGCGCTGTTCCTGTTCCGGAGGTACCTCGGCCGCAACGGAGCCCTGATCGCCGGGGTGCTCTTTCTCATCTCGCCCTACATGCTTTATTACGGGCGCTACCAGCGCAACGAAGCCTTCATCGTCGTCTGGGCGCTTCTGACAATGTACGCCGTCCTGCGCTACCTCGAGCGCGGAGAATGGAGCATACTGATTCTTTTCACCGTGGTGAATGCGCTTCACTTCACCGACAAGGCCACAGGATTTATATATGCCGGCGGCCAGATGGTCTTCCTGATCGGCTTATTCCTGGTTCGTTTGTGGATACGGCAGGATGTCAAGCAGATCACCAAGCTTCGGCTCCTCGTCAGCCTGGGGGTGGCGGCGGTCCTGTTCGGCTTCGCCGCATATATGTGGAAGACAGCCAGTGAATTATTTGCGCAGAATCCCGATTCCCTGGTGTTCCTCCCGTCGATCGTGGTTGGCGTCTTCGGAATAGTCGTCGCCGTCGTCGGCATCGTCCTGCTGATGCAGGATTCCGGAGCGGTCGTCCGCCAGGAACGATCCTTTGACCTTATCGTCCTCCTCGGGACGCTCGTGATCCCGCTTACCTCCGCCGTCTGGATGGTCACCATCGGCAAGCTTTTTGGGACTCCGCCGCCGATCGATATGAATTTCTCTTTTCTTTCGGGAATCGGCGATATCCTCACATCAAAAACCTTTTTTGAATCGATAATGTTTATCTTGATTCCGACCGGCGTGGCGATCGGGATCGGCCTTTGGTGGCGGCCCAGGGAGTGGTGGAAATTGGCGTTGATCTTCTTCGGCATCTTCACGTTCTTCTTCACCACCGTCTTTACCACCGCCGGGGGATTAATGGACGGGCTGGTGCGCTACCTCGGATACTGGATTGTTCAGCACGCGGAGGAACGCGCGGGCGAGCCGTGGTTTTATTACCTGCTCGTACAGATCCCGATCTACGAATATCTACCGGCGATCGGCGCGGTCGTCGCCTTCTTTATCGCGCTGCGCCGGCGCCTGTGGAACGCCGCTTCCGGGAAACCGTTCCAAGCCGCCGCACCGGAAATCGGCGAAGTGCAGCCGGTTCCGACTATCTCGCTCTTTCTGTTTTGGGCGCTGTTCAGCCTGGCGATCTTCTCGTATGCGGGCGAAAAGATGCCCCAGCAAACGATGTTGATCGCCGCGCCGATGATCCTCGCCGCCGCCTGGGCGGTGGGCTATCTGCTGGATACGAACTCGATGGGCGAGTTGTTCCAGTTCCGGCAGTGGAAATTCGAAATTCCCGTGAATGTCACCCAATCGGCCCGCAATATCCTGCTCGCCGCGTTCGTCGTCCTCGGGCTGCTCACCGCGCGGACGGCATACTTCGCCAGCTTCATCAATTACGACTACCCCAACGAGTACATGGCCTACGCGCACGGCGCGCCGGGGCCCAAGATCGTATTAAAGGAAATCGAACGCCTTTCCTACCTCACTACCGGCGGCACCGACATGGTGGTGGCCTACGACAATTTCGTCCGTTACCCCTATTGGTGGTATCTGCGGCATTACAAGAACAAAATCGATTTCGACGTCAATCCGGGCATGGATATCCGCCAGGCGGCGATCGTCGTCGTCGGCGAACAGAACAACAGTAAAGTCTCTTCCATCCTGGGGGAGGATTACGTCAGCTTCGAGCAGGTGCGGATGTGGTGGCACAACCAGGATTATTTCGCCCTGAAATGGGATTGGATCAAGGGCGAATACCTCGCCGAAACCACCGAAGCCCTCCGCGAAGCCGGTCAAAACGGTGAGATATCGCCTCCATCCATGACGGTCTCCGAATACCTGAGGAGGGTCTGGATCCGGGTGGGTCCCATCTTCTATAATCCCCAGGCCCGGTCGGCCGCTTTCCAAATCTGGCTGAACCGTGATTACACCGAGTGGGGCGAGTATGTGCAACACGGCGGATATTCCTATCAGAATTGGTCGCTGGTTGAACACCTTTATGTCTACTTCCGCAAGGATCTGCTGGATTACCTGGGCGGGTCCCTCGAAGGAACCTCCGGCGCCGGTTTGGTGTACGACCCCTATGAGATGTCGCGGATCGACCTCATCCCCGACTTCTCCGTCGGTCAGACCGGCAGCGAGCCGGGCCAATTCGTCGCGCCGCGCGGAATCGCCGTCGCTCCCGACGGCAGCCTGTACGTGGCGGATTCGATGAACCATCGCATCCAGCATCTCGATTCGAACGGAAACGTAATCGCGCAGTGGGGATCATTCGGGAGTGTGGACCAGGGCAATGCCCCCGGCGGCACATTCAACGAGCCCTGGGGAATCGGAGTGGGGCCGGACGGTTCGGTGTATGTGGCCGACACCTGGAATCATCGCGTGCAGAAATTCACCGCCGACGGCGACTTCGTCACCATGTGGGGGGCTCCCATTTCCGATACCACGGCCGCGGTCACTTTCTACGGCCCGCGTACAATCGCCGTCAACGCGCAAGGCGAGGTGTTCGTGGCCGATACCGGGAATAAACGGATCATGGTGTTCTCCGCCGACGGAGAATTCATCACCGAATTCGGAACGCCCGGAGCCGGAGATGGCCAGTTGGATGAACCGGTGGGCCTCGCGGTGGATGAACAAGGGCGGGTGTTCGTGGCCGATACGTGGAACCGTCGAGTCCAAATCTTCGCCCCCGGCCCGGACGGATCGTATGCCTCGGTGGGGATGTGGGAGGTCAATGCCTGGTACGGCACAACGTCCGAGATCAAACCCTACCTCGCGTTGGATTCCAACAACCATGTGTTCCTCACGGATCCCTCCACCTGCCGGATCCTGGAGTTCACCGAGCGCGGCGTGATCCTCAACGTCTGGGGGACATGCGGCGAGGATGACCTATCCCTCAACTCCCCGACCGGGATTGCGATCGACCCGCTCGGCGGTGTGTGGGTAAGCGATTCCCGCCACGACCGGCTGGCGCATTACCCGCTGCCGAACTACTAAAGGACACCTGCTTCGGCACCGCAAGCCGGCTTTCCTATTTGTCGAACGGCTCTTCTCCGGCGCTCCCGCACGGTTGACACCATGCGGGAGCGCCGCTATTATCCGCCCATGATCCGCCGCTTGCTTCGCCGGGTGTTCTACGCCGTCGCCTCCCTGCCCACGATTTTCGTCCTGGCCCTGGCCCTGACTTCGGATTCCTTCGCCCCCCGGACCATGGTCGATAAAGTCCGCCTGATCACCGCCCCCTACGAGTTCGAATTCATATCCTGGACGGCGAACGCCGTGTGGGCTAAAGTCCTGCAGTTCTGCCTGGGGGAGGAGCGCTACCTCTCAGCGACGGATTGGCACGATATCGTGCTGGAATACGATGATTTGCTGACCCAAATCTTCGCCGATGAAGACGAGCTGACCCGGATATTTTCCGATCCATCGATTTCCGATCCGATGCAGGCTTCCAAAGCGGTGCGCGTCCGCCTGTCTGAAAAGCGGCGCCTGCAATCGGAGCGCCAGAACCTGGTGGAAGCCATCCTCCAGGAGCAAGTCTCGGCCGAGCTGCGGGCGGCGGGCTTCGCGCTCGGCGGCGAGGTGGTGCCGCCGGTGTTGTTCCGGTTTAGTCAGATTCCCATGGGGCTGATCGTCTCCCCGCGGAATGTCATCCGCCAGGATGCCAACATCCAATTGATCCCCGGCCTGACCCTGGAACAGCAGATTAAGTTGGAAACGGAAACCGAACGCCGTCTTGACGTTTCCGCACTCGTCGTCCCCTTCGGCGGACTGGGCACCTTCCCGACGATGATCATGGAATACCCGTATACCGCCTGGGTGGTGGAAGCGGTGACCCATGAGTGGACCCACCACTACCTGTTCCTCACCCCGCTGGGGATGGGATACGAAACATCCCCCGATTTGCGGACCGTCAACGAGACCGCGGCGTCGCTGGTGGGGAAGGAAATCGGCGCACTCGTGGTCCGGCACAACTATCCCGAATGGGCGAGCGGCGTTTTGGAGACCTCCTCTGCGAAAGGGCTCTTCCGCGGGCTTTCCGCACCCCCGTGGAAGGATTTCGATTACCAGCATGAGATGTACGTCACCCGCGTGGAAGCGGACCGGCTGCTGGCGGCGGGAAAGATCGAAGAGGCGGAGGCGTACATGGAAGCGCGCCGCCGTTTCATCATGGACCACGCGGCGGAACACGGGCGCTTCATCCGCCGGTTGAACCAGGCGTTTTTCGCCTTCTATGGAACGTATGCCGATTCACCCGGGGAACGCGGCGAAGACCCGGTCGGACCCGCCGTGGTGGCCCTGTTCGATCAGTGTCCGTCGGTTGGAGCCTTCCTGCGAGCCGTTTCTCAAGTCACCAGTTTGGCGTATTTGCAGCAACTGGTAGCCGGTGGACGGTGCGGATGAACCCATGGATATGCCCTTCTTTCCCGGCCGCAAGCTCGATCCTCCCGAACCACTCGCGCTGTTCCTGCCGCCTTACTACGAGGGAGTGGGTACGGAATTCCTCCGGCGGCTCGGAAAACGAAACCCCCGGGTCGTAGATCCGTTCGGACAATCCCCCGCCATGGCATTGGAGATGGCGCGGAGCGGAGCAGCGATCCTTCTGGCTTCGCCCAATCCGGTCTTGCGCGCGATCCTGGGATTGCAGGCCGATCCACCCTCCACTTCTTTGATCCGCAGCGTACTCGCGCGCCTTGCTCAATCCCCGTCGACCGTCTCCCCCGATCCTTCCGCTTCCTCCTCGGAAACTCTGGAGGCGCACATCCGCGGCCTGTACATGGGAACGTGCGCATTTTGCGGGAGGGATTCGGAAGCCGAAGGGTATGTGTGGGGCTTCGAAGCCGAATCGAAAACGCATTCCACCATAACCCATCCTCCGGCCCGGGAACTCTTCCAGGAATCGAAAAAAAGGAAAGCCCGACCCCACCTGATCAGCCGGATTTGCAGCTGCCCGCAATGCGATCACGTCATCGAGGAACCGGCCGGGCCCGCCGATGAAAAAGCCATGCCGTCCGAAGCTTCGCGGCAGATGCTCTATCATTTTGCGCTCGAGCGGCTGGCGCCTCTGGACGATCCCGACCGGACGGGCGCCGCGGAAGCGTTGGATGCGTACCCCTTGCGGTCGGTGTATGCCCTGGTATTGATCCTGCGGCGTCTGGAACTGATGGAGTTCGAACCGGAGGAAAAACGCTGTGTGGATCTGCTGCTGCTGACGGTTCTGGATGAAGCCCATATCCTCCGCGGCCACGGGCACTCGGCGCGCGCGCGGCCGCGTTCGCTCCAACCGCCCGCCGAGTTCCACGAGGTGAACATCTGGCGGACGATCGAAAAAGCGGCGGAGGATTGGAGCCTGCCCGCGCGGAAGGTGCCGGTCCGCAAGTGGCGGGAAGGGGAAGGGCTGGAGGCGGGAACCATTCTCACGTTCTCCGGAACCGCGCGCGATCTGGCTCCGCACTTGGCGGACCTGCGGCCGGATGGCGTGATCGCTTTTCTTCCGCGGCCGAATCTGGCGGCCTGGACCCTTGCCGCGATGTGGGCGGAATGGCTTTGGGGCCGGGCGGCTTCCGCCCCCCTGGCCGGTTTACTTCACCGGCGCTGGATCGATTGGAATTGGCATGCACGCGCGCTTGGAGCGTCGGCCGCGGCGCTTGCGGCGCACCTCCCGGCGGAGACTCCCGCGGCCACCTTCCTGGGAGAATGGGAGCCGGCATTCCTCGCCGCGGCTCTTTGGTCTTTCTATCAGGCCGGCTTCGCGCTGAAAGGACGGGCGATCCGGACGGATACCTGCACCGCCCAACTGCTTTGGTCGGCGCCCGGTCCGGAGCACACGCCCCTTTCCTACGGTCCGCAGAGCCTGGATGGGGCGGTTGATATTGCGCGTCTGGCGGTCCGCCAGATGATTTCCGCCCGCGCGGAGCCAGTCCCCTGGGATCTGCTGCATGCGGCCGCTTGGAGTGACGTTGTATTCCGCCACATGTTGCCGCCCGAACCCCCCCAAGCCGAAGAAAGCGATTTCACGCGCTGCCAGAACGTTCTTGCCGAGACGGTTAAAAAAGATCCGGAAATCAAATCCACGGAGAAGAAAGAGGAGAATGAATTCGGCACCACCTGGTGGCTGCCGGGGGACGAGTCGATCACCAGCCCGCTTTCGGATCAGGTGGAAGTGGAGGTGGCGCGAACGCTTCTGGAGGAAGGCCCGATCCCCATGGAAGAATTGGATCGCCGCATCTGTTCGTTCTTCCCCGGGCTGCTCACTCCCGAACTGCGCCTGCTCCACGCCTGCCTGGAATCTTACGGATCGCAGGGAAAGGATGGCCGGGCGTGGATCCTCCGTCCGGAGGATCATCCGTCTTCCCGGTCGGAGGAACTCCAACTGGTGCGCGGGACCCTGGGCGGGCTGGGCAGGAAAATGGGTTTTTCCCTGGAAGGGGATCAAGAGATGTACTGGACGGATTCTGCGGGGCGGAAAACGTACTGCTTCATGTTTACCAGTTCGGCCGCCGTCGGCCGCTACCTGCTTCAGCCGGTTTTCGATGCGCGCCGGTCGTGGATCGTCCTTCCCGGCGGACGGGCGACGTTGGTGGGATATAAACTCCGGCGGAACGTCCTTCTGCGCCGGGCTGTCGCCGACGGTTGGCGCTTCCTGAAGTTCCGGCACATCCGGAGGCTGCTGGAGGACCCATACCTGCGGCCGGAAAACCTCGATGAACGTATGGGATTGGATCCGCTGGAAGTGACCGAAGACAAAGTGCCGTATTTGTGATTCACAATTTATTTTTAAGCGTGCTCACCCAACACTACCTCGGTACGCGGATTCCGCGGAAAATACGCCTGTGAAATTCTCAAGGGATATTTCTCGATCCGCATAATCCGATCGATCAGTGAAATCCGCGTACCGGCTCTTGGTGGCCAGGGTTGGAATGAATTGTTAGTAGAACTCTATATATAAAAATTTTTGCCCGGGGGCTTTCTGCTATTTCTCTTCAACGTACCAATCGCATATCGACGCCAGCCGATCGCTCGGATCGAACAGGGGGCCGAAGGAGATCCCTGCCACGCGCGCATCCACGGCGTAGCTGTAGATCGGATGCCAGAGGAACAAAGCCGGAAGCTGATAAACAAAACGGTATTGGAAAGTCCGGTACAGGCGCGCGCGTTCCTCCCGGTGGATCTCCGTCCTGGCTTCCTCGAGCAATTCGCTGATCGCGCGGTCATCCAATTGGGAGTAGTTCTGCCCGTCGGGGGATTGTGTCTGATTCCAGAAGGGATAGGGGTCCGGATCCGGATACGGGGCTGTGTTTAAATCCACGAGCGCGGCCTGATAGGTCCGCGGGGTAAGATGGTCTTCCATCAGGGAGCGCATATTGGCCGGTTGCAGCTCGACCCGGACGCCCACCTTTGCCCATTGCTCCGAGATGGCGGCGGCGATCGACTCCTGCTGAGAATCCTCGGCGTATACGAGTGTGAACTTCAACTCGGCCGAATCCTTCAAGCGGACATACGCTTGTGTGCCGGGAGTCGCTCCCGCGGGAAAGGTCCATCCCGCGCTGTCCAGTAACCGGGCGGCCTCATCCGGATTGTATTCCAGCGGCTGCAGACTTGGATCCTCCGCCCAGGTGCCGGGGAGGATCGGGCCGGCGGCTTGGACCGCCTGGCCGTCAAGCACGTTGTCGATGATCCGCTGCCGGTCGATGGCCAGGAGCAGCGCCCTGCGGATATCGCGTTGACCGAAGAAAGCCACATCGTCATTCTTCAGATTCAGGAAAATCACCGAGGATTGCGGAAGGCGCGCGGAATAGATGTTCCAGGTTGACCCCTTCAGTGTCGCGTTCAATTCCTCCACCGAGAGGCCGCCCAATCCCATCACCTCTCCGGATTGCATTGCCCCGAACGCAGCGGCCTGGGTGGGGTAATAGAGAATGTCGACCTTCTCCAAGGCCGGCTTCGTTCCGTAATATTTTTCGAACGGACGGAGTGCGACGCCGTGGATCGTATCCCCTTCGACAATCAGGGTTTCGACCGTAAACGGGCCGGAACCCACCGGCTTCAGGTTGAAAGACAGTGTATCCAGCTCCTTCACCCCCACCCCGCTTAGCAGATGGGATGGCAGCAGGCCGGTAGTGAGGTAATCCAGGAATGGTGCATAGGGCTCGGAAAGCGTGAAACGGACTTCCTTTGCCGAAATCGCCTGGACTTTTACCGATCGCCAAAGTTCGGCGAGGTCTTCCGGACCGGGATAGTTCTTGTCCTGGATCAGCCCGAAGGTATACACGACATCCTGGGCTGTGACCGGTTGGCCGTCGTGCCAGACGGCATCCTTGCGGATGAGGAAAGTATAGGTCTTTCCT
Source organism: uncultured Anaerolineales bacterium (assembly GCA_964521085.1). Lineage (GTDB taxonomy): Bacteria > Chloroflexota > Anaerolineae > Anaerolineales > RBG-16-64-43 > JAFGKK01. The sequence continues at coordinate 11,507 of CAZFPL010000048.1, read as the reverse complement.
TCGTCGGCGATCACCCAGCCTTCGGCCAGATCCTCGACGGGGATGCCGGTGGAATCGAAACGCAACAGGCCGGAAAAAACCAGCCGGTCGATATCCCGGTCGGGGGTGTTCCGGATATCCAGGACGGGATTGAGCCGCTGCAACGCGCCGACGACGGCTTCCTTATATTCTCCGCCGCCGGATTTCGGGGCGGGGTTGAAGACCGGGGAAGCCGTGCCGCGCAACTCCAGGATTAGCAGCAGGACGATGAGGATTCCCCCTGCTGCAATCAGGATTTGCCAGCGAAAGCGCTTTATGGCGGACATGGGCGCGAGTGCGGAATCTTCAAGGGAGGGGTCAGACCCATGCGGCGGGAACGGGTTTACTGGAATGCCAGTACGGTGATGATGGAGAGTGCGAAGAATAGAACGCTGAGGATGATGGTTCCATTAAAGAGAGCCTTCTCCACTCCCCGCCGGGCGCGGAATACCCCACCCGAATCGCCGCCGGTCAGGCCGCCCAACCCGGCCTCCTTGCTTTGCAGGACGATGACGGCGATTAACACGATTCCAAGGATAATTTGTGCAATGCTAAGGTATGTAGTCACAGGACCTCCAGTTGCCGGTGATGCCTTTGGGGCTGCGGGATTATATCAGAAACCTCCGGGGCGCCGCCTACACCGGCAACAGGAAGAAAGCCCAGGCCAGGATGGCGTACACCGCCAGGAGCACGCTGCCTTCCAGCCAGTTGCTGCGCCCGTCCGCGGCGATCAACGCTACCACGCCCACACCCGCAATGACGGAAATGACCTCAAAGGTGTTGAAAACCAGGGTCAGCGGGTGGCCCATGCCCAAGCTGGCAAACACCAGCAGCGGGGCGACCAGAAGCGCAATTTGCAGGCACGACCCGAGCGCGACTTCCAAGCTTAGCTCCAGATGGTTTCGGCGGGCGACATCCACCGCCACAAAGTGCTCCGCTACGTTGCCGATCACCGGCACGAGAATGATCCCAAGGAAAAATTCCGACACCCCGCTGGCGGCGATGACCGGTTCGATCACCCCGACCAGGATCTCACTCAATACGACCACTCCGGCGGTGGCCAGTCCGAGGCGAAGCAGCGCGCTCTTCCATGAACCATGAGGATGGGCGGGCTCTTCCACCGGCGGCGGGATCACCCCGTTGTGCTCGCTGAGGGAATAAATCAGGCTGAGAATATACATCAGCATCATTGCGCCTGCCACGCCCAGGCTGAGATATTCCACATGGAAGTCATCCGGCGCGCCGATGCTTTGGCCGAACAGCGACGGCACGCTCAAGGCGACCACAGCCAACGCCAGCAGGGTTGCGTATCGGCTGGCGGTTTCGCTGGAGAAACGCTGCGTGCCGTTCTTGATCCCCCCCACCAGCAGGCTGAAGCCGAGCACCAAAAGCAGATTTCCGATGATCGAACCGGTAATCGAAGCCTTGGCCAGCTCCAGGTAACCCTCCCGGATGGCGACCAGGGTGATAATAAGCTCGGCGGCATTTCCCAGCGTCGCGTTGAGCAACCCGCCCACCCGCGGACCCGCGCGGGCGGCGAGGGTTTCCGTGGCGATGCCCATTTGCTGGGCGAGTGGAATCAACCCGACGCAGGCGAGCAGAAAGATCAGAACCGCCGAAGCGTGGAGCGCCCAGGCCGCCACGGCCAGGAACGAGGCCAGGAGCAAGGCATCGATGAACGAGATCCGGATTTTGGGAAGTGATTTTATTTTCACGGTATTAACGTCTGATCTCCGGAAGGAGGGATTGGGACCGGTTTCGACCGCGGGGATTATACAATATCGGCCAATCTTGGAAGACGGCCGCGCAGGCCGCCGTTCTTGGGCGGCCGGATCGAGACCGATTCTGAATCCTCCCGCCCGCCGGCGGCCTCGCCCGCCCCGGCTGCGCCGCGCGGGCCGGGGATCCGCCCGAAGAAACCGCGGCCTGCGCGAGGGTTTTCCGGAAGGCCGGCTTCGGGACATGTTGGTAAAATGGAATCGCCATGGAAAAAGGCACCCTGTTGAATAACCGGTATGTGCTCGTCAAGCCGCTGGCCAGCGGGGGGATGGCGCACGTCTGGCTCGGCCGCGACGAACTGCTCGGCCGCACGGTGGCGATCAAGATCCTGCGCGAGGAATACACCCGCAAGCCGGATTTTCAGGAACGGTTCCGCAATGAAGCCCAGGCGATTGCCAAACTCTCGCATCCCAACCTGGTCACGGTGTACGATTTCGGCACCCAGGGTGATCAGTACTTCATGATCATGGAATATGTCGAGGGAGAGGATCTGAAATCCTTCCTCCGGCGGGCGCGCCCGCAGCCGCTGGAAACATGGCTCGACATCGCCATCCAGGTGTGCGAAGGGCTGGGGCTGGCGCACCGCGCGGGTTTGGTGCACTGCGACATCAAGCCGCAGAACATCCTCCTCGATTCCGATCTGCTGGCCAAGATCGCCGATTTTGGAATCGCGCGGGCGATGGCATCGAAAACGATCCTGGGGGACTCCAGCGGGACCCGGCCGCTCGAGGATGAGACCGTCTGGGGCAGCCCGCAATATGTCTCACCCGAGCAGGCGGCCGGCGAGGCGCTGACCCCCTCCAGCGACATCTACTCCACCGGGATCATGCTTTACGAGATGCTTACCGGCCGGCTCCCCTTCCCGGGGAAGGATCCGCGCACACTTTCCCTGCAGCACCAGAATGAAAACGCCCCCTCGCCGCGCCTGATCAACCCGGCAATCCCTGAGGAGCTGGAAGGGATCGTCCTGCGCGCCCTGGCCAAGGATCCGGCGCAGCGATATCGCAACGGCGACCAGATGGCGCGGGTGTTGAAAGCCTACTTGGCGGGAATCACCGCGCCGCTTCCGGAAGCGGCGTCCGCAGAAGGCGAAAGCGAAGCGGAGGAAGATGCGGGAATCGATTGGGCGGCGATCGGGATGGGATTTCTCAGCCTGATTGCCGTCGGCGGATTGATCCCCCTCTGGGTGTACGTCTATTTCCTTTATAATCCTCCCGGGAAATAACCCCGGACCGGAGAACCCTCCAACCCAAAATGGATGTTTTCTGCATAAATCAAGGCTAAGCGCCTGTTAACGAAATACAAACCAACCATTGGTATAATCTTTATCCAGGGCAAATCCGCCACCATAAGGCTTTGCCGCAGGCGAAAATCGAATCGGAGGCACGTGTGAATTCCAACCGTACGCGCAACATTGTTGCGATCTTTATCGTTCTCTTTTTCATGGGATACCTTCTCATCAGTTGGTACAACAACCAGCAGGCGAGTATACCGACCATTCCCCTCAGCCAGGTGGCTCAGGAAATCCAGGACGAGAAGATCCAGCAGATCATCGTGATCGAAGACGACCTGGAGATACATTACGCAGGCGATAAACAGGCCAAGGCCCTCAAGGAATCCACCTCTCCCCTCTCGTCGCAGTTGGAATCGTTCGGCGTCACCCCGGAGGAGTTGGACAAGGTCAACATCGAAATCCGCCCGCCCAACGATTGGGGGCTGGTGTTGAACCTCCTCAGCTACCTGCTGCCGGTCATTGTCCTCGGCGTGTTCATCTACTTCATGGTTCGCCAGATGCAGGGCACCAACAACCAGGCAATCATGTTCGGCAAGAGCAAGGCGCGCATGCTTTCGGGAGACCAACCCACCGTGACGTTCGAGGATGTGGCCGGTATTGAAGAGGCGAAAGATGAGCTGCGCGAGGTGGTGGAATTCCTCAAGGAGCCGGAGAAGTTCATCTCCCTCGGCGCGCGGATCCCCAAGGGGGTTCTGCTGGTAGGTTCCCCGGGAACCGGAAAAACCCTGATGGCGAAGGCGGTCTCGGGTGAAGCGGGCGTGCCGTTCTTCTCGATCAGCGGCTCCGAGTTCGTGGAGATGTTCGTCGGGGTGGGAGCGAGCCGCGTGCGCGACCTGTTCGAACAGGCCAAACGCCACTCGCCGTGCATCGTCTTTGTGGATGAAATCGACGCGGTCGGCCGCCAGCGCGGCACCGGCCTGGGCGGAAGCCACGACGAACGCGAGCAGACCCTCAACCAGATCCTGGTCGAGATGGATGGATTCGACACCGACACGAATGTCATTGTCATGGCGGCGACCAACCGGCCCGATATCCTCGACCCGGCGCTTCTGCGGCCGGGCCGTTTCGACCGCCGGGTGGTCCTCGACCGGCCGGATATGCGCGGCCGGGAGGCGATCCTGAAGGTGCACGTGCGCGGCAAGCCGCTCGCCCCGGGTGTCGACCTCCTCCGGGTCGCCAAGGGCACGCCCGGATTCGTCGGTGCAGACATCGAGAACCTGGTCAACGAAGCGGCGATCCTGGCCGCCCGCCGCAACAAGAAATCGATCGGGCAGGAGGAATTCGAGGAATCCGTCGAGCGCGTGATCGCCGGACCGGAGCGCAAGAGCCGCCTGATCACCGACGCCGAAAAGCGGATCATCGCCAACCACGAGGCGGGACATGCGGTGGTCATGCAGGCCATCCCGGAATGCGATCCGGTGCACAAAGTTTCGATCATCTCGCGCGGGATGATGGGTGGCTACACCCTGGCCCTCCCCGAAGAGGACCGGACTGTCCGCGGGCGCCGTGAGTTCATGGCCGAACTGGCCGGGCTGCTCGGAGGGCGCGCCGCAGAGGAGATCGTCTTCAACGACATCACCACCGGCGCCGCGAGTGACATGGAACGCGCCACCAAAACCGCCCGCAATATGGTCACCCGCTGGGGCATGAGCGACCGCCTGGGACCGATGGTCTACGGTCAGAAGGAGGAGTTGATCTTCCTCGGCCGCGAGATTTCCGAACAACGCGACTACTCGGACCAGGTGGCGAACGAGATCGACGAGGAAGTGCGCAAGATCGTCAACGGTGCGTACGAGGAAGCTAAAACCATCCTCAACAAACACCGCGAAACACTCGAGCGGGTGTCCGCCCGGCTGATCGAGGTGGAGACGATCGACGAGGACGAGTTCAACCGACTCTTCCCGGCCCCGCAACCCAAACGCAGCGGGACGCCGATCCCGCGGGTGAAATAATCCGACCCGAAAGAAAAATCGACGACCGCCAGCCATGAAAAGCGACCGGCGGTCTTTTTATTCCACCGGCCCTCCTTCGCGCTCCCCACTAGCTGACCCACATCGCCTGCCGCCGCTGCGACGAGGTTGCAGACTCACACCGTTGGCGCGTTGCCAATCCGCACCGTCCAGGTGGCGATCCAATAAGAGAAGACCGGAGAGTTAAAAATTATCCTTGTGGAACCGCTTGTCTCGAAAAAGGACATAGGGGTAAAATTTTCTCTTGGATTTGCCGAGAGAATTGAAATCGGAATAATGACTCCAAATTCCTTTAACCCCTGAAAACCTTCATTCTCCATTTACTCCCTTGCACCCTCCCCATGCTATAATCAACAAGATGTAGCTAAATTCAGCCGTTTCCAGTCGTAAAAGGATTGGGCGAGGTATTCTGATCCGACCATTATGTGCAATTATTGGGGATGGATTTGGATTGCCCAATCCATGGGGGAACAACCGGAGACGTTTTTTGACTCATCCCATCAAACAGGAACAAACATGGAAGCTTGAGGATCTACAGCAGGGTGGCACAGTACTACCACCCAGTTTTAGTTTTCCGTTTTCCATAAAATCCAATTCGCTTCTTCCGCGCCTCCGCTTCGGAATGCCACACAGTCCAAATGGTTGGTGTCAGTCCGGAGAGGGAAATATCCTTTTTTAAGGAATGGATTCCGATTTTCTGACGCCGGAATACACGGTCAGGGATGCAAGCATGCGGCTGGATAAACAGGAACGCGCCAGAGTAATCGGACATGCAATAAAAGCCGGGAGGACCGGCGGCGCAGCCCTGCTGCTCCTGTTCCTATTCTCTTCCTTCCTGCAACCGCAATTCCCCGTCTCCGCCGACCGCGCCGCTTGCGCAATCCCGGGCGCGGACGGACCGGTCACCATCTCCGGTGTTAACACCATCGTCAATACGTATTACCCCGGCACCGGGACGGTTACCACAGGGGCCACTTCCATCACGGTAGGCGCAGCTTCCGGGGCGGCTACGCCGATTTCAGCCGGCGACCTGCTGCTGGTCATCCAGATGCAGGGTGCCGACATCGATTCCACAAACACCGGTGCCTACGGCGACGGGGTCGCCGGGGATCCGGCGACGGGAAACCTGAACGATGCCAGCTTTATCGCCGGGCGATACGAATATGTCCAGGCGATGAACGCGGTTCCCGTTGGGGGCGGCACAGTGACCGTCAGCCCGGGGCTGATAAACACATACATCACGGCCAACTACCCCTACGGCGCCGGCAACCAGGGCCAGCGGCATTATCAGGTCATCCGCATCCCCCAGTATTCCACCCTCACCATCAGTGCCGGCAATTCGATCACGGCGCTGGGCTGGAACGGCTCGGTCGGCGGCGTGGTTGCGCTGGACGTCGCCGGCGCCCTGAACCTCAACGGGGGCACACCGATCAATGTCAGCGGTCAGGGCTTCCGCGGCGGAGGCGGACGCATTATGACAGGCCCCGCCGGCACGGCCGTGGATTATCGGACCGTGGCGCCGGCTGCCGCGGTGGGCTACAACGCGTCAAAAGCCGAGGGCACCGCCGGGACTCCGCGTTGGATTTACAACGGGACCGCCGTTGTGGATAACACCCTGGAAGGATATCCGAACGGCAGCTTTTCCATGGGCGCTCCCGGCAATGCAGGCGGCGGCGGGACCGACGGCGAGAATCAAAACGATGAAAACACCGGCGGGGGCGGCGGCGGCAACGGCGGCGCAGGCGGCAAAGGCGGCTTTGCCTGGCGCTCGCGGGATGATTTCGGCGGGTTCGGGGGCGCAGCCTTCTCCTCCAGCCCGGCGCGTCTGGTATTGGGCGGGGGCGGAGGCGCGGGAACTATAAACAACAATACTCCGCTTTACAGCAGCGGCGCCCTGGGCGGCGGGATTGTGATGATCCGCTCCGGCACCGTGACCGGAAGCGGGACGATTAACGCCAACGGCCTCGCGGCCCTCGGGCAGCCGCTGAACGACAGCGGCGGCGGCGGCGGCGCGGGCGGCAGCGTGCTGATCCTTGCGCAAAATGCCCCGCTTCCCGCAACCTTGAACATCACCGCCAACGGCGGCCGGGGCGGCGATGCCTGGCCGACCCAGGCGCCCGGAGCCACGTATCCGGGCGAACGGCACGGTCCGGGCGGCGGGGGCGGCGGCGGCGCGGTGTATCTCTCCAGCACCGCCGGAACCATCTCGGTGGACGGCGGGCAGAATGGGATAACAACTACCGCCAACGATTCCTACGGCTCCCAACCCGGAAGCCCGGGGACGATAAACACTTCCACAACCGGTTCCCAGGTGACCGGAGGCATTGCCGGCGCCGCCTGCATTCCCGATCCAAGCGTGGTGAAAACAACGAGCACGCCGGTGGTAACCCAGACCATAACCGGAACGACCGGCACCTATACGATAACGGTTTCCAATCCGGCTTCGCTGGGGACCGCGATCGGCGTTACCATTTCGGATCTACTGCCTGCCGGATTTACATATGCCTCAACCGGTCTTGTCTCGCTTTCCGGTGGCGCCACACGGTCGCCTGTAAATAATCCCGTTCCCCCGACAGGCAATCCAGCCTGGGACACCTTCACCCTCCCCGGCGGCGGTTCGGTGCAGATCACCTTCACGGTAAACATAGCCGCCGGGGTAACAGGCACTTTCCAAAATCCGGCCACGGCCACCTACACCGATCCGGTGCGGACTACTCCCCTGGGCACCACCTCCAGGAACTACGATCAAAACGGCAGCACAGGCGAAGATATCCAGGTACTGCCGGCGCCGAACAATTTCCCGAATGCCACGGACGACGGGCCGTACACTTTCCCGCGCAACAGTCCGGCGCAGACTTTTAACGTTCTGGTGAATGACAACTTCGGCTTGGACGGGCCTTCCAACAGTGCGATCACAATCCCCACGCTCCCGACCAACGGGATCGCATCGGTAAACGACGGCGGCACACCAACCAACCCTACCGATGACCGGATCGTGTACACCCCGACCCCGGGCTACAGCGGACCGGACAGCCTGGTCTATCAAATCTGCGATTCCAACGGGGATTGCGACACCGCCACGGCCAGCATCTATGTGATGAACCCGCCCGCCCTGGGCAAGGCTTTCGCGCCCACTGCGATCGGACCGGGTGGAACATCCACCCTTACCTTCACCATCACCAACACGAACGCCGCCGCCATAACCGGCGCCGCCTTCACCGACAATCTCCCGGCCGGCGTCACCGTCGCCACACCGCCGAATGCCGCAACCACAAACTGCGGCACGCCCACGTTCGCCCCTACGGGGGGAGCGACGGTGCTTTCCTTCTCCAACGGGACCGTTCCGGCCGGCGGAAGCTGCACGGCAAGGGTGGATGTCACCGCTACCACCGTTGCCGTGTACAACAACACCAGCGGCGCGGTGACTTCGGTCAATGCCGGGACCGGCAACACGGCCAGCGCATCCCTTTCCGTCCTCGGCCCGCCCACCATCAGCAAGGGCTTTTCCGCCGCCACCATGCCCACAAACGGCACGGCCACGCTGACCTTCACTATCAACAACCCCAATCTGGGTGAGGCCATCACCGGAGTCGCTTATACGGATACCTTCCCCGCCGGGATGGTGGTGGCCAATCCGACCGGCGCGAGCACCTCCGGCTGCGGCAGCCCGACCTACACGCCCGTCGCCGGCGCAGGATCCATTTCCTTCACAGGCGGCACGATCGTCGCCGGGGGGAATTGCACCGTGACGGTCAACGTCACCTCGACCACCCGCGGTGTGAAGAACAATTCCAGCAGCACTGTTTCCTCCACCAACGCCGGCACCGGCGGCTCGGCCAGCGCCGCAATCACGGTGGTCGACCCGGTGCAAGCCAGCAAAGTATTCGCCCCCGCATCCGTCGTTGCAGGGACTGCATCCACCCTGACCTTTACGCTGATCAATCCGAACGCCACCACGACGCTCACCGGCGTGTCCTTCACAGATTCCCTGCCCCCCGGTCTGGTGGTGGCAAATCCGACCAATGCCCTCGCCACCAATTGCGGCGCACCCACCTGGGCGCCGACGCCGGGCAGCAACACCCTTACCTTTTCCGGGGGAACGATTGCCGCCGTTGGCACCTGCACGGTGCGCGTCAATGTCGTGGCAAGCCTGGCCGGCACATACACCAACACCAGCAGCGGGGTTTCCTCGAACGAGGGCGGCACGGGCAATACCGCCGGCGCCACCCTTACGGTGACCGGAACCCCGACGTGTTCCGTTGGAGTCCCCATTACCTATTGGACTTTCGAAAATGTGCTCACGCCGGCATATGGCACCGGGACGTTCACATATGATTCGGCGAACCTTACCTTGGCATATGGAGCCAGCGGGGGCAGCGGGACCGGTCTGGCAGCTTTCTTTACCGGCTGGCCGGCCGGGGCGCTCGTGCCGGGCTTGCAATACATCGATTTTGCAGTTCCAACCACCGGGCGCAGCGGCATCCAGATGCAATTTGTCGAACGGCGGGCGGGCGGCCCACCGCCCGGTCCGACGGACTTCTTTGTCTATTACAGCACCGACGGCGTCAACTTCACTCCATTCGGCGCCGCCTACACAAGTACAACCGCCTGGACGGACCGGCTTGTGGATTTCAGCGGGGTGGCGGGGCTGGATAACAATCCGAATGCACGGTTCCGCATCTATGCCTATAACAGCGGCACCGGCAACTGGCGGATTGATAACGCCATCTTTTGCGCGCCGCAGGCCGATTTAAGCGTCACCAAGACGGATTCCACCGCCACCTACACACCGGGCGGCACACTGACATACACGGTCGTGGTGTCGAACGCGGGCTCGAGCGCCGTGACCGGCGCAACCGTAACCGACAGCATGCCGGCTCAAATTTCCAGCTGGGCATGGACGTGTTCCGCATCCGCAGGTGGAAGCTGCACAGCAAGCGGATCGGGCGATATCAATGACACGGTCAACATCCCGGTCGGCGGAACCCTCACATATACGATCGTGGCCAACCTCTCGCCCGGCGCGACCGGAGACCTTGTCAATTCGGTGACCGTTACTCCGCCGGCAGGGTTGACCGATCCGAACATGGCGAATAACACGGCCACCGACACGGATACCGCCGCGCCGCGCGCCGATCTGGCAATCTCCAAGTCGGACGGCGTTGCGACCTACACATCCGGCGGCACGATTACTTACACAGTCACCGTCACCAACGCCGGCCCGAGCGATGTCACCGGTGCGACGGTAAGCGACGTACGCCCGGCACAAATTTCAAGCTGGACCTGGACCTGCGTGGCTACCGGTGGTGCCACCTGTACGGCCGGTCCGGTGACGCCGCCCGGCAACTTCTCCGACACGGTGAATATTCCGGTCGGGGGAACGCTGACATATACGGTCATGGTCACCATTTCCATCGGCGCAACGGGGGATCTGGTGAATACGGCCACCATATCCCCTCCTGGCGGGACTATCGACCCGATCGGCGCGAATAATTCGGCGACTGATACGGATACATTCCTGAACCTTTTGCCAGTGGCAGTGAACGATAGTGCATCCACAAACGAAGACACCGCCGTCAACATTTCCGTCCTCGCTAACGACACCCTGGGCGATACGCCGACCCCGATAACGGCGGTTTCTGATCCACCTAACGGAAGCGCAGTCGTCAACGACAACGGCACTCCGGGAAATCCTGCGGACGATTACATTATCTATACCCCCGATCCGAACTGGTCCGGGATCGACAGTTTTACCTACACCATCACGGATAACAACGGGGATACCTCAACCGCGACCGTGACTGTCACAGTCAATCCGGTCGACGACTTCCCGAACGCCGTAGACGATACGCCGGCGGATGTTGCGGAAGATAGCGGCCTGACAAACATCGCAGTTCTGGGCAACGACACCTTCGGTGGTGATGGACCGTCGGTTGGCGCGATTACGATTGTCACCGGACCAGGCGCAGCGGGTACCGCCACCGTCAACAACGGCGGCACGCCCAACAATCCCACTGACGATACGATCGACTTCACCCCCACCGCCAACTACAATGGCCCGGTATCCTTCACCTACCAGATCTGCGACTCCGACGGCGATTGCGATAATGCGGTCGTATCGTTCAATGTCACCCCGGTCGACGACTTCCCGAACGCCATAGATGACACACCATCGGATGTCGCGGAAGACAGCGGCTTGACCAACATCTCCGTCCTGGGCAACGACACTTTCGGCGGCGATGGACCTTCGGCTGGCACGATCACTATTGTGAGCGGACCCGGCGCCTCAGGCACCGCGATGGTCAACATCAACGGGACGCCCAATAACCCGACCGATGACACGATCGACTTCACCCCGGCCGCCAATTACAACGGTCCGGTCTCGTTCACTTACCAGATCTGCGACAGTGACGGCGATTGCGATAATGCTGTGGTTTCGTTCAACG
>CAZFPL010000047.1:0-21432 GCA_964521085.1 uncultured Anaerolineales bacterium | reverse complement strand
CCCCCAAGGGCTACGCAGCAAGCTGCGGGGTATTCACATCCCGCGAAAGCGGGATAAAACTGGAATCGCCCGGAACGCAGGTGTTTGTCACGTTTCAATGGGAAGACATCAACAACGTCAACCGCTTCGCCGACCAGGGGGTTGCAACGATTGATTGGGACCGGATCGAAGCGTTCGAGCCGGACCTGGATTTGCGGGTCATCTCCTCCTATCCGTTTGTGGCATTTGACTCCGCCGCGCAGATCCCGGAGGATTATTATGCTTCCCTCCTGACCCGGACCGACAAGCCGCTCGCGGTCGGTGAGGGCGGATTTGGATCCGTCGATATCGCGCCGTTCCACGGCACGCCGGAAGATCAGGTGCTCTATTTGAACGCCATTCATGATCAGGTCGGGGAGCGGCTGGCGTTTTGGATCTACCTGGTCCTGGATGATTTCAACATGGACTCGTATAAAAATTTTTTCGAGAGCCAGGGGATGGGAGACAAGGTGGAAACCCTGCGCTTCTTCTCGATCGTCGGATTGCGGGAGCGGGATGGCACTCCGAAGCCGGCGCTTGCCGTCTGGGATGGATTCCGCGTGTAGCGGAAACAGGAGAAGCGGAAAAAGGATTCCAAGTTCGTATCAACCGGAAGGAACCTGCGCTTGAACCGCGACATATTGCTCGATAGTAAAACCATTCCCCCCGCCCTGCGATCCAACCGGGTCTCCCGCACGAGGCTTCTCCGGCAATTGGAGGACGGATTGGCCGCCGGCCGGGAGGTCACGCTGATCTCCGCCCCGGCGGGCTTCGGCAAAACCACGCTTCTTTCGGAATGGGCGCAGGGCTGCACCCGCCTCGTCTCCTGGCTGACGCTGGAGGAATCCGAAAACGACCCGGCCTTGTTCTTGCGATACCTGGTGGAATCGATCCGCAAGTCGGTCGAAGCGATCAGCCCTGTTATTCTGCAGCTGCTGCAATCCCCGCAGCCTTCTTCCCCGCAAAGCCTGCTGCCGCCCCTGTTGAACGATCTGGCCCGCGCCGGGCCGTTCCTGCTGATCCTCGACGATTACCATTTGGTGACTGCCCCGGCGGTGCATGGCATCGTCGGATTCCTCATCGAACACATCCCCTCCTCCATGCACCTCGCCCTGGGGACGCGTGAGGATCCGCCCTTGCCGCTCGCGCGCCTCCGCGCCCGCGGCCGGATCACCGAACTTCGTGAAACCGACCTGCGCTTCTCCCTCCCGGAAACGGAGGAGTTCCTCACCCGGTCGATGAACCTCGTCCTGCCGGCAAAGGCGGCGGAAACACTCGAAGCGCGCACCGAAGGATGGGTGGCCGGATTGCAGCTGGCGGCGTTCGCACTCCAGAAAGAACACGCCCAGCCCGAAAAATTCCTCGCCGCCTTCACCGGCGACCACCGCTACGTGATGGATTATCTCGTCGTCGAAGTGTTGGAAAGGCTGCCGGAGGAGATCCGCGATTTCCTGCGCCGCACTTCGATCCTGGACCGGCTCAGCGCGCCGCTGTGCGATGCGGTCATCGATGGAACCGGAAGCCAGGCGGTGCTGGAGCAACTGGAAACCTCCAACATCTTCCTCTTCCCGCTCGACGCGCACCGGGAGTGGTACCGGTATCACCGCCTGTTCGCGGAATTCCTCAAAGCCCGTCTTGCTCCGCAGGAGGAAGCGCTTCTGCACGCGCGCGCGGCGGCCTGGTATGAATCCCACCGCATGCCGTATTTCGCCGTGCGGCACGCCCTCGAAGCGGGCGCACTCTCCGGAAATTACACCGAGGCCGGGCGGCTGATCCGCCTAACGGCCGAGGACGGCATCCGCGAAGGCCGGGCGCAGACCCTCCTGGGCTGGTTCGATTCCCTGCCGAAGGATTTGCTCCTGGCGGATCCCGAACTTGCGCTCTACAAAGGATGGGCCCTCACCCTGACCGGGGATTTTTCCGACGCCGCCGGGCTGGCCGCGCATGCGCTCCGCTCCGTCGCGGATCGCACCGGAAGCGAAACCGTGCGCGGGAAGGCGTTTCTCCTGCAAGCGTTCCTCGCATTGATGGGAAGCATGGACTATCCGGAAACCATCCGTCTGGCGACGCGCGCGATCGAGGATCTGCGCGGAAAACAGGAACAATGGCTGCCGATGGCGTACTGGCTGCTGGCGGAACCGCATGAACGGATGGGCCACATCGAGCAGGCGATCCTCACCCTGAAAGAATCCCGCAGCGCCCTTCCCGCATCGCTTTCGCACCTGTTTACCGACCTGGTCGATATGATGCTGGTATACGACCTCAACCTCGCCGGCCGGCGGCGGGAAGCGCTGGCGGTCTGCGAGGAGACGATCCGGCAGCGAAGCGCGTTGGAAGAGGAATCCTCCCCCACCAGCTGCATGCTGCTCGCCCGCAAGGCGATGCTCTACTACGAATCCAACGAGTTGGATCGGGCGTACGCGCTGTTCGAAGAAGCCATCGACTACGGCACACGCCACCACCAGGAGCCGTTCGTTTCCTTCGCGCGCGGGATCAATGCCCCTCTCCTCCTGGCGAGAGGGGAGACGGATGCCGCGCTTGACGCATTGGAACAGGCGGCTGCTTTCGCGCGCCAGAGCGGGCTCACCGATCTGGGGACCATCCTGGCGATGAAAGCCAACATCAACCTCCGGCTCGGCCGTCTCGATTGGATCGCGCGCTGGGCGGAGGAAGCCGGGTGTTCGATCGATGAAGAACCGCAATACATCCGTCTGGATACGCACCTGGTGTTCGCCCGTTGGCTTCTCGTCCGGAGTGAGTATGCGGAGGCCGGGCTCTGGCTGCAGCGGCTGCGCGCCTACCTGGAAGAATGCGGAATCCGGCGTCCGTTGATCACGGTTTGCATCCTGTCGGCGCTGTTGGCTGATAAGTCGGGTGATTCATCGGCTGCCCGCGAACATCTCGCTTGTGCCCTGCGCTCCTCCGCGCCGGAAGATTACTTCCGCGCGTTTCTCGATGAAGAGCTACGCGTTCTCGACCTGCTTCCGATGGTCCGCGATATGGAACCTGCCTTTGTGGACCGGTTGCTTTCCGGACGGGGAATCCCGCCTTCCCCACGATCCTCCGCCGCTTCAAAGGATTCACTCCCCGAACCCTTAAGCGGGCGGGAGATCGAAATCCTGCGTTTGGTCGCCAAAGGCCTCACCAACGCGCAAATCGCGGAGCGCCTGGTGATCGCCTTGGCGACCGTCAAACGCCACGTCCAGAATATCTTCGGCAAGCTTGGCGTGAACAACCGCACGCAGGCGGTGGCGGAGGGGAGAAGAAGACAGCTGATAGAGTAGACCGACACGGTAATTAGTATGAACGTCATCCCTGCGTGGTTGTAGCAGGGATCCAAGAGGGACTCAGATGTGACCACTCTCTTCTAAATAATTTCTCTGGATGCCTGCTAGGAACACGCAGGCATGACGAACAATGGGTGAGACCGCTTCGGATTGAAAGCAAACCATGCCCCGCGCAACATTCCGCTTCTACGCCGAGTTGAACGATTTCCTTCCTCCCGCCCGCCGCCAGAAAGCATTTTCCCATTCGTTCCAGGGACGGGCGGGAGTAAAGGACATGATCGAATCCCTGGGGGTCCCCCATACCGAAGTCGACCTGATCCTGGTCGACGGCCGATCGGTGGATTTCCAGCATCCCGTCCGCGACGGCGAGACGATCAGCGTCTACCCTGTCTTCGAGGCCCTCGACATCCATCCTGTCCTGCGGCTGCGCCCGGAGCCCCTCCGCCGTCCGGCGTTCATTCTGGACGGTCACCTCGGGCGGCTGGCCGCCTACCTGCGCCTGTTGGGATTCGATTCTCTTTACCGCAACGATTTCGCCGACGAGGAGCTGGCAGAGCGGTCGGCCGACGAGCAGCGCATCCTTCTGACCCGGGACCGGGGATTGCTGAAACGGTCGATCATCACCCGCGGTTATTGCGTCCGTTCTTCCATCCCCCGGGAACAGCTGCGCGAAGTGGTGGACCGGTTCGATCTTTCAAGGTTGGCGACTCCTTTCCGCCGCTGCCTGTCCTGCAACGGACTGCTGCAACCCGTAGAGAAGCAAGCCATCCTGGACCGGCTCCCGCCCGGTACCCGCGATCGGTTCGACGAGTTCTACCGCTGCACCGGGTGCGAAAAAATCTTCTGGCCGGGTTCGCACTACGCCCGATTGCAGGACCTCATCCGGGAAGCGCTGGAAGTGGGCCATGGCAAGAGAAATGGATTTCCTCCTCCGCTCGAATGATTTCGAGCCGGCGTACCGGAAATTGCCGGAGGGTGAACTCCGGCGCCGAGCTGCGGAAGCCGTCGCCGGCCTGGCGCACTGCCGGTTCTGCCCGCGCGCCTGCGACGCAAACAGGCTGGAGGGCAAGGAGGGCGTCTGCCGCACGGCTAGAGCGGCGCGTGTAAGCAGCTTCTTCCCCCACCTCGGGGAAGAGGACTGTCTTCGCGGCAGGAGGGGCAGCGGGACAATCTTCTTTTTCGGATGCAACCTGCGTTGTGTGTTTTGCCAGAACTTCGACATCAGCCAGGCCGGCCAGGGAGCGGATTGCGATGCGTCCCAAATCGCCGCAATGATGCTCGAGCTGCAAGGCCTCGGCTGCCATAATATCAACTGGGTCACTCCCGAACACGTGGTGCCGCAGATCCTGGAAGCGCTCGCCCCGGCGGTGGAAAACGGCCTGCGCCTGCCGATCGTCTACAACACCTCGGCCTACGATTCGCAGGAAAGCCTGCACTTGCTGGACGGGATTGTGGACATCTACATGCCGGATTTTAAAATCTGGGATCCGAAACTCGCGCATAAATATCTCCTGGCCAAGGATTATCCGCAGGTCGCTCGCCAAGCCATCCGCGAAATGCACCGTCAGGTGGGGGAACTTAAAATGGACGAGAACGGCCTGGCCAAGCGCGGCGTGCTCCTCCGGCACTTGGTCATGCCGGGCGGCGCCGCCGGCACCCGGGAGATCATGCGCTTTCTGGCGGAAGAAATTTCGCCCCACACGTACGTCAATATCATGGCGCAATACCGCCCCGCCGGAAAGGTCCGCCCGGGTTCGTTCGATGAGATCGACCGGCCCATCACCGTTGAAGAATATGAACAGGCATTCGATGCAGCCCGCGAAGCCGGCCTGCATCGATTCGACGAAAGAACCGGATCCCGGTAACTCCCCTGCCTCAAGCCGTTCGGATATCTTTATTTCGTAAATCCATTTCCGACTCCGAAATCAGATTCAAATCTTTGAAAAAGCTGTCATGCGGAGCGCCTGCCCCGAGTAAAGCGAGGGGAAGCGAAGCATCTATTCCTGCGTTTGTAGACCCTTCGCTTCGCTCAGGGTGACTTATACGGGGTTTGCAGATTATGGATTCATGGGGGATTCATGTATCCAAAATACTAGATTTTCCAACCAAGCCTTAACACATTCTTCACACGAACGGATTATTCTCACATATAGAAAGCGGGCTAAAAGCCACCGCCTTCCCAGGAGGCAGTAATGCGAAAATGGTTGATCGGAATCGGAGTGGCTGTTTTAGGCGCGGCACTGGGTGTTGGCGCTGCATACGGCGGAAGCGAACTGCTCAAAACCTACCGTCCCCAGCTTGTCCAAGCCGTCCAATCGATCCGCGGATCGGAAGAGTGGGGATCGGATTACCCAATGATGGGTGTAAACCGGAGATCGTCGCGGATTACAAAAGGATCTGACGGATGTAATGGATTTTCAGAAACCGGGCAGACCTGTCAGGGTACTGAAGGGGGCCGAAAAACAGGGGGGATTAGCCGCGGGCAAAGCGATCGAATTTCCCTGGAGGACGCCGCAAAGGTTGCCGAGGATTACGCGTTCCGGTTAGGATCCGGCTTCAAGGTTGCGGAAGTGATGGAATTTGACAGGAACTTCTATGCGGTCATCATCGAGCAGGAAACCGGGCGCGGCGCGGTCGAAGTGCTGATCGATCCGTACACCGGGTCCGTATCGCCGGAGATGGGGCCGAACAGAATGTGGAACACGAAGTACGGAGCCCCCATGCACCGCTCCAGCTCGGTGAGTGAGAACGAACTCTCCATCGAAGCGGCCCGGGACGCCGCACAGAAGTATCTCGACCAGAATCTTCCCGGAGCGAAACTGGACGAAGGCGGGTACGCCTTCTACGGGTACTACACGTTTGATTATTCCGTCGACGGCCGCACCGCCGGCATGCTGAGCGTGCACGGTTCCACCGGAGAAATCTGGGCCCATACCTGGCATGGCGCGTTCGTCGCGGAAAAGGAGATGGAATAATGAAAAACATCTGGAAATGGATTCTCTTCGGCGCGGCGGTCTTCCTGCTGGCGTTCTGCATCGCCCTTCCACTATGGGGAGGAGGATCGTGGATGCCGATCCGGTCCATATTTGGACACGGCATGATGCGTGGCGGGATGATGGGTTGGGGTGGATTCGGCTGGATCGGAATACTTTTCCGTTTCGCGGTCCCGGTCCTCGTGATCGGCGGGCTGGGGGTTCTGATCTACTATCTCGTGAAGCGGCCCGGCGTTCCTCCGCCTCCGCCTCCTTCTCCAACCCGACCGTGCGCAAACTGCGACAAGCCGCTCGATCCGGGTTGGGTGGCCTGCCCGTACTGCGGGAAGAAACAACGATAATTCCCGCACAGGGCTTGCCCGGCGGACACCTTGCGGATGGTCCCCCTTCCATCCGCAAGGTGTCCGCTTTCGTCGCCGGCGAGTGCAATCTCCGCTTTCCCATATAATGATAGACATGCCTGCTCGAATACTGATCGTGGATGACGAACCGCAATTGGTTCGCGTGGTCCGGTCCTACCTGGAGAATGCGGGATTCCAGGTTTCAGCGGTTTACCGCGGCGATGAAGCCCTGCACGAATTCCACACCAGCCGTCCCGATTTGGTCATCCTGGATCTGAACCTGCCGGGGATGGATGGGCTGGACGTGGCCCGGGAAATCCGGCGCCAGGGGCAGACGCCGATCCTGATGCTGACCGCCCGGGTGGAGGAAACCGACCGGCTCGTGGGACTCGAACTGGGCGCGGACGATTATGTGTCCAAGCCGTTCTCCCCGCGCGAGGTGGTGGCGCGGGTGCGCGCCATCCTGCGCCGCGCGCAGGGCGGCGCGGGTCCGGCCGAGGTGATCCGGATTGCGGATCTCGAGATCGACCTCGCCCGGCACACGGTCCGCCGAAAGGATCAGGCGCTGGATCTGACTCCGACGGAATTCAGCCTTCTGGCCGCGCTCGCAGGCAATCCGGGCCGGGTGTTCTCCCGCATGCAGCTTCTCGAGGCGGCGCAGGGCAGCGCCTTTGAAGGGTACGAGCGCACGATCGACGTGCACATCAAGAATTTGCGCGCCAAGGTCGAACCGGATCCGAAGAATCCCGCGCGCATTCTGACCGTTTTCGGGATCGGATATAAATTCGCGGAAGACTAACCATGCGCCTTGCCACGAAAATTCTGCTTGCGTTCATCTTATTGCTGTTGACCACACTGGCCGCGGTGGTTGTGTTCACCGGCCGCACGGCCGGCCGCGAGATGCGCGGCGCCCTTTCGCAGATTGAGATGATGCCCAACAACATGCTTGCCCGGGAGCTGGCGGCGTATTACAGCGCCAACCATTCCTGGAGAGGCGCGGAAAGCGTTCTTTCCTCGCCGGGACCGATGCAGAAGATGCGCAATTCCCGGCATCTGGTGGTCGACGCGGATGGGATCGTGGTGATCGATACCGCGGGAGAATTGACCGGAACAGCCTTCGCCGGCTCTGCGGGCGCCGCTTCGATCCTGATCCAAGAAGGAGGGAAGACCATCGGCCGCCTGGTGGCGATGGAAGAATCCTCCGGCGGGCCGGAAGATTCGCTGCTTCGGGCGGTGAACCGGGTTCTGCTGTTGACGGCGATCACGGCCGGTATTGTCGGGCTGGTGATCGCGCTGGTTCTCAGCCGGAGCCTCACCTCGCCGCTGCGTCATCTGACCGGTGCCGTGCAGCGCTTCGCGCGCGGGGAACGCAGCCTGAGTCTTCCCGCGCCCTCCGGCGACGAAGTCGGCGACCTGACGCGTTCCTTCCAAAGCATGATGTCCGAAATCGAGAAGCAGGAGTCGCTGCGCAAGGAAATGACCGCCGACATCGCGCATGAGCTGCGCACGCCGCTGTCCGTGATCCGCGCCAACCTCGATGCGCTCTCCGACGGAGTGTATCCGCTGACGAAGGAAAACCTGGCGCCGATCCGGGAAAGCGCCGAACTGCTGGACCGCCTGATCGAGGATTTGCGGACGCTTGAACTGGCCGATGCCGGCCAACTGACGCTTGAAAAAACCGAGGTCGACGTATCGCGGCTGATGCGGCGCGCGGCCGCCCGTTTCTCCCCGCACGCCGGGGAACATTCGCAGAAGATCGAGATCCGGCCCGCGCAAAACCTCCCGCCGGTGAAAGCCGACCTGCAGCGTCTGGAGCAGATCCTCGGCAACCTGCTCGATAACGCGCTGCGCCATACTCCCGACGGCGGCGTCGTCCGCCTGGGAGCGGACTCGGACGCCGCTGCAGTCCGGATCACGGTGGATGATTCCGGGCCGGGAATCCCCGCCGACTCGATCGATCGGATCTTCGAGCGCTTCTACCGATTGGATTCCGGACGGGCGCGCGCGGAGGGCGGATCCGGGCTGGGGCTGGCGATCGCCCGCAAATTGGCCGAGGCGCACGGCGGCAGCCTGACGCCGGAAAACCGCCCGGAGGGCGGCGCGCGGTTTACGTTGCGGTTGCCGGTAAAAAAAGAGTGAGATCAATGGACAGGATTTACAGGATTACTGCAATTAAAAAGATCTGCATGTTTTTTTGTGTAAAAAAAGATAAATGAACCGTATAAAACGCCACCCTAAGGGTGGCGTTTTTACCGGAGAAATGCGCATCTGCCGGTGGCCATCCCATCCTCCCTCCCCCATCGGTCCTGTGAACACTCATTGTGACGGTTATACCCCTCCCTCCTTCCCGTAAAACGGGAAGGAGGGAGGGGAGAGGGGAGGAAGGATGGGATGGTAAACGACACAATTCCAGTAGCCGGTAAATTATTTCAAACCTCGGCTTCTCTCAAGCCGAATGGAATCTTTTAAAAACCCTGCACACCGATAAGTCCAACCAATATGGCAAGGCTTTATCCGCCCCGTGGAGTAATTTCAGGGTCCAACCTCCATCCTTCCGCTGTCGCTCCGCAAACCAATCCAGCCCTCTGCGCACGTTCGGATCGTCTGCGGAAAAACCAAGCCGGGAGAGGGTATCCAACGCGGAAAGCAGGTCGGTGAACCAAAACGGGAAGGAAAAACCAATCCAATAACTGACGGCTTTGCGATCGACATATTTATCTGCTTGGAATATACGCGAAGCCAGCAGCCTTCCCGCCTGCCGCACTTCCACGCGGTCGCGGAAACCCGCGCCGGCCGCAAAAGCCCGCAGCACCACGCCGGTGACCATATGGGAAAACGGCTTGGTGCGGTCCGGCTCGAGCGTTTTGGAACGCATGAAGGCGGTCTGCCACTTCCCGGCGACCGCCGTGCGAAACGGGATCGCCCAACCGCCGTCCGCCTGGCGCATCGAAAGCAGCCAACGCAACCCGCGGGCGATCCGGGGATCGCGCCCATACCCCGCCTTGATCAGCAATTCCATGATCGCCGCCGAATAATTCGGGGAATACTGCGCCCCGTAAATTCCCCGGAAATCACCGGCCGGCGTCTGGAAGGAAAAGAGGAACTCCGCCGCCTTTTTCGCCGCGGGGTGCGCGCGGGTGAAACCGAACTTCTCCACGAGGAAACCGACGTTGCGGTAGGTCTCGATTTGGTCATAATTTTCCGTGTTGCGCGCGGTCGTCGCGGGCGAAGGATATTTCCAACCGCCGTTTTTCAACTGTGCGCGCAGGATCCGTTGCGCGTCGGTCAGCTCCCAAAGCCGCTTGACCGGTCCGGGATCTTCGTCCAGTAAATCCCGGCGCGAAAAATACACCGCCGGTTCGCAGCCGGATTCCAGCAAGACGGGAATCGGGTCGTATGGAAGCCGCTTCTGCCAGGAAGCCATCCATTCATTATGGCATAATCGGCGGAATAAAAAATCCCCGCCGGTTCTCTGTCACTAGACCGTGGGATTTGCGGGTTCCACGGTCACGCCGCAAATACCGCTGCAGGATTCCACAATCCTCCAACCGAAAAATACCTTCTACAGGAACCCATGGTGGGAACGGATGTTTTTGACCTGCCCCACCCGGCAGGATATACTGGCGACAGGGAGCCTAAGTATGCAATCATGAAATTCCCGCCGTTTTCCGTCAGCATAGCCAGCCCAGCGGCCGAGAGCCAACCCCACGATTATTCCATCTTGGCGGCCTATTACACAAAAAAAGAAGATGCGCTGAAGGCCTTATGGGAGATGGAAAAGAAGGGGTACACCCGCACGGCCGTGCTGCATCGGTCCGCCGACGGAAACGTGCGGGCGACGGATCCATTTCCCGTCTTCCGCAACCTCCTGATCGCGGTGTTTGCCGCGCTCTTCGCCGTTCTGGCCGGTCTGGCTTTTCCCATGCTTCGCGGTCCGTTGTTCCAGATGGGAGAAACATATCCCATTTGGATTCCCTTCCTGATCGGCGGCTTGTTTGGAGCGCTGTTTGCGTTGGCCGCCTTCCGGCGTTCTCAATATGGAATTGATCGAAATTTGCTGGCCGAACACGCGCTCTGGCTGCTGCCCGAGGAGAGCGTTCTTCTTCTTCAGGCGCCGCTGCACACATTCTCCTATCCCCAGACTGTCATCCGTAAAAGCGGTGAGACGCAGCCCACGGTGTTTCTGCTTCATCCCCGCCGGAAGCGGACATCCATCGAAGATACGGGGACCGGCGCATTGCTCCCGCATCCGCAGCTGCAGGAATATGCGCGCCGGCTGGCGAAAGAGCAACGGTTGCAGATCAAACCCGTCCGTAGCGGCGAACTTCTCCGGTGGATAACCAGGGATGCCAAGGCCATTCACCAGATCTGCCGCGGTCTCTCGGATGCCAGCCGGTTGGAACAACCGACCACCCCGTCGGCGGAATGGATTCTCGACAACGAATACATTATTGAAAGCAACGTCCGCGACATAAAAACCAATCTCCCCCGCAGTTACTTCCAGGAACTCCCGGTCCTCGACAGCGATCCCTTCCGGAACCTGCCCCGAATCTACGGGCTGGCCAAAGAAATCGTCACCCATGTGGATTTGCGGCTCGACCGGGAAACCTTGCACCTTTTCCTCGAGGCGTACCAGTCCGTCCAACCGCTTACGATCGGCGAACTATGGGCGCTTCCGCAAGTATTGCGCATCGGCCTGATCGACAGCATCCGGAGCCTGGCGGAGAGAACCCTGAGTGAACTGCGGGAACGGGAGACGGCCGGATTCTGGGCCAACCGGTTGATTGCCGCCAACCGGCACGATCCGGGACAGCTGTTTTCCGTGCTGGCCAAGCTGACGGAAGACCAACCCGCCCCGAGCGACTACTTCTGTTCCCAGCTGATCAGCTACCTGTATGATGAAACCAACGCGCTGGTGCTGATCCAGAATTGGCTGGGACGCACCCTCCTCAAACCCCTCAGCGACCTGAATCTGCGCGAACAAAACCGCCAGACGAAAGACCAGATTTCGATCGGGAACGCATTTTCCAGCCTGCGGCAGCTCAGCCTGTTGGATTGGAGATCCATCTTCGAAGAAACTAGCCGCGTCGAGCAGCTCCTGCGCCTGGATCCCGCCGGAATCTACCCGCAAATGGATTTCGAAACGCGCGACAACTACCGCCGTGAGCTGGAAGGGATCGCACGGAGATCCGGGACGGCGGAACCCGCCGCCGTGGAAAGGCTTCTCGAACTGGCCGCCCGCGGCCCGGGCGAGGACGAACGAACCCACCATGTCGGCTACTATCTCATCGCCGAAGGGCGGAATGAACTCCTGCGGACCTTGCGGGGCCGCGAGACGATCCGATACTCCATGCTGCAATGGGTGTACCGCCGGCATACGGCCGTCTTCTTTCTGAGTTTCGCCTTCGCATTTGCCGTCCTATTCCTGCCGCTCCTCTTCCTGTGCCGGACCGGGCAGGGATTCGGAATGCGGATCATTCTCCCCTTCCTGTTTCTTTTACCGGTCAGCCAGATTGCCATCGAGGCGATGAATTACCTCTTCACCCGAGGGCTTCCTCCCCGAACCTTGCCAAAAATGGATTTTGAAAATCTCGGGATTCCCGACGCGTTCCGGACGCTGGCGGTGGTGCCGGTCCTGCTGACGGACGCCGAGACCATCCGGACCGAAGCGGAGAAATTGGAGATCCGGTATCTGGGGAATAAAGACTCGAATCTTTTTTTCAGCCTGTTCACGGATTTTGAGGATTCCGATTCTCCGATCCGGGAGGAAGATCCCAAGCTGCTTCAGGCCGCCATTGATTGCATACAAAAGCTGAATCTTCGCTACGCGGAGGACCGTTTCTTTCTCCTGCACCGCGCGCGCCGATGGAGTCCTTCCGAGCAGCGATACATCGGCTGGGAACGAAAACGCGGGAAACTGGAGGAACTGCATCAATTCCTCACCGGCACCCGGCCGGATACGGACCCGCAGCTGGTGTATGCGGGAAATACGGAGCGGCTCTCCAGCATCCGCTTTGTGATCGCGCTCGACAGCGACACCCAATTGCCTCCCGGCGCCGCGTGCCGGATGATCGGAACCCTCGCGCATCCGCTCAACCGTCCGCGGTTGGACGGCCGGGGAAGGGTTCTCTCGGGCTCCTATACCATCCTCCAGCCTCGCGTAAGTCCCTCCCTGCCCAGCACCTTGTTTTCTCCGTTCAGCCGGCTTTTTGCCGATGCTTCCGGAATCGACCCCTACACCAAAGCCGTCTCCGACGTCTATCAGGACCTGATCGGCCAGGGTTCCTATAACGGCAAGGGAATTTACGATGTGCACACCTTCAGCCGGATCCTGACCCAGCGCTTCCCGGATGAACGCCTGCTCAGCCACGACCTCATTGAAGGAGAACATGTCCGGACCGGATTGACCAGCGATATCGAGCTGTTCGACGATTTTCCCCGGACGTATCTCGGGTACAGTCAGCGGCAACACCGGTGGATTCGCGGGGATTGGCAAATCCTCGACTGGCTGTTCCCCCGCGTCCCCCTGGCGGACGGAAGTTCAGGCCCGAACGGGCTCTCGGGATTCAGCCGCTGGAAAATTTTTGATAATTTGCGGCGGAGTCTCTTGCCGATCGCCGATTTGGTTTTGCTGGCCGCAGCCTGGTCGGCTTCCCCCGCGGTCGCCTGGGCGTCCGCCCTGGTGGTGGGCCTGCAATTTTTCTTCCACCCGCTGACCCACCTTGTTTCCGTATTGACCAGCCGTCAAACCCGGAATAAATTTTCCTTCTCGAAACTGGCCCACGATATCCTCCGTGGAATTGTCGATGCGGCGATGCTTCCGCACCAGGCCTCTCTGGCATCCGATGCCATCCTGCAGGTCGCGTACACGCGCTGGATTTCGCATCGCGGCATGCTTCGCTGGACTTCCGCGCAAAAGGTCCGCCGTCTCGTTCCGAACCAGGTCGCAGCGTTTGTGCTGTCCCTGATTCCTCTTTCCGCGGTGTGCGGAGCGGCAGTCTGGGCTCTGTTCACCTGGAAACCGGATACTCTGGCCGCGGCGCTTCCCTGGCTTCTGCTCTGGTTCGTCTCCCCACTGGTCGGCTGGATTCTCAACGTCCGCTTTTCGTCAAAGCCGAAACGCTTTGTTCTTTCCAAAACGGATCGCGGATTCCTCCGCACCGTTGCCCGACGGACATGGCGCTTTTTTTCAGATTGTATCGGCGAGGCCACCGCCTGGCTGCCGCCCGACAATTTTCAAGTCGCCTACCAGAACCGGATGGCCATGCGGACCAGCCCCACGAATATCGGGCTGGGAATGATCAGCACGCTTGCCGCCCGGGATTTCGGATACCTCACGGCCGATCAAGTCATCCAAAATCTGACCCGCTCCATGGACACCATCGCCAAATTGGAACGCTATGAAGGCCATCTGCTGAATTGGTATGACTTGCGAACACTGGCACCCCTGGAACCCCGTTATGTATCGACCGTGGACAGCGGGAATCTCCTTGCCGCTTTGTACTCCCTGGATACGGGCATCCACGAACTCTTACACAGGCCGCTTTCGGATGGCGGAGTATTTACCGGTCTGGCGGATACGATCGCAATTCTCGCGCAGTCGTACCGGCAGGAATTCCGTTCCGGAAAACAACTCCGCGCCATCCAGCGGCTGGCTCAAGCCATCGAGAAACCGCCCGAACCGGCGGCCGAAGCGCTCCGGCTTCTCCGGCAAACCGGCAAGGATGTCCAATCCCTCGCCGATGCGATCCGGCAGGAAGGCGGAACGGACTCCGCCACCGCCTCCTGGGCGCTGCAATTGGAAAACCAGGTAAAGGACTGGATCCAAACGGCCGACCGGTATCTTCCGTGGATGGAAATCCTCACGGATAAACCGGCCTGTGAGATCGGGACGCTGGATTTGGATGTGCGCCTGGCGATCTCACAGGCGCAGAATAGTCCGCCGTCCTTGGCCGACCTGGCGGAAGGGAAGGTGCCCTGCATTTCCGCCCTGCAATCAATCCGCGAAAATCTTCGCGGCCCGGATGCCTCCCTGCTGGAATGGCTGGATCGGTT
Organism: uncultured Anaerolineales bacterium; assembly: GCA_964521085.1. GTDB lineage: Bacteria > Chloroflexota > Anaerolineae > Anaerolineales > RBG-16-64-43 > JAFGKK01. Next base: position 6,738 of record CAZFPL010000047.1, on the reverse strand, counting down.
GATGCAGGCGTTCTCGGTCTCCAAATGGCTGGCCGGAGAAATGGTCGGCCTGGGAAATACATTGCTTCAAAACGTGCGCGAGTTATACGGAACGATCAACATGCGCTTCCTGTACGATTCCGATCGAAGGTTGTTTTCCATCGGATACAACGTTTCCGAAGGCCGGCATGATGCCTCCTATTACGACCTGCTGGCCGGCGAAGCGCGGCTGGGAAGTTATATCGCCATCGCCCGCGGCGAAGTATCCCTGGAGCACTGGTTTTCCCTGGGCCGCCTGTTCCGGGAAGTCGGCCGGCACCAGGTCCTGATCAGTTGGACCGGAACGATGTTTGAATACCTGCTGCCCCTCCTCTTCCAGAGAACCTACGCGAATTCCCTGTTGGATAGGATGACAAAGAAAGCCGTCGAGATCCAGATCGGCTTCGGACGAAGAAACCGCGTGCCCTGGGGTGTTTCGGAATCCGCATTCGGAGACCTGGATATCAACCGGACCTACCAATACAAAGCCTTCGGTGTGCCGGCGCTCGGTTTGAAGCGCCAACCCGAAGCGGAGATGGTGGTCGCTCCGTATGCATCCCTGCTGGCGGTTGGCATCGCTCCGCAGGAGACGGTGCATAATCTCCGCCGGCTGGCCGGGCTCGGCCTCCTCGACACACTCGGCTATTTCGACGCGGTCGATTTCAGCCGGCGCGCGGACCGAAAGGGACCAAGGGGATTCAACGTCCGGACCTATATGGCGCATCACCAGAGCATGGCGTTTCTCTCCCTGGCGAATTTCCTGCTCGGGAATCCCATCCAACGGTATTTCCATTCCAATCCCATTCTGCGCGCTGCCGAGCTGCTGCTCCAAGAGAGGATTCCCCAATCGCCGCCTTTGTATATCGTTTCTTCCAGGGAACGCTCCTCCATCCCCCTGCGCGCCGCGGAAACCGCTCCCGCCGAGGGACGGTTCGATACGCCGCACACACCCCGGCCGCGGACTCAACTGCTCGGCCATGAACGGTATTGCGTAATGGTGACTAATTCGGGCGGGGGATTCAGCCGCTGGGGGCGGTACGATATCACCCGCTGGCGGTCGGACCGGACGCGGGATTCCTGGGGCTCCTACTGTTACATTCGCGACACCTCCACGGGGAAGCTCTGGTCGAACACCTACCATCCCATCGACGGAAAGATCCCGGATGATTATTCGGTCCATTTCGCGTTGGACCGCGCCGGCTTCTGGCGGAAAGATGAAGGGATCGATACCGGCACCGAGATATTCGTCTCGGCCGAAGACGACGTGGAGATCCGGAGGATTACGCTGATCAACCGGTCGGTGTACGCCCGCAAGCTGGAACTTTCGAGTTACATCGAGCTTGCCATGGCGCCCCACAACGCCGACGTCCAGCATCCGGCTTTCCAAAAACTGTTCATCCAAACCGAGGCGGTCCCTTCGCTTCCCGCATTGCTGGCGCATCGAAGAAATCGCAGCCCGGACGAATCCCCGATGTTCGTCGCTCACCGGTTGACCACGGCGCATTCCGCCGGCGGGCCGATGCAATTCGATACCGATCGCGGCCGCTTCATCGGGCGCGGAAGGACTCTTTCCAACCCGATGGGAATTTTGCAGCCGCCGGGGAACAGCCAAGGGTTTGTCCTGGACCCCATTCTGAGCATTCGGGAAAGCCTGGTCCTCGAGCCCGCCCAGCGGATTCAGGTTTCCCTGGTCATTGCCGCCGGCGAGACGCGGGAGAGCGTCCTCTCGCTGGTAGGGAAGTACAGTGATCCCCTTGTCATCGACCGGGCGATTGACTTCAATTGGGCTTCCGCCCAGCTCGAACTGCGCTCCCTGCGAATCCAGCCCGACGATGCCCGCCAGTTTCAAAAACTGGCCAACCATCTTTTATATGTAAATCCCCTGTTGCGCCCTTCCACGGAACGGCTGGCGGAAAACCGCAAAGGACAGGCCGGCCTGTGGCCGTACGGCATCTCGGGGGATTTGCCCATTGCGATGGTGACAATCGGAGAACAAAGCGATATGGGTTTGATCCGCCAAATGCTCCAGGCTCACAGCTATTGGCGAAAACACGGCTTCTGGGCGGATCTTGTCATCCTCAATGAAGAGGCCGGCGGGTACGAAAGGCCGCTGCGGGAGGAACTCGATAGGTTAATGCATGCCTATGCCATTTATACGGGGATCGATCAACCCGGAGGGATTTTTCTTCGGAATGCGGACCAGATCCCGGAGGACGACCTGAGCCTTCTGAAGGCCGCTTCGAGCGTCGTGCTGGTCGCCGCGCGGGGCGCGCTTCCCCAGCAGCTGGGAGTGCATCTGGACGTCCCCGAACTTTCGGAACCCTTGGGGAAAAAGCGCCCGCAGCGCGATCCATCGCCTCAGCTGCCCTTCATGGAACTGCCCTACTTCAACAGCCTGGGCGGCTTTACACCGGACGGAAGGGAATACGCCATCTACCTCGGACCGGAGGCTCATACTCCCGCCCCCTGGATCAATGTGCTCGCCAATCCGAATTTCGGAAGCCTGGTGAGTGAAACCGGCTCGGGGTGCACCTGGTCGGGGAACAGCCAGCGCAACCGCCTGACGGGCTGGTCGAATGATCCTGTTCTGGATCCCCCCTCCGAAGCCATATACATCCGGGATGAGGAAACCGGAGTGTTCTGGACTCCAACCGCTTCCCCCGTCCGCGAGGAAACGCCTTATCGCGCCCGGCATGGAACCGGGTATACGGTATTCGAACACAACAGCAACGGGATCGAACAGGAACTCACGGTCCTGATTCCTTTGGACTCCGGCGGGGGAACGCCGATTAAACTTCAACGGCTTCGATTGAAAAACGACACCCCCAGGCTTCGCAAATTATCGATCAATTACTATGTCGAATGGACGCTGGGGGAACATCGCGAGTCCTCGCAGATGCACATTGCCACCCGCTGGGATGACGAATCCCGCGCGCTGATCGCGCGGAACCGCTACCATCCCGATTTCGGAGATCGGGTGGCGTTTACCTCCATCAATCCCCCCCCGGAATTCTACAGCGGCGACCGCACATCCTTTGTGGGACGCAACCGATCCCTGAGTAATCCATCCGCCATGGAACGGATCCAGCGCTCCCAGCGGGCGGGTGCCGGCCTGGACCCCTGCGCAGCCCTGCAGATCAACCTGGAACTTTCCCCGGGCGAGGGGAAGGAAATCACCTGCATGCTGGGCCAGGCCGAATCCTTGGAACAGGCCCGCGAGTGGATTCGCCGCTACCGGGGAGAAGGCAGCTTTGAAGAGGCGCTGCAGCAAACCCGGAAAGAGTGGGATGAAATTCTGGGCGGTATCGAAATCCACACTCCGGAATTATCGGCGGATCTGATGGTCAATCGCTGGCTGCTTTATCAGACCTTAAGCTGCCGCATCTGGGGACGCTCCGCTTTTTATCAATCCGGCGGGGCGTATGGATTCCGCGATCAATTGCAGGATTGCCTTGCCCACCTGTACACCCGTCCCGAACTGACCCGGGAACACATCCTGCGCGCGGCCGGCCGCCAATTCAAGGAAGGGGATGTGCAGCATTGGTGGCATCCGCCCGGAGGAGCCGGCGTACGAACGCGAATCTCCGACGATTTGCTTTGGCTCCCGTTCGCCGCGGCGCAATACGTCCGCGTAACCGGCGAGGATGGAATCCTCCGGACCGAGATTCCATTCCTGTCCGCTCCGGAAGTGGATAAAAACCAGATGGAGAGTTACGGCCAGCCCGAGGCGGCTTTGGAGCATGCCACGCTGTTCGAACACTGCCGCCGGGCCGTCGAACGCCGTCTGACATATGGCCCGCACGGATTGCCATTGATGGGAACAGGCGACTGGGACGACGGATTGAACCGGGTCGGGGCCGGCGGGGAAGGAGAAAGCGTTTGGCTGGGTTGGTTCCTGGCGGAGGTTCTGCAGGGAATGGCGGAACTCTCCGCGAAGGTGCCGCGCCCGGATCTTGTGGAAAAGTATCAGCAGGAGAAGGCGGCCGTCATTCAACACATAGAACAAGCGGCCTGGGACGGGGAGTGGTATCTGCGGGCCTTCTTCGACGACGGCACCCGGCTGGGAACCGCCGGTGATTTGGAGGCCAGAATTTTTTCCCTCCCGCAATCGTGGGCGCGGATCTGCGGCGCCGCCGATCCACAGCGCACGGCCAGAGCCCTGGAATCGGCGTGGAAAAATCTTGTCCGGGAGGACGAAGCGCTGGTATTGCTGTTCGATCCTCCGTTCGAAAATTTTCAGCCGTTTCCCGGATACATCCAAGCCTATCCGCCGGGAGTCCGGGAAAACGGCGGCCAGTATACGCACGCCGCGTTGTGGCTCGCCATGGCGCTGGCCCGGCAGGGCGACGGCGATCGCGCCGCGAGGATTTTGCGCATGGTCAATCCGGTCGAACGCGCGCGGGATACGGATTCCGTCTGGCGTTTTGGTCTGGAACCGTATGCCGCCGCCGCAGACATCTATCGCACGCAGGGCTTCGTCGGCCGCGGCGGATGGTCGTGGTACACGGGTTCCGCGGGATGGATGTATCGCATCTGGGTTGAGGAAATCCTCGGATTGAAGATCCGGGACGGCCGGATGCGGATCGATCCGGTGATCCCCTCGTGGTGGGACGGATTCCAAATTCGCTACCGCTGCGGGGAGGCGGTATACGAAGTCCGGGTGGAGAATCCGGATCATTGCCAGCACGGCGTTATCCGGATGGAATTGGATGGCCAGTGGGCGGCCGAGGGCGAGATCATCCTGGATCGAAGCCTGGTGTTGCATCGGATCCTGGTCCGCATGGGAAAATCCTGATCCGATTTGCCATTCGAATGTCCCTGCATCTCAGGACCGACTCGAACCGTGGAAAGAATGCACTCCTTGCGGTTTAATATACTCCCCCGAAAGGGGATCGCTTGACTTTCGCGGTCGCCTCGATATGTCCGATGCAACACGCTTTACATCCCTCGCCAGCACAAGGAGGCGGATGGGAATTCCATTCACGAATATGAGCCGGGAGAGGAAAGAGGATTTGCTCGCTTTCGGGTTGTGGGCAGCCCTCGCCTTCTGGCTTCTGTGGATTCTCCTGACGGCCCTGGGGCAGGGATGGGGTATCGATTTCGAGCATTTTTGGTGCGCCGCCCGAACAATGCTCGACGGTCACGACCCGTATATTCAAATCCTTCAGTATCCCGGAGCTCCCATCCTTCCGCCGGGAGATCAACTCTACCATCTGCCGTGGGTGGCGTTCCTGTTCCTTCCCCTGGGTCTCTTCGAGTTCGACGTAGCGATCCGGTTATGGGCCGGGTTCAACGGACTGCTGATGGTTTTTTCGATCTTTTTGCTGGTCCGTCTTCTGAAAAAGAAAATTCCATCCTGGGGAATTCCGTTGGTTTGCATGGCGGTCGTCCTGATGGAAGTGCGCACCCTGCAGGCCGCCCAAATCGGGATGGTGGTCACCGATGGGCTCCTTCTGGGAATGGTATTGCGGGAGTCCAGGAAACCGCTGGCGGCAGGCATCGCGTTCGCCCTGGTCCTGTTCAAACCATGGATCGCAATCGGTTTTTTGCTGCCGGTATTCTGGTTCGCGCTGGTTCGAAAAGAACGCGCTTTATGGTTGGGTTTTGTAGGAGGTTGCCTCGCGCTTATCGCAGGCTCCAGCCTGCTTTGGCCCGGGTGGTGGATCACATATCTGCACGTGGATTTTTCCAACGCCTTCGGGATAAAAGTCGACGGACACTACCTCGTCACCTGGCCGGTTTCGACGATTTTCGACTTCACCCGGTTCATCCTGAAGTGGCAGCAGACCCCCCTGCTGTTCGTCGCACAGGTCGTCTTCCTGTTTCTCCTTGCCGGCCTGTTGCTGTGGTCGATGGCCGCGGCCTGGCGGAGGCGGCAAGTGGGTGAGCACTTTATCGCGGGATCGGGCGTGCTGCTTGGATTGCTGTTGCTGCCGTATGTGCGCTACGTCGATTACCCGATCCTGGCGTTGTGGTGGACCGGGGTGGCGGCCTTCATCTTCCCGCACCCGGACATCCCGCGGGCGGGGAAATGGGTCCTCGTGGGATTGATCCTGATTGCGTTGTCTTTTCCCCTGGGTTCGCATTTGGAACCATGGATGTATCAGCTGCCGTTGATGCTTTACGCGGCCACCGCCGTGGGTCTGGTATTTCTGCTTCGTGCACCGGATCGGATTTCAAACCAAGCGGCGGCGGATATTCCACAACAACGCGTGTGAAAAGATGCATTCGTCCCGGCTCGGGACTCTCGCCCAATAGTCCACACTCAGAGTGGATATCGAAATAAAAAAACCCCTTGCGGGGTTTTTTTATTTTTCGATCGGACAGCAGGATTACTTGAGTTCCACGGTCGCGCCGGCGGCCTCAAGCTTGGCCTTGGCATCGGTGGCGACTTCCTTGGTAACGGCGTCGAGCACCTTGGAGCCGACCGCCTCGGAAAGATCCTTGGCTTCCTTGAGCCCCAGGCTCGTCAGCTGGCGGATGACGCGGATGACGTCGATCCTTTTGGCGCCGGAGTCCTTGAGGATGACGGCGAACTCGGTCTTTTCCTCTTCGGCAGACGCAGCCGCGCCGCCCGCGGCGCCTGGCGCCATCGCGACCGCGACCGGAGCCGCGGCGGTGACGCCCCACTTCTCTTCGAGCGCTTTGGCCAGTTCGGCCGCTTCGATCACGGAGAGCTTGCTCAGCTCGTCCACGAGTTTTTGTATGTCAGCCATTGCA
>CAZFPL010000046.1:15128-21909 GCA_964521085.1 uncultured Anaerolineales bacterium | reverse complement strand
TCTTGGGGGTTGCGCTCTGTGATACCGCGCGGCTTGCCGCGCGGTCGTTCATTCGGACGTCACCTTTTTATAAACAACGATATCTCCCATGCGGTCGATTATCTGATAGGTTGCGCCTGCCATCAGCTGTTGGAATGCGTCTTGCTGCAGCGTAATCAAGGCGCCCTCGCCGGAATCGTAGAAAATGTATTCGGGCTCGCCGGAAACCTCCCGAGCCATATTTTCGATGTGAGTGATATACGAGGCTGAGGCGGAGCACATCAACGGGTTGGTGATGTCCACCAGTTGCGTTTTCCCCGTAATGAGAAGGCTTTCAACCTCGTCTTCGTTCCGGGCGAAGATGGCAATCCGCGTTTCGGTGGGCGCGTATTTTTCGATCAGGGTCACCAGGGCATTTACGGAATCGTTCGAGGGCTGGACGAGGTAAGGATTGGTGATTTGGATCCTCTCCCCCGTGGTAATCGCGTCAAACAATACAAACAATATGGATGATCGAAATCTGTAATACAAATTGGGACTGGCTTGGAAGGCGCAAATCCAAACGGAAACCAGGACAGCCAGAGCGAAGCTTGCCTTGACCCCGGTGGAAATTATTCCGCCGGACGGACTATGGAGGATGACGGCCAGCCACAAAGCCAGAACGAGGATCAGGGGGATGCAGATCAATGTGAGGTGATAATCGATCTCATACACGAAATAATATATATTTTGAACCAGACCGGAAACGGAAAGGCCTATCAGCAGAGAAGCCGTTTCCACGGAAAGGTGGTTTCGCCGTTTGAATTGAAGGAATAGGACGGCCAGGATGGAGAGGAGGTATATGGCGGTTACGATCACGATATTAAGGGATCGAAAATCAACCGTGTGGCCGTACAACTCCGCAGATGTGTAGTTGCCATAATATTCCAAATAATAAGAGATATTAGGCAGATTTCCCGTTGCGATGAACGACACAGCCAGCCACACGCCCCAGCTCAGCAGGATGATCCCCGCCTGCGCGGCGATCCGTTTGCCGAAAACGAGAATCCCCTCCCGGACCCGTTCCGCATACAGGATATCGGCGACAAAATGGAACGCATCCACGGACACCAAAACATACAGGAAAGTTTCCAGACTCCAAAGCGATGCGACTCCGAGGAGTATTAATTCCAGAAACCGCAAAGGTTTCTTCCCGCCGCGGATCCCGTACAGCGCGACGCCCAACAGGAGATAGATCATGCCGTATCGCAGCGGGCCCTGGGCCGGAATCCGCAGCATGCTGGTCCAGACTGTGGTGAGAAAATTGAAATAAATAACCGCCCCGATTCCGGCCAGGCTGAGCAGCAGGCTGCCGGTCGCGCGCCTGAGGATCAGGAACAACAAGGCGTATTGGAGGATGAACAGCGCGTCGACCACGAGGGAGAATCCGGCATAGGATACCGGAAGCCGGAGCGCGCGAAGAACCGCCGCCAGCGCGTAAATTACCCCGACGCCGTATTGGGAGGTGGCGTCGATGAACAACCATTTGCCGTGCAGCACGTTGTTGATCGGGGCGAGGAAAAAATCCAGATGGTGGCGGTCGAAGGGCAGCTCCGGTTGATACACCAATCCGATCAACGCTAGTCCGAGAAGAAGGTAGACCCACCAGAATTTTCGAAAGGCCGGCAGGATATTCCGCAGGAATCCAAACCGCATGTACGCGGCCAGCGCGGCCAGCCCGATGACGAGGAGGAGGACCGCTTTCCGCCCGGGGAGCGGAATGGAAATTCCGATGTAGGCCCAGCCCCAGAAAATCCCGGCGTAGAAAAGCGGAAGCAGTTGAATTACCCGCTTGTTCAACTCAGAAAGGAAAGCGGAAGTCATCCATTGCTTTCGGCTGAACCATCCGATGGGAAGAAAGACCATGTGAACAATTATTGCCGCCCATGCGTATTGGGCCGGGGAGATCTTGCGGATGACCGTCAGCGCGATCAAAACGCACACGATGGGGACGACCAGGGTCACGTAGGCCGCAGGCAGACCGCATGCCGTCAAGCCAGCCCGCTTTTGGAACCACTGGGCTGCGAGGAACACCAGCAGGAAGGCCGCGAAAAGGGCAACGACCGTTCCATAATAAGCTCCCATCGCGGTTTCGCGGGTTACCCAATCACCGCCCAGAAATAGCATTGCCACCGGCAAGGCCGCGGCCGAAAGGATCCCTGTCAGACTCAGGAAGCCGTTCGCGTCGCGAATCCCGGATTGGAGGAGAGGGTTGCGGTCGGATGGATTGTTCATCCCGTCAGGAACCTGCCGGCTGTTTGTGCGAAGATTCGATTGAATAGGTTTTTCCATGGCAATGGACGATATTTTACCCCGGATTGAAGGTTGGGGGATAAGTGCGGATTGCCCCAAGGGGAAAACAATGATCGGCTATGTTCTTCTTTACCCCTCTCCCAGCGTTTGTTCCAAACGAAATAATACAGCTTTTTTTTAGAGGCGTGAGGTAGATGAGAAAGCTGGGAGAGGGGAAGGGGTAAGGGGAGTGACGCGCCTGGAGTTATTCCCGATGGTAGACCAGAATGGGTCCCATCATCTCGACCACCGAATAGCGCCCGGCGGACGTGAGGATCCGGAACGCATCCCGCTGGATATCCAGAAGCGCGCCGTATGAGGAATCGTAGAATATGTATTCGGGTATGCCCGCATACATCCTGGCCAGCTCCAGCATATGAGCGGAAAAGGAACGGGAGAACGAACACATAGCCGGGTCCGTCATGTCGAGAAGGTGAGTCTTGCCGGTGAGGAGGAGCGCTTCCACTTGGTCGTCGGGAAGCGCGAAAACAACGATCGACCGTTCGTCGGCCGCATATTTCCACGTCAAAGCCACGAGTGCCGAGACTGTGTCGTTCGATGCCGGGAAGCGATAGGGATCCCGGAAAGTGATGTTCTCTCCCGACGGCGGATCCGTAAGGATTTTATAGAGGTACGAATTCTTTATTCCGGTGGAGAACCACGTGCTGGTTTGGAAGGTGCAAAACCACAGGCTTACCACTACCGCCATTCCGAAAATCCATCTGTTCAGGCGCGGGATTCCTCCCGCGGTTAACTCATTCTGGGTTATGAAAATCCAAAGCGTTATCACCATGATCAATGGGGTGCAGACCAGGGAAAAATGTATATCAATGCCGTAGATGAAGAAATAGAGGTATTGCAGCAACCCGGCGACCGATAAGGCCGCCAGCAAGGCGGCCGTTTCCACGGGCAGCCGGTCCCGCCGCTTCCATCCCGCAAACAGCACCGCCAGTATGGAACCGAGGTAGAGGGCGGCCGACACCCCTGTCCAGAGGGAGCGGAAATCCATTGGGTAGCCGTACGGATGCACGGACATGAAGAAATCGAAAATATCAAAATAATAGGCGAGATTTGGAAATTGCCCGGATGATAGATACGTGGCAGTCCACCATGCGCCCCAGCAGATAAGAACCACCCCCATTTGCATCACGATCCTTTTAAAGAAAGTGCGCAGGCCGGTTTTCCGCTGCCGGGAGAAGAGGACGTCGCCGACGAAATGCAAAGCGTTCAGAGAAAGAATCGAGTAGAGGAACGTCTCCAAACTCCACACGGATGCCGCTCCCAAAAGCGCCAGTTCGAGGACCCGCCACAACTTCCCCGTGCGGTTCATTCCGATCCATCCGGCTCCCAGGAGAAGGTAGGTCATTCCATATCGCAAAGGGCTGTGCGCGGGAACGAGCAGCATGCTCGGCCAGGCCACGGCAAAGAAGGCGAAATACAGGATCGCGCCGAGTCCGGCCAGGCTGAGGAGGAGGCTCTTGGTCGCTTTATGGAGGATGAGGAACAGCCCGGCGAATTGGAGGATGTACAACACGTTGAGGACGGCGGCCAGTCCGGGGTAGGAAAGGGGCAGGCGGAGGAATTGAAAAACCGCCCGGATAAAATAAATGAGTCCGACCCCGTACGTGGAAAGCGCATCGACAAACAGGACTTTGCCGCTGCGCACATCCAGCATGGTCGCCAGGAACGGGTTGGAATGGTAGCGGTCGAAGGGCAATTCCGGTTGATAGACCAATCCGATAAGAAGCGACCCGAACAGCAGGTACATCCACCAGTGGCTTCGCAGCCTCAGCCGGATATTTCTTAACCTATCGGATTTTGCAAACAGGGTGAAAGCGGCAATCGCGGCGATCAGAACCGCGGCTGACCGCAACCCCAAATGCGGTTGATATTGCACGGAAAACCAGGTCCAGAAAATCCCGGCGTAGCAAAGCGGAATCCATTGAATCACCCGCTGGTTCGCCTTTGCGAAGAACGCGGAGGCCGATATTCTTTTCCGGCCGAACCACCATAGGGGAAGGAAGATGAGGTGAACCGAAAGGATTGCCCAAACGTATCCAGCCGGAGATAGGATATGGAGAACCGTCAGCGCGATCAGCAGGCACGCCGCAGGTACGACCAGGGTCACATATGCCGATTCCAAGGACCAGATTATTTTGGGAGCCCGTTTGCGGATGCCTTCGCCGGCCGCGGCCAGCGCCAGGAAAACCGCGAATACCGCCGCGACAGAGAGGATGTAGGCTCTCATCGCGTTTTTATTGGTGACCAAATCGCCGCCCAGGAAAAGGAGCGCTATCGGCAGGGCTGCCGCCGAAAGCGCCCCAACCAGACCGAGGAAGGAATTCATATCCTGCCTCCCGTTTTTCAACACGCGAGTTTGGCCGGGTGAATCGTTCATACCGCCGGACTCCTGCCGGGCTGGCCCGGGTATATTCCGTCGAACCGGTTGTCTTCCAGGCATGAAACGTTCATCTGCGTGGATGGAAGGAAGAGATAAACGCGGATTAACGCACTCCGGGAAAGCGATGACCGACAATTAATTCTACACTAAGTTTATGTGGTTTCTGATCTCCATGATACCGCCAAACCGCTTCCCTTCGATTAAGGATACCGACATCCTGGGTATTTGTTCCAATCCTTCGCCGTGGGATGGCGAGGTTATTAAATATGAATCCTGCGCGGTCAGCGAAGCAAAATGGAGGAGGGTCGGGCGGGTGAAGAGTGGAAATTTATATCCGATTCCCTCTTCCCATGAGACCATTCATTGTTTTAACAAAAGGCACGAGTAAAGCCGTCTGCCAATCCTTCCCCTGCAGCGGCGCCTTGCCGATGAGGTAATCCGGCCCGGCCATCTTCTGCATCAGGATTTGCGCGGCCTTCAGATCTGCGCGGGTCGGATTGTCGGGCATCGATGCCAGCCTTTGCTCATCCACCGACATGAGCGTCACGCCCTCGGACGAGGATAATTCCGCGCGCAATCGGAAACCCAGCCGCCACGCGGAATATTCTCCCTCGACGGAGCACCTTGTCCGGATGGTTTGCTGCAAATGGTGGGTTTCATGGCCGAGCGCGATGATGCTGTCGATGAATCCGAAGCTTTTATCGATCGATATCCATCGTTCGCCGGAGAAACTCTCATGCCACCCGGCGCCGACGCCTTTGGCTTCCCTCGTAATATAGATTTTTATTTCCTGTTGAATAATGTCGGACGCGGCTTGCTTGAAAAGGGGTCCGGTTCCCGCCATCGTGGAGAGAAACTCCAACGCTTTGGGTCCCCAGATCCTCGGATCCACTTCGATTCCCGGGAGGGAATCTCGAAGCAAACCATAGCTCCGTGCGACGTTACCGACCGGGGTTTTGTTTGACATGAAAACCACCTCCCTGACGCAGATAGAAACCCGATGTCCCGATATTGATGCCCTCAACCCTGCTCCCTATTATATACAGATGAGCTTTGACAATCCAATAGAATCGCGGTGTTTGCCCTTTCTCCTTAACAGCCCTCTCCCATTCACCTCGGCTTGCCCGATACCCTTCCCCAAGGGTTCCGTGAATTGGAAGCAGAATAAAGCGGATGCGCCATTTTCGCACCTGTTGGGGGAGAGCGGAGGAGGGGGAGAAAAAAGGCCGCGAGGGGAGGGGAAAACTCTGCCTTGACAAAAATATAAACCGAGTTTATATTATTAAAAATAAATACTCACTAAGTTACTAATTATGAGCGTAAAACACGGAATTCTGGGTCTGCTTACCCTTCAGCCGCGGTACGGTTACGAACTGCGGGCTGCCTTCCTGGCCGTGGTCGGCGGGGAACAGAACTGGGATCTCAAACCAGCCCAGATTTATTCCACGCTTGCCCGGCTGGAAGAAGCCGGCCTGGTGAAGGCGCAGGGCGGGAGGAAAAATCGAAATCCGGAGAAGCGGGTTTTTTCGATAACCGCCCGGGGCCGCGAAGAGCTGGAGCGCTGGTTCGAGGTCAATGATCCGCCCGACCATCAGCGGGATGGAACGTACCTCAAGATGGTTCTCAGCCTCGCCACCGGGCTGGTGGATTCGAGAAAGATCATCTCCCGTGAGCGGGCGATGCTCTACCAGGAACTCCACCGGGCGACCGCCCGGCGGTCCGAGGCGGATCCGAACAGCGAACTCTCGCTGATCCTGCTTTTGGATAAAACGGTCATGCATTTGGAAGCCGATTTGCGCTGGTTGGATATGCTCGAAGCGCGGCTGGATGAAATCAAGAGCCAACCTGTCCGGGAGCCGGACTTGCGGCCGAGGGGCAGGCCGAAAAAAAGTCCGCCGGATCCCAATCTCGAGCCGGCGGATTGATCAAGGGAAACCAATGCTTTGGGTTAACGGACAAAGAGGATTGCACTTTCTAGGGGATGATGTCTTGTCCTGGTTTGGTCGTCATTCCCGCGCGGTTTTTAGCGGGAATCCAGGGATGGCCGGAATGGATGCCCGTCAAGTTCAC
>CAZFPL010000046.1:0-15028 GCA_964521085.1 uncultured Anaerolineales bacterium | reverse complement strand
CGCGGGCATGACGATCAGGTAGTTGGTGCGGGGCTCTTTTTGTGTACCCAGTACCGCGGCGATTGACGGTGTCGCCGCGCGGCCTTTCATCCGACCGCCATTTAAAGCATCAAGCGAGGCAACAATGGCTCTCATTCAGACTGAAAATCTTACGAAGGTTTACGGCTCCGGGGAGACAGCGGTGACCGCCCTTGACAGCGTCAATCTTCAGGTCAATCCGGGCGAGTTCGTTGCCGTGATGGGTCCCAGCGGATGCGGCAAATCCACACTTCTGCATTTACTGGGCGGCTTGGACCGGCCCACCGACGGGAAGGTGACGATCGATGGCACGGCGCTGGCCGCTATGAAGGATGACGACCTGGCCAAACTCCGCCGCAAGCGGATTGGCTTTGTGTTCCAGTTCTATAACCTGATCCCCGTCCTCAATGCCGCGGAAAATGCCGCGCTGCCGGTCACCCTCGACGGGGTTCGTCCGGCCGAAGCGAAGAAGCATGCCGTCAAGTGGCTGCAGAAGTTCGGGTTGGGCGACCGGCTCCACAGCCGTCCGGACCAGCTCTCCGGCGGGCAACAGCAGCGTGTGGCCATCGCCCGCGCGCTCGTGGCCGACCCGGCGCTGATCCTGGCCGATGAGCCGACCGGCAACCTCGACACCCGCGCCGCCGACGAGATCGCCGCGTTGCTGGCCCGGGTCTCGAAAGAATTCGGCCGGGCGGTGGTGATGGTCACCCATGACCCGCGCATCGCCGCCTATGCCAACCGGATCATCTTTCTCAAGGACGGCGCGATCGTCGACGAGACCGTCCTCGAGCGCAAATCCGGCGACAAGGCAAAAATGCTCGCCGAAAAAATGCGGGAAATTGGAGAATAGGAGGATGCCATGAACCTCCAACTGACACTTGCCTGGCGCTACCTCAGCGGGCGCAAATTAAGAACCTTCCTGACCACGCTGGCCGTCATCTTCGGCGTGCTGGTCATTTTCGGGATGAATATCATACTGCCGACGATGATCTCCGCCCTGCAGGCAAACCTGCAAGGCATGTCGGGAGTTGTGGATTACAGTGTGACGCTTGCCTCCGGCGAATCCTTTGCACCGGAGATCGTCAAGACCATTCAGGGTATGGACGGCGTGCGCGCCGTGTCCCCCACCTTGGTCCGGACGGTTAATCTGCCGGCCGGCTTTTTCGGCGATGCGACCGCCCAATCCGCTTCGATCACGGTCCTCAATCTGATCGGGTTGGATCCGGATGCGGCTCGCTCGGTCCGCGCCTACCCGGTTCAGGAGAGCGGACGTTTTCTGACCGCCGCCGATACCAACTCTGCCGTAATCTCGCAGAGCCTGGCGGATAAACTGGGGATCGGATTGGGGGATGAGTTCCCGCTTCCCACCACCCAGGGAGTGGTGCGGCTGACCGTTATCGGAATCCTGCCGCCGCGGACCCAGCCCGGCACCGAGGAAGTGCTGGTGACGCTGCCGCAGGCGCAACGCATGACGAATGAGGGCAGCAAGATCAATACGATTGATATCAATGTGGAAACGGGAGCCGGTGAAGCGCGCCGCGCGGAAATCCAAAAAGCCGTCGAAGCGGCGATCGGACCCGGCTATCACGTCGGCGCGCTGATGTCCGGTTCGGACCTGTTCGCCGCATTGCAGCTCGGGCAGGCGGCCGTGGGCCTGTTCGGGTTGCTGGCGCTGTTCATGGGCGGGTTCATCATCTTCAACACCTTCCGTACCGTGGTCGCCGAACGCCGCCGCGATATCGGCATGCTCCGCGCCCTGGGCGCCACCCGGGGCACGATCACCGGGATGATCCTGGCCGAAGGGCTCCTGCAGGGAATTATCGGTTCCGCCCTGGGGTTGGGATTCGGGTATCTGTTCGGCGCCGGATTGTTGAAACTGATGTCGCCGATGATCGGCAAATTCCTGAATATCAACATGAGTGATCCGGTGGTTTCCCCCGGATTGGTGGTGGTTTGCCTCCTGCTTGGAGTCAGCGTTTCCGTCCTGGCCGGCCTGATCCCGGCGCGGAGCGCCAGCCGGGTGACGCCGCTCGAGGCGTTGCGGCCTTCGATGGCGGAGACGGGGTGGATCCGGAAAATCGGGATCGGATCGATCGTCGGGATCGTGATCATCGTCCTCTCCGTTCTGACGCTGCTGTCCGGGTATGAATCGCTTCTTGTTCCCGGCGGCTTTCTATTCCTGATCGGCCTGGTGATGGTGGCGCCGATCCTGATCCGGCCGATCACCGGATTTTTCGGCAAGTTCGTCGGGTGGATCTATGCCCGCCGCGGGATCGGCGAGCTGGCGCAGGGGAATCTGGTCCGTCAGCCGTCGCGCACGGCGGTGACCGTTTCCGCCACAATGCTCGGACTGGCCGTCATCGTCGCCGCCGGCGGCATGGTCGCCAGTCTGTCGGTGATCATGTACGACATGATGCGTAAAAGCCTGGGAAGCGACTACCTCTTCATCCCGCCATCCATCTCCGTTTGGAACACCAACGTGGGTGCGGGACCGGAATTCGTGGAGCGGTTGCGGGGAGTGGATGGGGTCGGAGACATCAGTACCTTCCGTTTTGCCGGTACGAAGATCAACGACGCCGGAGTCTCGCTTCTGGGGATTGATCCGGTGGCGTTCCCCAAGGTCAGCGGTCTGTATTTTATCCAGGGGGATGAATCCTCCTATCAAGACTTGGCCGACGGCCGTGCCATGATCGTCAACACATCGTTCCTGACCGCCACCGGCGCCAAGATGGGTGACACGGTGGATTTGCTTACACCCGGCGGACCGGTTCCTTATCGCATAGCCGCCGTCGCATCCGATCTGATCAACGTCAAAATCACCACAGCGTTCATCTCGCAAGCGAACCTGCAAACCGACTTCGGAAAGACCGAAGACGTGTTTCTCCAGCTCAACCTCGCGCCCGGAACGGACCGCGGGAAGGTGGATCCCCAAATTAAAGCAATCGCGGCCGACTACCCGCAGTTTTCACTGATCTCCGGGCGGGAATATTATGAAACCATGAAAGCCCAGTTCGAGGCGGCGTTCTCCGTCATGTACGCCCTGTTCGGCCTGCTCGCATTTCCTTCGTTCATCGCCATGCTCAACACGCTGGCGATCGGGGTGATTGAGCGGACGCGCGAGATCGGGATGATCCGCGCCGTGGGCGCCACCCGCGGACAGATCGGCTCGATGGTGACGGCGGAGGCGCTTCTGCTGGCGGCGATCGGCACGCTCTTCGGAGTCGTCGCCGGCTGGTACCTGGGATTCACCTTCATCAGCGCGATGGGGACCGTCTTCCCGATGGGGTATGCCTTCCCGGCGAGCGGGATCATCGTGGCGGTCGTCTTCGGCCTGTTGTTCGGCGTGCTGGCGGCTATCATCCCGGCCCGCCAGGCCTCGCGGCTGGATATCATCCAGGCGCTGCATTACGAATGAAAGAGAATCCACGAAGCCTGCCCCGGTTGGGGTAGGCCGGGGAACACGAAAGAAGACCTGAAGGACACGAAGAATTAAATAAAAAAACCTTAGTGCCCTTCTGGTTTAACTTCGTGTCCTTCGTGGAATCCCAAATCTCATGTTCTAGCATCGGAGGAACCATGGAGAAGAATAAACAAGATACGCAATCCCCCGACACCTCCCGCATCGTCGCCCGCTGGGCGGTTCGCGAGTCGATGGGGTTGGTGATGCTGGCGCTGTTCCTGTTCGTCTCCGCCGGCCGGTGGGATTGGGGATGGGGCTGGGTGCTGGTGATCCTCATGGCGGCTTGGGTCGTCGGCACCGGCTGGGCGGTCATCCCGCGGTACCCGCAGCTCCTGGCAGACCGGGTCAGCCCGGCAAAAGGGGCCAAATCCTGGGATGCGGTGCTGTTGGGAATCGTCGGCGTGCTGGCGCTGGCCGGGTACGTGGTCGCGGGGATGGATGTGCGCAACCATTGGACGGTGAACATGACTGTGGCCGTGCAAGTGATTGCGCTGGTGCTGGTGGCGGCCGGGTATGCCATCACCGTCTGGGCTACGGCTTCGAATGCATTTTTCTCGCTGACCGTGCGGATTCAGAAGGAACGCGGACACACCGTGGCCACCGGCGGCCCGTACCGGTTTATCCGCCATCCATCCAATCTTGGTCAGGTTGCCGTGTATCTGGCGACGCCGATCATGCTCGGCTCTTGGTGGGCCGGCCTGACCGGCGTAGCCTGCGCGCTGCTGATTCTCCTGCGCACGGCCCTGGAGGACCGCATGCTTCAAGCCGAGTTGGCGGGATACAAGGAATACGCCGACAAGGTTCGTTATCGGCTGGTGCCGGGCATTTGGTAATTCATCGGCTGCGGAATCCACGAAGGGCGCGAAGCCCGCCCCGGACCGCACAGGCGGGCCAGGGAAAAATCAGAAGGACACGAAGGAATTAAATTAATATTAATTCTTCGTGTCCTTCAGGTTTCCCTTCGTGTTCCCCGGCCTACCCCAACCGGGGCAGGCTTCGTGGATTCTTTTCAGTTATTTCTGGGGTGTCAGGAAACCCCGTTGCTCGAGAAAGGCGATAATCTTCCGCGCATTCTCTTCCGGCGTGTGATCGACCGTGTTCAGCGTGATCTCCGGATGGATCGGCGCCTCGTACGGATCGTCGACGCCGGTAAATCCCTTGATCTCGCCGCGCCGGGCGCGGGCGTACATGCCTTTGGAATCGCGTTGTTCACAGACTTCGATCGGCGTGTCCACGAACACCGTTATGAATTGATCTTCGCCGACCATCTTGCGCGCTTCGTTGCGTGCCGCCCGGTAGGGGCTGACCGCGGCGCACAGCGCCACCCCCTGGTGCCGGACGATCTCGCTGGCGACGAATCCGATGCGCAGAATATTGGTGTCCCGGTCCTCGCGGCTGAAGCCCAGCCCTTTGGATAAATGGGTGCGGACTACGTCGCCGTCCAGCACGGTGATCTGCTTCCCGCGCTCCAGAAGCAGGGAGGTGAGCACATCCGCCGTGGTCGACTTTCCCGCTCCGCTCAGACCCGTGAACCAGATGCAGAATCCTTGGTGGTGCCGGGGCGGGTGGGTGCGTGAGAGAATTTCCGCTGTTTCCTTGCGCGTAAACCATTCAGGGAGCAGTTTCCCCTTCGCCAGATATTCCTCCCGCACTTCGGTCCCGGAAATCGTGGCGATCTTTGCGCCGGGCGGAACTTCGGATTCCTCGACATATTCCTGATTGTCCGGCAGATAGACAAGCTCTCGGAAAGGTACCGGCGTTACTCCGGTCTCCGCCGCGAAGCGGGCGACCAGTTCCTGGGCGTCGTACGGGCCGTAGAAGGGTTTTCCGTTGCTGTCTTTTCCGGGTCCGGCATGATCCCGACCGACGATGAAATGCGTCGCGCCGTAGTTGCGGCGGATGATCGCGTGCCAGAGCGCTTCCCGCGGTCCGGCCATCCGCATCGCAAGCGGAAGCAGGCTCAGAAGGGTCGTTCCGGGGTCGTAATATTTTTCCACCAGCGCGCGGTAGATCCGCACCCGCGTGTAGTGATCCACGTCGCCGGGCTTGGTCATCCCCACCACGGGGTGGATCAGCAGGCTGCCTCCGACTTCGGCCGCGGCCCGTTTGGTGAGCTCCTCGTGAATCCGGTGCAGGGGATTGCGCGTTTGGAACGCAACCACCTTGGCATGCCCCATCTTTTCCAGCAGACCGCGCACCTCGGCCGGAGTCCGACGAAGGTCCGCGAAATCGTAGTAGTGGGGAGGATTCACAACCTTCAGCGCGCCGGATATGCAGCGATTTCCCCACCGGCTCATCTCCGACACCAGCGGGTGCCGGGGATCAGTCGTCCGTAGGACCTGGCGGGCTTCTTCTTGGGGATCCCAATCGAAAACCTCTTCCACCTGCATCACTGCGAGCAAATTGTTGTGCTCGTCCCTTAGCGCCAGAAAATCCGCGGCAGCCGGGAGGACTTTCTCCTGGATCGGGAGAGTTACGGGGATGGGAAACAGGGTCCCGTCGCGGAGCCGCATTTCATGCAGCACACGCTCGTAATCCGCCTTGCCCAGAAAACGGTCAAGCGGGGAAAATCCACCGCAGGATATCAACTCCAGGTCGCATAGGGAGCGGGCGGTGAGTTGAATCGAAGGATAATGGCCGGCTTTTTCGATCCACTCCCGCCGCTCCTCGCCGTGAAGCATCGGATTCTTTAATATTCCACCGTAGGGGGGTATTAATTTTTCGTGCATGGAACTGCTTGGCATGGACCGGTCCTTTCCTGGATTGCGGGATCCCCATTTCGTCTCCGGAGTCAGGGTCGGGGATGATCGAATTTGATGCTCCCGGAGCAGCGATCCACCGCGGGAGATCGCAAAACCGATCCGCAGGGCGGGTGATATTCGATGACAACGGGAAGGCGGCGGTTTCCCGGATGGGATGGGAACGCGGAGTTTTATTTTACCTATTTCTGCGCAAGCGGGGAAGGTGTGATCCTTCCGGTCGGCGCAGGAAGGCGGTTTTTCTGAAATCCTCCCGGACGGAATCATTTCTTCCAGAACGCCTGTTTCTCCTATGGGAAAAGCGGGTAGGCAATAGGAAAGGTGGATGGAACTCATCCGACGGATCACAGATGGGTGGGGTCGCGTGACCGATTTCGTTGCCGGTCTGAACTCGATAAGGAATTGGCGGATTACGTTGCGGTGAATCTGGTGAAAAACGGTACAATCTTGAAAGGAAAAGGATCGGATACATTCATGGAATCACAAAAATGTCCGGCGTGCGGGGCGGTGTTGGATCCGGATTCCCGGGGCGGTTTACGCTGCGCCGATTGCGGGGTCGTTCTTGCGGAACCGTTCACCCTTTGCCCGCGATGCGGCCATGTGAACGCGGCCGGAACGCCCGCCTGCGCGCAGTGCACGGTTGACCTGACGGCGACCTGCCCGGGCTGCGGCCAAATCAACTGGAGTGGGATGGACCGCTGCAGCGGGTGCGGAAGGGAATTGGATCCCCTCGCGCATGCTTTCCGGTCGGTCAGCGCATCCGCCGAAATCCGGCGGCAGGAATTGCTACAGAGAGCTTCTTCACTCCGGGAAATGGAAGAGATGGAATCCCGGTCGCGGCTGGAGATTCTCCGCGAAGCGGACCGACGGAGAATGCAGCGCTCGGCCGAGTTGGCGGAAAAAGCGAAACGCAGGGAGCGGCGGATCATCATCGGTGGTGCGGCGGCGGTGGGGGTATTCCTGTTTTTTATCGCCGTGGTAATGATCATTGTTTATTGATATCCATTTTCGGCTGTGTAAAAACCGAGCCATCGCCTCTTCGAATGCAAGGGAATAGAGCCGGAGGGAATGGATCATTCTATGTCCGCGCAGAAAGACCGAAAAAGGTTGCTCCGATTTCTCGACGGATTGTTCGTCGTGCTGCTGGGGATTTACGTTTTTTATGGAATGACCCGTGTGCCTTATCACGGGGATGAATCGACGCTCATTCGTTTGAGCATGGATTTCGCGTACATCTTCCAGGATCATTCCGTGCAAAAGGTGGTGTTCCATCCGGCGTCCGCCTATTGGTCGGAGGAGCAATACCAGCGGGTGCTGACCGGCGCGGTCGATCCCCTGACGATCGGGCTGGCGTGGAGTATTGCCGGAATGGACCGCGGCGATTTGAATGGATTCTGGCGCTGGTATCCGCCCGGCGTGTACGATGAGTGGGATTTCAATGTCCGGCAGGGCAACATGCCAACCACCCGTTTGCTGGACGTCGCCCGGATCCCGTCGACCCTGTTTACCGCGGCCAGCATCGTACTGGTGTTCCTAATCGCGCTGCAGCTTTCCCGCTCCCGGCCCGCGGCTTGGATCGCCGCGTTCCTGTACGCCACGTCGCCCTCCATCCTTGTCAACGGAAGGCGGTCGATGCAGGAGGGGGCGATGCTGTTTTTCACCGCACTGGTCGTCTTCTGCGGACTGCTGGTGGCGCGCGAATTGCGGACGGCTTCTCCGCGCGGATGGCGCATAGCCGGCGGGTACGGCTTGCTCGGCCTGGCCAGTGGATGCGCTCTGGCGAGTAAACATTCATCCGCCTTGATCGTCATGCCCGTGTTTCTGGTACTCCTCCTGCTCCTCGGATCTGCCGGAAGGGAATGGCCGCTGGGAGAAAAACATCATGCGCGCCTGCGGCTGCTGTTCGGCTGGCTTGGGTCCGGCTTGCTTGGATTATCGGTTTTTTACATCCTCATGCCGGTGTGGTGGGGATACCCGCTGCATTGGCTTTTACTGCTTTCCTTTTCGATGTCCTGTTTTCTGGTTTTGCTGGCCGCAGCGGGCCGGCGCGGCTGGATACTCCCGGTGCTTTCGATCGCAGCGGCGATCGGAATAACGGTATTCTCTCCCCGGGCCTGGAGTGGAATCTATCAGCCCATTAGGATCATCGCCGAAGCCCGGGCCGAACTGATGGGAGTGCACGAGACTCTCGGTATGGATCTGCCTTCCTTCGGTTCCCGAATCGGGGAAATGGGGAATCAATTGTTGTTTGCGAAGACCCAGTATTACGAATCCCTTGTATGGGATTCTCTGGAGGAGGAGCAGTCGCAAATCCGGACCTATGAGGACTCGCACCTTGACGGGCGCGGGGGTGGAACAGTTTGGGGGGTGATCATCCTGGTACTCGCTGCCGGTGGATTGTGCGCGCTTTTCTCTCAGCGGCGCGGGTGGGAGGCGTTCTTCCTATTCCTATGGTTTTCGGTTCCGGCGGCGGCTTTGCTGATTATTAATCCGCTTGCCTGGCAGCGGTATTACCTCCTCCTGATCGCTCCCTGGAGTGTGTTGGCGGGTTTTGCCGCCGTTCCCCTGACCTCGTCCGCGTTTGTGGAGCGCGTTCGAAAAATGTTCAATCGGAAGGTTCCCCCCGCATAAAAGCGTAACAAAAACCGGCCGATCCTTCCCTTGGATCGGCCGGTTCCATGATCGTGTTGTCTCCGCGGGCGCAGATCAATCCATGGATCTTTCCCTATCCCAGGGCGGTTTCCAATCGATTCCGTTCGGCTTTCAATTCAACGGGGAATTTATCACCCAGCAAACCGAAGAATTCGTCATGGGATTGCAGTTCGCTTTTCCAAGCTCCCCGGTCGATGGTCGTGATCTCATTGAATTGCGCTTCCGTGAACGTCTCGAGCCCGTTCCAGTTCAGATCCCGGTAGCGGGGCGCGAATCCGAGCGGATTTTCCACTGCGTCGCGTGCGCCGTTCGCTCGTTCCACGATCCACTCCAGGGCGCGCATGTTCTGACTGTATCCGGGCCATAAAAATTTTCCATTCGCGTCCTTCCGGAACCAGTTGACGCCGAAGACCGGCGGGAGGCGCAGGCCTTTGGATTGGAAGGACAACCAGTAGGAAATGTAATCCCCGATGTTGTAGCCGCAGAAGGGAAGCATCGCGAACGGATCGCGCCGGACCTTGCCCACGGCCCCCGCCGCGGCGGCGGTTGTTTCCGAGCCGAGGGTGGCGGCAAGATACACACCGCTTGCCCAATCCCGCACCTGATACACAAGCGGCACCAGCCGGCTCCGGCGGCCACCGAAGATGATGGCCGAGAGCGGTACCCCGGCCGGATCCTCCCAATCCGGATCGATCGCCGGGCATTGCGTGGCCGGGGTTGTAAAGCGTCCATTCGGGTTCGCCGCAACCTCCCCCGAGGCGGGAGTCCAATGCTGCCCTTTCCAATCGATGAGTTCCGGGGGCAATTCCTTGGTCAGGCCTTCCCACCATACGTCGCCGTCGGGCGTAAGAGCGACATTGGTGAAGAGCGAATTCCGGGCGATGCATTTCATCGCATTGGGATTGGATTTCATCGAGGTGCCGGGGGCTACGCCGAAGTACCCCGTTTCGGGATTGGTCGCATACAATCGGCCGTCGGGACCCGGTTTAATCCAGGCGATGTCATCTCCCACCGTAGTCGCCTTCCAGGCCCCGAACCCGGCCGGAGGGATGATCATCGCGAGATTGGTCTTTCCCGAAGCGCTCGGAAACGCTCCGGCGACGTAGGATTTACGGCCGTCGGGGGATTGCACTCCGACGATCATCATATGCTCGGCCAGCCAGCCTTCTTCACGGGCCAGGGTGGAGGCGATCCGCAGCCCGAAGCACTTCTTCCCGAGCAGCGCATTCCCGCCGTAGCCGCTCCCGAAGGACCAGATGGCGTGCTCTTCCGGGAAATGCACGATGTATTTATTTTCGGCGTTACACGGCCAGGGGACGTCTTTTTGACCGGGGGAAAGCGGAGTGCCGACGGAATGCAGGCAGGGGACGAAGGGCTTTTCACCCAGGGCATCCCACACTGCTTTGCCCATCCTCGTCATGATCTTCATGTTGACGACCACGTACGCCGAGTCGGTCAACTCGATCCCGATGTGCGCGATGTCGGAGCCCAGCGGACCCATGCTGTACGGGATTACATACATCGTCCGGCCGCGCATGCTGCCGTCGAAAAGCCGCGTCAGCGTGACTTTCATCTCCGCCGGATCCATCCAGTTATTGGTCGGCCCGGCGTCGCTTTTGGATCTACTGCAGATAAAGGTGCGGTTTTCCACGCGGGCTGTGTCGCCCGGGTCGGAGCGCGCGAGGAAGCAATTCGGACGCTTCTCCGGATTGAGCTTGATGAACGTCCCGGATTTCACCAGGTCGCCGCACAAGCGGTCGTATTCGGCCTGCGAACCGTCGCACCAATACACCGAATCCGGTTTGCACAGCGCGGCCATCTCCCGTACCCACGCCAGGGCTTTGGGATTTTTTACATCGGACGGAATTTGCAGGTGATCCATGCTCCCTCGCACTCCGGAAAAAGATGTCGAATTATAAGGTATTTTCCCGAAAAACCAACTATCGGTTTTCCAGGGTGGATCGCAGCTCAGTGATGCAGAGAGAGCGCGCACCTGGTTGAATCGACCCTCTTGGGTCACGGAGTCTTTCGCAGGAAGCGGCAAATTACCCGGTGGGATGGGAAGCGGGGAAAAAGGACGGCTATTCGATCAGGCGGTATCCTACTCCCGGTTCGGTGCGGATTGGGGACGGAGAGGATGGATCTAGCTCGAGCTTGCGCCGCAAATTGCTGACATTGACCCGCAGCAAATGCATTTCGTTTTCGTAGGTGGGTCCCCAAACCAGGCGCAGCAGATGGCGATGGGTTATCACCTTCCCCGCATTCTGCATCAAGACCCGCAACAAATCGTATTCCGTCGGGGTCAGGGAGATTTCGCGGTCTTCCACGGTGACCAGCCGGCGGGAAAGGTCCACCCGGAGCGTTCCCACTTGTAAAACGGATTCCTCGGCCTCGTCGGCTTGTCGGCGCAGGGCCGCGCGGATGCGCGCCAAGAGCTCCCCGGTGCCGAAGGGCTTGACGAGGTAGTCATCCGCCCCGGCGTCGAGGGCGGCGATTTTATCAGTCTCCCCCTCCCGCACCGAGAGGATGATGATGGGGGTCTGCGACCATTCGCGCAGGCGGCGCGTGACTTCCACTCCGTCGATGTCGGGCAGGCCGAGGTCCAGAATGATCAGATCCGGCCGGTTGCCGGGCACGGAATTCAACGCTTCCTGACCGTTTGCGGCTTCGAATACGGAATACCCTTGGGCTCCCAACACTACCCGTAAAAAACGGCGGATGGGATTTTCATCGTCGACTACCAGGATCCTGCGGGCGTCTTCCGGCATCGGGGGTCTCATTCCAATAGCGGCAGTTCGATGGCAATGACCGTTCCGCCGCCGGCGCGGGGCAGGGCGAAAATTTTCCCGCCGTGCGCATCGATGATCCCCTTGCTGATCGATAAACCCAGACCGGATCCGCTGACGTTTTCCGGCCGCTGCACGCGGTAAAACTTCTCGAATACATGGACCGTCTCTTCGGGAGGTATCCCGACTCCGCGGTCGGCGACTTCGATATGGACGGTCGATCCGTCCTCTCCCGCGTTGACGTCGATCGGCGAACCGGTCGGTGAATATTTTACGGCGTTCTCCAAGATGTTGACCAATACTTGGGCGATCAGGGCAAAGTCCGCCGGGATCAACGGGAAGTCGGGCGGGATATTCACCCGGATCGGATTCTCCGCGGCTTGATTGCCGAGTAGTTCCACCGCCGTGCGGATGATGTCCTGGACGTCCTCCGGTTGACGGTGCAGATGGAGCGCGCCGCTTTCGATCCGGGTCATGGAAAGCAAATTGCCCACCAGGCGGTTTAAGCGCTCGGTTTCCTCGTGGGCGGTTCGGATCAGACTGCGACGGTCCTCCTCGCTCAACGCCTCCGATTGTTCGTCCAGGCTGGTCACTGCGCCGGTGATCGAGACCAGCGGTGTGCGCAGGTCGTGGGAGAGGGAATTGAGCAGGGCGGATTGCAGCTTTTCGGTCGCCTCGAGAAGCTTCGCCTGCTGCGCCTGCTCGGAAAGCTGAACCCGTTCGACGGCGAGCGCCGCCTGGCTCGCGAACGCTTCCAGCAGGCGGTACCCTTCCGGGGGGAGGTGGCGTGAGGGATCGTGCGGCCGAACGGCGAGGACGCCGACGACGGCGTTGGCGGTCCGCAATGGAATGTATCGCGCCTGGGCGGCGGGGAGGGTGTCGGTGCCCCGTCCGGCGGTCTGCCCGTGTTTAAACGCCCATTCGGCGACGGCCAATTCGTTTTCACCGGTTTGAAAATCTTGGGTGGCCGCGATCGGTTCGAGGTTCCCCGCCTTGTCCGGCAGAAAGACCAGCACGTCGCGGTCGAAGGTCTGGGAAATATTATCCGTGATGGCCCGGAGAATGCTGTCCATGCCCTTCGACACGGACAGGTCGCGGCTCAAGCCGTACAGCGACGCGGTTTCCATCCGGCGCCGTTCGGCGAATTCCGCCTGAACCCGCAGCCGGTCGGCCAGCTGGCTGATGACGAATCCGACCGCAAACAGGGCGGCGAAGGTCAGGATGTATTCGGTATCCGAAACCGCCATGGTCAGGTAGGGCGGGACGAAAAAGAAATCGAACGCCAGAACTCCGAGCAGGGAGGCCAGCATCGACGGCCCCTTGCCCAGGTTGGTGGCGGCGATCACGACCGCGAGGAGGTAGACCATCACGAGATTGGTCGGGGTAATATAGTCCCTGATGAAAAAACTCAGGGCTGTGGCGGCGGCCACCAGGAGCACGCTCCAAAGATAGCGGTTCAACGGGCGGTGGGGGAAAAATCCTCTCACCGGAACCGGTTCGGATTTCTCCTGCTCCCCGCTGATGACAAAGACGTCGATCGGTCCGCTTTCCCGGATCAGCCGGTTGACCAGGGATCCCCGCAGCCACTCCTGCCAGATCGGACGCAGGGGCTTGCCGACGAGGATGCGCGTGATGTTGTGCCGGCGGGCATAATCGAGAAGAATTTGTTGCAGCGGGGAACCGCTCAGGGTGACCGTCTTGGCGCCCAACTCTTCCGCGCGCGTCAACGCGTGGGCGATTTGTTCCTGTTCCGCAGCGGACAGGCGGGCGTGGTCGGGAGATTCCACATAGACCGCCCGCCATTCGCACTGCCATTCGTCCGCCAATCTCCGGGCGGAGCGGATCAACCGTTCGCCCAGTGCCCCCGGGCTGATGCATACCATCAGCCGTTCCCCCGCCGCCCAGGGGCCGGGGATCTCGCGCGCGTGCATATAGGCCCGCATCTGATCGTCCACGCGCTTGGCGGCGCGGCGCAGGGTGATCTCGCGAAGAGCGGTCAGGTTGCCGCGGCGGAAAAAATTCGCAACCGCCCGCGCCGCCTGATCGGGGACGTAAACCTTCCCTTCCCGAAGCCGGATCAGCAGTTCGTCGGGCGGAAGATCGACCACCTCGATATCCTCCGCCTGGTCGAACACCCGGTCGGGTATGGTCTCCCGCACGACGACGCCCGTCACCTGGGCGACCACGTCGTTCAGGCTTTCGATGTGTTGAATGTTCAGCGTGGTGAAGACGTCGATCCCGGCATCCCGGATTTCCTCGACGTCGAGGTAGCGCTTGGGGTGGCGCGAAGTAGGCGCGTTGGTGTGCGCGAATTCATCCACCAGCACAAGCGCCGGGTGCCGCGCCAGAACGGCGTCGACGTCCATCTCGGGGAGCCGGATTCCGCGGTATTCCACTTCGCCGCGCGGCAGGATTTCCAGGCCCTCAAGCAGGCGCTCGGTTTCGGCGCGCCCGTGCGTTTCAACGTACCCGGCTACGACGTCGACCCCCTGCGATTTACGTTGCCGTGCGGCTTCCAGCATCGCGTAGGTCTTGCCCACGCCGGCCGCGTACCCGAGGAAGATCTTCAGATTGCCGCGGCGGCGCACCTTTTCCTCCGCCTGGAGTTTCGCCAGCAAGAAGTCGGGATCGGGCCGCGTGTCCTTTTCGGGCGTCATGCGCTTTATTGTATGCCATCCAGTGCGAGGTTCAAAAGCAGGACGTTAACCCGCGGTTCGCCGAGAAAACCGAATTGCCGCCCCTCGGTATAACGGTCGACAAGGTCGATGACGGCGCTTTCCGGCAACCCCCGAGCGCGCGCGATCCGGGGCACCTGGTAGAGAGCGGCCGCGACGCTGATGTGCGGGTCCAGGCCGCTGCCCGATGCCGTGACCAGATCCACCGGGATGGGCTGGGTGTTGCCGGGATCGGCCGCGCGGAGCGCGGCGATGCGGGCTTCCACCACGTCGCTTAAAGCGGCATTCGACGGCCCCAGGTTCGATCCGGAGGAAGCCGCGGCGTTGTAGGGGAAGCCGGCGGTCGCCGAAGGACGGCCCCAGAAATATTTGGGATCGTCGAACGATTGGCCGATTAATTCGGAGCCGAGCACCTCCCCGTTTCGGACGATCAGGCTGCCGTTGGATTGGTTGGGAAAGATCAACTGGGCCAGTCCGGTGACCGCCAGCGGATACAGGACGCCGGTGATCAGGGTCAAGAGAACCAGGGCTGTGATTGCCGGTCTTATTTGGGTGCGCATGGGATTTCCTTTAATTCACCAATTTCTTCGATGCCGGGCCGTTCGGGATTTCCCTCGTTTCCGACAGCCGGAGGCGTTCGAGGGCTTGGGCGGTTTGCAGCGCGAAATTCCGCATCAG
>CAZFPL010000045.1:0-21936 GCA_964521085.1 uncultured Anaerolineales bacterium | reverse complement strand
CCGTCATGCCAAGGCCTTGACCGTTCGTTATCACCAGCACCACGCCCCGCCAAAAAAACTGCGTGCCGATGGTTGTGACCAGAGAGGGTATTCCCAGCCTAACGACAATGAAGCCGTTTAACCATCCTGCAAATAAACCTGCCAGGAGGCAGGCAATAAATCCCAGATAAATGCCCAGTTGGGGATTCGTATCCCTTAACAGCAAGAAGACAACAGAAAAAGCCGCCATGCCCCACGCCATTATGGAACCGAAGGACAAGTCGATTTCCTTTGCGACGACGACCAAGGTCAATGGAATCGCCATCAATGCAAAGTATGGGGTTGTGGACATGAGAGAGTTGTAGATATCGTATGCTCCCCAGGTCAGCGGCGACCTCCAATAGAAAAACGCCCATAATAGCAGGGCGACGAACACAATGGCGATCTGCAAGGCGTACTTGCGGAGCAGCCTTGCCAATATCCCCCTTTCCTTGGTGGGCGAGAGCGGTCTTTCGTTGGAATTTGCAGAAGCCATGGAGTATATACCTCCCTACCTTGCCTTCGGATGATTGGTTTCAAGACGTCCGGTTTGAGCGAGACGCGTCAGCCGGTCGATCAGTTCGTCGAATTTTATTTCGCCCTTCATAAACTGGCCCGCGATCGTGCCGCGGTCGAGTACCACGATGCGGTCCGCGACGGGATAGACATGGACGATGTTGTGATCGATAAAAATCGCCGATTTGCCGGCCTGTTTGATTCCGTCGACAAAATCCAGGCATTTCTTGGTCTCGGAAATGGAAAGGCCCATCGTTGGTTCGTCGAGAATGATCAATTCGGCTTCGAAGTAGAGCGCACGCGTGATCGCAACGCCCTGGCGTTCGCCGCCGGAAAAGGTGCCGACGGTGGATTCCGGCGAGACCGCCGAGGAGGTGAACCCCATCGCCGTGGACATAAGCTTGCGGGTTTCCCGGACCATCATTTTCTCATCCAGTACTCCCAGGCGGTTGGAAAGTTCCCGGCCCATGAAGATGTTCCGCCATAGGGATTGCAGGTCGGCCAGCGCCCTTTCTTGGTATACCACTTCGATGCCTAAATCGCGCGCTTTCGAAACGGATAAATGCTCAACCTTTTCCTGCTTCCAATATATCTCTGAACCGCGATCCGGGCGGTGATAGCCGGTGACGATCTTGACCAGCGTGGATTTGCCCGCGCCGTTGTCGCCGAGCAAGCCCACGATCTCGTTGTTTCTCACTTCAAAGTCCACGTGGTGGAGGGCTACCACCTCGCCGAACGTCTTGGAGATATTTTTCATCTGGAGTAGGTATTCCATGGAACTCCCTCGATAGTCTTCGCGGCGCGGGGCGGAAGCCCCGCGCCGCGAAAGATCCCAATCCTGCCTTTGCAGGAATGCTCGAACCGTCCGCGTAATCCGGAATTTTACCGGATATTCTTTTCCGCGAGCGGTTTGATTATCGCGATATTATCCTTGGTGACGAATCCTGCGCCGGTGTTGATGTCCAGGCCCGAGAAGCCGTATACCTTGGTTAAGCAGATGTTCAGGATGGGGAGGTAACCCTGAAGCCACGGCTGCTGGTCGATCACCAGGCCGGTATAGCCGCTCTCGATCGCCGAGGCCGTCGCGGCGGAGAGATCGAATCCGGCGATTGCAATTGAACCCGGCGCCTTGCCGGCGGCATTCATGTAGACTTCCGCCGAGGCGGTCAGCCCGCCGTGATCCAGCACGATCAGCTTGACATCCGGATGCGACGAAACATAGCCGCTGAAGGTCGGAGCGCCCGAGGGCGGATCCGCGTTCGTGGCATTGTCGATCTCGAGATTGTCAACCACCAATCCGGCTGCCTCCAAAGCGTCGATAATGCCCTTGGTGCGCAGGCCGCGGGTGGGTTGGGAGAGCAAGCCCCAGACCATCGCGCGGTCGCCCGCCTTGAGGTTAAAGTACGACACGGCCTTGGCGCCCAGCGCATAACCCGCCGGATAGTTCTTGGCGCCGACATAGCCGAAGCCGTCGCCGGCATACTTGGCTTGCGCCAGCGGCAGTTCGGAGTTCTGGCTGGTCACGATGATGCCTTTGCTGATCGCGTCGTCGATCAGCGCATCGAAGGCCTCATCGCCCGGGTGGCCCATCACCGCGATGCCGTCCGGTTTTGTCGCGGCCACTTCGCTGAATTGCTGGATCATCTTCTGTGGATCCCAATTCGACCAGACATAGTCCACTTTGGGGCCCAGATCCTCCTCGGCCTGTCTGGCGCCGTTGTAGACGTTCACCGCAAAGACGCCGCCCTCCGGTCCGCCCGGGAAGAAGACAATTCGGGTGCCGGCACACCATTTGGCTGCAACGGGTTTCACTTCGGGACATGCTGCTGCCGTGGGACACGTGCCGGTGCCCGTCACGGGAGCCGCAGTGGGAGTTGCCGTTGCGCAGGAAACGAGAATACCGGCTATGATTACGACTCCCACGAGAATGTATAAAGCAAAGCGTTTCATTTTTCCTTCCTCCTCTTTCTAATGTATGCTTTTGTTATGATACGCGGTTTTCGCAACTTCGGTATGAGAATGGCTCGGTTGGTTTCGGTCGCACGGAGATTCGGGGCTAAGAAGAAAGGGCAACTCGGCGAGACCCCATGTCCCCTCCCTTTCGATAAGACCCCCACAGCATCACAGCCGGTTCTTCTTAAGCCACGAGCGGGAGCACCTCCTTTCTTTCCTCTTAACAAGGAAAAGACGCTGGAAATCTCTTCTTCCGTTACCGTAAGATATCGAAATTCCTATATACAATCATTGTAGGGAATCCCCTCCTTGAGGCTAGTTATTTTTCCCTTAACGAGACCATGAATAACCCTTTATTGTTAAGCGGGAAAACCCTATGATGGTTGATTTCCGCCAAATGTAGTCTAATGGACCTATGGTTCAGGTTCTGCTTGCTGACGATCATGCCGTGGTGCGCGCCGGTTTGCGAAACGCGCTGGAGAATATCCCGCAAATTCAAATCATCGGCGAGGTTGGAGATGGGATCACGCTGGAGGATTCCTTAGCTCGTCTCCGGCCGGATCTGCTGGTTATCGACGTGGCCATGCCGGAGTTTGATCCGGTCGCGGCTATCAAACGGATAAAAACCGAATATCCGGAATTAAAAATCCTCGTCGTAAGCGCTTACGACGACGAAGCCTATGTAGTGGGTTTGCTGGGCGCAGGCGTCAACGGATACCATCTTAAAGACCAGCCGCTTTCCGATCTTCAGCTTGCCGTCCAGCGGGTACTTTCCGGGGATCGATGGATCTCCAGCCCATTAATCGACCGGCTGGTTCATCATCGCCCCATCTTTTCCGCACCGAATATCCCCTCCCTCACCCGCCGGCAACGGGAATTGCTGCGGCTCCTCATGCAGGGGTGTGATAACCGGAAGATTTCCCAAATAATGGAACTAAGCATAAAAACCGTGGAGAGTAATCTTACCGTTCTATACCGCGTTATACGGGTGGATAGCCGGCTGGAAGCGCTGAATTACGCCGTACACCACCCGGAAATTCTTGCCGTTGCCGGACATGAAGCCGCGGAACCGGCTCCCTGCTCCGGATCGGCCATCAATATATTGGTTGTGGATGACAGCTCCCGCTATCGCCAACAACTCTGTCGATTGATCGGAAAAACGTATCCCACTTGCCAGTTATATGAAGCGGAGGATGTCGCGGAGGCCGTACGCTTGGCCGAACGCATCCATCCGCAGTTGGCACTGGTGGATGTAGTGCTAAGGGATGAGGATGGTATTCAATGCGCGCGCCGCTTGAAAACCGTCACACCGAACACGCGCATCGTCCTGATCAGCGCCTATCCGGATCGGGAATTCCGTCGCATAGGATTGGCAGCCGGCGCTGTCGCCCTGCTGGATAAAAAGGATTTGGATGCCGCCGCCGTGCGGCAGGTGTTGGAAGACGCGGTGAGGTAGGGCGCTCTGCTCGGTCTGTCCTGTCCGATTATCTGGCGCAAAGAGAGACCAAGAATTCGGTCTCGCATCTTTGCGCCAGATTTTGATAAGGCGCCGATTGGCAGGGGAGGGAAACCACGGAGGGAAGATAGACGTTGGAGAAAGAGGAATTAATGCTGGTCATGGATGGATCAGAAAAGCTCTTCCGGACTGAGGTTATTATTCGGTTCCATGGGACTGTAAGCATTCGGTTTTTCATCATCCTGCATGTGAAAACAATTTAACAGGATTTAAAGGATAAACAGGATTTTGATTAATAATCCTGAAAATCCTGTAAATCCTGTCTAGTAATCCCGCTCGTCTTCCAATCTTCTCTATACGCTATCCCGCCCGGGAGCGTACACCCGGATCGCGGCTTCGCCGTTGACCGGGCATTTGTATTCGCATATGCCGCAGCCGATGCAGAGCGTGCGGTCCACCACCGGCGCGCCGCCGGAAAATTCCGAGTAATCCACAGTGATCGCCTTTTGGGGAAGCGGGCACATTTCCTCGCACACCAGGCATTCTTCGTGGTCGGACCAGGCGATGCAGCGGTTCTTGTCGACGTAGGCGGCGCCGATCACCCGCTGATGCTTCGCCTCGAGGGAAAGTTTCGGGATCGCCTCGACCGGGCAGACCTGGCCGCAGGCGTTGCACGAATACTGGCAAAAGCCGGCGCGCGGAATTAAAACCGGCGTCCAAAATCCTTCCACGCCGGCTTCGGCGACGGACGGATGCAGCACGCCGGTCGGGCAGATGCGCACGCATTCCCCGCAGCGGATGCATTTCGAAAGCAGATCGTTCTCCTCCGCGCCGGGCGGGCGGATCAGGTGCGGCAGGTCCCGCCGCAGGTACTGGTCGGTGCGCAGCAGCGCCACCCCGCCGACGGCCGCGCCGATCGCCGCCAGCGCCTGCCTTCTCCCCGGATCGTAGGAATTCCACGCCGCAGGGCGAAGATGCGCCGGGAAGGATTGCCCGGCGCGCGGGCAGACGGAGACGCAATCCATGCACATCGTGCATTCGGCCGGATCGCTGGCGTTGGCTTTCTCCGGCTGGATTGTCCCCGTCGGGCAGATCCGCGCGCAGGCTCCGCACTCGCTGCAGGATGCAGGCTTTACTTCGCGGCGGAAAATGGCTATCTTGCTGATCAGCCCGAGCAGGGATCCAAGCGGGCAAAGGTAGCGGCACCAAAAGCGGGGCGCGAGTGCGTTCAGCGCGATTATTCCAAGGAAAAACGCCGCGATCAACACACCACCCGCGGTGAACGCCGGATCGGCCGGGAGGAGCGCCGGCCGCAGGGTCCGGTCCAGCGCGGATACCGGGTCACGCAGTGCGGGGACGGTGTAAAGGATCTCCTCCATGGCGAGGACGATCCGGTCCAGCGCGGGATACACCGCTTCGGTCAGTGTCCGGATCATAATCGTGAGCGGATCGAGGAACGAGAGCCACAGGCTTCCGAGCAGCGCAGAGGATAAGATCGTAATCAGCAGAAAGTGTTTGATACCGCGCGGGGATTCCGGGATTCCCGGCTGTTTGTTCTTCCATCGGCGCGGGTGGAAGAGGTCGAGCGTGGTCCCCAGCGGACAGATCCAGCCGCACCACACTCGGCCGAGGAGTACGGTCAGGACGACGGTCAAGAGCGCAAGCGCCATGCCCGCGACGTACGCCTTCGCGGAAAGCAGACCCGCCAGCATCGCGAGCGGATCGAATCGCAGGAAGAGACTATCTACTTGCGGCGGCAATCCTACGCGGACCGTCCGCAGGAACAGGAAGAGGAACAGCGCGAGCGCCGATGCCTGAACGGCGCTGCGCAGGATGCGCCAGTAGCGGTCTTTCCATTGAAATCGAATGCGCGGTTTCTCAGCCAACGGCGATCTCCTCGATCTTGAGATTCTCCAGGTCGCTTCTCCCGATTCCCCGCTCTGCGCCGTATTTTACATACAGCAGCCGGTTCGGGTCGGACCAGCCGAACAGCGTAGCGGCATAGGCGTCCGCCGCAACCCCGTCGGGAGTGGCGATCACAGTATCCAGTTTTTGCACGTCGTCCAGATTCCCCCCGGTGGGGCCGTTGGCGGTGAGGATGCGCACGGCGTCCACGATGGTCAGAGTCGGCTGGAGGAACTGGTTCAGATCGACGAGTTTCTGGTTGAGGGAGGAATGCATTTCCGGCCGATCGCGGACCACACCCAGAAAATTCTTCATGCCGATCGTAAGCTGGGCCAGGCTGTGGTGTTTTGGAATCGGCACATTGATCAGCACGTCGGCGTGGAGCACCTCGTCGTAGAAAAACGAACGCTTGAGTGTCTCGCCGGCCGGGAGGTCCATCGCCACATATTTCATCGCGGCGGGGTATTCCATTTCGCCGCCGGCGGCAAGGACCTGCTCGGCGATCCCGCTCGAGGCAAACGCTTCCTCGGCGGTTCCGCCGAACGGATTATCGAACACGCGCACGCGTCCCGCGCCCGCTTCGCGGCACAGCTTCACCACCGCGGCGACGGTCCACGGATTGGTTGTCGCGGCGTATTCGTAGGAGCGCCCGGCGACGCAGGCGTTCGGTTTGACGATCACGCTGGCGCCTTTGGGGACGAAGCGTTCCATCCCGCCGAGGGCGGCCACCGCCCGGCGGACAAGCGCTTCCGGATCGTCCCCTCCCCGCGCAACGGCCAGGTAGGTGGCGCCCGGCGCGATGGTCGCGGGAGCCAACCGGGTGGTTGTGGATGGGGATGATCCGCAGGCGCTCAGGACCTGCGCGCCCGCCGCGACTCCTGCTCCAAGCGCCGACCATCGTAAAAAATCACGTCTTGAAAGTTTCATTGCCTTACTCCAATTATTCTACGCATGGCAATTCTACTCCGCTTTTTCAGCGGGCCGGGAAAGGAATGAGGTCGATCCCGATTCAGCGAAGATGCTTTCCAGATATTGGTGCGGCCGAATTGCGATCCGAAAAATCCTGCCCCTCCCTTGATGGAGAGAGACAGGGGCGGGGCCGCGGATGCCGGGCGCGGTTCTTGTTCCGGCGCGTTCGGCGGGATTGCATTAAAAGCGGTGATTCGCCGGGGAGGGATTCCTGGTGAACAGGCTAGCCGCCGGCAGTGATTTCTTCGATCTTTAGATTTTCCAGATCGCTGCGGCCCAGCCCGATCTCCGCTCCAATCCGCACGTAGCCGAGCCGGTTGGGATTCGTCCAGCCGAACAGACGGGTGGCGTAGGCATCGGCGGCGACGATATCCGGCGAGGCGATGACCGTGTCCATTTTCCGGACATCCCCCGGACTGCCGCTGATCGGACCATTGGCGATGAGGATCCGCACGCCGTCGATAACGGTCAGTTCCGGACGGATATAATCAGCCAAATCCGCAATCCGCTGATGGAGGTCGTCGTGAATGGCGGATCGGTTGAGGATGACGCCCATCATATTTTTCATTCCCAATGTTAAGCCGGCCGACCCGTGGTGTTTGGCGATGGGCACATTGATAACCACATCCGCGTCGACCACCTCGCTGTAGAATGCGGCCGATCGCAGGCTTCGCGCGGAGGGAAGCGTTGTGGAAATAAATTTGTTCCCGTCCACTGTTTCCAGCTCCCCGCCCGCCGCGAGGACCTGATCCGCGATACCGCTGGTTTGATAATTTTGCGGGGTTCCCCCGTTGAAGGGAAAATCGAATACGCGCACCCGGCCGGCGCCCGCTTCGAAGCACATCTTGACCAGTGCGCCCACCACCCACGGATTGGTCGTGGCGGCGGCTTCGTAGGAGTGATAGGAGGTGCACACGTTGGGTTTGATGATCACGTTTGCACCGGCGGGCACGAACCGCGCCATTCCTCCGATGGCGTCAATGGCGCTTCGGGCCAGCGCTTCCGGATCGTCCCCTCCCCGGGCGACGGCCAGGTAGGCCGCTTCCCGGGCGGCCGTGGGAGTATTGGTTTCGGGGGCAGCCGTCGGTGCGGATGTTTCGGATGGGAGCGGGGTGCCTGTTTGCGCGGCCGCCTTGGCGATCGTACCCAGGTTCATAATCGGCGGACCGGCGGGTCCGAAAGGAGTGCTGGTCGGTGTCGCCAGCTCCTCCACCGGATTGATCCCGCAGGCGCTGAGCAGCTGCATGACGGCCGCGGCGCTGGCGCTTTTTGAGAGTAGAAACAGAAATTCCCTGCGAGTGAGTTTCTTCATCATCCTGGCCTTTAAAAGAAATCTTGGCCTGTCTCCCCCCTTCCCTTGAGGAAAGGGGGGAGGGGATTAGGCAAGAAATGGAATCTCAAATAATCTCCGGTAATGCATTCTCCACCACCTATCCTTTTTTTTGAATGGTAAGAGCTTCCTATATAAAAGGAAAAAAGAGTGACCAATCCAAAAAAGAAATCGATTTCAAAAATGACTATTGATTTTTAATAATTAAATCAATGCCAAAAAAACTCAGCTTATTATGGATATATTATACCTTATTTAACCAATATTCTCAATCGCTCAGCTGCGGATTCCGGGGTGATATCTCTTTGAGGTTGGGCCAATAATTCATATCCCACCATGAATTTACGGATGGTTGTCGAGCGCAGGAGCGGGGGATAGAAATGGGCGTGGAGATGCCACTCCGGATGTGGTTCCCCATCGGTCGGCCGCTGATGAAAGCCCATACTATATGGAAAGGGCGCTTCGAACACCCGGTTGTAAGCGCGGATCAAACGCGGCAGGATGTCACCCAGGTCGTCTCGTTCCTTCTCCGAAAGATCGGGCAGCGCTCCCCGGTGCTCCTCTGCAAGCAGGATCGTCTCATACGGCCAGACCGCCCAGAAGGGGACCAGCACAAGGAATGAATCGTTCCGGTAAACGATCCGTTCCTGCAGCCTGCCCTCCAGCGCCAGATAATCGCAGAGCAGGCAGGATTTGCGTTCCTCCCAATGCCGGGATTGGCATTCTGTTTCCTTGGCGGGCTCGTTCGGGATTCGTTCGTCCGCCCAGATCTGGCCGTGCGGGTGGGGATTGCTCGCGCCCATCATCGCGCCGTTGTTCTCGAAAATCTGCACGTGCCGGATCCAGGGCACCGCTCCCAGCTCGGAATACTGCCCTGTCCAGGCGTCTACGACCTTGCGGATGGCCTTCGGTTCCATATTGCCGAGTGTCAGATCATGCCGGGGCGAATAGCACAAGACGCGGCACATGCCCCGTTCCACCTCCGCCTGCAGTAATTTTTCGCGGCTATATTCCCCCGGGGCGGCGTCCGGGAGAAGCGCCGCGTAATCGTTGTCGAACAGAAAGGTCTCTTGATAATCCGGATTGCGCGCTCCGCCGGCCCGCTCGTTTCCCGGGCACAGGTAGCAGCCCGGATCGTACGGCGGCCGGTTTTCCCCCGGGGCGGCGTCGACCATCCCCAGCCAGGGGCGTTTGGTGCGGTGGGGGGAAACCAGGACGTACTCGCCCGTAAGGAGATTCAGCCTGCGATGCGGTTTTTCGAAAAATTCATCCATGTCATTATGCTCAGCGGCAAATCAGCACGGGAAGTCGGCTTTGGCGCAGCACGGCATCCACTTGGCTGCCCAGCACCACTTCCACCACCGGATGGCTTCCATACCCGCCGAGGATCAGGAACTGGCTGTTCTCCTGCTCGGCGGTCCGGAGGATGGTCTCGGCGACGGCTCCTCCGCGAAGTATTTTCTTCGCCCGGACGCCGCGGGTATGCAGGTATTCGTCCGCTTCCTCCAGCATGTCCTCCGCGTCCACGCCCGCCCCTTCCACCGAAAGGACCGTAAGCGGGATGTTCCAGCGCGCAGCCAGGTACGCGGCGACGAACAGGGCTTCCTTGGATTTACCGCCGCCATCATACGCGACCAGTGCCCGGTCCAGCGGGGTCGGGTGGCCGGGTACGGCCAGGATCGGTCGGGCGCATTTTTGAATCAGGGTGCGGAAACCGGATCCCAGACGGAGAAACGGCTGGTCCGCCGGGGGGTGCGACAGGGTGAGTACAACCAGATCGGCAAGCAGCGCACGGTCGAGGATCGCTTTCGTGATGTCGCCCTGTTCAACCGCCAGCCCCCCGGTGAGATGGGCCCGCTCGCACCGGCGCATGAAATCCTCGCGCAGGGATTGGATCCGCGCCTCCTCGGTTTCCCCGTCGCTGCGGAGGACGTGCAATCCGTGGATGCGCGAACATTCGCGGAGGGCGAAAATTCCCGCCTGATCCAGCGCCGTCCAGCCGCTTTCCTCGCCATCGATGGGGACGAGGATTTCATGGAAAAGGCACTCTTCCTCCTGGCCCGCTTTCGTTTCCCGCCACGCGCCGGCGGGGGGGCCGCTTTCCAGCGCGCCCGGGACGACCGCGCTGGCCAGGCTTTTCCCGATCCTTGCCGCCACCCGGCCGGCCCGCGTTCCGAACTTGTCCGCCAAATCCTCGGCGGCGGCTCCCGGGGAGATGAAGTCGCCCCAGCCTTGCTGGAGTTCGGAACGGTGATCCGACACCCACAGGTACAAATCCGCTTCCGTCCGGCCGGGGAATTCCTGGAGGATGTTCCGTTCGCGGATCGCCTCTACGACCGGCAGGTATGTATTGTCGTACCAATGGGCGGCGGCCTGGTCGATTGGAATATCCCGTTTCTCCTCGAGTCCCATGAAATATTGGTGGACTTTTATATGGTCCAATAATTCTTCATACATGCCCGGAACGGTCAATTCCAGATCGGCGTCCGGCCGGACCTTTCTTAATTGCGTTTCTTCCAGGAAGGATGCGAATTCCTCCTTCAGGATCAGATCGTCCGGATCGGCGTCGGGGGAAAGGGGAACCTTGGTGGAAATCTCGTTGACGTAGGCTTCAATCGTCTCTGCTCCCAGCTGCCGGGCCACCGAGACGCGGTGGTGTCCGTCCTGGACGAAATAGACGTCGCCGACTTTGACCACCTCGATCGGCGGGAGTCCCCCTCCCGCCGGATCGGTCACCAGGGTCATGACTCGGGCCCAGCGTTCTTCATCGCTTGGATTCTTCGGCAGGAAGGTGCGCGAGAAGTCGGTGTAACGGCCGACACTGCCCACGATCGAATCCAATGGGATGTTCTGAACGCCTCGGTTCACGCCGGTGCCGACCGCGTGCAATTTCTCCCGGACTTCCTCCAGGGAAAGCAAATCGGCCGATTTCCCCGTGAATCGGCTGAGAACCTCTTGAAGCGAGGCCTGCTGGCGGGCGCGCCGGAAATCCTGGCGGGCCAGCGAGAAACCATAATCGTTGTCGTGTGGGTCCTGGGCCACGGTAGATCCCTCTCCGGGAAATTATCCCATAGCGCCATCTTTTTTTCCATTGCGGGAGGGAGTTCCGCATTTTTTTTACGCATTTCGATTGACGCTGTCCACCCCCTATGGTACACTCCGCGCCGAAATTTTGCCTGCGCATCTTCTTTCCAAAAAGTAAAAACCGACCCCATCGGTTTGACGGCCTGAAGGATATCCCGCCCACGCGGTTTTCCGAAGCGCGGCGCTTCGGGGGATTGCCGCCGGATGGAATGATCAGCGCGACTTTGCAGCCTGGGAGGTTTAATGGAACGGAATATTTTGGTTACGGAAGCCGTTGGACGGTTTATCGAAGAATTTCCCGTGGAGATCGTCGAACGGAAGGGAATCGGTCACCCGGATTCGCTCTGCGACGGGATTGCGGAACGCATTTCGGTGGAATACACGCGCTGGTGCCAGGAAAACCTGGGCACGGTGCTGCATCACAATTTCGACAAGGTCCAGCTTGTGGCCGGTGAAGTCCAGGTGGGGTTCGGCAAGGGCGAACTACTGAGCCCCATACACATCCAGATCGCGGGGCGCGGCACGCCGGAATTCCGCGGCCAGATGATTCCGATGGACGCGATCGCCATCCGTGCCACCAAACAGCACGTCCGGGAAACGATGAAATACCTGAATCCAGACGAGCATATGGTCATCGATTGCTTCGCCGGCGCGGGAGCGATCGAACTGGCGCACACGGTCGATCATATCCGCGCCAACGACACGTCCTTCGGCTGCGCGCACTGGCCGCGTTCCCAGGTGGAAACCGCCGTGTACGAAACCGCGCAGTATTTGAATTACGAACTGATCAAGAAATTCCCCATCGGCGAGGACGTTAAAGTGATGGGCATGCGCAAGGGCGATCAGATCATCCTGACCTGCGCGGTGCCGTTCATCTCGACGGAGATTCAGGACCTGGGGGAATACATTGAAGCACGCAAGGGCGTGCGGAATTCGATCCAGGCGTATTCGGAAAAATTCGCGCCGGGCCGCAAAATGACGGTGGACGTCAACACCGCCGACGACGACGCGAGCGGCGAGGTGTACCTCACCATGACCGGCACGTCCGCGGAATGCGGCGACGACGGTTCCGTCGGCCGCGGGAACCGGGTCACGGGGCTGATCACACCCTTCCGGACCGCGTCCCTCGAGGCGGCGGCGGGCAAGAATCCGATCTCGCATGTCGGGAAGATCTACAACGTCCTCTCCTTCCTGGCTGCGCAGGAAATTGTCCGCGAGGTTCCCGAGATCCAAGAGGCAAGCGTATACGTCCTTTCCCAGATCGGGCATCCGCTGGATCAGCCGTTGATTGCCACCGCGACCATCAAACCGGCCAAAGGTACCATGACCAAGGAGCTGGAGGAGAAAGTCCGGAGGGTATTGGATCGCCGCCTGGAGAAGGTTCACGAAATCCGGACCTTGATGGCGGAACAGAAAGTAAAACTCTACTAAAAGAAAAATTCCCACGGCTGCGAAATCGTGGGAGTTTTTCTTACTAGATTTATCACTCCGGCAAGCGGATTATTTTAGCAATCGTATTTTCTTTTATATCAGTTGCCTGCATCCGCGTGATTCGATTTTCGCTGAAATCCGTGTGTAAGGATTTCAGTGGCAATGACAGCCTGCAGCGGCGCAAAACTTCTCTTTATGATATGAAATTCTCTCTTTGATTCATAAAATCGTGATAGATCTTGAAATAATCGGTTTGTTCATATTCCACTTCGCGGATGAATCCCCCCTGAAACCCGTAGATCGCCGCTCCGGGGCAGGCCAGCAGGATGGGGGAATGGGTTGCGATGAAGAACTGCGCATGTCCGTCCCGGCTGACCGTTTGTAAGTGCTTCAGAAGGTCTACCTGACTTTTCGGGGAAAGCGCGGTTTCCGGTTCGTCCAGGAAAAAGATCCCATCGATCGCAAACACCTTGTGAAAATATTTCAGTATCGATTGGCCGTGGGAAAGGCTGACGAGCGAATCGCCCCCGAAATATTTCAGTTGTCCGGGATCCGCCACCGCCCATTCATCCAGGATCTCCGAGAAGAATTGAAAGTAGTTCGAGCCGAAATAGATTCCGGGGACCCTGCTCCCGCCCCATTCAATCTGGAGAAAATCGGGAAATTTTTGGATGTAGGGATTGTGCTTGACTCGTCTCCGTTCGGTTTCCCGCCAGATGTGAACCCCGCAGCGGATGGCAAGCGCTTGGAGCAGGGTGGTTTTGCCGCATCCGTTTTCCCCGATGAAGAAGGAAACGGACGTTCGAAATGGGAGGGTGATCGGCTGCTGGAAGACCGGCAGGTTGAAGGGATAGAACTCCCGGGTGGGGGAATCCTTTGTGTCGAGGGAAACCTTTTGGATATACATGGCCCTTTGAATAGTTAGAGTTTGTACCCGAATTTGCGAAGCAGGGCTTTGCGATCGGCAATGTCGCCGTCGGTTTCGATTCCGCGGACGGCGTTTCCATCGATGACGCCAAGGATGCCGCGGCCTTGTTCGCTTTCCGCGATGATTACCTGCACCGGGTTGGCGGTGGCGCAGAAAATACGGCACACCTCGGGGACGCTTTTTACGGCGTTTAATACGTTCACCGGATAGCAGTTTTCGAGGAAAATCAAGAAGGCGTGTCCGGCGGCGAGGGCCAGCGCGTTTTTCTTCGCCAATTCGATCATCGCCTCGGATGTTCCCGACCAGCGGACCAGGCAGGGACTGGATGCTTCGTTGAACGCCAGGCCGAATTTTATTCCGGGCACGGCTCCCGCAAGTGTCTCGTGCAGGTCTTCGACGGTTTTTATGAAATGGGATTGCCCTATGATTACGTTCACCGATTCGGGTTTTTCAATGTTAACAGTGCGGATTTCCATGGGGATCTCCTTGTGGTTGCCTGACCCGCCATTCCCCAATCCCTCCCTCCTTCCGGAAGAGAGAAGAAAGGAATGTCCTTCGCGCCCTTCTCCCATGCAGGGAGTGGGGGAGGAGGTCAGAATTCCAGATTGAGCATCCGTTCGGAGTTTACCATAATAAAGGAATGCACTTTCCACCGGGAAACGGCGTTCGAAAAAAAACCGGCAGGGGATTATTTGCATCCCTGCCGGTTTTCCTGGAGTTTTGAATCGAAAGCGGTATTAATCTCCGCCAAGCGAAAGCAATCCGTATCCGATCTTCGGCGGACGCGCCTTCTCTTCGTCCTTCCCGAACTTTACGATGTCGCCGGTGTCGGTCACCGCTTCGACCGATAATCCAAGGGATTGCAGTTCCTTCACCAGAACGCGGAAGGAAGCGGGGATGCCGGGTTCCTCGATCTTTTCCCCCTTGACGATCGCCTCGTAGGCTTTCACCCGTCCCTGGACATCGTCCGATTTCACCGTGAGCATCTCCTGCAGGGTGTAGGCCGCGCCGTACGCTTCCAGCGCCCAAACTTCCATTTCTCCGAAGCGCTGACCGCCGAATTGCGCCTTGCCTCCCAGCGGCTGCTGGGTGACGAGGGAGTACGGTCCGGTGGACCGCGCATGGACTTTGTCTTCCACCAGGTGGTGCAGCTTGAGCATGTACATCACGCCCACCGTCACGGGCTGATCGAATGACTCGCCGGTTTTTCCGTCGAACAACTTCTGTTTTCCGAGGATCGGGCTGGGCGTGCCGAGTTGCCGGGTCACTTCTTCGGATTTCTGACGCAGACCGTCGCTGTCGAGCCCGCCGGTGGGAATATCCAATTCCTTCAGCCACAGGGTCAATCCGGCGTCGATCGCACCTTGATCCAAGGCATGCCGCTCAATCAGGGTTAAGGCGGTGATGTCTTCGAAGCGGAAGAAGGTCTGTGGATTGAATCCCTTTTCTTTGAGCCATTCCGTAGTGGCGGCGCGTTGCGCATAAATCGTGTCGGTGGCGATCAGGTCCTTCTTGTAGAGTTTGGAGGGCAAGACGTTTTCCAAATACAGCCTGCGCACCTCATCGTCATCGACGATGGAATCCTCTTCCAAGTTCTGCTGCTGCGCCCATTTCCACGCCTTTTCCGTCACGTCGGTCCAAGTTTTCTGGATCATCCAGGCGCGGGCCAGTTCGGCTTCGATTTCGAATTCGTCCGCCCCATCGAATACCGGGGAGATGGCGCGGAACCCGAGGTGCGAGACCGCCCATCCCAGGTGGGTTTCCAGGATCTGGCCGATGTTCATGCGTCCGGGAACGCCGAGCGGGTTGAGGATGATATCCACCGGGGTTCCATCCTCGAGGAACGGCATATCCTCGACCGGTACGACGCGGGAGACGACGCCCTTGTTGCCGTGCCGGCCCGCCATCTTGTCGCCTTCGGTGATCTTGCGGCGCTGGGCGACCGAGACCCGGACGGTTTTTTCGACGCCCGCCGGCAGATCGTGGTGCTCGTCGCGGGTGAAGATCTTGACGTCGACCACTTTGCCGCGTTCGCCGTGCGGAAGCCGCAGCGAGGTGTCTTTGACGTCGCGTGATTTTTCGCCGAAGATCGCGCGCAGTAATTTTTCCTCGGGGGAAAGTTCCTTTTCCCCTTTCGGAGTGATCTTTCCGACCAAAATGTCGTTCGGGCCGACTTCGGCGCCGATCCGCACGATCCCGTGCTCGTCGAGGTCCTTAAGCGCTTCCTCGCCGACGTTGGGGATGTCGCAGGTGATTTCCTCGGGTCCCAGTTTCGTATCCCGGCTCTCCACTTCATGTTTCTCGATGTGGATCGAGGTGAATTTGTCTTCCTGGACCAGGCGTTCGGAGATCAGGACCGCGTCTTCGTA
Source organism: uncultured Anaerolineales bacterium (assembly GCA_964521085.1). GTDB lineage: Bacteria > Chloroflexota > Anaerolineae > Anaerolineales > RBG-16-64-43 > JAFGKK01. Next base: position 5,977 of record CAZFPL010000045.1, on the reverse strand, counting down.
ATTGCCGCCCTCCCAGGAGAGGAAGGCAACGACCACGTTCTGCCCCAGCGCCAGTTCCCCGAATTCGGTCGAGGAGGAATCGGCGATCACGTCCCCCGGCTTAATCTTCTGCCCTTTGATCACCGCAGGCCGCTGATCGATGCAGGTGCTTTGGTTGGAGCGTGTGTATTTGCGGAGCTTGTAGACCTTCTTGCCTTTGCCGGTCTGGACCACGACCTGGTCGCTGGTAACGGAGACGACCTGGCCCTCGATGTCGGAAAGAATCACCTGCCCGGAGTCAAGCGCCGCCTGCGGTTCGATGCCGGTGGAGACAATCGGCACTTCGGGCCGGATCAGCGGCACAGCCTGGGCCTGCATGTTGGAGCCCATCAGCGCCCGGTTGGCGTCGTCGTGCTCCAGGAAGGGGATCAGCCCGGCCGAGATCCCGACGATCTGCCGCGGCGCCACATCCATATAATCGATCTGGGTGGGGGCGGCGAACATAAACCGCGAGTGATGGCGGCAGGAGGCCCGGGTCCGCACGAATTCCCCGAATTCATTCAGCGGCGCGTTGGCCTGGGCGATGATGAACTTATCTTCCGTATCCGCGGAAACGTACAATGTCTCTGTGGAGACGAACGGAACGATCCCGATCTCCCCGCCGGCCGAAGCCAGCTTGGAACCGAGATCTTTGGTGATCAGGTCGCCCTTCCGCGCCAGCAGGTCTTTCCCGCCGGGTTTGAGCGTATCTTCGGCGAGGTGTCGACCGATCAAGCGTGGATCACCGGCCGGATAGGATCTATAGACCTTACGGTAGGGGGTTTCGATGAATCCGAAAGGATTGACTTTGGCATAGGAAGCCAGACGGCCGATCAGGCCGATGTTCGGGCCTTCGGGCGTTTCGATCGGGCAGATGCGTCCGTAATGGGATTGGTGAACGTCGCGCACGTCGAAGCCCGCCCGCTCACGGCGCAACCCGCCGGGGCCGAGGGCGGAAAGGGTGCGCTTGTGCCTGAGTTCCGCCAGAGGATTGGTCTGGTCCATGAATTGTGAAAGCTGGCTGGACCCGAAGAATTCGCGGACGGCGGCGACGATCGGCCGGATGTTGATCAGGTTCATCGGCGAGAACGATTCCTGATCGCGGATCGACATCCGCTCCCGGACTACGCGTTCCGTCCGGCGCAGGCCGATGCGCATCTTGTTCTGGATCAGCTCGCCGACGGTTTTGACGCGGCGGTTGCCGAGATGGTCGATGTCGTCCGGGCTTTCCAGACCGTTGTTGATCAGGATCAGTCGTTCGATGAGTTTGATGATGTCCCAGGGAGTGACCGTGCGGTGGCTGAGAGGGATGTGCGCATGCAGGTCCAGCTTCTGGTTCAATTTGTAGCGGCCCACCCGTTCCAGGTCGTAGCGCCGCTGGTCGAAAAGCTGCTCCTGAAGGTATTGGCGGGCGTTGTCGAGGGTCGAAGGATCGCCCGGTCGCATCCGCTTGTAGAATTCAATCAGGGCTTCCTGGGCCAGGGTCCGCTTTTCGCGCTTTTCCCAGGTCGGCTCCTGCTTGATCGTATTGGCGATGAACGTCCGCGCCGGATTGGTGTCGGATTCCTGGAACAGCCCGAGGATTTCGGTGTCGCTGCCTTCCTTGAGCGGCCAATCCGGTTTGTCCCCGCTTACGGCCGCCAGCGCGCGCAGGAGCATCGTCACCGGAACCGTGCGTTTGCGGTTGAAGCGGATGATCAGGTAGTCGCTTTTGCGGGTTTCGAATTCCATCCACGCGCCCCGGTCGGGGATGAGCTTGGCGGATGCCAGGAGTCTGCCCGTCGCGCGGTCTTCCTCGGCTTCAAAGTACACCCCCGGCGACCGGATCAGCTGCGAAACCACGACCCGTTCGCTGCCGTTGATGATGAAGGTGCCCTTTTCCGTCATCAGCGGCATATCGCCGAGGAAAATATCCTGCTTGATGGGTTCGGGAACTTCCGTCCCGATAAGCAGGACGGACACATAGAGCGGAGCCGCGAAGGTGATATCGCGCTCCAGGCATTCTTCGATGGAGTATTTCGGTTCTTCGAACCAGTATTTCAAATTCCACTGCTTGGCTTCCGGGCTCTCGCCGGGGAAGTACAAACGCATGCCTTTGTTGAAGGATTCTATCGGGGAAATTTCGTCGAACAGTTCCGCCAGCCCTTCCTTCTTGAACCACTCGAAAGAATCCAGTTGGACTTCGATCAGGGTGGGAAGGGAGAAGATGTCGGGGATACGTGCGTAGGATTTTCGTCCGCTAAGGGTCATATATTCGATCTCCTGGTACCCGTTGGAACATAGGGCTTCCCTCTCGTCGAGGGAAGCCGATTCTGCCACTCCAGGCCATAAGAGGATAACCAGAGGTTATTGGGCGAAAATGTATTATAAGTCCGAAGATTTGGCGAGTCAAGAGGCGTTATGAAACCCCTCGCTTTTATCCTTAAAAACAGCCTAATCCGATTGTCCTGATCGATTGAAAAAATTGGATGGTCCTCATTCCATGCCGTAAAGCTGCTTGACTCACATTTTTCGACATGGTAGAATTGCCGCCCGTTGCCCTTGGGATATCCCGGGCGGGGCGGAAAAACCGCCTCCCGCCTGAATCGCATAAAAACCAGCGTGGGGCGAGGCCATCATGCGTATCGGATGGCCTCCCCTACTGCCAGGGCATTGTGTTCGCATTCGTCTTCAAACCCATGCGGACAATTTTGGGAGGTACGTCGTGCCGACAATCAATCAATTGGTCCGCAAGGGCCGGCACTGGAAGAAGGGAAAGAGCAAGGCCCCGGCGCTGCTCTACACCTTGAACGCCCGGAAGCAGCGCAGAACCCGCCAACCGCGCGGCGCGCCGCAGAAACGCGGCGTGTGCACGGTCGTCCGCACCATGACCCCGAAGAAACCGAACTCCGCGTTGCGGAAAATCGCGCGTGTGCGGCTGACCAACGGAATCGAAGTCACCGCCTATATCCCCGGCGAGGGGCACGCCCTTCAGGAGCACTCCGTGGTCCTGGTCCGGGGCGGACGCGTCAAGGATCTCCCGGGTGTTCGCTATCACATCGTTCGCGGCACGCTGGATACCACCGGCGTGGAAGCCCGCCGCCAGGGCCGTTCCAAATACGGCAACAAGCGGCCCAAGGAAGCCAAGAAAGAGTAGGCTGTCCGATCCGGTGTTCGATCCGGAGAGGACGTAGGGAGTCTGAAAGATGTCGAGACGAGAACGCACGGAACCCCGCGTGGTTCCCCCGGATGTCCGCTACAACAGCGTAACAGTCAACCGCTTCATTCATCAGGTCATGCGCCGCGGAAAGAAGAGCACGGCGGTCACCGTCGTCTATGGCGCGTTCGACCTGGTTAAGGAACGCAGCCAGAAGGATCCGCTCGAGATCTTCGAGCAGGCGTTGCGCAATGTCGGACCCCAGATCGAGGTCAAGCCCCGGCGGGTCGGCGGCGCCACCTATCAAGTGCCGGTCGAAGTGGAAGCCGATCGGCGGGATTCGCTTGCCGTGCGCTGGATCCTCGCCGCCAGCCGGGCTCGGTCCGGCAAATCGATGATCGAGCGGCTGGCCGGAGAACTGTTGGACGCCGCGAACAACACCGGAACGGCCGTCAAGAAGCGCGAGGAAGTGCACAAGATGGCCGAAGCCAACCGCGCGTTCGCTCACTACCGCTGGTAGGCGCGGCTGTTACAAACCGAAGGATGAGGTTCTTGGCGGGAAGCCTGGTGTTCGACCTGGCCCCGTAAAGCCAGGTCGAAGAATCGGAATTCGTAAACACCAGGATGGAATGAGGAAGACATTATGGAACGCCAGGTCCCGCTGGAGCGATACCGCAATATTGGCATCATTGCGCATATTGATGCCGGAAAGACCACGACCACCGAGCGCGTGTTGTTCTACACCGGCCGTACGCACCGGTTGGGGTCGGTGGACGACGGCACGACAGTCACCGACTGGATGGACCAGGAACGCGAGCGCGGCATCACCATCGTCGCCGCCGCCGTAAGCGCAGAGTGGAAGGGGTACTTCATTAACATCATTGATACGCCCGGGCACATCGACTTCACGGCCGAAGTGCAGCGTTCGCTCCGGGTGCTCGACGGCGGGGTGGTTGTGTTCGACGCCGTGCAGGGCGTGGAACCCCAAAGCGAAACCGTGTGGCGCCAGGCCGATCGGTACTCCGTGCCGCGGATGTGCTTCATTAACAAAATGGACCGTGTGGGCGCGTCGTTCGACCGCAGCGTGGAAAGCATCCGCGCCCGGCTGAGCGCGAATCCGATCCCGATCCAGTTCCCGATCGGGGAGGAAGCCTCCTTCCGGGGCGTGATCGACCTGATGGCGAATCAGGCGGTGCTGTGGACGGATCAAACCGGGGAAACCGCAAGCGTGGTGGAAATTCCCCCCGAGTTCCAGGCCGAAGCCGAAACCCGCCGGGCTCACATGGTCGAGCAGATCGCCGAACTCGACGAGACGCTGACCATGAAGTATTTGGAAGGTCAGAAGATCTCGGTCGAGGAATTGAAGGCGGCGCTGCGCCGCGAAGTGATCAAGGGGAAAACCACTCCGGTCCTGTGCGGTTCCGCCTTGCGCAACAAGGGCGTGCAGCTGGTGCTCGATGCGGTGCTGGATTACCTTCCTTCGCCCCTCGACATCCCGGCGATTCACGGGACGCACCCGGGGACGGGCGAGGAACAGACCCGGCCTGCGGAAGAAAGCGCTCCCCTCAGCGCACTGGTCTTTAAAATCGTTTCCGATCCGTACGTCGGCCGGCTTGCATATTTCCGGGTCTATTCCGGAAAAATGAAGCAGGGATCCACCGTCCTGAATTCCGTGCGCGGGAAGCGGGAACGGGTCGGCCGCCTGATCCGCATGTACGCGGACCGGCGCGAAGAGATCGACGAAATTCAGGCGGGTGATATTGCCGCCGTGCTGGGCATGAAGGAAACCTTCACCGGCGACACGCTCAGCGACCTTTCCAATCCAATTCTGCTCGAGAACATCACCTTCCCGGAACCGGTCGTTTCGGTGGCGATCGAGCCGAAAAGCATGGCCGATCAGGATAAACTCTCCCAGGCGCTGCACAAGCTGGCCGAGGAGGATCCCACCTTCCGGGTCCGCAGCGACGAGAACACCGGGCAGACGATTATTTCGGGGATGGGGGAATTGCACCTCGACGTGCTGGTCGAACGGATGCGCCGTGAGTTCAACGTGCATGCCACCGTCGGTCGGCCGCGGGTCGCCTACCGGGAATCGATTACCCGGACCGTGCCAAAGCTGGAATACCGGTACATAAAGCAATCCGGCGGGCACGGGCAGTACGGTCATGTGGTTTTTGCGCTGGAACCCGGCGCGCCGGGTTCGGGCGTGGTGTTCGAAAATAAAATCGTGGGCGGGTCCATTCCCAAGGAGTACATTCCGGCTGTGGAGAAGGGGGTCAAGGAAGCAGCCGAAGCGGGAGTGCTGGCCGGGTACCCGGTGGTCGACGTCAAAGTCGCCCTGTACGACGGTTCGTACCACGAAGTGGATTCGAGTGAAATGGCCTTCAAGATGGCGGCGACCTTCGGCTTCCGGGAAGGCGTGCAAAAGGGCGGGCCGGTGCTTCTGGAACCGGTGATGAAAGTGGAAGTGGTATCGCCGGAGGAATATCTCGGCGATGTGATGGGAAATCTCGCCAGCCGGCGCGCGACCATCGCGGGCGTCGAAGCCCGGCCGGGGAACGTCCAGGCGGTTCACGCCATGGTGCCGCTGGCGGAAATGTTCGGATACGCCACCGAGCTGCGCTCGTCAACCCAGGGCCGGGGCGTGTTCACGATGGAATTCGATCATTATCAGGCGCTCGCCGAGGCGCAAGCCCAGGCGGCGATCAGCAAAGGGTGAGCGGGGTGGTTTCCGCTCCGTCGGCGCTTTTACGCTGTAAGGGAGAATAACTATGGCCAAGGAAAAATTCGTACGCAACAAGCCGCACCTGAACGTGGGGACGA
>CAZFPL010000044.1:0-21949 GCA_964521085.1 uncultured Anaerolineales bacterium | reverse complement strand
GTCACGCCCGTGTGATCGGGGGGATGAAGGGGATCCGAACCGATCGTCATGCCCGTGTGTACGTAACGGGCATCCACCCGATCACCAAGAACGATTGCAGAGGGTTATCGACTCCACAGATCAGCAAATTGACTCATTGGTTTATGAATTTTATGGGCTGACGGCGGAAGAAATAGCGGTTGTAGAAGGAAAAAAGCGGGAAATATCGGCCGTTGGAACCGACACACCGAAGAAATCGTTTAGATTCTTTTCTCTTCTTGCTACCCTTTCGATAGAACATTATACTCACATGGATGAACCGCATCATCTCTCAGCACGAATTTTCTCCGACGCATCGCTGCCTTCTCGTGCAAGGCGATATCACATCGGAAAACGTGGACGCGATCGTGAACGCCGCCAACAGCCGCCTTGTGCACGGCGGCGGCGTGGCCGGGGCGATTGTCCGCGCCGGCGGACGCGCGATCCAGGATGAGAGCGACGCCTGGGTCCGCGCACACGGCGAGGTGACCCACGGGCGGCCGGCCGTCACCGGCGCGGGCCGCCTGCCCTGCAAGGCGGTGATCCACGCGGTCGGGCCGGTGTGGGGCGCGGGCAATGAGGATGCCAAGCTGCGCGCCGCCATTGGTGGCGCGCTCGACGCCGCGCACGAACGCGGATTCGCTTCGATTTCCATCCCGGCCGTCAGCACCGGAATCTTCGGTTTCCCCAAGGAACGCGGCGCGCAGGTGATTTTTCAAGCGATCGAGGATTTCGCAGCCGCCCATCCGGATTCCCCGTTGCGCGAAATCCGCGTGACGATCCTGGACGATCCGACCCTGGAAGCATTTCAACGGGAGTTCACCCAGCGGTGGAAATAATCACGAGCCGAGCCAACGAGAAGGTCCGGCTTATCCGGCTGCTTCAGGAGCAGCGGAAAATCCGCGAGCGCGAGCGGCTCTTTGTAGTGGAAGGCGCGCGCTTGGTGGAAGAGGCGGCTTCGGCGGGAACCCGGGCGCGTCTGATTCTCCACGACGGCCACCTCGGACCGCGCGAGCGGTCGGCGGTCAACCGGCTGGCGGCCGCCGGGGGGGAGGCGCTGGAAGCGACCCCCGAAGTCATGCGTTCCTGCAGCGATACGGCCACACCGGCGGGCCTGCTGGCCGTCCTCGAATGGCCGGAGCTGGCGCTTCCGGATCCGCTGGAATGGGTGGTAATCGCCGATGGAATTTCGAATCCCGGCAATCTGGGAAGCCTGCTGCGGGCTGCGGATGCTTTCGGAGTGCAGGCGGTTATCCTCGCGCCGGGAAGCGTGGATGCGTTCAATCCAAAGGTCGTGCGCGGCGGGATGGGCGCGCACCTGCGCCTGCCCATTCGCATGCTGGATTGGAAAGGGATCGGCGGGTTGTTGAAGGGATTCCGAATCTGGCTTGCGGAAGCGCGCGAAGGGCGCTCCATCGAAGAGGTGGATTGGAGCGGCCGCGCGGCGTTGATCCTCGGCGGCGAGGCGGCGGGGCCGGGCGAGCAGGCCCGCTCGCTGGCCGCGGGCTCGGTCCATATCCCCATGCGCGGGAAGGTCGAATCCCTCAATGCCGCGGTCGCGGGTGGGATCCTGCTTTACGAAATCTCACGGCGGAAGAATTCTTCCACGAAGAACACGAAGGAAGATCTGAAGAACACGAAGATTTAATTTTTTAAAATCTTAATAACTTCGTGCCCTTCAGGTTTCTCTTCGTGTCCTTCGTGGAATCCTTTACGAAAGGATCACTCTCTTCATGCCAAATCCCCTCGCCATCCGCACCGGTAATCTCTCCAAAACCTTTGGGAGAGGGAAGACCCGCATTACGGCCGTGAAGGACCTGAACCTGGAAGTGGAGTGCGGCCAGGTTTACGGATTCCTCGGGCCGAACGGCGCGGGAAAAACCACTACGATCCGAATGTTGATGGATCTCATCCGGCCGAGTGCGGGGAAAGCGGAAATCTTCGGCCGGAACGTGCGCGCGGCGGGTGCTTTGGCGCGCGTCGGCGGATTGGTGGAGGGGCCGGCGTTTTACGGATATCTATCCGGTCGGAATAATTTAGAGGTGCTGGCCCGCACGGCAGATGATTACCGGCCGGAACGGATCCGGGAGCTTCTGGAGCAGGTGGGATTGGCGGAGTGTGCGGGGCAGCCGGTCAGCGGCTATTCGATGGGCATGAAACAGCGGCTGGGAGTCGCGGCCGCGCTGCTCGGCGACCCTGATCTGGTCGTCCTCGACGAGCCGACCAACGGCCTCGATCCGGCCGGCATCCAGGAAATGCGCCATTTCATCCGCAACCTGGCCAAGGAACACGGCAAGACGGTTTTCATATCCAGCCACCTGTTGAACGAAGTTGAACAAACCTGCGACCGGGTGGCGATCATCCACAAAGGGGAGATGATCCGCGAGGGGCTGGTGTCCGGATTGCTGGCGGAAGACGCCGCGAAGGTAAGAATCCAGGTATCGCCGGTGGAGAAAGCCGAGGAAGTATTAAGGGAGCGTTGGGAGACCTTCCGCGAATCCATCCCCCAGGAACAGCTCCCGTGGCTGATCGTGGCGGCCTCTCCGCAGGAAAGCCCTCACGTTGTTGCGTTGCTGGTTCAACAAGGCGTCCAGGTTCATCAGGTGGTCATCCAACGCCGGACTCTGGAGGAGTATTTCCTGGCGGCCACCCGGGAGAATCCGTCGGCGGATTCCGGGAGGCCGAATGGTTAATCTGATCCGGGCCGAATGGAAAAAGACGATTTGGAATTACCTGCTGACCGGATTCCTTGTTTGGGCTTTTCCGGTGGGTGTGATGGGTTTCTACCTTGTGATGTTGATCGGCGGGGTCTTCTCCAAGGAATGGGCGGAAGGCATGGTGGGGACGGGGTCCGGGTTGTGGACCGAGGATGCGCTCGGAGCGTGGGGCATGATTCTGGCCTTCCCCTTTACCATTCTTTCGCGGATGATGCCCCTGGCATTCATGGCCGCGGTCTTCGCCGGGGAATATCAATCCGGTATGTGGAAGTACCTGATCCCGCGCAGCCGGCGGGTGAATTTGATCCTCGCCAAGACGGCTGTGGTGATCGTATTGTTTACGCTGGCGCTGATCGCGACTTCCGCCGTCACCGTTGCCGGGCAGGGTTTGGGGCGCCGCCTGGTGGGCTGGGAATACGGGCCGGCGGTTGCGGGAGAAGAGATTTCCTCATTCGCCGTCCGTTACGCGCAGACGGTCCTGCTTGGCATTTTGACATTAATCATCCTGGCGGCGATCGCAGCCCTCGCGTCCATCCTCACCCGGTCCGTGCTCGGCGGCCTGCTGGTTGTGTTCGGCTTTTCGACGGTGGATTCGTTATCGATGTACATGCTGATGCTGCTGGCGAGAATATTTTCCGTTCCCGATATCGTCAACCTGTACCGTTATACGCCGCAGTGCAACATCGATAATGCCCAATCCTGGTTCCGCACGGGCGCGGCTGTCCGGCTGCCGTTCGAGAATTTTTCCATGGGACCGGACCTGGGTTTCTCCCTGGCGGCGCTTGTGGTTTGGGCGGTGGGGTTGACCATGCTGGCGCTGGCGGTCTTCGAGCGGCAGGATATTACGTCCTGACAATGTCATCCCGAAGGGACGACGGACTTAAAGACTGCCGTCATCCCCGAGTGTTCTTATCGGGGATCCAGGTCCTGCGTTACAGGAAGCACCCCATCTGCTCCTGGATGCCCGCTTAGTACACGCGGGCATGACGAACGCTTTCCCAAAGACCGCTCTACTTCTTTTCCCCCTTTTTCCGGGCTGCCGGTCTACGCGCGGCCTTTCGCTTGGCGGCCGCCCCCGGTTTGCGGTCCATCCGTTCGATCACCGCGTCGCCGAACTCGGAGCACTTCACTTCCTTCGCGCCCTTCATCAGGCGCGCGAAATCGTAGGTGACCGTCTTGGCCGCGATCGTCCCTTCCACTCCGCGCAGGATCAGATCCGCCGCTTCGCGCCAGCCCAGGTAGCGCAGCATCATCTCGCCCGAGAGGATCAGCGAGCCGGGGTTGACCTTATCCTGGTCGGCGTATTTGGGCGCGGTGCCGTGGGTGGCTTCGAACACAGCGTGCCCGGTGGAGTAGTTAATGTTCCCGCCCGGGGCGATCCCGATCCCGCCCACCTGCGCGGCGAGCGCGTCGGAAAGGTAATCCCCGTTCAGGTTGGGGCAGGCGATCACGTCGAATTCGTCGGCGCGGGTGATTGTCTGCTGGAAGGCGATGTCGGCGATGGCGTCCTTGATCGGCAGCCGGCCGGATTCCGCGGCCGCCCTCTGTTCGATGGTTGCCGCCAGCTCGCCGCGCGCGGATTTGGTCCGTTCCCACTGCGACCAGGTGTAGACCCGCTCGCCGAATTCGCGTTCGGCCACGGAATAGCCCCAATTGCGGAAAGCCCCCTCGGTGTATTTCATGATGTTGCCCTTGTGCATGATCGTCACCGAGCGGCGGTGGTTGTCGAGCGCGTACTGGATGGCGGCCCGCACCAGGCGTTCCGTTCCCTCGCGCGAAATCGGCTTGATCCCCACCCCCGCCGAGGCGGGGAAGCGGATCTTGGCGAACTCGGCCGGGAAATTTTCCCGCAGGAGGTCCAGGAATCGGCGCGCGTCGGGTGTGCCGTCCTCGAATTCGATCCCGGTGTAGATATCTTCCGTATTTTCCCGGAAGATCACCATGTCCACCTTTTCCGGATGCAGAACCGGCGACGGCACGCCGGGGAAATACCGCACCGGACGCAGGCAGACGTAGAGGTCGAGCAGTTTGCGCAGCGCGACGTTCAGCGAACGGATTCCGCCGCCGACCGGGGTGGTTAGCGGGCCTTTGATCCCCACCAGGTAATCGCGGAAGGACTTCACCGTGCTGTCGGGAAGCCAGGTCCCGAACTGATGGAAGGCTTTTTCGCCGGCGAACACTTCCAACCAGACGATCTTGCGGCTTCCTTCATATGCTTTGAGCACCGCCGCGTCGAACACGCGAACCGCGGCGCGCCAAATATCCCTGCCGGTTCCATCACCTTCGATGAATGGAACGATCGGGCGGTCCGGAACGCTTAAGCGGTTGCCCTTCCAGGCGATGGATTCTCCCTCCGCAGGCGGGGTAATCGTCGGTCCGATCATGGATCTCCTTCCACGGGTTGGATGTGCGAGGCAAGCAACGCGCAGATTATAGCATGCGCAGGAAAACCGTCTGTCCATCCGTCTCCCCGGATTATTCCCCCGGGGAAGGGATCGGAGGGGTTGCCCATCCAACCCGCCAGGCGGCGAGCGGCTGAGCTGAGCCAAGCGATGGGGAAGAATACTTTCGCATCGATGCGATTAAGCAGAGTTTGGAAAAACGCGTTATGTCATTGCCGGGAAGAGGTATCAAAACCGGACTGGAATAATCTCCAGTCCGGTTTTGGGTCTGGAAACCTCAAAGGATAATGGTATCCGCGGGCGAGCGGGGCGGAGCCGGGGGAGGAGGTTCGGCTTGCACCGGCTCGTCCGAAGATTGCTTCCGCTTGCGCAGGAGGAAGAACACGGCCGCGCCGCCGGCGATCAGCAGGAGAACCGTGCAGCAGCCGCACATAAGGATCGCCAGCACGATCGCCAGGGTCGAATCGGATCCGCCGCCGACTGCACTTTCCACTTTAAAATTGAGGGGCGTGCCCGAAACCGACATATCCCACGTTAGCGTGTTTCCTTCCACGCGCGTGGCGTTGTTCTCCCCGACTTTGCCGGGCGCCTTGACCACCCACTCGCAGGTGACCTTGGAAGGATCGTCCGCCTTGCAGGGGAACTCGGGCCACGAGAGGTCGAGATAGAATTTCTTGTCTTCGATTTCCAGGCGGTTGACGCTGATAGTGAAACCGTCGTCCAGATAATGGTTCAACCCCTGCAGGGTATCCAGCTTGGTCGAGTAGGTGCACCAAATATCCTCGCCGTGGGTTTCCTGCGAGAAGGTGCCGATGGCGCTTTCTATCCCCGCGGTGGTTTCGCCGCACAGGTCATCTTTGGAATAACCGCCCGTATCGAGATTCTCTTCGATCTGTTCCTTGCTGTATTTAATGAGGTATTCGAACTCCGCCGAGCCGTCCGCGTTGACGGTTGTCAGGAATTGAAAAATGATCCTGGCGTCGGAATCGGGCCGGAGGACCGGCGGGCGGCCGAATGCGGAAAGGATGAGCGCGGTTGAGACGAGCCAAAGGAAAGTCCTCTTCCCGTTCATGCAAGCTCCTTGGCGGACTGGAATGACGAACGATGGATTGCGCCGTTTTCAACCGGCGGAGTTCGGGAAACCGGGTTTCACGCCTCCGCGGCGGGCGCCTTTTTCCTCCGCAGGAAGAAGAAGGCCGCGCCGCCGGCGATGAGCACCACCACGCAGCAGCAACCCATCAGGAGAATGACACCCACCACTATCAGGGTCGAATCGGATCCAAATGCTCCGCCACCGAGCTTGCATTCGGCGCGGATGTGGGACGAGGTGGTCAGGGACATCAGGTCCCATGTCAGGGTCTGGCCGCTGGTCTTGTCGGCATTCGTGCTCACTACGTCGCCCGGCACTTTCAGGATCCAGGTTGCCGAAATGTCGAAGGGGAGATCGGTTCCATACTCGCTGGAGTAGTCGGATCCGCTGATATTGGGCGCCAGGTCGTAATACAGGGTTCCGCTTTTAATCTCCAGGCGTTCGAAGGAGGAGCCGCTGAAATCCGATTCGATCAGGGATTTCAGCTCAACCAAATCCGCGAACTTGTTTTCAGCCGAGCAGGACAGGGCCCCGTCGACATTCTTCTCCGACTGTTCCCAGCCGCTGTACGCATATTGGAATAAAGAATCGCACATCCCCGTTTCTTCGAATCCGGGCGTCGATTTCAGCAAAGCCATCATCTCTTTGGAAAGCGTCACCTTGTATTCCAGGGTCCCCGATCCGTCGGAAGCAATGACCGTGGTCATTTCGACATTCATGGAAGGCTTCTCGTCCGATCCGGGCGCCGGGGATACGGTAAAGGCGCACAGCAGAAGGGAAAACGCGACGAGTAGGGGGAAAAGCAGTTGTTTTTTCATTGCAGGCTCCTCATGGAATTTCGGATGCCCTCCGCACGGGAGGGTTATTTTTTCCGCCGCAGGAAGAAGAACGCCGCGCCGCCGCCGACCAGCACGACGACACAGCAGCAACCCAGCAGGAGAACCGCGCCCGCCACCATCAGGGTCGAATCCGATCCAAATATTCCGCCGCCACCGCCGCCACCGCCGTTGCCGCCACCACCACCGCCGCCGATCATGCATTCCGCGCGCACATGGGTTCCCTCGGTCGTCTTCAACAGATCCCAGGAAAGGGTGCGTCCTTCGGTTTTTTCGGCGTTGGTCTCCACCACCTCGCCCGGCACTTCCAGGATCCACCAATCCTCAACCGCGAAGGGCAGGCTTTCATCATTTTCCCACCCGGTATTGGAAATCACCGTCAGATCGTAATAAAAATGGCCGTCGGAAATCTCCAGGCGGTTAATGGCGGACTCCACAAACCACCTGGTGGTCATGCTTTTCAATTCGTTCAAATCCGCAAATGCTCCTTTGGCCAGGCAGGCGGTGCCGCCCTCGCGCTCCTCCTGGGTCCACCCGGAAATTCCCGCATGATATTGGATGACCCCTGTGCACATCTGGTCTTCGGGCAAATCGTATGTGACGAAGGCTTTTATAAAATCCAGAGCCGCGGGGGGCAGGAAAACGTCATACTGGAATGTTCCGGATCCGTCGGCCTTAACGGTCGTGATGGTTTTTATCGACATCACGGGTTTCTCATCTGATCCGGGCGCGGGCAGGGCCGAGAATGCGAAGAGCAGGATGGAAAATACGGCGAGCGGAGGGGATGTCAATGACCTGCTCATGGAAGTCTCCTTATCCGGGGGCGTATTCCGGCTTCCAGGCCGGGTTGGTATGGTTCACGGGCCAGTCGAACCGATCGGCCTCCCTCGTGCTGATAGATGTCATTAAGCATACCCCTGATTTTCCAGACTACGGACATCCAAAAACCGGAGAAAATCCAGGATTCCCCTTGTTTGTTGGAGGTCAGCCCCCCGGTTGTTCCGGGGGGGACTTTTTTCTTCGCAGGAAGAAGAACGCCGCGCCGCCGCCGACCAGCACGACGACACAGCAGCAACCCAGCAGGAGAACCGCGCCCGCCACCATCAGGGTCGAATCCGATCCAAACAATCCTCCGCCGCCGAGCTTGCATTCTGCGCGGAAATGGGTGGACTTGGTCACTTTCATCAAGTCCCAGGTCAGGGTGCGGCCGTCGGTCGTATCGGCATTGGTCTCATCCACCGCACCGGGGACTTTCAGGATCCAATACCCTTCCACTTGAACAGGGATCTCTCCGATGGTTGAAACGGCGCTTTCAACATTAAGCGCCAGATCGTAATAGAGATGGTTGTCCGCGATCTCGAGACGGTCGAAGGACGCTCCTGTGAAAAGGGCGATGGTCAGAGATTCCAATTCCTTCAGATCCTCGAACGGCTGGCTGGCCACGCACGCCAAGCCGCCGTCGCGTTCCTCTTGTGTCCATCCGGAAATGCCTTCGTCTCCCGTGATCATCGTGTCGCAAAACTCTGCTTCGGAAACATTCAGAATGCCTTGCGATGTAAACCATTCCACCGTACCGGCGGAAAAAGCCATTTCCTCCTGCAGGGTGCCGGAACCGCCGGTTTCGATGGACGTGGTGAATGTCACGGTGAGGGTGCGATCCTCCTGTAATCCTTGAGACGGCGCAATGGAAAACGCACACAGCAGTATGAAAGGTGCCGCAAGGAGAAGCGGGAGTGAATGCTTTTTCATGGAAGCCTCCCTATCGGGTGGCGCGCACCGGTTGCCACGCCGGGGATAGGTCGTCCGCGGGATTGTCGGTCAGGTTGGTCTCTCCAGAGCCGGAGATCATGATCAGGTAGAGATCGCCTTTGCCGTTGCGTTTGGAGGTGAAGGCGATCCATTGCCCGTCGGGTGACCAGTCCGGATCGGTGTTGTATTTACGCGCGGTGAGAGGCTCCGTGCACGGTAGGCGTTTGGTCAGATCGGTGGACGAGATGCAGATTTCGCTGTTGCCTTCGGGATAGTTCCGGGTATAGGCGACGTACAATCCGTTCGGCGAAACCGCCGGTTCCCCTTCCCAATAATCCCCGGCCGTCGTCGTGACGATGATCGGGTCGTAGGTTTGGTAGCGCGTGTCCCAGCGGTATACCCGATACTTGCCGGTGATGTTTACAGTGAAGTACAGCGTCAAGCCGTCCGGTGCCCAGGCGGGATTCCATTCCTCCGGCTGATGAAAAACTGCGCTGTTGTGCAGGGCGCTGACATTGGTAATGCCGCTTCCGTCGTTTTTCATCAAGTAAATGTGGGTCCATCCGCTGCGATTGGAGAGGAACGCAATCCGGTCACCCAGGGGCGGCACCGGCGCCGGATACGTATCGTCCCCTTCGTACTTGGTCAGGTTCACCGGATTGGATCCGTCGGCGTTCATGGAGAAGATGTCCTTCTTCCCGTCCGATGCCACGGCTTCATAATAGATTTTTTCCCCGTCCGGAGACCAGGCCAGCCGGCCTTTGCTTGCGGAGTCGCTCGTCAATTGCACGATCTTCTTGGTCGCCAGGTTATATGTGTAGATCTGGTATTTATTCCCGTTGCGGTTGCTGACGAACGCAAGCAGCTTGCTCCCTCCGGTCGGGGTGGGCTCGACCGTCGCGGTGCGGGTCACCGTCGGCGAGGGCATGAGGGTTTGGGTGGCCGTCGCTTCCACCGGGACCACGATCGCCTCGGTGGTGGAGACGGCCGGAGACGATATCAAAGCCGAAGTCTCCCGGATCGAGGGCGTGTTGGTTGGCTTGGGGGAAGCAGGCCATCCGCCGCTCAGGGCATATCCCCCCACGGCCAGACCCGTCGCCGCCAAACATAGAAACGCGCCGATCGCGGCCAGCAAGGTCACCGGCAGCTTCCTGCGCCCCGCCGCCGTTCCTTCCGGGACGGGGGCTTCCGGGAGCGCTTTTTCCTTGGTGGTTTTTTCCGGGGTACGGCGGATGACAGTCAACTGTTCCTTCGAAGCCGGCTGGGTTATGTCGGGTGTGATGAGGGATAGCTCGGTGTCCCCGGACAGCCCCTCGAAGAAGTCCTTCACGGTGAGGAAGCGTTCCGAAGGGCTGAGGGACAGCGCCTTCCAGATCGAGGCATCCACCGCCGGGCTGATCTTGGGGATCCATTCGTGGATGGGCTTCAGCGCGACTTGTTCCAGCGCCCGCTCCAGGCTGTCGGGCGGGATGTGCCCGGTGAGCAGGGTGTAGAGCGTGGCCGCCAGTGAATACTGGTCGGAACGGGAGTCGGTCGGGCTGCTGCCGTACTGCTCGGGAGGGGCGAACCCGGGAGTGAGGCTGCGCGCGCCGGTGGTGGTCACGCTGCCCGCTTCGCTTGCCTTGGCGATCCCGAAATCCACCAGCACCGGTTTGCCGTCGGGCATGATTTTGATGTTGGCCGGTTTGATGTCGCGGTGGGTGACCGGCGGGTGCTGTGTGTGCAGGTAGGTCAGCGCGTCGCATATCTCCCGGCACCAGCCGATCACCTGGGATTCGGGAAGGGCTCCCTGCCGTTCGAGGATCGTCTTGAGGTCGTCCCCGGGGATGTAATCCATGATCAGGTATTGCAGGTCGCCTTCGATGAAGTGGTCGGTGACACGGGGGAGGTTGGGGTGGCGCAGGGAAGCCAGAAGCACCGCTTCGCGCTTGAATTGCTTGACCGCCTGCGGCAGCGGATTGAGGTTTTCTTTGATCGCAACCGTGGTCTGGAGGACGGAATCCTCGCCGCGGTACACGGCGCCCATCCCGCCCTTGCCGATGATGCCGATGATCCGATATCGGTCGCGGAGGAGATCGCCCGGATTAAGGCTCATGCAGCCTGCTCATCCACTGCTTCGACGCGTTCGATTTCCGGGAAGAATTGCTTCACGGTGCCCTCCACCCAGCCGTGCAGGGTGCTGGGCGAAAGCGGGCAGCCGCTGCAAGCGCCTTCCAGCCTCACTTTGAGGGTTTTTCCCTCGACGCCGAGATAACGGACCGCGCCCCCGTGATACTGTTCGATGTATGCGCTGAGGGATTCGATCAACCCTTGCAGGGAATCGTGGGACGGGATCTCTCGCGGAATGGAATCGGACGTCATCGGGTGCTCCTCTCTGAATTGTACCCCAAGTCCGTGATTGACAGGCGGATGGAGTGGGGTAAAGTTCCATCGATGGACGCTTGCATGCTCGCCCGATTGACCTCTTCCGAAGGCCGGGAAGCGCTCCGCCGGGCCCAGGAACAGGCGCCGCGGGAGGAAAATTTTCTCGCGGATTGGACGGCCCTTCAGCGGCGGGGTATGAACCGCGAACTCGCGCGCGCCGCGCTGGAAACGGTTATCCTCCGGCTTCGGGCGGAGAAAAAATTCTCCCGCGCCGGGGAGATGTTCTTCACCCGCGAAGCGCTGGAACAGGCTTCGGCCGAGGGAATATCGCGGCACCGCGCGCTCCGTTTCCGGAACCTGGATCGGATCGCGGATTTGGGCTGCGGGATCGGCGGGGACACGATCGCTTTGGCCGATTGTGCGCCGGTCTGGGCGGTGGACCGCGAGGAAATCCGCCTGCGGATGGCATCCGAAAATCTG
The DNA here is from genome assembly GCA_964521085.1 of uncultured Anaerolineales bacterium. GTDB lineage: Bacteria > Chloroflexota > Anaerolineae > Anaerolineales > RBG-16-64-43 > JAFGKK01. The sequence continues at coordinate 10,293 of CAZFPL010000044.1, read as the reverse complement.
AAAGCCTATGCTCCCGCCCATCCGGTGCGCTTCCTTCTCACCGATCTCCTGCGCCCGGGGATGTTCTTCGCCGGCCGGGGCGCAGCCGCCGCGCCGCGCGAGCGGTTCGCGCTTTTCTGCGATCCGTCGCGGCGGGAAGAGGAGCGGCGGATCTTCTCGGTCCGGCGCTACTCCCCGCCGCTCGAAGCGGTCACTCCCTGGCGCGCCGCCCTGCGCTCTCAAGCGCTCTGTGTGAAGATATCCCCCGGCGTCCGCTGGGAGGAGATCGAGCGGGAGCCGTGCGAAGTGGAATTCCTCTCCTGGAACGGCGACCTGAAGGAAGGGGTCTTGTGGTACGGCGCGTTCCAAAGCGCGCGGCGGCGCGCCACGCTTCTCCCCGCGGGCGATACGATGACCGACGGCGAAGCGGACAGCGACGCGATCTCCCCGCCGCGCGGCATCCTGTACGAACCGGACCCATCCATCCTGCGTGCGGGATTGGTGCGGCAGCTGGCGGCGCGGTTGCAGGCCGCGCGCATCGATCCGACGGTGGCCTACCTGACGGCGGACGAATGCACGCCCACTCCCTGGGCGCAGGCGTACCGGATCGAGGACGTCATGCCCTTCGGGTTAAAACGGCTGCGCGACTGGCTGCGGGCCCGGTCGGTGGGCAGGGTGGTGATCAAAAAGCGCGCTTCGCCGCTTGCGCCCGAGGAGTTGGAGCGGCAATTGCGGTTGCGGGGGGACGGGCGCCGGATTCTCTTCCTGACACGCGTGAATGGAAAGCACAGCGTATTGATTGCAGACCGGGAGATATAAATTCGGGGCTGTTTTAGGGTGGTTAAAATTTTTCTATCCTGTGTCAGAATTGGAACTATCCTGTAACAGCTCTGCAACAAGCCCTATCCTATAATGGTTGTAAGTGGATTCGGCTTTATGGCGTTTGGAAGTAATAGGCCTGATAAGGAATCCATTCCCTTTATCTCACATCATAAAAAGAGAAAAGAAACCCGTGGATCGAAAGCTGGATTCTCAGGGACGGCCGAATGGAGGGCTCGCTATGAAGTTGAAATTAATTTTCTGTATGCTTGCGTTCTGCTCGATAGCGTTCTTTGGGTGCACCCCGCGCCCTGCGGAAAGAAGCGACTTCACCCCGACCACGACCATGACCGGGACCTCCGTGGAACCTTCCGCGACGGCATCGCCTTCCAGCACAAGAACTCCGATTCCTCCGGCCCAATTCACTTTTACGAAGACATTGACGGCGACGGCAATTCCATTTCTGGAAGAAATCATCGATCCGTCGAACGCCGCAAGGGTTTTACAAATCACGCAATGGGGCAGCGGAGGGACGGTAAACCAGGTAGCCTGGTCGCCGGACGGTCAGGCTGTCGCGTCTGCAACATCATTGGGGATCCATATCTATGCCGCACCTCGCATGGAAGAGATCAGGTATATCCAAACCGATGCCGCGGTGAACGCCCTGGCTTTTTCACCGGACGGGCAAATTCTGGCGTCGGGATTCAAGAATGGAAAGATTGCACTGTGGCAGACCTCGAATGGCGCACGGATCCGCACGCTGAAACCCACCGCAGTGAACAAATATACCGATGAAGTGTTGAGTCTCGCCTTCTCTCCGGATGGAACGATGCTGGCGTCCGGCTTGACCAACGCCCCCATTCACCTTTGGCGGGTATCGGACGGCATATTGATCCGCAAATTGGACGCTCCACGGTGTGCGACTCCTTGCGGCTGGGTGATCAGCCTCTCCTTTTCTCCCGATGGGAAAGATCTTGTGGCGGGATTCTACGGGGGAATTGCCCTCTGGCGTGTTTCGGAAGGCAGGCTGGTCCGCTTTTTCCAAAAGGCTCCTGCAACCTTCATCGTCGCCCTTTCCACGGATGGACAAATGCTTGCGTATAGCAAGAACGACGGGACCGTCGCTTTACAGCGGGTATCGGATGGCAGTCCCATCCGAGTCTTGGAAGAACACTGCAACTGTGCCTTTCGAACCCTTGCCTTTTCGCTGGACGGGACTATGTTGGCATCGGGAGCGGGCGATTACAACGTCAAGCTTTGGCAGATCTCGGACGGAAACCTGATTTACACGCTGGAAGGGCACGCCGGCTGGGTGAACAGTGTTGCTTTTTCCCCGGACGGGACTCTTTTGGCTTCGGGATCGGAAGACAGCACGATCCGATTGTGGCGGATTTCCAATGGCATGACGGCAGGGTTTGTGGATGGAAACACCAGCCCGGTCCTGGCGGCTGTTTTTTCTCCGGACGGGGAAATGGTGGCGACGGGATCCTGGGACGGCAGCGTCAAACTCCGGCGGGTATCGAACGGCAGCCTGATTCTGCTGCTGGAAGGATATGCCATGACGAACGATGCACTTGCTTTCTCTCCGGACGGGTCGGCCCTGGCGATGGGATCGGGAGATGGAACATGCAAGCTCTGGCGGACATCGGATGGCGGCCTGATCTGGGCATTGGAAGGCGGTTCGTATAACTCTATGGTTGCCTTTACTCCGGATGGGCAGATGCTGGCTTTCGGATCGCGCGATACCATTCAATTATTGCGGGTGTCGGATGGCAGCCTGATCCGCACATTTTCTTTGTGCGCGTCGGAAAATTGCCAGGATACCGTGCGGGGGATCGCGGTCTCGCCAGACGGCCTGATACTGGCGGCGATGACACCGACATCGATCCAGCTGTGGCGATTATCGGATGGGAAGTTAATGCGGACACTCGAGATGCCGTTTGGGGTCAGCAGTATCGCCTTCTCGCCCGATGGAAAAACCCTTGCGGCGGGGTCGCCGGGTGCGGACATCTTTTTTTGGCGAGTTTCGGATGGTTATTTATTCCGCACGTTGAAGACCAACCGGGGCGGGGTGATAGACATCGCCTTCTCGCCGGACGGCCGGATCCTGGCATCGGGTGCGAATGATAACGATATCCGGCTGTGGCGGGTATCGGATGCCAGCCTGCTAGGGCTTTTGGAAGGACATACCCTCGAGATCACGAGTGTGGCTTTCTCCCCCGACGGACGAATTATGGCATCGGGTTCATGGGACGGCACCGTTCGGTTATGGGGGGTGCCGGCGTAAACAAACCGGGGCGGTGCCCAAGACCGCCCCGGTCTTCATTATCTCGCTTGCATTGCGGACGGGAGGACATTATCATCGGACTGGGCGCCCCGGCCGATTTTTGTTAAGTGGATCCGATTGCGGCGGGCGCGGCGGAAGAGGGCCATGGCGGAACGACATGAGCTGCTCACTTGGGACGACGTCGATAAACTCATCGACGTTTTGGTTCCGCAATTCCGCGGCCAATTCGATGCGATGGTGATCATCACCCGCGGCGGGATCGTCCCCGGCGGATTGATCAGCGAAGTGCTTGACATTAAAACCCTCTTTACCGCATCCGTGGATTTTCCCGACCAGGCCGCCAAGGCTGCGCTGCTGGCCTGGCCGAATTTTGTCCAATTTCCCGATGGCGCGCTTCTGAAAGACAAGCGGATTCTCGTGGTCGATGACGTATGGGGTTCCGGCCGCACCATCACGGCCGTGAAAAACCGGATCCTGAGCGCCGGCGGCCTGCCGGAATTGTGCGTTCTGCACTACAATCCGCACCGCAGCCTTTTCGGAACGGCGCGCCCCGAGTACTATGGGGCGATCACCGACGCCCGGATCATCTATCCGTGGGAGGGCGGACGCAGCCTCGACCACATTCTGATCGATCACCGGGAGCAGGAACCATAATGGGAGGAGTATCCGCACAGGAGGTGGGCATGCAAAGATCCATCCGATCCACTGCCATTATTTGCGTTTTCATCGCGATATACCTATCGGGATGCGGTTTGATCGGCGGAGCGTTCACACTCCCGGAGGATGACGAAGCGAACGCTGCCGGTACGCAGACCGCGGCCGGCAACGGGGGGGGATCCGGTTCCGTTCCAACGGTGCAAACGCCCTTGCCGCTGCAATCCGTCACTCCGCTTCCGACCGGCATTCCCCAACTGCCGCCCGATTGCCTCGATGCACTTTCGATCACCATGGACGATTATGGGAAATATCTGTGTGTGGGCGGGACCGTCACGCTCATCACCATGTCGGGAGGTACGTATCGCGTTTACTTCGGTGCGCGCGGCAAGCTGTATATGCTGGGCCCCGATTGGGTCGACCGGATTGGCTTGCGGGCGGGTGAATGCGCCTACGCCGAGGGCAAACTCTCGCGCGACGGGGTCTCGCCGGTGATGCCGATCACGCCGTACACCCTTAAACGGTGCCCCGTAGCCCAGCCGGTTTCCGCGCCGATCCGGCCCCTCAACCTCCCCGCCAATTGCGCCTACGCGCTGGAGATAACCCGCGACGATGTCGGAAGTAAAAAATGCGTCGGGGGAAGCGTGGCCTTTTCGGAGATGGAAGGCAGCCAGTACAAGATCTACTTCTACACCGACAAGACATTCGGCTTGCATTTTGTAAGCAGCAAATGGACGGGCCGGGGGGTGAACTCCGGGGACTGCATCTATGTTTCCGATGAAACCGTCGCTCTGGAGGAGGCCACGGGTACCCCGATTCTCAATGTGGTCCCCGGGAACGTGACTTTCTGCCCGGCGTGACCGCGGCGCAGACGCACCGAAGGGGCATCCATCCCGGCGGAGAAGAATCCGGATTGCAAATATCCGTCATCCTGGCGCATCCAGATCCCGGTAGTTTTAATCATGCGATCGCCGCCTCGGCAGCGCAGGAGCTTGCCCGGCTTGGGCATGAAGTGCTGTTTCACGATTTGTATGGCGAGGGATTCGATCCCGTTTTGCCGGCCGGCGAAATTCCGAAGGATGTCCTCCTCCCGGAGGCCGTGCGCGCGCATTGCCGCGAAATTGCTCGTTCCGATGGAATCGTCATCATCCATCCCGATTGGTGGGGGCAGCCCCCGGCCATTTTAAAGGGGTGGATCGACCGCGTCTTGCGGCCGGGCGTGGCCTACGAATTCCTGGATGGGGATGCCGGAGAGGGAATTCCTGTGGGATTGCTTAACGTCCGCGCGGCCATCGTGTTCAATACCTCCAACACTCCCGCGAAACGGGAAGCCACGGTGTTCGGGGATCCGCTGGAAACGCTTTGGAAATCGTGTATCTTTGATTTTTGCGGCGTGAAGCGGGTGTATCGAAAAATGTTCGGGGTCATTGTCACCAGCACGCCGGAAGACAGGCGGCGGTGGCTGGATGAAGTGCGGGCCACGATCGCTTTAAATTTTCCTGCCTGAACACCGGGTCTCCTAGCCCTTCGCCCGTTCCCCCGGAAAACAACCGCACAGCCAGCAAAGGAATTTCTGCCACCAGGTGGCGCACATGGAAACCTCCTTCTTGTCTAATGTTATCAAATATGATAATATAGAAGGTGTTTCCTGTCAAGGCGGGAAAGGAGGAAGGATGGATTCCCGGCTGGTCTTTCACCCGGTTCGGATGCGGATCATCACGGCCGTTTCCGGCCGGCAAATCACCCCGCGGCAGCTCCAAAAAGCCATTCCCGAAATTCCCCAGGCGACCCTTTACCGGCACATCCGCGCGCTGATAAAGGGGGGTGTTCTGGAGGTGGTAGAGGAACGGAAAATAAGGGGAGTCGAAGAGCGGGTATTAAGGATGAAAGGCCCGCCGTCGGTCACCGAGCGGGACCTGAAGGGAAAAACCAAAGCGGAATTGGAGCAGATGGCAAACGTGTTCGTCTCCGGCTTGCTCTCCGATATGCGCCGGTACCTGCACGGGAGGAAGAAAGTGGATCCCTTCCGCGATGGAGTCCAGGTCAATAAAGTAAACCTTTACTTGAGTGATGCCGAATTGGCTGACTTGAACGGGGAGATTATGGGTTTGATCCTGGCGGCGCTGAAAAATTCTCCCGCCGCGGACCGGAAGGGGAGAATTTTCTCCTATACCATTGTCCCTTCGGAGTGAATTGTTCGGGCGTCAGTATGGATGGGGATGCGGCCGAGGGGGATTACGGCGTTCCGGCCAGTTCCCCGCCTTCGCACAATTCCACCAGCACGCCGCTTGCGCTTTCCGGGTGCACGAAGATCATCCTTCGCCCGCCGGCGCCGACCATCGGCGTTTCGCCCGTCAGGCGGATCCCTTTTCGCTTGAGTTGAGCGATAACCCCGTCCAGATCCTGTACTTCCAGGCAGAGGTGATGCATCCCGGGGCCGCGCTTGGCCAGGTATTTGCCGATTCCGGAATCCGCGTCGGTGGGCTGCACCAGTTCGATCTCCGATCCGGCCAGGGGTAAAAAAGCGATTTTCGATTTCTGCTCCGGCATATCCTTCACGCCGGCCAACTCCAGCCCGAGTGCGTCGCGCCAGAAAGCCAGCGCCGCATCGATATCCGCCACCACCACCGCCACGTGATTCAGCTTCCCGATATCCGCCATTCAGCCCTCCGGATGGTATTCGCCCCACGCGGCGCGCAGCGCGCCGCAGATTTCACCCAGCGTCAGATCGCTTTCCGCGCATGTGAGTATCAATGGCATGAGGTTGTCCGGCTTGTTCGCCGCCGTCTCCAAGCGGCTGATCAACTCCGCCGCCCGGGAGGCGTCACGCCGGGTGCGCAATGCCTGCAAGCGCTGCTTTTGTTTTTCCTCGATCGCCGGATCGACGCGCAGGGTTTCCAGCGCGGGCGGTTCGCCGCTGACGAAGTCGTTGACGCCGACCACGATCTGCGCGCGGGTTTCCACCGCCTGTTGCGCGCGGTAGGCGGCCTCATGGATCTCCGCCTGCGGGAACCCGCGCTCGATGGCGGCGATTGCCCCGCCGAGAGCGTCAATCCTGCGGATGTATTCCTCCGCCCGCCGCTCGATCTCGTCGGTAAGCGCTTCCACCGCGTAGGATCCGGCCAGCGGATCGACCGTGTCGGCCACGCCCGATTCGTGCGCCAGGATCTGCTGCGTGCGCAGCGCCACCTGGACGGCCTTTTCCGTCGGCAGGCTGAGCGCCTCGTCCATGCTGTTGGTGTGCAGCGACTGGGTTCCGCCCAGCACCGCCGCCAGCGCCTGCACGGTCACCCGCGCCACATTGTTCTCCGGCTGCTGCGCGGTGAGGGTGGATCCGCAGGTCTGGGTATGGAAGCGAAGCATCTGCGAGCGCGGGTCGCGGGCTTTGAACCGCTCGCGCATGATCCGCGCCCAAAGGCGCCGCGCCGCGCGGAATTTGGCGACCTCCTCGAGGAAGTTGTTGTGCGCGCTGAAGAAGAACGCCAGCTGCGGCGCGAAGGAATCCACTTCCAACCCCGCGCGCAGAGCCGCGTCCACGTAGGCGATCGCGTTGGCCAGCGTGAAGGCCACTTCCTGCACCGCCGTGCTTCCGGCTTCGCGGATATGGTAGCCGGAGATGGAGATGGTGTTCCATTCCGGGAGATGCTCCCGGCAGTACGCGAAGCTGTCGGTCACCAGCCGCATCGAGGGCTGGGGCGGGAAGATGTAGGTCCCGCGCGCAATATATTCCTTGAGAATGTCGTTCTGGATCGTCCCCCGCAGCCGGGCCGGGTTCGCGCCCTGCCGCTTCGCAGCCGCGATGTACATCGCCAGCAGGACGGCGGCCGGCGCATTGATGGTCATGCTGGTGCTGACTTTCTCCAGCGGGATCTCCGCAAACAGCCGCTGCATTTCCTCCAGGCTGAAGATCGATACTCCCACCTTGCCCGCCTCGCCCGCCGCCAGCGGATGATCCGGGTCGTAGCCGATCTGGGTCGGGAGGTCGAACGCGACCGAAAGCCCGGTCTGGCCCTGCGAAAGCAGAAACCGGTAGCGGGCGTTGGATTCCTCGGCGCTGGCGTATCCGGCATATTGGCGCATCGTCCACAGCCGGCTGCGGTACATCGTCGGCTGAACGCCGCGCGTATAGGGATACTCCCCCGGGAACCCGATCCGGTCCTGCTCGTTTTCGTTCCTCTCCGGAGGAAGGTACACGCGTTCCACCGGAATCCGCGAGGGGGTTTCGAATTCCGTTTTGCGTTCCGGGATTTTTTTCAGCGCGGGTTGGAGGACATTTTCCTCCCACCGGCGCCGCGCGTCAGAGGTTGTGTCGCTCATACGGTCCCTCATGGGGAAGGGTGGCCAGGGCTTCCTTCGTTTTGCGGGTGTCCCACCCGGCAAAGGTGGTGAAGGTGGCTTCGAGGAATGTCAGATGATGGGTTTTTTTCAAAAGCAGGAAAATCCCCATATACGAACTCTGCAATGCGTTATTCCAATCCAGGCCGAGTTTTCCGGCGGTCTGGCGCAGTTCCGTCAGGTCCGGCCCCTCGAGTTCGAGGAAGTCGCCGAAGGGAAGTTGATCGAACATCAAGAGGACCGATTTCCAATGGAAGACCTCGCGGTACTTCTCGTACCGGACGATGGGGCGGAAACCAAGGCATTCCAGCAGATGGGCGGTTTTATCCAGATTATCAACGATGATCTCGGTTTCCAGGCTGCGGCGGGCCGGGGCGGGCGTGTCCGAGGGGGCGGCGGTCTCCGGTTCTTTGTAGGTGAGGATCACCGGACCGGCTTTCCGCAGGCGCAGCACTTTTCTCTGACGCGTGAGCGTTCCATCCGCCGTGTCGAAGCGGATGTTGGCTTCATGCATGCGCGGCTGATACGGCCGGGCACCGAGCCCCGACAGTTGCCGGCGCATTTCGGCGGTGTCTTCCAGAAAAAATTTTACTTCCTGCTCGAGGGCGGCGGGTTTTTCCTGTCGATTCACATATCACCTCACTACGCGGAAGGGGAGAAGCGGGGTAGCGCTTATCCGACGATGACCAGCACCTGATTCTGTTCCACGGTCTGCCCCGGTTGGACCCGGATTTCCTGGACAACCCCGTCCTTTGGAGAACGGAGTTCGTTCTGCATTTTCATCGATTCCAATATTACCAGCGCCGTCCCTTTCAAGATGCTCTGGCCTTCGGTCACCGGGATGCTCGCCACCAGGCCCGGCATGGGGGCGCGGAGCAGGAATTCTCCGTCGGTGTCAGCAGCGGAGTGCGCCAGGCCCCGCACCCGGATGGCTTGTTCATCATCCACGTGCGCTTCGAACATCTTGCCGCGCAGGAGGATCTGCCAGCCTTCCTCGAGCGGCACAGCGTGGGCTTCGAGTGATCGTCCGTTGATCAGCAGGGAATACACCGGCTGGTTGCCGATGGCGGTGAAGTCGACTTCGTACGGCTTGCCATCCAGCAGGATATGGTGGTCGTCGACGACTTCCACCCGGTAGGTCCGCTCTCCGATCGTCGTGACGTACTTCATCGGTGGGGCCTTTCGTTGCGTCCGGCCCATTTCCAATGCGATCCGGATTGCGGATGGGTGGATTCCATGATCTGCGCGGCGCGCTGCGAGTTCTGATGCTCGACCAGTGTGGCGAATATGGCCGCCATTTCGGGGTGATGGTTGGATTCGTCGGAGATCCCGTTGAGGTCGAATCGCTCTTCCACGAAGCGGGTGTCGAAGACGCCCGCCAGGAACCGCGGCGAATCCAGCAGCGCCTGATGGAAGGGGATATTGGTCTTAACCCCTATGATGCGGTATTCCTCGAGCGCCCGGCGCATGCGCAGGATTGCCTCCGCGCGCGTTTCCCCCCAGACGATCAGTTTGGAAATGAGCGAGTCGTAAAAAGGCGTCACCTCGAACCCGGAATACACGCCGGTATCGACGCGCACGCCCGGCCCAGTGGGTGCGAACACCAGTTGGATGATGCCCGTGGAGGGGGTGAATTTGTTGTACGGGTCCTCCGCGTTGATCCGGCATTCGAGCGACCAGCCGGAAACCTTGACGTCCTCCTGGCGGTAGCGCAACGGCCGGCCGCGGGCGATGCGGATCTGTTCCTTGACGATGTCGATCCCGGTGATCATCTCAGTCGCCGGATGTTCCACCTGCAGCCGGGTGTTCATTTCCAGGAAATAGAAATTACGCTCCTTGTCGACCAGGAACTCGATCGTCCCGGCGTTGACGTACCCCACGCTGGCGCTTGTCCGGCAGGCGACTTCCCCCATCTTCCTGCGCAGCGCATCGTCGCTGCCGATGAATGGCGAGGGCGCCTCCTCAAACAGCTTCTGGTGCCGCCGCTGCAGGGAGCATTCCCGCTCGCCGAGGTAGATGACGTTGCCTTCCTTATCGGCCAGGATCTGAAATTCCACGTGCCGCGCGGTGAGGATCAGTTTTTCCAGGTAGACATTGCCGTCGCCAAAGGCGGCCTCCGCCTCGCGGCGGGCGGCCGTCAGCAGGTGAGGCAGCTCCTCGGCCGTCATCACCTCGCGCATCCCCTTGCCGCCCCCGCCGGCGCTGGCTTTGATCAGCAG
>CAZFPL010000043.1:0-22590 GCA_964521085.1 uncultured Anaerolineales bacterium | reverse complement strand
TCTTGGGGGTTGCGCTCTGTGATACCGCGCGGCTTGCCGCGCGGTCGTTCATTGTGCCATCGCGGATGACCGCTGTATACCGGTCCTCGCTGTACGTGAGTATCCGCCCGTCCGGATAAATGACGGCCGCCGCTTCATAAGGATGGGCGATGCTGAAGATCACATACCCGTGACTGGCGAGTTCTTCCATCTGAACGCCATTCTGTCCGGCATATCCGGGGGTATAGGCGTGTGAAAAAACAAGCACGGGAAAAGGATGCGGCGAGGCTGCAAGCGGCGCATCGGGATACGCATGAGATTGGACAAGCGCGAGTTGGTCGAACAGAAAAGCCGGCATGCCGAACGTTTTGGAAACCTGTTGGCCAAGCACCCCGGCATCCGGCCACATCGGCAGCGGCTCGGCACCGGCAACCATTTCCGCCGGATACCAAACCTGGACGAGGAGATCGCGGGGATCGCCGGGATCCGGCGTAAAAAGCTCTTCGCGCGCTTTGTCCACCCATTCGAAACTTGTCGTGCCCACGGCATACGGGCCGGTCGTTTCCGGTAACGAGAACACCGGGAACGCTGCAGGCAGCGCGGCGGCAATCGCTGCCGCTGCCAGGCCCAGGACTGCTCCCGTTCCCTTAACAATCCGGTAGCCGAGGCCGGCCGGTTGTTCGGGCTTGCGGGTCCATATCCTCGATATGCCAATGCTGAAAAAAAGCACCGCAAGTCCATATGCCGGGATCATCGACCAACGGTACTGTTCCACAATTCCTTGCAGCGCTGCGGCGATAAGAGGAAGCGCGGTTATTCCGACAAGCCGGCGGAGAGGTTTCTTCGCGGGAATGAAAAGTCCGGCCCACGCCACCAATAAGAGGATAATCGTGATCCATTCCAAAATGCGCATATGTATTCCTTTTCATTCCCGCGAAGATAAATGCATTCTATTTGTGAATGCTCGCAAATAGCAGTCTCAGATGAGGTCTATTGGAGGGCGATTGCGGGTGGATTACCGGCATCGAAGGGGAAAGACCATCGTAGCGGGCGTTGTTTCAATAACTGCTTGCTTATTTGGATAAAGGGAATAGAAAAACGATCCTTTCGTTGAGATGTGGATCCTGATGGATCAGACGCTCATCGGCCGCACGGGGCCGTGCGCCGGATACACCCGGGCGGCGCCGCGGTCGCGAAGCAGACGCCAGCTCGCTTCTACAAGGTCGGCGGATGGCGCGTCCGCAAGCCCCCGCGGCGTAAGGTCGCCGGTGAAGACGGACCCGTCGTCGAGCAGAAGCGAAACGCTGTCGCCGGAATGCCCCGGCGTCGATAGAATCTCGCCGGGGATGCCGATCTCCTCGAGAAGCCCGCGGCTTTCCGCAAACGGGACCGGCACGATATCGTCCGTTGTGATCTCCAGGTAGTGATCCTGGGGTTTGGTGAATGCCTTCATCAGCGGGATCGCCGCCAGCTGTGAATCGAACACGAGTAGGCGCATACCCGCCAGTTTTAGTTCCTGTGCCAGACCGGCGTGATCGATGTGATAGTGCGAGGCGACGCCGCAGCGGATCTCCACCAGGGGGATGTTCATCCGGCGCAGGTTCGCAAGCATCGCGCCCATCGTCCCCGGCCAGCCGAGGTCGAACAGCAGTCGGGATTTTCCGGCGCTGACAACCCAGTAATGGGTGGAACGGTAGCCGACGTTGACGATGGTGAGGTTGGGTTTGGCAGGCATTGTTGTCGGGTGTGGGAGAAACGATCTTGGATTAATCCGGCGGGCCGATGGGAAGCCCTTTCGCGTATTGCGCCGACTCGGTTGAAGTCTAAGGAACAAATCGGCCGCAAGGTGGTACTTTCCGTACGCCTTGGCGCAAAGCCAATGGTTAAATTCCCCAGACCCTGTTTTTTTTGCTGTGGTGTGCCCGTTTTAAAATGGCGAAGCGTGTTCTTACAGCCGTTCAAACCTTGCCTGAAAGAACCGCAAATACTTCGGCTCAAACACCATCTTCAGGCCGCGCGTCGTTTCCCGGGCGTCGTACACGGCCTTCACCGATTCGGCGACGACGTCCATGTGGGCCTGGGTGTACACACGGCGAGGGATCGTCAGGCGCGTGAGTTCAAGCTTGGGGAAGTAGTGGTCGCCGGTCTTTGGATCGCGGCCGGCGCTGGCGATGCCGCGTTCCATCGAGCGGATGCCGGAATCCAGGTACAACTCGGCGGCGAGCGTCTGAGCCGGGAATTGGATCTGCTTAAGGTGCGGATAAAATGCCGCCGCGTCGAGAAAAACGGCGTGACCTCCCACCGGCTGGGTGATCGGAATGCCCCAGTCGGTGAGCAATTCGCCCAGGTAGCGGACCTGCCCGATCCGCGACCGGATGTGATCGTCCTGCACACATTCGGCGATGCCGATCGCCATGGCTTCCATATCCCGCCCGGCCAGGCCGCCGTAGGTATGCAGGCCCTCGTATACCACCACCAGGTTGCGCAATTCCTCGAATAGAACCGGATCGTTGACGGCCAGCCAGCCGCCGATATTTACGAGGTTGTCTTTCTTCGCGCTCATCCACGCGCCGTCCGTATAGCCGCAGAACTCTTTGAGAATTTCGGCGATGGATTTCCCCGCGTATCCCTCCTCGCGCTCCTGGATGAAAAAGGCGTTTTCGGCCATGCGGGTCGCGTCGAGGAACAGCTTGACGCCGTACTTGTCGCACAGCGCGCGCACGGCTTTTACATTCGCCATGCTGACCGGCTGGCCTCCGGCCATATTCACCGTTCCGGCCAGGCTGACGTAGGCGATGTTCTCCGCGCTTTTTTCCTTGATCAGCGCCTCCAATTTACCAAGATCGATGTTGCCCTTGAACGGGTGCAGGTTTTGGGAATCGTAGGCTTCGTCAATCACCACATCCACGAAGACCCCGCCCGCGAGTTCCTGATGCAGGCGCGTTGTCGTGAAGTACATATTCCCGGGAACAAATTGGCCTTTTTTGATGGCAGCCAGACTGAGGAGGTGTTCCGCGCCGCGGCCCTGATGCGTGGGGACCATGTGTGCATAGCCGTAGTACGTGCGCACAGCGTTCTCAAGGTTGTAGAAATTGCGGCTGCCGGCGTAGGCTTCGTCGCCCAGCATCAAGCCCGCCCATTGCCGGTCGCTCATTGCACCTGTGCCGCTGTCGGTCAGCAGATCAATGTACACGTCATCGGATTTCAACAAAAAGGTGTTGAAGCCGGCTGCGACCAGAGCCTGTTCACGTGTCTCGCGCGGGATCATCCTGATCGGCTCGACCATTTTAATTTTCCACGGCTCGGCCCACGATCGGCGGCCAAATTGCTGGCCCATGGTTTTTGGAGTGTCTTTGGGCATGAGAGTGTCCTCCTTCGGTGGAATCGTTTTCCCCTGCGATAAACAGGGAGCCGCTGCGCAAAAAGCGGCCGGTCGACGGACCGTCTGACTGCTACGATTATATCCGTGGTTCGTCGGAATCGATTTCCCGACCCCGCCCCTCAGCGGTCTTCCGCTCGAGGAGGGAGCGATGGTTCATCGATGCGTTCTACATCCCGGATGCGGGAATAGCTTGTCGGGTGAATATGGCCGCTTGTTCGACGCGGTGTCTATCGAGCCTGCAGAATGGATGGCATGCGGGGAGGGTTATCAGGGCCGGGCCGTTCTGCTTGCACGGCGACGGACCCAAATACTGAATACCGCCAATCCGATCACGGCAACCGTGCTGACGCAACTTCGTCCGGTGAAGCTTTCCAAATCACTCATGAGATTGAATAGGATGAAAAAACCCAGCCCGCCCGCCACCCACCCCAGCCGGTGGCGGTCGTCCCACGCGCCCCCGTTCCCCGACCAACGCAGGAGGACCCACAGCGCAAGCCCGTCCAGAAGCGCCAGCCCGGCCACCGAAAGCCACACCGGCGGGGTATAGGATTCCGGAACGACGTATGTCACGACAAAAAACAGGGCCATGTTCGCGAACCCGAGCAGCAAAAAGAGGAAGGGATGCGGCGGAGTCTTCTGTATCGGCGCCGGAACGTTCGCCGGCACGAGCCGCGCGGCGAGGATCAATCCAACGAGGGTAATCCACGAGAAGATGTATCCCGGCCAGGGTGGAACATATTCGGTAAAGAGCCACCCGGCGGGAAACCACAACGCCAGCCCGACGATGCACGCGATCAGTCCTTTGTTGCTCAGCCAGGGTTCCGCCCTGCGGTCGGAATGGATCATTTCCGCCAGCATGATCCCGGCGGCGATGCTGATCAGCACGTGGAAGTGAATAAGCATCTCGGAGTAGGTCCAATTCACTCCCAGAACGTGATACGGTTTGAGGATGTTCAATTCCAGCCAGTCGGGATTGAAAAACGAACGCACCACGATCGCCTCTTCGTAGAAGGCGTAGGCGATCCCCAGAAGGATCAAACTCAACCAGCCTTTCTTCCAGCGCCGGACGAGTTCGCGGCAGATCAGCGCACCGAACCCGTACGGCAGCATCAGCAGCACCACGCTGATCGGATTGCAGAGCTCCAGCGGCGCTTGGTGGCCGGAAACGATCTCGCCCAGCAGCGGGGCAAGGATCAACAGGGTCAGCCAAGGCGGGATACGCTTCATTAATATGACTCCTTTGTTCTCCATCCTTAATTATTAGGGAGGAGGATAAGGGAGGGAATGGTTTGCCACTACCATCCCGATCGCGCGGGGTTAAAACCCCGCGCTGGTAAACGATGCCCTTTCGGGGCACAGAGATCCTGAGGTCACTAGCCCGCCTTCGGCCTGTTCATTGTGCCGGGGGCGGGCTTCGTATTCCAGCGCCGTGCTTCAGCGCGGCGCGGACGATCGCGCCGTGGCCAAACGGAGGGCATTCACCCGATATCCCGGTGATATTCCTGCAGCGAGCGCATACAGGTTGGCTGCCGGCTTCGATCGGCAATGCCCTGCGCGGCGGCCAGCGCGGCCGGGAGCGTCGTGATGTAGGGGGCGCGGTACTTGATCGCCGCCTTGCGCAGGTAGGAGTCGTCCGTTTTGCTTTCTTTCCCGGCCGGGGTGTTGATCACCAGATGGATCTCCTTGTTCATGATTCCGTCGACGATGTTCGGCCACCCTTCGGTCTGTTTGTTGATCGGTTCGCCGGGGATGCCGTTCTCCGAAAGGAACTGGTGGGTACCGCGGGTGGCGCGGATCCGGAAGCCCAGTTCGTGAAACGCCTTGGCGACTTTGAGCGCCGCCTGTTTGTCGCGGTTGGCGACGCTGATCAGCACCGTACCCCATATTTTTCCAGCACGCCCTGTTTGGCCGGTTCGGATGCGAGGTTCAGCCCCGTCTGCCCGCCCAGGTTGGGAAGCAGCGCGTCCGGTTTTTCCCGGGCGATGATCTCGGTGAGGCACGGCACGTTCAAAGGCTCGATGTACGTCGCATCCGCCATCCCCGGATCGGTCATGATCGTGGCCGGATTGGAATTGACCAGGACGATTTGATACCCCAGGCCGCGCAACGCCTTGCAGGCCTGGGTGCCCGAATAATCAAACTCGCAGGCCTGGCCGATCACGATCGGTCCGGATCCGATGATCAGAACTTTGTGGATATCATTTCGTTTGGGCATGCTCGCACTCCAAGGAAATAAATTGACGGATCTATTCTCGAAGGCGGGCGGGGATACACGGGGATCGGGGGAGACTCCCTGTGGGCGGACATCGGATTGGATCAATTGAAATGATCGAACGGCACCGGGTGCAGTGACATTCGGACGGCCCTGGCATCCGCTTCCCCGCCCGAGCTCAGTCGGCGGATCCCATGATTCTTGCGTCGTCCCGGATGCAAATTATAACGGTGAAATTCTCCTCCCTGCCCCCCATTTGCTTCAGAGATGTGGGCCAAGTTGTTTGACCATCCCATCCTCCCTCCCCTTCGCATCTTCCGGTACGTATTTTTCGCGATACTACCCTCCCCCCTTCCCGTATCACGGGAAGGGGGGAGGGGCTGGGGAGAGGAGGTTAGAACAGATGATACGGGAAGGAGAAGAGGGTTAGGGCGGGAGGTTGGGTGGGAAGAGGAATGGATGAAACGAAGGGCGTCAAGCCCGTAACGGATTCCTTTCCTGTGAATTTCCAAAGAAACGGGGATGGGGATAGGGGGTTAGGCAAGGGGTCGGATTACAATTACAGGATGAACAAGCGTCAAAAGGCGGTTCGGCTTTCCCTGCGCGCGCCGTTTCTTCCCGTCATGACAGCGGCGTTAATGTTGCTGCAAATATTCTCTCCCGATAAGGTTTGGGCGGTCCTGCTGATCGCCCTGGGTGGAATCTGGCTTCTCGGCTGGGTTTGGGCCCGCTCCCTGGCGCGGAAACTGACCCTCGTGCGTGAAGTGCGTTTCGGCTGGGCGCATGTCGGCGACCTGGTGGAGGAACGGTTCTCCCTGGTCAATCCGGGATGGGCGCCGGCCGTCTGGGTGGATGTGCTCGACCGTTCCACCATGCCGTCCTACGATCCGAGCCGCGTATGCGGAGTGGACCGCTACTCCGAAACCCATTGGCAAACCAAGGGCATGTGCGTGCGCCGGGGCCTGTATATGCTCGGTCCCACCTCCATCGTCAGCCAGGATCCTTTTGGCATCTATCGCTTGGAGAAAGACTACCCCGCGTTCTCCACAATGGCGGTCATGCCTCCGGTGCTGCCGCTCCCGGCGATCCAGATCGCTCCGGGCGGGCGGGCCGGGGAAGGGCGGACGCGGACGGATGCGCCGGAGCGGACCGTGGACGCATCGACCGTCCGCGATTATCTGCCGGGTGACAGCCTGCGCTGGATTCACTGGCCCACGTCCGCCCGCAAAGGATCGCTGCATGTGCGGCTGTTCGACGGCATGCCGGTCGGAGACTGGTGGATCTTTGTCGATATGGACCGCGTATGCCAGGTCGGCGAGGGCGAAAACTCCACCGAGGAGCATGCCGTGGTGCTGGCCGCTTCGCTTGCCAACCGCGGCATAAACGAGGGACGGTCGGTGGGCCTGGTCGGACAAGGCATGCGGGATTTATTTTGGATTTCACCCCGCGAGGGCGAGACCCAGCTTTGGGAAATCCTCCGGGCTCTGGCCCTTATTTCCCCAGCGGACCTCCCGCTTGGGGAACTCCTGCGCCAGTTGAATCCGCGGGAAAGCGCCCGCTCGAGCCTGATCCTGATCACGCCGGAAGTCAATGGGCGCTGGCTGGAAGCGCTGCTCATGCTCATGCGGCGCGGAATTCAGCCGACCGTGCTTCTGCTCGATCCGGTTTCCTACGGTGGAAAGAACGGCCCCGGAAAACTTTCCGCCCAGCTCCTGGAATGTGGAATCGCGCAGTATGTCATCACCCGCGATCTGCTCGACCGTCCGGAATTGCATCCCGGCGTTCGGGATGGAATTAAATGGAAGATCACACCCCGCGGAAGGGCGATCATCACGGAAAAGGTGGACCTTTCCTGGAAGGCGCTTTCATGAACGGCCTGGGAGAATGGATCCTCCGCCGGCTGGGTGCCCGGGAGCTTCTGAAGTTCGTGCTTCTGGCGGCGGTTTTGGGAGCGGTGGTTCTCGGGATTACACCGCTGATCTTCCGTTCGGATACGTCCTTGTTTCTCTCGGCGGCCTTCTTCGGTTTGCTCGCCGGCTGGATCACGGGCCGCATCCCGCTTCCGCCGGCTGCCGCCGGATGTATGGATGCCGCGCTTGGGATCGATTTTTTGTTCATCGCCATCGGCCGGCTTGATGTGCCGATCCGCCGCTGGATTGGTTCCTCTGCGGCTTGGATTCCGCACCTGCTTCCCCAGAATTGGGACCGGGGATTCGATTCAGCTTCGTGGTGGGCGGATGCGAACCGCATTCTGGTGGGGCCCGTCTCCGTGGTCGCGCGCTTTCAGGGTTGGGCGGTTTCCATCTTCCGCGGCGAAAATTTTTTCGATCCGGTCGCGTCCGCCTTCTTCTGGAGTCTGCTGCTTTTCCTGACGGCGGCCTTCGCCGGGTGGGTTCTCTGCGCCAGGAAAAAACCCTTCGCCGCGGTTCTTCCGGCGACCTTGCTGTTTGCGGTTGTGTTTTCGTATGTTCACGGCGACTGGCATTATGCCGTCCTGATCGCGGCGCTCATTTTCCTTCTGGTGGTGACGGCGGAGCACAGCCAGAAGGAGCAGGAATGGGAACGGAAGGAGATGGGGTATTCGACCAGCATGCGCTGGGACCTGCTTTTCTCCGCCGTTCCCGCTCTCGTCCTGTTGTTGGGAGCCGCGTATATCATCCCCTCCATCTCCATTGACGATATCACGCGGTGGATTCGGGAGCAGTCTCAGCCTTCTCCCGCGGTGGGAAACGCCGTGGGGCAATCCTTCGGTCTCAATTCGGTGGGACAGGGACGCGAAGATCCGGCGCAGACCAAGATCTTCCCGCGTTCCCATTATCTGGGCAGCGGACCGGACCTGACCCGCGATGTGGCGCTGGTGATTGTCACCGGGGAATCCCTGATTTATATCCCGGGGGCGCGCGAGCCTGTTTCCCCGCGCCACTATTGGAAGGCGCTGACCTACGATATCTACAGCAGCAACGGTTGGCTGACCAGTCCTACAGAGGAGCAGGAAATGCAGGCGGGGGGGAGACTCCATGAGGACCTGCCCTTTGGGATTCACCTCCATCAAACGGTTACGGTCAGCCGTTCCGGGTATGGTCCGATTTACGTCGCGGGGGAGGTGGCCGCGGTATACCAGCTTTTTCGGGTGGTCTGGCGGACCAACGAGGATATCCTGGGAGTGATTGTCCCCGGGTCGGTATATGAGGCGGATTCGATTTATGTCGAAGCGGACGAAGCCGCCCTGCGCGCCGCGGGCATGGATTATCCGGACTGGATCCGCAAACGATATCTGCAGCTTCCCAAGGTGCTTCCGGAACGGGTGCATGCCCTGGCCCGCGACCTGACGGCCATTCCGCTTACCCCGTACGACAGGGCGGTCGCCATTCAGGACTATCTCCGCAACGAGATGCATTATTCCCTGGGGGTCAACGCTCCCCCGTACGACTGGGATGTGGTGGATTATTTTCTTTTCGATTCCAAGGAAGGATTCTGCGATTATTACGCCACCGCCATGGTCGTGCTGGCCCGGTCGGCGGGCATTCCCGCCCGAATTGCGATCGGATATGCCTCCGGAACCTTCGATCCGGCTCAGGGGAAGTACACCGTGCTGGAATCCGATGCGCATGCCTGGCCGGAACTTTACTTCCCCGGAGTCGGCTGGGTGGAATTCGAACCTACCTCGGTGATGGCGGAAATCCAGCGCCCGTCGGTCTCGAGCGCCGTTCCCGCCACTCCGGTTTTACCGAAGGAAACCGACCCGCAGGCTGCGGCCGTTTGGAATTGGATCAAGGAATTCGCGCGGCAAAGCGCGGTTCCGGCGCTGATCGTGTTGCTGTCCATTCCCGTACTCCTTCTCGTTTGGAGTTTGCTCGCGCCCCTTCGTCTTCTGACCCTCACTCCCGTCTCCTTGATGCGCAATGTGTACCGCGGCCTTTTGGCGCACGGCCGAAGGCAGGGCCTGCGGATCTCACCGGCAACGACTCCGGTTGAGTTCACGCACCTGCTCGCGCAGAGGAATCCCGTCCACCGGGCTTCCCTGGAACGGATGGCGGATTTGTATTCCCGCCAGGTGTACGGCGGGAAGAAGATTGATTCCGGGGAGCGCAAGGAAGTGATTAAAAAATGGACTGGATTGGACCGCAGCCTTTGGTGGGCCTGGTGGAAAAGCCGGCTGCGTGTATTCCGGCATCCCGGAGGGCGGCGCGCCCGGGTCAACCCGCGGGGCGGAGGAAAAGCGGGCGTCCCGGCGAATCGACGCGGCAAGGATACCGGCTGAGAAAGCGGACCTTCAGGAGGAGTACCATCGTTGATAGTACAGGATCAACAGAAGCCAGAGAAAATGAACCGCGGCGGGCAGTATGGTGGAAAATTGATCGAAATAGAATACCAGCGGATTGACCGCGGCGATGGAGAGCAGCAATCCGATCACCCCCAGGGAGCCCCCCAGCTTCTTCTTCTGCAGGATCATCAAGCCGGCCGAAATGATCAGGATGGCACCCACCGCCGCTTCCAATGCCAACCGGGCTGAATACCAGTACACCGCCGTCAAGCTGGATACGTGGCTTTGCATCACCCAGCCGGTCAGGATCGCTCCCAGCTTATCAGGCGCGGGCAGCGCGAGCGCCAGCCGCAGCAATCCCGCCACCTGCAAGCCCCCCAGCGCGGCCAATCCACCGGCCAGCACGATCCGGAATTCGTTGGGTGCCGGACGCCGGGATTCGAGTTCCTTGAGCGCGGATTGAATCCGCCCCGATACACCCGAACGCGAAGGGGCGAGTGCCACGCTGTCGCTTTCCAGGAATTGCAGCAAGGCTCCGGCCAGACGGACCAGCGCCGGATCCCTTTCCTGTCCGTTGATCACCCGCAGCCGCAGCACCAAATCCTTGCGTTCGGAATCCTCCAGATCGTGGTCGAGCACTTCCTCCAATCCTTCCAGCACGCGGTACAGCGACGTGCGCGGATCCCTTGCCGGCGGCCGGCTGAATTGGATGTAGATCCAAACCGTCAGCAGGAAGAATATATATACGATGGGCGCCGCCGGAGGATAGAAGTAGTCGTTCGCGCTGGTGATGAATTTGCCGACCTCGTCAAGAAAGAGGCCTGCGCCCGCGCCGGCGAGGATCGCGCTCAAAATCCGCGCCCACCCGTTGGCCAGGATCAGGGGAAAAAGCGAGGCGAGGAACAGCAGCAATCCCCCCCAGAGGACGTGCGCGATGTGCAGTGTGCCGGAGCCGAGCTGCGGATATCCTGTCAGCTGGAGAAACAAACGGGTCAGGGTTATGGAAGCCGCAAACGACAGCAGCGTGAGGAGAAGATATTGCGGCGCGTCTTCGCGGCGCACCGGAGATCGGATTTTTCCTTGAAACGCTTTCATGGTCTGCACCCTCTCCCGGTTCTCCCCCGTGGATCGCGGAGCGATCCACGGGGGAGGATTAGGAAGGGGCTACCAATCCCTTGCAACGGTCTTATCGCCAAGGCGGATTTCCTTGGGTGACGCGGGGTCGAGAGCCCAGCGGATGCGGGCGATCCCTTCCACCACGTCCGCTTGCGTGCCGCAGTAGGAAAGACGGAGATGGTTTTCGGCTCCGAATTCCTTTCCCGGAACCGTCACCACGGACGCTTTCTCCAGCAGGAAATTGCAGAGCGTCAGGGAATCCTTGCCGAATACGGAAAAATCCGGAAGGCAGTAGAACGTCCCCTGCGGTTTCACGACGCGCACGCCCGGGATCTCGGCCAGGGCTTTCATCATCGCGCCCCGGTTGGACTCGAGAAGCGTCACCAGTTCGCCCACGGAATCCTGCGGACCCTTCAGCGCGCCTTCCGCCGCCGCCATCAGGACCCCGGAGTTGCAGGAGGTGGTCGCCGCCTGGATATTGTTCATGATCGAGATGATCGCTTTGGGGGCGACCGCCCAGCCGATGCGGAACCCGGTCATGCCGTAGATCTTCGAGACGGCGTTGATGATGATCACACGCGAATTTTCCACATCGCGGTCGGTGTAGGCGCAGGGATTAGGGGCGGTTTTTCCATCGAAGACCAGCTTGTGATAGATATCGTCCGCCAGGAGCCAGATATCCTTTTGCTCGCAGTAACGGACGATCTCCTCCACCAGGTCCGCACCGTACAACGCTCCGGACGGGTTGTTCGGGCTGTTGAGAATGACAGCCTTGGTGCGGCCGGTCACGGCGCCGAGCAGGTCCTCCGCCCGCGGGGTGTGGGTCTGGGCGGAAGAAGGGACGATCACCGGTGCTCCTCCCACCATGCGGATCATCTCCGGATAGGACACCCAATAGGGCGCGGGGACGATCACTTCGTCGCCGGGATTGATCAGCGCGAACAGCAGGTTATATAAAGTCTGCTTGGCGCCCGATGAGATGATGACGTTTTCGACCGCGGCCTTCCGGCCGTAATTATTCTCCGTGTACTGGGCGGCGGCTTTGCGCAGGGAGGGAGTGCCGGCGGAGGGTGTGTATTTGACGTCGCCGGCGTTGAGGCAGGCGGTGGCCGCGTCGATGGCGCTGCGCGGCGCTTTATTTTTCGGTTCGCCGCCTCCCAGGTGGATGACGGGAATCCCTTGCGCCAGCATGGATTTGGCCAGCGCATTGAGCCTTAATGTCGGTGATTCGGCGATGGACGATGCGAGGCGGCTGAGGTTCATGTTTTTTCTCCCGGCGGGGATGGACGGGATTATAACAGGCGAGCGCTCGCGGCAGCACGCGCAAACCGTTTTCGCGCGTCCCTTTTCCTCCCGATCCAGGTCATTCGCAGAACGCAGGGATGGCCACAAAAAACACAAAGGACGCAATTTTTTTTGTGACTCCTGTGCCTTGTGTGGAGATTCCATCAATCCTTCGCACGGGCAACCCCGTCACTCTTTGGAAACCGCGATCTTCCGGCGGATCGGATGATCCTGCCGGAGGATGGATAATCGCGTACAATTCAGGTCCTATGCGCGAGTGGAATCTGCAGGCGACCGATCCGCTTTCCCTGTTCCTCGCCGCCGACGCGCGGTTCTGCGCCCCCGATTACACCGATGACCAGGTGTGGGAACTGTGCCTGCGCGGCGGCGACCCGCCCGCGCTGGCCGCGGAGACGATGCTGGGCCTGCGCGCCGTCTCGCTCCGTTTGTTTCCGATCTTTGTCGTCGGGAACCGACCCCTGCAGGATCCGGCCGACTTCGCCTCGCCGCCGGTGGTGCGCCATCTCGCCCCGAACTACCTGAACGTCCGTTGCGTCCCGGTGGCAGGATTGGAAGCGGAGTGCGAGTACTGGGTCCCGGATTCGCACACGCTCGCCGGAAGGATCACCCTGAAGACGGCCGGGCCCGATCCGGTACGCGGGGAATGCTGGCTGGCGGGCGTTCTCCGTCCGGCGGCGGAAGGCGCGCCGTTCAGCGTGGAATCGGCGGGCCCGTATGAAGGCGCGTATCTCCGCGGGCGGGTGAGAAATTCGGTTCCCCTTCTCGTGGCGGCGGGCGCGGGCGGAATCGGGCGGGGCGCCATTCCCTCCCTGAAGGTTGCCTTCGAAACGGAACCGGGCCGGCCCGTTTCCGTGCGCTGGGTGTTCTGCTGCCTGCCCTCGGCGGAAGAAGGCCTGCGCAGCGCGCGCTCGGTCCTCTTGCGGGAGTGGGATGCGGAAATCGCGCGGGTGGAACTGGCGGGCGAATCGCTTTTGGAAATCGAGACCGGCCGGAAGGATTGGGACGCGGTCCTGGCTTTCTCCCAGCAAACGGCGATCCAATCGCTGATCGGAGCCACGCGGTGTCTTCCGCATCCTTCGCCGGTGACGGGCCGCAATTCGGAACGCGGCTATTCGCTGCGCGGCGACGGCGGCGATTACGCGCCGGCATGGTCCGGGGGAAACCTGGGCGATCTGCTGATGATCCTTCCGGTATGGGCGCTGGTTCGGCCGGAAGCGGCCAAGGATCTGCTGCGAAATTATCTTTCCGCGGCCGGGGAAGGATTGCCCGACGCGCGGCCCGGAGCCGGGAAGCAGCGCTCCGGATTGCTTGCCCCGCCGCTCCTGGCCCAGGCCGCCTCGCGGGCGCTCGCCGGGCGCGAGGATCTGCACTTCCTCGAGGAACTCTGGCCGCTGATCGACCGCAGCCTCGAGGCGTGGTTCAGCCCGGCTCACGACTGCGATCAGGACGGCCTTCCGGAGTGGGACCGCGCGGATTCCTTCGGCACGGAAATCGCCCCCCTATTCGCGCGCGAGGAGCCGGGCGGCGGGTGGGTCCGCCCGGAAGAGGTGGAATGCCCGTCGCTCGCGGCGCTCCTGCACGGCGAGTGCGAGGCGGCCGCGCGCCTGGCGGAAAAAATCGGGATGCCCGAGCACGCGCAGCAATGGAAGAAGCGCGGCGGCGAGGTCCGCCGGGCGCTTGAGAAGATGGAAGCGCCGGCGGCCTACCGGACGATCGACCGCGTGACCCATGATTCTCCGGCCGGCAAAAAATTGTGGGAAGGCCGGCCCGGCGGGCCGATCGAACTGGATCTGGAAATCAAGAAACCCGCCCGCCTCCTCCTGCGATGCACGGGCGCGCTGGAAACCCGGCCGATCATCCGGGTCGTGGTGCGCGGGAGGAACGCGGAGGGGGAGGAGTGCGGGGAAGAATTCCGCAGCGAGCATTTTTCCTGGCTGCGGGGCGCCGGAACCTGCTTCAGCCAAACGGTCTGGACCCGGATCGATTCGATCCACGCCGCCGGTCCGGCGGCGGGGATGGACTTCCATTTGGAAATTCCCGATCTGCGCCGCGAGGATCTTTCGCATTTTCTGCCGTTGTGGAGCCGGTCGGTATCGCCCTCCCGCGCGGATTCACTCCTGGCCCGGCTCGCCGCCGGATTGGAATACGATACGGCCTTCGGGTTGCGATTTGTCCCGCAGTCGGATCCCGCCGCCGGAATGGAATCCGCCGGAGGGGTGTGGATGTTCTGGAACATGCTGATGGGGGAAGCCGCCATCCGATACGGTAAAGAAGACCTCGCGCTGGAATGGATCGGGAAGTGGATGAACGCCCTTTCCCGTTCGCTGCGCGCCGACCGGTCCTTCCGCTCCTGCTACGATCCGCTTCGGGCGGCGGGATCCGGGCCGCGCAATTCGCTGCAGGGCATTTTCCCCCTCGGCCTGTTCCTGGCCGCGCTGGGGGTGCATCCGGTCGCCTCGGACCGGGTGTGGGTGGGCGGCCGTTCGATCTTCCCCTTCCCCGTGACGGTCCGTTGGCGGGGAATGACTCTGGCGCGGGAGGGCGAATCGCTTCGGGTGGAATTCCCGTCCGGAAAAATTCGCCACTTCCACGGCTCCGAACGAACTCTGATTTCGGATTCAACGGAGGAATGAATCCTCTCCCCCCGTCATACGGGGGGAGCGGGGGGATGGTAAATGGGGGGATGATAAATTGGGAGGGAATAGGAGAATAGTCCTATCCCAAATTATGTGAACGCTATTTTAAAAATGTGGCGGGGGAATTCGAATTAAATGGGGAGAAAGATAGACGTGAAGAGTGGGATGGCGTTAATCCTGGATAAAATACAATCCCCATTGCTTTATAATGGAAAGAGAGGGGAAATCGCTGCTTTTTTCGTTCTCGATTTGTGAAAATGAAGTGAAAACAAGGTGACAAGAATCGGCCATTTCTTGCCGCTTCGAAAGGAGTGGAATAGAATACCAACATGAAGGAATCCAAGTTTTCCTGGCGCATTCGGCGCAGGCGCGGGCAGAGCATCGTGGAATTCGCCCTGATGGCGCCGATTCTTCTCCTCCTCCTCTCCGGGTTGTTCGAGTTCGGATTCATCTTCACGAATTATCTCTCCGTATTGGACGCGGCGAGGAACGCTTCCCGGTTCTCGAGCGACAACCAGTACGACATGCGCGATGCGGATCTGGATTGCGACGAGGAGACGGACGGCTCCGCGACGAAGGATTTCTACCGCCAGGCGGGCTGCCTGGCTGTCGGAGAGTTGCTTGCAGAACAGCCGACGACAACCTTATGCCTGAAGGGTGTGATAAACGAGCATTGTGACGGCACTACGTATGCGATGATGGACGATGTGATTATCTCTGTTTTCAGCATCCTGCACGATATAGATACCGGCGCGTATGAAATCAGGCGGTTCCCAGAAGATGGCGGCTGTCCGGAAAAGGGTTGGTCGTACGCGGCGGATTTAATGGGGTTGGATCAATGTACCACCCCGCGCGATGGACTGCATCTCTCCAAGTATCCCAGCACCAAAATAGCGACTAATCTCGTCACAGGCGCTCCGAATACCGGGTTCGTGCTGGTGGAAATTAATTATCGCTACTGGCAAATGCTGGCGATGCCATGGTTCACGCAGTTTGTCGGTGATCCGATCTTTATGAACATCTACGCGTTGTGGCCGCTGGTTTCGGCGGAGCCGACCAATACGCCAAAATAGGACAGAGGATTGGGGCCGCTATGAGATTCTTCAACGATTGGAACATCCGCAGGCGAATGCGATCCACCGGTCAGGCGCTGATTCTGATCGTGCTGACCTTCATGGGCCTGTTGCTCTTCCTCGGATTGATGGTGGACCTGGGGCAGATTTTCCTCGCCAAGGGGTACCTGCGCCGCGCGGCCGACGCCGGCGCGCTGGCCGCCGCCGCCCAGTTCCGCGAGAACCGCGGCATCGATGAAATGCGGGCCGCGGCGGAAGAAGTGGCTCACATGAACGGCATCGACCCGACCTCGATCAGCGTTCAAACCTGCAAAGAAGGAATCCCGGACCGGGATGACAGGCTGTGCAACCATGATCCGACCAAGATGCCCAAAAAGCTGGTGCGGGTGACCATTGCGATGGACTATCCCCTGACCTTCCTCGCGCTGCTTAATCTCTACTCCGTGCATCTGGTCGAATCCTCGGTCAGCGAGGCGGCGGCGATGGACGTGGTCCTGGTGATCGACGTCTCGGAATCCATGACCTGGGATGAAGATATATCGGACACAGACTATGGTGACGATTACCGGGATCCAAGCGTGTGCAATCTGGCGGACGACTGTCATCCATTCAAGGAAGTGAAAACCGCCGCGGCCGAATTTGCCTCCGAGATCTTGAATAAAGATTCCGATGAAGAAGAAGACCGGCTGGCGATCGTCACCTTCGCCAGCGGATGGCAGAAATCCCCGCTGGGGACTCAAGTGTATATGGATTGGACGAATAAATTGAGCGATGCCACTGCAAAAATCGGCGACCTAGAGGTTTACGATCCCGAGGTCGTATGCCCTTGGGAAGGCGGCGGACAGCCCGCATGCGGTGGCACTGCCATCGCCCCCACAGCCTGGTGCGCGGCGGACGCCGATGCTCTTCCCGTCAGTATGTGCCGGTCTTATTCAGTTGAAGGGTATTATCGAAATTTTGGGTGTACGCGATACCAGGGGGTTGAACAAACATTGGCTGGGCCAGTGGACGGTATAGATTCAGCCATTTCGGCATGCCTCACCACCGACATCGGAGGCGGGTTGCGGGTGGCGGGCGGTCAATTCGCAAAACATAAAAGGCTGGACGCGCTCTGGGTGGTCGTCCTGCTGACGGACGGCGCGGCCAACACTACGCTTGGGATGCCGTCGGATATCGAAGAATCGGGCACCGATCCCGTCATCCCTGACCCAGATACCGGGTTGCCCGAAAATTTGATCCGCCAGCATTACCCATTCGGTTTCTGCCCACCGGGCACCTATGAAGCTGGGGCTGGTTACTTTGGTGGAAATCGAAGATTCTGCCAAGACGGGGATGTGGACTCCTACCACGACAAATTTGATGCGCGATATGATGCCGACGATTTCGCCCGCGACCAGGCGAGGTTTGTCGCCTGCGCCGCCACCGCCGACAATATCAGCGATTCCTGCAACGATATTCTGGGGCAGGGGGCGATCATTTTCGCGGTTGGCTTGGGGGATGAGATCCTGACGCTGGATGAC
The DNA here is from genome assembly GCA_964521085.1 of uncultured Anaerolineales bacterium. GTDB lineage: Bacteria > Chloroflexota > Anaerolineae > Anaerolineales > RBG-16-64-43 > JAFGKK01. The sequence continues at coordinate 5,103 of CAZFPL010000043.1, read as the reverse complement.
AGTTCGGACGGCAACCTGAAACCATACGGCGCGTCGCTGCTCCGGTTCATTGCCGCGATCGGCGACGACGGCGACGCCGATCCCGTCGATTCCGATCTCTGCAAAGATGAACCGGATTATACGAAAAACTGCGGCAACTACTTCTTTGCGCAAGCGGGGACCGATCTGACCCGGGTTTTCGAATTGATTTACTCCCGGATCTTCACCCGCCTGACCGGGTAGCGCGGAAAGACGATCGCAGGATAGAAGAGGAAATATATGATCACCGAATTGTTCTTGCGCATGAAGGAAGCATCCGCTCCCCAATCGGGCAAGCGCCGCACCCGCGGCCAGAGTCTGGTGGAGTTTGCGCTCGTCCTCCCGGCCCTCCTGCTCCTGATTTTCGGGATCATCGAGTTCGCGCGCATTTTCTACTCCTGGCTGATCATCACCAACGCCGTCCGCACCGGCGAGCGCTATGCCGTCACCGGGTCCTACATGGACAAGTATTGCACCGCGGAATACCTGACCGGTGTTGGCGACAATTATTTGGGTGATGAAGATTGGTGCGAAAAAATTATTGTGGAAGATCCCGACCCCGATTCCGAACACGACAAGAATCAGGATTCCAACAAGTCCAAGGAAGAGGATGTCGCCCGGTTGTATTCGATCGTCGAAGTCACCAATAACGCAGCGCAAGGCCTTTTGCGGGGAACCGAAGCCGGCACCCCCATGATTCCGACGACGTTGAGCTGGAAAGAAGCGGGGTACTTCCATATCGTCATTTGCAGCACGCGGAAGGATTTTCTCTACCATGAGATAGGATCGACCCACGATTGCTGGTGTGAATACAAGGGAGATGACGTGGACGACGCCGGCAACCCGGAGGAAGGCCTGGTCCGGGTCATGGTGGCGATGACCTTCGAACATCCCTTGATCATGCCGCTGATCGGCAGCATCTGGCCGCACCTCACCCTGCATGCGGAGCGAAGCGGCTACCTCGAGCAATTCCGGGTGGCGCGCGTTCTGGGCATTCCACTGGGCGGGATGAAACATGCGACCTTCACCTTCACTCCGGTGACTCCTTCGAAAACGCCGACGGAGACCGCCACGGACACGATCACCCTCACGCCCACGATAACCCAAACACCGACGTATACTTCGACGCCGACGGTAACCGACACGCCGACGGAAACCGAAACGCCGACGGTAACCGAAACGCCGACGGTCACGGAAACACTTACAAACACTATGACCAATACCCCGACGTGGACCGTGTTCACCAACACGCCCAGCAGGACCCGGACAAACACCCTGACGCGGACGGCGACCAGGACGTCGACGATGAGCCAGACGCGGACAGCCACCCGGTCACGAACGGCCACCGCTACGGCTTCCGCGACGCGCACCATTACCAACACGCGGACGATCACCTACACCCCGTCGCGCACCTTGTCGCGGACCATCACCCCCACGTCGTCGATCACCTATACCCCGAGCCGGACCTTCACCCGGACGATCACCCGCACTCCGACCATTACCTACACGTCGACGATCACCCGCACCGCGACGGCGACCAGCACGGTGACCAGAACCTATACGCGCACGGCCACGCGCACGAAGACCTACACGCGCTCGATAACCTACACGCCGTCGATTACCTACACGCCTTCACGCTCTTATACGCGGACGTACTCGCCGACGAATACGCAAACCTATACCCCGTCCATAACCAGAACGCCGTCTCGCACGAGGACCCAATCGCCGACGAATACGCCAACCCTCTCGCCGACGCGGACGCTCTCGCCGACGTACACGCTCTCGCCGACAAAATCGCGCACACCCAGCCAGACTCCGTCACCGAGCAATTCCCCGACGATAACGCGTACGCCGAGTCAAACACCGCCCAGCGTGGTACAAACAAATACGGCGTCAGTGACGAAAACGCAAACCCCGAAAACGCCAATCAGCGGAGGTTAGCATCGCGCTGAATGAATGCCGAGACCGCGCCGGACCGAGTGTCCGGCGCGGTCTTTTTTAGGTAAAATCTTCCCATGCGCGTCCCGGGCCGTCCTCTCCTTCCCCGCCTGCTTCCCGTCGTGAGTTTCGGGGCGGCGATCCTCGCCTGGCTCTGGCTGTATTCCCGTTTTCTGCGCAACTTCTATTACGTCCCCAATCCGTTTCTCATCCCGCTGTCCCTCCTGCAATGGCTGACCGGATTCACCGCCGCGATCCTGGCCCTGGCCCGGGTCCGGCGGGAAGAAGGCTCCGCAAGGCGGGCATGGTTTTTCCTCGGGCTGGCGCTGACGTTTTGGCCGCTGGCCGACGGCTTGGAGCAGTTCTTCCCCGCCGATTGGCTTCTATTCCATAACCTTCTCCCGCGTCCGATTCACCTTCTGGCTTATGGACTGGCGCTTGCGTCGGTTTTTTTCTTCGCCCCCGTTCCGGAGGCGCGGTTCGGCCGGCTCCGGTTCATGGTGGATATGGTCATCCATGCCGCATCCTGGGGGGTGATCCTGTGGTTTCTGCTCGTCGAACCGGTCCTGCAGCCTCTGCAATCCAACCTGGATCTCCGGTTCTGGATCGCTTTGTATTCGATCCTCGACCTGATTCTGCTGATGCTGATCGTCTGGCTGCAGGGTCAAGCCGCGAAAACCTCCCGGATGTTGTGGATGGTCGCCGGCGGAATCTTCCTTCTGGCGGTCCACGATTTGGTCACGGGATGGATCGTCCTGCAGGGCGGGACGCAAGCCTATGTCTACACCGGTTTCCTGATGGTCGGGGGATACGCCCTGATCGGCGCGGCCGCCGCCGGAACGGGAAAGCCGGTTCCGAACACGGGAGCGGCGGATTCCCGCGGCCTGCCGGCTGCGGACGCTGCGCATGGGTTGCGCTGGAGATGGCGGCGGATCGAGGAACGCTGGTTGCCGCTGGCTTCGACGGCCGCCCTGGCGATTTTCATGGTGGCGGGGTGGCGGCGCACCGGAGAGGTCGAATCGCTTTTGCTTCTGGCGACTCTGGCATTAAGCCTGCTCCTTTTTTTGCGCGAAGGGATCATCGCCGGGCAGGCGGAAGTGGCGGGGTATGCGATGCTCCTCGAACACATCGAAGATCCGGCGTTTATCTGCGACGGGAAGGGGCGGGTGCTGCTCGATAATCCCCCGCTGCGCAGGTTGCATTCCTACTCACGCTCGGGAAGCCGTCTGACGGATTTGCTTCCCGTAAGTCCGGAATGGGATTTCCTTCTGCGCGAAGCCCGCGCGCAGGGCTGGGGCGGCGAGGTGTGGGTGACCTCCTCGGAACGCGGTTCCTTCCCCGCCTGGCTGGTCGTGCAGCGCCTGCCGAGCGAGGAAGGCCGGCGCGAGCGGTACGCCGCGCTGCTGCACGACCTTTCCCCCCAGCGCCGGCAGGAAGAATCCCTGCGCGAGGCCTACCGGCAGACCGAAGAATCCCGCCAGGCGCTTGAACAGCTGAGCGGGCAGCTCGAGGAGAAGGTGGTCGAAAAGACGGCGGACCTTTCCGCGGCGCTGGAGCAACTGGAGGAGCAGAACCGGTTGCTGCGCTCCCTCGACCGGCTGAAATCCGAATTCGTCGCCCTGACCTCGCATGAATTGCGCACTCCGCTGATGGCCATCAGCGGCGGGCTGGAGCTGATCGCCTCGCACAAGAAGCCGCTGCCGGCGGACATCCGCGCGAACCTCGAGCTGGTGCGGAAGGAATCCGAGCGCCTGAGCCGGTTCGTGGAAAACATACTTGATCTTTCCGCGCTCGAGGCGGGCCGGATGCCGCTCCAGATCGGCCCGCTGCGGATTGCGGATTCGCTCGAGCAGGCGCGCACGGCGCTGGCCGCCGCGCACGGCGGGCTGGAAAGCCGAAATCTGCGGCGGCTGAAAATCCATCTCCCGGACGGGCTGCCGGAGGTCGCGGCCGACGCGCACATCGTGGCCAGCATCTTCTTCCAACTGGTGGATAACGCCTTCAAGTACGCGCCCGACGGGCCGGTGAGCGTGACGGCGAAGGCGGTGCCGGAAGGCGTGGAGGTGGTCGTTGCGGATCGCGGCCCGGGGATCCCGGCCGAGAAGCGGGAGCGGATTTTTCAAATGTTCTCGCGCCTGGAAGACCGCGACACCCCGCGCGTGCGCGGGGTTGGGCTCGGACTCTACATTTCGCGTAAAATGGTGGAGGCGATGGGCGGCGCGATCGACCTCTTGCCGGCGGAGCAGGGTCTTGCCCTGTGCATCCGCCTGAAAAGATTTTCCGAGGGATGATGAGCCGGACAATTCTCCTGGTTGACGACGACGAATCCCTGCGCCAGGTGATCTCCCAATACCTGACCCAGGAGGGATACCGCGTGATTGCGGCCGGATCCGGCGCGGAGGCGCTGCGGCTTTTCTATTCCGAGCGCCCGGATGCGGTCCTCCTGGACCTGATGATGCCGGGCATGGACGGATGGGAGGTGTGCGCCCGGCTGCGGGAGCTTTCCGATTCGCCGATCCTCCTGGTGACCGCGCGCACCTCGCAGGAGGACAAACTGCGCGGCTTCCGGCTGGGGATCGACGACTACCTTTCCAAACCCTTCAGCCTGGCCGAGCTTGCGGCGCGCCTGCAGGCGGTGCTTGCCCGAAGCCGGAAAACCGGCGCGCCATCCGAGCGGATGCTGGCGTGGCACGAGCTGCGCATGGATCTCGGCAAACGCCAGGTGTGGTGCGCCGAGAAACTCATTCCGCTCACCCCCACCGAATTCCGCATGCTGGAGATCCTCCTGCGCAGGCAGGGAAGCGTGGTGACGGAGGAGGAACTGAGGCAGGAAATCTGGGGCAGCGAACGGCCGATGGATTCCTCCGCCGTGCGGCGCTACATCTGGCTGCTGCGCCAGAAGATCGAGGGTGACCCGACCAAACCGGTGCGTGTGCTCGCGGTGCGCGGGTCGGGGTACCGGCTGGGGCCGTAAACCGTCGCAGTATGTCATTCCGAGGCCTTTGAAGAAGGCCGAGGAATCGGTAGTGTGTGGACGTGGATGGGCGAAAAATAATAAAGAGTCACCGATCCCTCACCCCAAACACCGGGGTTCGGGATGACATTGCATAGGTGCGGTCAATCCTCGTCCCAAGACTGGTCCTCGGG
>CAZFPL010000042.1:0-23088 GCA_964521085.1 uncultured Anaerolineales bacterium | reverse complement strand
CCTTCCCTGTCCTAACCTCCCACCCCATCCCTCCCTCCTTCCCGTGATACGGGAAGGAGGGAGGGAATTAAGATTCCAAATCAGTATTTGCAGTATCGGATGGGGAGGGAGGAGAGGATGGCAAAAGCGTGAGAAACTTAGGCCGAGGTCGGTGTCGCGGTCGGGAATTGCGGTGTGATATCCTCGCCGCGCGACCAAGCGACAAGATAGGGATATGGATCCAATTCCCCGCGGCGGGTGCGCCAATCCTCCGGGTAGGTGGGATGCGAGATGCCGAAGTGCAGGTGCGGCGGCGTATTGACCGCGTTGCCGGATTTCCCCGTCAGGCCGAGCAGCTGGCCCGCTTCCACGCGCGCTCCTTGTTTGATCCCTTTGGCAATCGCCGAAAGGTGCGATCCATAATAGCGGACCCCGTCGTCGCCGACGATCGCGACGCACAGGCCGCCCGCCACGGACAGGTCATTTGTCGCTGGATCCCACCGATCCACAAACGAAACGAAATCCACTACGCCGTCCGTCACCGCCACGAAGTCCGATCCGACGGCGGTGAAGATATCGGTGGCGGGGTAGGCGTGGCCCCCCTCGGCGAAATCGGCCGACTCCTGCGGCTGGACGGGGAATACATATTCATGGGGGTTCTTCGTGCGGGAAGGAGTAAAAGTTAGGGTGACCGTGGGCGTGAGAGTGGGGACGGGGGTTCCCGTGGCCGTCGAGGTGCGGTTGCGGGAAGCCGTGATTGTTGAAGTATTTGTGTATGCCGGCGCGGATGTTTGACTTGGAACCGCCGTTGCCGGCGTCGGTTGGGCAGCTACACAGGCTGATAAGCAAACGACAACGATGGCCGGAATGATCCATCCGGCGGCTTTACTAATCATGTGGATATATTATGCCAAAAAAGGAGACGTTTTACACAAGCCAATTAAAGGAAACCTTGATGTTGTTCCGATATGGATTATTACACCCCTTGAGGACGAGGGATGCGTGTTCGTATCGATGAACAAGGATCCGCATCCGGCAAGTATTATGCAAATGGCGGAAAGCAAAATTCTTTTACATGGCTTTATTAGTCTTGAAAATTCCATCTTCTTATCCCTCCTCCTCTATACCGGATTGGTGGTTGTCAGCCAGAAGCTGTTCTGATATTCCTCAAAGGACATCGTAAGTGGAGAATGGTCCGGTCACCAAAGCAGATTAATAAGATTTTAGTTTCACACCCAAAGACGAGTGGAATCTTCACCCATCCTTGATGCCACTCCCTGCCATTCATGGATCTCCTTCTTCATCCGTTCGGCGAGGATTTTCATGGTTTCCATCTGCTGCTTTAACGATACATCCAACGAGTCGTATGCGTTGAAGAATTGGGATGCGGAATTGCCCACCCAGGCGCCTTCCTCCAACCCATGAATGGCTTCGGTAAGGGTTGTGATCATTTCGGCGATATTTATTTGGTCTTTAGCCATTTGCTCTTGCACCTCGCTGACGGTCTCCACGTTCATATGCATCTTCGTCATGGCATCCTCCCTTGGGGGTCTGGCATCCTTTTATGATGAGTAGTGTTTTCAACATCAATTTTTACGTACATGCCGCGGTGATCGCTTCCGACCACCCGCACCCGGATCCGGCATCCTTGGTAATCGATCTGCTGGCCGGCATGGACCCGCTGGAAGGCGCTGGTGTCCGGACGTCCGCGGATGACGAGCCACAGGCCGGCCGCCGCTCTGCGCGCTTCCTTTCCCTTTTCAGCGGCGAATTTTTCGCTTGCGAAATTCCCAGTCCGGATCCCGAGCACGCCGGATTCACCGCGGTGATTGATCATTGTGCCGTCGTAGACGACTAATGTTGTAAATGCCATCTTGCATGTCTCCTTCGGGCACCGGGTGCCGCCCGCCGCCCCGGATCATTCCGGCAGAGCGACCTCGGCCAGGACAACCATTCCGAAGCGGCTGCTTTCGATCCGCAGCACATTCACGGCGAACTTGCCGAACTGCACCGACTTTCCGGTAAAAACCTTAAAAGCCTTCATCGTCTCCCGGTCCTCCCCGATCATCATCGAGAGGGCAGCCGTCCAGCCGCGCTGCTCTTTGCCCTGATCGTCTTTGAATTTGCCGAACATGACGTTGGTCGCCGCAAGCTTCAACACACCGAGTTCGCTTGGGCAGGTCATCGGAACCCCATTGGGGAGAATGACCGGAATGATTTTCATGACATTCACCTCCAGGGTGCTTTCCGTCTTACCTTGGCGGCGTGGCCGCCTATTTCGCTTCGGTCACTTCGACTTCCACGAAATAGGCTCCCCGATCATCCTCCGCGATGCGTATTATATTGATTTCATATCCCTTAAAAGAAATCGTCTGGCCGGATTGAACCCGGAAGGATGTATAGGTTTCCGGATGACCCACGATCACGAGCCACAAGGTCGCCATCCTTTCCCCCTTTTCCTGTTCAGAAACCGGGGTGAGTACATTCGGCCATCCGTCTGCATCAACATAAATGTTTAAAACGCCGTGTGCGCCGCTGTAATTCCTGGTCATCGATGGGTAGATCACCATGCCGGCGGAGGTCAGGGGCGTCACGTTGGCGAGCGGAGCGGGGGTCGTCGCGCATGCGGAAAGAATCATCCCCAGGACGGACAGCCATGCAAACACAACTCCGGCGAGTGGTCTTTTTTGATAATTCATCATCCTCATCGCCGCCATCGGCTCTCCGAATTCCTTTTCCCTGTTCGCGAAAAGAGAAGACATACTCATCAAGTCAAGAAACAAGAACCTATCTCGCTTGACGGTTTCACAATGTTCACTTTAACTTCCGTGAACTCGACATTCCGATCGATGCCGATCCGTAGAATTTCAATTTTTAATGAATAATAATATACGATCAGCCCGGCGTAGGCGCTATAATACCGGGCCCGTTCCTGTTTTCCCATTATCGAAAAATACAATCCAGAAATCATCCCTTCTCGTTTATTGCCGAATTCATCAATAAATTCCGCAAAATAATAATTCGTCCCCGAAGCAATTGAAAATATTTCATCCTCACAGTCGAAGGTTGCCTGCAATCCGGCGTGAATTAATTGACCCGTGGAAGTCAGGGTAGGCGCTCCTAAATCGATAAAATAAGGTCCGCAGCCGGAAAGGATTAAGCAAATAGCTGGAAAAAGGATTCTTTTCCTTTTTTTTAATAACAGTGTCAATGCCATTTCAGACCTCCTCCTCGTCTACTCCACCGAATTGCTGGTTGTCAACCAAAAACATTTCTGATAATCCTCATAAGGCATCGTGATGGGCGGATATTTCGGTGCCGGCCCCCAGGGATTTTGTAAAGTCACTGTATTATTTACTGGATCTACACCGGTAACAAAATACACATGGCCTTCTTCGAGTATGGGGGCAGTTGCCGGTGGAACAACATCAAAATACTCTGGGGGGCGAAAGGGATTAATTTCCCAGTCGCTGCCGGCGGTTATTGCATCGCCGTTTTGAAACCTCTGATTCAATTCATTTATGCTCATCGTTTCCGAGATGCGGTTGACAGAATCCTGTCCGGTCATCACACTTAATGCTGTCGAGGGCGATTGAAGGTCAAGTAGCGGATTTACGCCATTTTCCTTCTGCCATTGGAGATAAGCCTTCTCGAGAATCAGCGTCCACGATTCCTGGATGCCGTCGGGGGATGCATCCGTCGGGTCGGCGAGATTTTCCGGGAAATTGCCATCCACGGTGATCTTATGCTCCGTGTAGAAGCATGGCCCGAGCGGAGTCAAGCAATGCGGGTCATAAAACGTGACCGTATAGGTCCCATCCCCGTTGTCGTGAATCATTTTCTCGATGAATTCGGGATGCTGCAGCGCGATGGCGCCAATGGATGACATAAAAAAACAATCATTGTAGCCCCCTTGGTGGATATCCGATTCATCCGCTGCGGAACTATCCCCGTCACCTTTTATGAAGGGCGTGTATCTTTTGACAAACTCTTTTGCCGCGTCTTCCCACTCCTCCTCTTCCTTCGTTATCGCTGATCCTTTTTCTGTGCAACTTTGGGAAAGCGAATACATTTTGCCGGCCCAGATTTCCACATCCTGCCGAAAATAATCCCTCACCGACCCCGTCCAATCCATCCCATCCGCCGCGCGGCTGACCTCCGTCTGCACGTCGAGGATTTTTTCCGCCAGCCGGCCCAGCATCCGGCCGACTTCCAGAACCGGTTCCGAATCCATATGAATGATGTCTGCCATAATTCCCCTCCTTGTATAGCGCACCGCTGGCCGAGTAAAAGAGGCATGACTCCAGGATATTCCGACCCCTTCCTCAAGCCAGTCTGGCGGCCATGGCTTCCCACTCCGCGATCTCCTGCCGCAACTGGTCGGAAAGCATCTCCATGAAGTCGATCTGATTCTTCAATTGAGTATCCAATACATCGTATTCCTTGTAGAATTCGGATTCAGCGTTCCCCACCCAATCGGTGGCGTGGATGCCCGTCACGGCGGTGGTCAGGTTCTTCATGATCTCCCGGATCTCTTTTTCATCATTGGCCATCTGTTCCAGAACGGCTTTAACCTGTTCGACGTCCATGTGAATGGTTGGCACGGCATCCTCCCCTTAACTTAATTTTGCGGCCGCGGCTTCATAATCACTGATCGCCTGCCTCAGCCGGCCGGCCAGGGCTTCCATGTATTCCACTTGGGTCATCAAATCCCGTCGTAGTTCTCCGTACTCGTAATAGAATTGGCTTGGAGCTTCCCCGATCCAGTCCATCTCTTCCAATCCCGACAGCGCCCTGGTCAGATCTGCGATAAAAGTCTTTAGTTCAGATTCTTTTCTTCCCAATAGTTCTATGACTGCCCGGACACTGCCTGGATCCATGTGAATTGGGGACATGGCATCCTCCCTGTGTGTGCGCGAAAATTGAGCGAAACTTGGCAGACAATAACTAAATAGTATCTGAGGAAATTATATAATAATCCTTGATTCAACGTCTGGAGCATCCACGAATCCCGACCGCCGGGATGTTAATAAAAAGGGGATTTTTTTGAAGGTTATTTTGTCCTGCCAACGAGCTCTACTCCTCCCACTCCATTTGCTTCGATTTCGTTTTTTTTCTGATCCATCCTATTTGGCGAAGCAAATGGGGGAGGACAATAAAACGCACGAAGCGCCTTCCAAGGCGCTTCGTCATGCTTTGCCGACTGGAGTTTTTTTAAAAGTTACATTTGCGCTTCGAGGAAGTTCTGCAGACCCATCTGCTGGATCTGGTCGGCCTGCGTTTCGAGCAGGTCGATGTGGGTTTCCTCGTCCTGCAGGATCGAATCCAGCAGTTCTTTGGTGCCGTTGTCTCCGGCTTCCACCGCAATCCGGATGGTGTCGTTGTAGGCTTTGATCGCTCCCGCTTCGCCGTCATGATCGTTTTGGATCTGCTTGGGAACGTCTTCGCCGATGAAAATCTTCGCCAGGTTGCTGACGATCGGCCGGCCTTCCAGGAAGAGAATCCGTCCGATGAGTTTTTCAGCGTGCTTCATTTCGTCGATCGCCCGTTTCTCCACCGTCTCGTGCAGTTTGGAGTAGCCCCAATCGGCATTCATTTCGGAATGCACCATGTACTGGCTGATCGCCGCCAATTCCTCCGAGAGCCGCAGATTCAATTGTTCGATGACCTTTGCGTCGCCTTTCATAGGACCTCCTCTGATCATCCGGCCGGACGCGGCGGATTATTTTATTTCCTCATCCGGTTCGGTTAATCCCGTTCCGGTTCGCGGGATCTGCCCGGTTCCTCCGCGCTGAGGCTGCGTATTTCCAGTCTGCCTTAATTGCCCCGTTCCGGTGCGCGGGAATTGTCCCGTTCCGGCGCGTGGGAATTGTCCGGTTCCCCCCGTTGGTAATTGCCCGGTCCCGCCCCGATGCAGCTGGCCGGTTCCGCCGATCTTTTTCTCTTCGAGGGCCGCTTCCTCCTCCACCTCGGAGATCACTCCGATGCCCTCGACCATCTGGCGGTTGAAAAGGATCGCAGGCGCGCGGGTCACGAGCTGCGGGAAGTACACCGGGATCAAGGTGGCGTTGAAGAGCGCGGTGAATTGGCGGTTGCCTTGGAACATCTGGGCGGAAAAATCGAACTTGCCCGGGGATTCGAGAATGCCGAACATTTCGAAACCGTGCAGGCTGGCCCAGATCCGGTAGGAAATCAGCCGCTGAAAACCGGCGCGGGCGATGGAGATCCGTCCCAAGTCGGCGGTTTTCTCGCACAGGACGGCGATGATGCGCGATTTAACCATCCCCCACGTATCGAATTGGGCGACGATTTCCTGCGGCCGGTGCAACCGGACGAGCGAGGCGTTTTCGATTTCGATGTAGGAATCCGTCGGGTCGCTCAACACGCCGATCAATCCCGCCGCCGTGACCGATATCAATCCATTAACACGGTAGTTCTGGCTCATCACAGCGGTCGGGACAAGGTCGCGGGGCATTCTGGATTCCATGGCTATTCCTCTTTCCCCTTCATACGGCTGCCCGGAAGCCGACGTAAATGGTCACCGGTTCCGAACTCTCCTCCACCCAAAGCAGGCCCTGTCCCGCGCGGATCTGGCGGTTGGCCGCTCCCAGGGGGGAAATCATCTGGATCTGGGTGGTTTGCCTGCGGATTTCCGCCAATTCCCCCTGCGTGAGCGCCGGACCGGAATCGACAATCGAGAGCACCACCCACTCTCCGAGGGGAAGCTTATCGGCATGCGTGATCGCGAACGGCCCGCTCGGTTCCCCGCCCTTGAGGCGGAAAAGGACAATATCAATCGGCGTGCGGTTGCTGCGCGCAATTGACCACCCGAATAAAGTCTGCAGGCCGGATTGCGCCGCCTGCGGATTCCCGAAGACGTTGGGGAATTCTCCCGCAAGCTGGGTGAGGATGGGAACCTTCTTCATTTCCGCCGCCTGGCGCACCGCCAGCAGCGCGTCCCCGATCACCTTGCGGTACAGGAACACTTCCGTTCCCGCGGGAGCCTGAGCCGCGGGTTTGGCCTCGGCCGGAAGCCGCTTCAGCCACTCCTCCACCTGCGCGCGCAATTTCCACAGGTTGGCACGGTTCGGAAGATTCGGATTGGTGCCGACCACCTTCGCCACCTCGGCGATGAAGGTCATCATCGCCTGGCGGAATTCCGCAGGGGAAACGGCCGCCGGAAGCGGCGAGGTTCCCGAAACGGGAGCCGCATCACCGGCGGGCGAGCGCAGAAGCCGCTCCAGTGCCACACCCGCCCAGGCCGCCAGGCCGCGCAACAGCTGAACGTGATGCTCGCTGAAGTTGACCTGCGAGGTCCGGTTATACACGCCCAGCACGCCCCCGATACGCCCCTCCACCCAGATCGGAACGTTGGCAAGCGTCTGGACCATGTATCCGGTTTTTACTTTCAGGTTGACCTGGCCGCTTTTCTGGCGGACGACCGTCTGACCGGATTTTATGACCTGGTTGACGAATTCGTCGGAAACGGGAATGCGGTTGGTCATCGCCCGGCCGCCCTGGGCTTCCTTGCTTGCGCGCAGGATAATGTCGCCGGAAGTTTCCTCGAGCATGTAGATGCCCGCATCCTCGGCACCGGTCAGATACGCGGCGGCTTCCACAATCTGACGCAGAAGCAGGTCCGCTTGACGGGTTTGCGTGACCGCGCGGCCGACGTCGAGAAGCGAGCGCAGCTCTTCATTGCGGCGGCGCAATTGCTCGATGTTGGCGCGCAATTCGTCGACGCTTTGCCGTTCGCCCGCCGTAACCGCGGACTGACGGAATGCATTCAGGATGGATTGGACAATGTCGTCGGGTTTACAGGGCTTGAGGAGGAAATCCTTGATGCCGAGGCGGAACAGGTCGCGCGCGAGTTCCGGGTTGATGCGGCTGGCCATCACGATGGCCGGCGAGGTTTCCCCCTGCTCCCGCCGCTGGCGCAGCCCGGTGACCTGCAACCCCTGGAGCTGGGTCAGATCAATCGCCAGCACGTCGGCGGGCGGAGAATCCGGCCGGGCGAGTTCGGCCGGGAACCCGCGGGGGAGCAGGACTTCGCGTACCAGCCATTCACCGGATTCCGGCATATCCGCGAGGACAAGGACCCGCGGAAGGGTTTGGCGAATGTTACCGGTTTTGGATGGCGAAGCAGCCATGCGTAATATCTACTCCGCTTGATGATGTACGATCTCCCCGGCACCCATCGCGGGAGGTCGACGATCCGATTGTACTATATGAAGGGAAACTCCATATCCGCGCAGCTTATCCTGCGGAATCGGGTGCACGGCGCGGTTATTCCCGCCCTGTCACCTCTCATGGATTGATGCGGAATCGATTCGCAAGCGCACCCACCGGCTTTCCAGTCATTTCCGGACGGGCGCTGGCGCGTCCGGGGGTGCCGGGAGGATCAGCGGATCACTTCGATTGCTTCAAGGCCGAATCGGGGTCCCCCTCCTTTGGAGGATACCTCATCCGCATTCAGTCCCTCGCGGACCTTCCGAATGCCTTTGCGGGCCAATCCGGCCAACCCGAAGATCCATTCCACGCCGAAAATCAATGAGAGGATAAGGACTATAAGAATAATTTAGCCAATGCCCAAAGTCATGCCGCCTCCCGGAGGGCAGGATCGGTCTCAACCAGCATTATACGGCGGTTCCTTCTCTTCCGCTGTCTGCTCCGCGGCGGCAAAGTAGGCCGACCGGGAAGGCAGCGATGCGCCCACGAACCATCCGGCGGCGATGCCTGCCGCCGCCAGCAGGAACACAACCTGGTATCCGCCCCATTCGGCGAAGGCGCCGCCGATAAAGGGATACAGCACAATCGCCCCGGCCAGCGTGTTGGTCAATCCGATGTATACCGGACGCTGCCCGGAAGGCGCGATCTCGAGGACGTAATTTATGAATCCCAGCATGATCGACCCATCGCCCAATCCCAGGAGCAGGAACGCCGCGGCCATCAGGATGACGGGAAAGGTCGTGCTTCCCCCGGCAAATCCCGCCGCCAGAACGAAACACGGAGCCAGAAGGTAGACGCCGCCTACGATGCGGATCACGATATGCGATCCGGAACGGTCGGCGACCCAGCCGAACAACAACCCCGCCAGGGCGCTCCCGACCGTCTGCGCGATCGCAAACCAGCCGACGTTGGCTTCCGCCAATCCCAATTCCTTGATCGCGTAGACGGCAAAGAACGGCGAAGCCAATCCGCAAAACCCGATCAACAGGCGCGAAACATTGACGCGCAGAAAGGTCCGGTCGCGCCGTATCAACCGCATCAGTCCGGGGAGGTACTCGATCATTTTCTGGCGCTCGGCCGCCACCGGTTCGAGGGGTTCCCGGATCAGGTAAATCCCGCCGAGCGAGATCAAAAAGCAAACCGAGGCAAGGACCAGGATCAGCGCGTAGTTGTCCGGAAAGCCCAATCCGGAAGACTGCAGGATCCACCCGATTATGCCTCCGGCAGCAATGGAAACGAGCCCGGATACAGCCTGGCCGGCCCCGATCAACCGTCCACGCTCCCGATGGGTAAAGGCTTTCCCGAGCATGTCGAACCACGCCACACCGGCAATCGAATCCGTGAGGGTGAAATAAAAGCTAGAGAAATATAGAAGCAACAGGATCACGCCGGGCCATGGGGAGCCGAAGAGGAAGAGGAACATCCCAAATACGAGGAACACGGGCCTGCCGATCCAGGCAAAAAACTGGATGACCGGCATTTTCCGGGGAGTGGTTGATAAATAATTGGCGGCGAAAATCTGCGGCAGCAGCCATCCACCCTGCCATAGCGCGCCGACCAGCCCGATCAGGATCGGATTGTCCGTCAACCGCGAAGCGAAGGCGGGCAGCGTGGTGTTGAGCCCGGCGAAGGTTAACCCGATGCTGAAGAAGATGTAATCCGTGATGAAGCCGAGCCAGTTGCGCTGGTGATCACGGCGGGAGAATGTGGAAAGCGCCATTCGGCGGATTATAACTCTCACCCTACCCACCCCATTTGCTTGCTATTGTTCTTCCTTCATACTCTATGCTCCCGCAAGCGAATGGGAGTCTTACCATCCCATCCTCCCTCTCCTTAAAAAAAATTCCAGCGTGTTTTCACATTCCTCCCCCTCCTTCCCGTATGACGGGAAGGAGGGGGAGGATAAGGAGGGGATGGATGGGATGGCGGAGTAAATCTTCTTTCCATCTCCCTTATGATGGGAAGGGGGAAGGACCATGGAGCGGGAAGGTATAATCACACAGATCTTCACGAGGGAGAGGGAATGAACCGGACATCGCGTTTTCTCGAATTGGAGGGAAAGAACCGATCATCGCATTTTCTCGAATTGGCCGTCTTCGTCTCCGGCATGACCGCCCTGGCGGTGGAACTGGCCGCCTCGCGCCTGCTTGGGAATGTGTTCGGGACAAGCAACCTGGTGTGGGCCAACATCATCGGGCTGATTCTGGTCTACCTCACCGCCGGCTATTTTCTGGGCGGGCGCTGGGCCGACCGCAATCCGAACCCGACAGTGTTCTACCGCATCATGGCCTGGGCGGCACTCACCACCGCGGTGGTTCCCGTCGTCAGCCGGCCGGTCCTGCTTTGGGCCGCCGCCGCGGTAGAGCAACTCGATGCGGCGATCGTCCTCGGATCGTTCGGATCAGTCCTGATTCTCTTTTCCGTCCCGGTGACTCTGATGGGCTGCATTTCACCCTTCGCCATCCGGCTGGCCATTAAGGATGTGAATGCGGCCGGGAATGTTTCCGGGCGGCTGTATGCCATCTCCACACTCGGATCGATCATCGGCACATTTTTGCCGGTCCTGTGGCTGATCCCCTCGATCGGGACCGCCCGGACCTTCTTCGTCTTCGCCGCACTGCTCCTGGTTGTGGCACTTACCGGCTTATGGCAGGCGGACCGGCAGATGGCACTGAGGCATCTCTGGATGTCCGTGGCGCTCGCCGCGCTGTACGTGGTGGGCACCGGCCTGTCGATCAAGAACTCGCCCGGCCAGATCTACGAACGGGAATCCGCCTACAACTACATCCAGGTGGTGGAAAAAGACGGCATCCGATACCTGCATTTGAACGAGGGGGAGGGCATGCACTCGGTGTATGCGCCGTCGCTTCTTCTAACCGGGGGGACCTGGGATTATTTCCTCGCCGCGCCGTTCTTCAACACGCCCCCGCGCGACCTCGCGCAGGTCCGTTCCCTGGCCATCGTCGGATTGGCCGCCGGAACGGCCGCCGGTCAATACACGAAGATCTACGGGCCGATCCCGATCGAAGGCTACGAGATCGATCCGGTCATCATCGAAGTCGGCCGGAAGTATTTCGGAATGACCCAGCCCAACCTGGAAGCGCTCGCCGTGGACGGGCGCTGGGGACTTGCGCACAGCCGGCGGACGTTTTCGGTGATCGCCATCGACGCCTACCGCCCGCCCTACATTCCGCCGCACCTGACCACCCTCGAGTTCTTTCAAACCGTCCGCGCGCATCTGGATTCCGACGGCGTGGTCACCATAAACGTCGCCCGCCTGCCTGACGACCGCCGCCTGATCGAAGGCCTCGCCGCCACCCTCCAGGCGGTCTTCCCCAGCGTGTATGTGACGGATGTGCCGTTCAGCATGAACAGCATCCTCTTCGCGACGGTTCAACCCACGACGATCCAGAATCTGCTCGACAATTACCGGACGCTGACATCGGCGGATGGGATACCGCAGGAACTGGTGACCGTTCTGGAGTGGACCATCCAGAATCTGCAGCCCACTCCGGAGGGCGGCATGGTATACACCGACGACCGGGCGCCGATCGAACAGCTCACCAACGCCATGGTGATCCAATTCGTGCTCTCCGGCCGGCTTCCCCAGCTCGCGCCGCAATGACGCAGGGAGATGCCATGAAGACAATCACCCGCATATTCCTGATCGCATCCTTCCCGCTCCTGGTCTTCCTGGCCTGGGTCCGGATCATGCTTCTTCCGGTGTTCGTGGAGATGGAATACCAACGGCCGGGATTCCCGCCCGATCCATATGGCTTCACCACACAGGAGCGCATCTCCTGGGCCAACATCTCGCGCGAGTATCTGCTTTCGAACGCGGGGCGGGATTTCTTCGCCGAGTACCATCTCTCGGACGGATCGCCGCTCTACAATGAACGCGAAGTACAGCACATGGTCGACGTGCAGGTCATCGTCCAGAAGGCGATGCTGATCCTCGCCGTTCTTGGAATCCTCTACCTCGCCGGCTGCGCGTTCCTGTTTTGGAAGGACCGGCCGTTGCTGCGAAGAACACTTGCCGCCGCCGGGATCGGAACATTCGGGTTCCTGATTTTCGTCCTGGTCGTGGTCGCCCTGGCCTGGGATTGGGCGTTCGTTTCCTTCCACCAGGCCTTCTTCACCGGTGAAACCTGGCTCTTCCCGTATTCGGACACACTCATCCGCCTGTTTCCCGTAACCTTCTGGCAGGATGGGTTCGCCGCGGCAGTGATCGGCATGCTCGCCACCTGCCTGCTGGTCTGGTTCGCCGCATTCGTTATCCCGCGCTGGGCGGCGAAAAAGCGCGCGGCGGATTAATTCCACCTCCCCCACCCCTCGGGCTTCCGGAAATGTATCCGGCGGTCGCCAAGACGGACAATCGACCGGTCCCCTTGCGCGGAATGCGCCCGTTCTTCCTATTTACTTCTCCCAACCTTCCGCGGGAAAATGTGCCGCGGATCACGATTCCGGCGCGGGATTCCGCACCGGGGAGTGCGGCATGCGCCGCCACGAACAAGCCGCGTAAATCCGTCTCTGATCTGAAAACTGCCGGATTCCGCGTTCTCGGGTATCATTTAGGGGATTTCAACCGGATGAAAAACGTGCTGTTTTCCATTTCTCGAGATTCTTCAGTTCCTGGAGGCGTATGAGGATTCGATCCGTCATTCTCCGGTCGGCGGCCGTATCTCTGCTGGCCGGTTTACTCCTTGCCGGATGCAGCTCGGGCAGCAATTATCCATACCCGATCTCCACCCCCCTACCCCTGCCGACGTTCGCCGTTTCCTTCCTGGTGCGCGTGCCGGCGGATTCCCCGGCGGGAGTCAAAGTCGTCTTAAGCATCCTCGATGAAGTCACCGGACTGACTCTCAATCCGATGAATTATGAAATGAAATCAGCGGATTCCGGATTATGGCAATTGCAATTGGATTTCCCCCGCAACGCACTCGTTCACTACCGCTACAGCCTGCAAAGCGGCGAAATCGAGGCGGGTTCCGGTTCAGGGATGGTGGATTACCGCACCTATTACGCGTCCGGGAACAACCAGGTGGAGGATACGGTTGCACACTGGACGGGGACGGATTTCCACGGAACCACCGGAAGGATCCGCGGCCTGATCCGCGACGCGGTAAGCGGGCTGGCAATTCCCGGTTTGGTGGTTGGAACGGCCGGGATGCGCACCCTCACCGACACCAACGGTTATTACCTGCTCAGTGGAGTACCGACCGGAAAACAAACCCTGGTGGCGTTCGATATGGACGGGAGTTACCGGCCCTTCATTCAGGAGGCGATCGTGGCCGACGGGCAGGATACGCCCGCCAATTTGCTGCTTTCGCCGGCGCCCAGGGTTACGATCTCATTCCATCTCTACATCCCGCAGGCGGAGACTCCCGCCGGGGCCCAAATCCGGATGGTGGGCAACCTGCTCATGCTCGGGAACACCTTCCAGCCCGGCGCGGCATCCACCATGGTCGAACCGGCGCGGGCGCCGCTGATGACCCCGTTGGCCGACGGCACCTACATCCTCTCGCTCTCGCTGCCGGTGGGAACCCACATCCGCTACAAATTCACGCTCGGCGATGGATTTTGGAACGCCGAACGCGACACGCAGGGGCGGCTGGTGCTGCGCGATCTGATCGTCCCCGAACACGACACGATCATAGAGAACGGCGTGCTCTCATGGCGTTCGAGCGCCCAGGGACCGATCACCTTCAATGTGATCACGCCCGCCAGCACTCCCTCCTCGGAAAAAGTTTACATTCAATTCAGCCCGTTCCAGGGAATCTGGATGCGTCCGATTCCGATGTGGATGATCGGCCCCCAGCAGTGGACCTACTCGCTTCAGAGTCCCCTGGAATGGCCGGGCCCGGTGTCCTATCGCTATTGCCGGAACGGCATGTGCGGCCTGGCCGACGATCTGGCCACCGCCGGCAGTCAAGCCGTCGGTCGGCAGTTCCTGGTGACGAATACCCCTCAAACGACGGTCGATTCGGTGCTTGGATGGACCGCCTGGCCGGATACCTCGGGCGCGCTTCATCCCGCGCCGTCCGCGTCCGTCCCCGACCGTCTGCGTTTCGGAGTGATGTTCACCTCCGTACGCTGGGCGCCGCCGTATGATTCGGCTATTGCCGATCTTATCTCCCTGCGTGCCGGAACCGTCTTCCTCAGCCCGCAATGGTATCTCGGCGCGAACGCCCCGCTCCCCGAGATCCGATATCTTCCGGAACTGGCTTCTCCGCTGTATCAGGACGTGATCACTCAACTCGCCTACCTGCGGGCAGCCGGCATCCGGCCGGCTTTATCGCCGGCGGTGGAGGCGCTGGCCGGGCTCACCTCCGACTGGTGGGATACCGCTCCGCGGGATACCGCCTGGTGGGACTCCTTCTTCCTGACGTACGCCAATTTCCTGTTCACGTACGCCGACATCGCCCAGCAGAACGGTGTGGAGGAACTGGTGATCGCCCGGGCCGATATGCTCCATGCGATGCCCGGGCTGCCCGGCACGCCGGCCGACATCGAAACACGCTGGCGGATTTTAGTGCGCAATGTCCGGCTGCGCTATGCCGGAAAAATCGTCGTCGAACTTCCCCTCACCGACGGCTTCCCGGCCGTGCCGCAGTTCTTTGACGAGATCGATGAAATACTGATTCGTGTCAGCGGTCCGCTCACCGCCGGAACCAACTCACCCGAAGAGATGAAAGCCGCCGCCGGCGCATTGCTCGACGAAAAACTGGCCGGCATCCGCGCGCTGGGGAAACCGATCTTCCTTGCCCCGGCGTATGCTTCCCTGGGCGGAGCGGACGCAGGCTGTCCGCGCGACGCGATGGGAGCCTGCATGCCGGTTTCGCTGATCCTATCGGGATCCGACTTGGCACTCACCCTGGCGCCGGATTTCGACGCGCAAACCCGGGCCTACCAGGCGCTTCTCCTGGCAGCGGCGGAACGCGATTGGATTTCCGGATTCTTTTCATGGGGATATTACCCTGCCGTGGCGTTGCGCGACGCCTCCCCGTCGATCCACGGCAAGCCGGTGGAACTTCTCCTGGCGGGGATGTTCAACCGATAAAGGAAGCCCGGGGGCTGTGACCCCGGTGTTTCAGGAAAAATTCAACCGGGATGGACTACCAGCAGCCGCGATCGACGATCGCGGCTGCTTTTTTGATCCCGGTTAATTTTTTCTACCGGTAATCCATTCCATCAGAAGCGAGTATATGCGATCGATCGGCTGGTGGGGTTGCGCAGGCTCGATAAAATCGTGGTCCAGCTTCCAGGATGCATCAAACTGATGCGCCGTGACGGCCGCGCCAAGTTTGCGCCAACGCTCGATAATCTTATATGTGAGATCGTTGTTGACAGCCCAATCGTTCGGATTGGTGACAAGGATCAGTTCCTTCCCGGCGGGCACGTTGCGTTCCACCCGGCGCCTGACCGCATCTCCCAGGCGCAGGATTTGAGCCAACGCGCGCGTGCAAAAACGCGGATAAGTATGTGCCGGCGGCGCTTGTTCCTTAAGGATCGGATCCCCCCAGATGAAAAAATTCGGGAGAAGGGAAAGGAGATTGAGCGCCGGCTTGGTAAACCACCATGGGATCGCCCGGAAACCGAAGGCCGGCGCCATCAGGACCGCTGTGGAGACGTCCGCGCGGAAAGCCCACGCCCAGGCGCTGACCACCCCGCCGCAGGAGATGCCGGCAAAGGTCACCCGCCGGCCCAACCCCTGGGCGATATCCGCCATCTCGTCGGCGTAGGCAACAAGCTCCTCCGCCGTGAGTTTCGACTGCTCGGCGGTCATTCGGTCCGGTAATCCGTGGTGGGGAAGATCCGCGATCAGCACATTGAATCCCGACTGGAAGAATAATTCCCCCAGCTTGACAAACTGCCGGGGACAGTTGGTATAACCGTGCACGAAGACAACCGCCTGTTCGGTCCGGCTTCCATGGGTCATGAATTGAACACGCGCATCCGGGATGAGCCGCATTTCCTCCCGCTCCCGGAGAGCCGAGATTCTCCGCACGGCATCTTGATAATCCGGCGCCGGATTCGGCCGGGAGCCGAGAGTTCCATCGGGCAGGGGACGAAAGAGGAGAATCCCTGCGATGAGTAAGACTGCTGCGATGAGAATGATCCATTCCATTATGGGCACCTCCATTTACCACGCGCCATCTCCAAGGATCTCCTCCGAGCTTTCATTCCGGTTTTTCCGACATGGCGCGATAAAAAAAGCGCCCCATCCGGCATAAAACCAGTGAGGCGCTGAAGGTTCGGCAGGAAAATCGACATCCCGTACGCGCGGGATGACTCCCGTTTACCAATCCCGGCGATGTCCCCCCTGACCGCCGCCACGACCGCCACCGCGGCCGCCGCCGCGCCCTTTATCGTACCCACCACCCCGCCCACCGCCGCCGCTGCGTTCCTCCCGCGGTCGAGCCAGGTTGACAGTCAGGGCGCGCTCCTGCAACTTGGTTTCCTTGAACATGGTGATCGCCTGTTGCGCTTCCGCCTGGGTTTCCATTTCCACGAAGCCAAATCCCTTGGACCGGCCGGTGTCCCGATCTTTGATGATCGTCACAGATTTGACCGATCCCGCCTGCGCAAACAGCGTCCGCAGGTCTTCTTCCGTGGTGGAATATGCCAGGTTGCCCACGTACAGTTTCGTCTCCATCGCTTCTCCATTGATGTCGACAAATGAGTCCCCCTGAAGGGGAACAAAGAGGATAGGATTTAAGTGTATCACGGGAAAGAAAATTCATGCAGCGTGTGTAATACAGGGGTGGATGGTGGTCGTCCGGCAGAGGCCATCCGTTCGACCGGCCGGTCCGCCCGGCGTAGACGGCGGAGATGAAGGAAGCACCTATCTGCAACCGTCTGGAAGGATTCGGAAGGATGCCCTCGGGTGCTATTATCTAAACAAATAGCATCGGGAATGTTAGAATAATTGAGAGGAACAAATTCATTCCATGGCAAGAAGAGACAAGATCCGTTTAACGGCCGACATCATCGGTGTATGTGCCGCCGTTCTGGCGGTTGCGGGATGCAATCCGCAACCTGCCGCGACAGGAACCATTGCGCCTCCTACTGCCGCCGTCCAAACGGTTATTCACACTGTCGAGGTGACCCGGATCGTCGAGATCCCCGTCACAGTGACCTCCTCGCTCACTCCGGAGGAAAGCCCCACCCCGACAAGCACGCCGACCATCACCGACACGGCGGTGTCAACACCGACTCATACGCCCACTCCCACGTATTCCGCGCCCCGGATCCGCGTACGGATGTGGTCGCAATGCCGGTATGGCCCGGGAGTCGGCTACCTCTATGAATACGATCTTTTTGAAGGCAACCTGATGGAAGTGATCGGATGGAGGGAAATCCTTGCCCAGAAGGAAACGGGGGTCTGGGAACCGAGCATTTGGCTGTATGTCCGCGCGGTCGGGGGCGTCAACATATGCTGGGTCAACTCCTCGCTTGTGGAAGCGGTCCGCGGAGATATCTTTGACGCACCGCCCTACACTTCCGTCCTCCCCTTTTCCGAGCTCTACCGGGCTCCCAAAGCCGTCGAAGCCTGGCGGGACGGGAACGATGTAACCGTAATGTGGAGTTCGATTTGGATGACCGAGGATGATTACCGCGGGTACCTGGTCGAAGCCTGGGTATGCCATGGCGGCCAACTCTATTTCGCCCCGGTTGGGTATACCGGTGTAAATGTCGCCAATCCCGCCGTGCTGATCCCCGACGAACCCGGGTGTTCCGAGTTGTCCGGGGGCAGGCTTTACGCCGTCGAAAAGCATGGATACACGCCGTGGATTCTGGTCCCCTGGCCCATGCGGGAGTGATTCCCGCCGGAGGTTCTGGAAGAATCCACAAAGAGCACAAAGGAAAATCAGAAGGACACGAAGGTTAAGAATATTCAAAACCTTCGTGCCCTTCAGGTCTTCTTTGTGTCCTTCGTGGATTCTTTTTCAGCCTTATTCCACAAACCCATATTCTTCAAAATCGCCGATCGGCCGGTAGCCGATTTTTTGGTAAATGCTGTTGGAAGTCGGATTCATCAAATCCGCATACAGGGAACAAAAACCGCGATCCTCTCGAAGCAGTTGGCGGCTTAATTCCCCGACGCAAGCCGTGGCATACCCCCGCCGGCGCAGCTGCGGCGGCGTGAAAACCATCCCTATGCAGATACCCCTTTTTGTCGGGCGGGTTTTTATCGCCATGGATACCGGCTCCGCATCCTCCCAAACATAGACGTCCCCGTCTTCCACCCTGTATATCGCCGTCTGCCGGGCTTCCTCCGGATCCGCCTTGCCGAACATTTCCACGCGCGCTTCAAACCACCAGCGGATGATCAATTCCGCTTCCGCAGCGCCCACATTTCTCAAGCGGCCGCGCGACGGGATCGGTGTTTCGACGCTTTCCAGCGCATACAACCGGAGTTGCTGATCCAGCTTGTACCGTTTCCCGCAGGCTGCCGCCAATTTATTAATCATGGTCCGTGCAAGCGGATTGGGTCCGACTACTCCGGGGACTTTCCATCCTTCCCCGGCCAGGGAGTCCGCCATTTTTTCCGTGCACTCTTCCCATTCGTCCCCCTGACCGGAAAGCAGCAGTTTATGCGGAGGGGTCATGGTCGCCGCGAGAACGAGGGCGCCGTCGGATTCCACGGCCTTCAGGCAAACCGGCTGGGGAAAACGCTCCGGATGCTGCAAGATCTGGCCGCACACCCCCAGCATCAGGCTGTTTTGAGCCTCGCGGGATTCCAGTACAGCGCCCGCGGCTCGGAGAAATTCTTGCGCAGTCCCGAAAGTTATCACATCCATATTCTGCTTTTCCTTCCAGTTTGGAGTCTCCGGTCGGCGATAGTCGACCACTCCTTTAATGAACCTTCCAATCGATAACAAAAATAATTTTTACTTCCGATTGAAATAATACCACGCCGAGGAACGTCCCATACCTTGTTCGTAGCGCGAAAGCTCGAATTGCTTTTCGAAGCATCGCACAACCGTTTCCTTGGAAACACCGCTTGGGTCCTGTGCGGAAGCCGGCTGCCAGGCATACAGCAGATAGATGCCTCCCTCCGCCATCCAATGCGCCAAACCCCCGGCATACTTCGCTTGTCCGTCGGACGTCAGGTTGTGAAAGCACCCGATATCCAATGCCAGATCGTACGGTCCCGGCAGGTCCAGCGTTTCCAATTTTGTAACGTCGGCGGCAATGAGTGTGGGGGAAAACGATTTCAATTTACCGCGCGCTTTGGCTAGCGCCCGGGGGATGAAATCCACCCCGGTAACCCGCCACCCGTGTTCCGCCAGGTAGAGCAGATTGGTCCCCGTCCCACATCCGATATCGATCGCCCGCCCGGGAGGAAGGGTGGCCACCGTCCGGACCAACTCCGGAGCCGGAATTCCGGTGTCCCAGGGCGGATGGAACCAGTAGAAGATCGAATACCAAAAACGGATAAACGAGGATTTCATGCAATGCTCTGAAGAACGCTTCTATGGAGGAGTTCCCAAATCCAATCCGGAACGGATTTGGGCTGCGCACTCATCCAATTCCCGGCGCGCGGGCAAGCTCGAATACCCCGGTCCGAATTTAAAACCGAATCCATCTCCTGAAAATCGCGGAAGGATGTGCACATGCACGTGAAAAACCTCCTGACCCGCCGCCTCCCCATCGGCGAGAATCAGATTCACCCCTTCACATGGGATGCCGCTGATTCGTACCGCGGCGGCCAGTTTCTGAGCGACTACGAAAATTCCGGTGAATTCCTCCGGGTTCATGTCGGAAATATAAACACAATGCTGTTTGGGGATCACCAAAACGTGCCCGGGATTCACCGGATGGATATCCATAAACGCGATGGTTGCCGGATCCTCATACACCACGCTGGACGGGGCGTCCCCTTTTATTATTCGACAAAACACACAATCGGCCATCGAACCGTCTCCCAACCATGAATTGGCGATACCCCTCCCCCGATAAACCGTGCTCTTGATAGTGTTCTACGGATATCGATCGGCGGGGAATCCTCAAACCTTTATCCCCAACGCGCGCAGCGCCCGCAGCGTGACCCATTTATTGGGCTTCTTCTTGGCGCCGTAACGGACCCAGGTTTTTCCCGCGTAATCGCATTCCAGCAGCCATTTTCCTTCCGCCGTCCGTTTTTCTTCCACCAGCTTGACGGCGTTTTGCGAACGGCGGTCCTTTCCGTATCCCAGGGCGGTCAGCACCTCGAGGATTTGAAGAATGTCTGTTATATAGAATACCGGAAACCCGAATTTCCACCAATTTGGATTGGGCTTGCTGGAAAATCCTCCGGGGTAATCCGCCGTTGCGGGATTGACGCTGTAGAGAAATTTCAATCCCTGTCGGATCGCCCTGTTCATGCGCGGGTTCCGTTCCTGCGCCGGGATCACGCTGAAGGCGCGCAATACTTTCACCGCGCCCCAGGCGCAAGGCCGCTTCGCATTATATCCGCAGGCGAAGCCTGGGCCGCACTTGCCCGCGAAATAACGGACGGCGGTTTTTTTCTCTTCCAGGGGGGCGATCCCTTCGCCGGTGACGCTCTTGGCCATCCAATCGTACGCGCCGTGCAGACGGTTATCTTCCCATCCGAGAGCCTTAAGCGCCCAACACAAGTTGCCTTGCAGGCAATCCACAGTCCCGGAGGGCGCGCCGGTAAGGGTAAATTGACCTGCTGCGGTGAATGCCTGGCTGAGGAGATAGTCACACGCTTTACCGATCCGTTTATCCGCCCGGATCGAACCACCGAGTTCCGCAAGATGAATGATGGACCAGATGGTGGAAAAATATTTTGGGGTATATCCGATTCCGGGCGCCACCCAATATCCATCGGCTTTCATTTTCCCAAGAATAATCGAGATCGGCCCTTCCGTGAGCGCCCTTTTCCTCTCCTTCGAGGCGCCTTCACGATCATGACAAAGATCCCGAAGCGCAAGGTATCGCACTCCGGGATCTTCCTTTTCCAGAAGCCAATCTACGGTCCTGCGAATTTCCATTTTCTCGATAGCCATGATCTTTCCTTCCAGTCGAGGGAGTCTTCCGTCCTTCTTTGTATTATTCTATCTGGAAGGGATTATTTCGTCGTCACCCCCAACGACCGCAGCGCGCGGAGTGTCACCCATTTGCTGGGTTTCTTCTTCAGCCCGTAGTTCACCCATGTCTTCCCGGCATAATCATATTCCAACAACCATTTTCCCTCGGCCGTTCGCTTTCCCTCCACCAGTTTTATCAGGTTCTGCGTGCGGCGGTCGGTGCCGTACCCCAGCGCGGTCAGAACTTCGAGGATCTGGAGGACATCGGTGATGTAAAAGACAGGGAATCCGAATTTGAACCAGCTCTGGCTGGGCTTGGTAGTCCATCCGCAGGGGTAGGCGGCCGTAGCGGGATCCGCGCTGAAAAGGAATTTAACACCCTGGTCGATCGCCCGTTTGATCACCGGATTCTGTTTCTTTGCCGGAAGCACGCTGAAGGCACGCATCACCTTTACCGCGCCCCAGGCGCAGGGTTGTTTGTTGTTCGATCCGCAGGCGAAATTCGGCCCGCACTTGCCCGCGTAATAGCGGACTTCGGCGTTCTTATCCTTCATCGGCGCGATGCCTTCGCCGGTGACGCTGCGGGCCATCCAATCGTACGCGCCTTGCAGCCGCGCATCCTCGCAGCCCAGCGCGGTAAGCGTCCAGCAGAGATTGCCCTGCATGCAATCCGCCGTTCCGGATGGCGCGCCGGAGGCGGTGATCTGACCGCCCGCCGCCAAGCCGTGGTCGAGGAAATATTTGCACGCTGTGCCGATTCGCTTTTCCGCCTGGACCGAACCGCCGAGTTCCGCCAGCTGGATCAGCGACCAGATCGTGGAAAAATATTTCGGATAGTATCCGGGGCCGGGTTCCGACCAATAGCCTTCAGGCTTCATCTTCCCGAGGATGACCGCGATCGGCCCATCGGTGTGCGCCCGCTTCCTTTCCTTCAAGGCGCCTTCGCGGTCCAAACAAATATCCCGGAGCGCAAGGTAGCGCACTCCGGGATCATCTTTTTCGAGAAGCCAATCGACGGGGTTGCGGACTTCTTTTTCCCCGATAGCCATTTTCCCTCCTCCGTGGATTTTCAAACCGGTTGATCCGGCGAAGGGATACCGGCTTCCCTACTCCTCCGCCGCGGCGTTTCGCTTGCGGATCGAAATCATGGGAAGCCCCCAGCCGCCCTCGCCGCCCACCCGGATATCCCTGCGCTCGAAACGCCACCAGGCAACAAGCACGAACAGCGCGGAGATCCCCAGCATCACCGCCCATTGCCCCCAATTCATTTCGTCGATCGCCAGGCCTCCCCGATAATACCGGAACGGCAGAAGCTTCGCAATCGGCTCGAGGACGTCGTCGATTTGCGCGAGCGCGTTGATAAAGTAGCAGCCCACCAAGGCGATCCCGGAGGTCATTGCCGCCATGCGCTGGGAAGGAAGCAGCATGCTCAGCAGCAAAGCCAGGGTTCCGAAAAGCGCCAGAATTCCAAACAATGAAACCAGCGGCAAGGCCAATTCCCCGGCGCTCAAATCCATCATGGTGCGGGGGACGACGACGACGAATCCCAGCCAAGTGAGCACCAGGATGGCGATGGTGGCGGCGAGGAACGCCAGCGAGCGGCCGACGAGCAGGACCGAGCGGCTTACCGGATGCGCCAGGATGAGATCCAGCGTGCCGTTCTCCTCGTCGCCCGCCAGCAGGCCCGCCCCCGCCGTCACGACGAAGATCCCGATGATGATCGTCATATAGGAGAAAAATTCCAGGTTGAGGTAACCGGACGGCGTGAACATTTCCATCACGCTTCCGGTGGAGAAGAACGCCAGCAGTTCCTTGGGGTAATTCACCATCATCTTCATAT
>CAZFPL010000041.1:1892-25416 GCA_964521085.1 uncultured Anaerolineales bacterium | reverse complement strand
CCCCGGCGCTGGTCAAGATGGCGAAACTCGGGCATGTGATCGACCGCTGGATGGAGGAAAACGAGCTGGCGGCGAGCGCGCTGCAATGCTGGACGGCGATGGAGGAATTCTACGGTGTCGTCCCTTGCGCGCTGATGAGCATGATGAGCAACGACCTTCTGCCCTCGGCCTGCGAGACCGACATCTCCGGATTGGTGGGAATGTATGCGATGGTCCTGGCGACGGGGAAGCCCTCGGCGCTGGTGGATTGGAACAACAATTACGGGGACGACCCCGACAAAGGCGTGATCTTCCACTGTTCGAATCTGCCGAAGGACATCTTTGTGGATTCGAAAGCGGGGGAAGAGCCGGTGATGGATTATCAGGCGATCATCGCCGGGACGGTCGGAAAAGAAAACACCTACGGCACCGTCGTCGGAAGAATTCGCACCGGGCCGTTCACGTTTTGCCGCGTGTCGACCGACGACCTGCGCGGGATCGTCACCGCCTACGTGGGCGAAGGGGAACTGACCGGCGATAAGCTTTCGACCTTCGGCGGGTACGGCGTGGTCAAGATCCCCAACTTCCAGAAGCTGCTGGCCTTCATCTGCGAAAACGGATTCGAGCACCACACGGCGGTCAACCTCTCCGCCTGCGCCTCCGCCGTCGAGGAAGCCTTCTCGCGCTATCTGGATTGGGAAGTGTATCGCCACCGGTGACAGAGGCGGGAGATGAGAACCGTCCGTCTGCACGCTGTCGGTGATCTGCGGTTGCACGAGGAGGCGGTTCCGCATCCGGTGGACGGGGAGAACCTGGTCCGCGTGGCCGCGGTCGGGATCTGCGGTTCGGACCTGCTTTGGTACGAGCAGGGGGGCATCGGAGATGTGAAGCTTTCCACGCCGCTCATCCTCGGGCATGAGTTCGCGGGCGTGACCGAGACCGGCCGGCGCGTGGCGGTGGATCCGGCGCTCTCCTGCGGCGAATGTGAATTCTGCAAAGAGGGAAATCCCAATCTCTGTGAATCCATAATTTTCGCGGGACACGGCCGGCAGGACGGAGCGCTGCGGGAATTCCTGGCCTGGCCGGACCGCGCGTGCTTCGCCATCCCCGACACGCTGAGTTTGGCCGACGGAGTGATGCTCGAGCCGCTGGGAGTCGCGCTGCATGCGGTCGACCTTGCCCATCTGCGGCACAGCATGCGGGTGGCCGTGCTGGGATGCGGCCCGATCGGCCTGCTGGTTCTCCAGCTCGTGCGGCTTTTCGGCGTGCGTCACATTCTCGCCGCCGATATCCTCCCCCATCGCCTGAACGCGGCGCGCACACTCGGCGCCGATGATTGCCGCCTGGTGGAAAGAACGGCCACATCCCTGCCCGGGTTGGAACCGCCGGAAGCGGTATTCGAATGCGCGGGTGAAAATGCCGCGGTCGAGACGGCGATCGATATCCTCCGCCCGGGGGGAAGAATCATGCTGGCCGGGATTCCCACCGATGATCGGACCTCGTTTCGCGCGTCGGCCGCGCGCCGCAAAGGGGTTACCTTCCTGCTTGTCCGGCGCATGAAGCATATGTACCCGCGCGCGATTCAGTTGGTGGAGAAGGGATTGGTGAACGTGCACTCGCTGGTCACGCACCGCTTCCCGTTGGAGAAGGCGACGGAAGCATTTTCCACGGCCGCGCGGCGCGAGGGGATCAAAGTGATTGTGGAGATGACACCCCACTAACTCCCGTGCCGTCCCCCCATTTCCCATTTGGAAGAGGTTCTTTTTTGGGAAATCATTATCAATTGGGAAATGGGGGGACGATGCTTTTTAGGGGGGCGGTCGATTTGAAAATGAAGGTGAAAGGGGGCGCCTGTTCTTTCCTCATCCGCTTTCCCTCTCCCGGTTTGCCGGGGGAGAGGGAAAGCCGGGGAAGGAAGAGGTCAGGGCAGAAGGACGACAAATCGACATATTGAAGGAAGAACCTCATGCGCCCGAACCTTGTTCCGATGGACGAAGTGGGCCGCTGAGGCAACCAGGGTGGCGGAACGGCGCGAAGGGTAGAAGGCGATCGTTGAACGCCGGCACCCATCATAGGAGACGGGCATGAATCAAAACGGAGTTCAAAAAGACATTGAGAGTGGCAAGACCGCGCTGGGCATTGAGTTCGGCTCGACCCGGATTAAGGCGGTACTGATCGGCGAGGATCATGCCCTCATCGCCTCGGGAAGCTACGAGTGGGAAAACCGGTACGAAAACGGCGTCTGGACATATCCTCTCGAAGATGTTTGGACGGGCTTGCAGGAAAGCTTTCGGAAGCTGCGCGGCGAAGTGCTGGAAAAGTACCGCATCCCGCTCAAAACTGTCGGCGCCATCGGCTTCAGCGCCATGATGCACGGCTATCTGGCGTTCGATCGGAACGGAAAACTGCTCGTCCCGTTCCGCACATGGCGGAACACCACCACCGGACAGGCGGCGGAGAAACTCACGAAACTGTTCCAGTTCAACATTCCGCAGCGCTGGAGCATCGCGCACCTTTACCAGGCCATTCTGAACAAAGAGCCCCATATACGGAATATCTACTTCCAGACAACCCTGGCGGGTTACGTCCATTGGAAACTGACGGGGCAGAAAGTGCTGGGAGTCGGCGAAGCCTCGGGCATGTTTCCCATCGACAGCAAAACCAACGGTTACGATCCGCGCATGCTCAAGCTGTTCAATGCCAAGCTCAAGACGAAAAAGATCCCGTGGAAGCTCCAGGATATCCTGCCCAAAATCCTGATGGCAGGGGAACCCGCCGGGGTCCTTTCCGAAGAAGGCGCGAAGCTGCTCGACCCGACGGGTGGGCTGCCCGCAGGCATCCCGCTTTGTCCGCCCGAGGGCGACGCGGGCACCGGCATGGTGGCGACCAACAGCGTCGCGGAGCGAACCGGCAACGTTTCCGCGGGAACCTCCGTCTTCGCCATGATCGTTTTGGAAAAGCCCCTGTCGAAGCTGTATCCCGAGATCGACATGGTGACGACGCCCACCGGCAAACCCGTGGCGATGGTGCACAGCAACAACTGCACCTCCGACCTCAACGCATGGGTCGCCTTGTTCCAGGAATTCGCCCTTGCGCTGGGTTTGGAGACGGGCGAATCCAAGCTGTTTGAAATGCTGTATACCAAAGGGCTCGCCGGGGATGCGGATTGCGGCGGGTTGCTCGCCTACAATTATTTCTCGGGCGAACATCTCACCGGTCTTTCGGAAGGGCGCCCGTTGTTTGTCCGAACACCCGAAAGCCGTTTTACGCTCTCGAATTTCATGCGCGTGCATCTGTTCTCGGCGCTCGGCGCCTTGATAATCGGGTTGGCCATCTTCGAAAAGGAGAAAGTGAAGATCGACCAAATCCTCGGCCACGGAGGCTTCTTCAAGACCAAGGACGTCGGTCAGAAGATCATGGCGGCGGCGATGAACGTCCCCGTCTCCGTGATGGAAACCGCCGGCGAGGGCGGAGCGTGGGGGATGGCCTTGCTGGCCTCCTTTATGCTTCAGGCGGCGGCGAAGGAACCCCTCGAAACGTATCTCGCCGGCAAAGTCTTTGCGGGGCAAAAGGGCACGACGATCGCGCCCGATCCAAAGGACGTCGCCGGCTTTGCGGCGTTCATGGAACGCTACAAGAAGGGCCTTGTCATCGAGAGAGCCGCCGTGGGCGGCCTGAAGTAAGGCGAGGAAAAGGGCTGACCTAACCACCCATCCCTCCCCCCTGAAAACCACTGTCCCCCCATTTCCCGGAAGAAGAGCAAACTCAGTGGAATAATTTTTCCGGGAAATGGGGGGACTATAGGGGGGTGGGATGGAGTAGGATGTTATAGAAAAACCGGTCGAGCCCGCCCCGGCTGGGGTGCGCCGGGGTAGGCCGCCGAAATATGGCGGCCGTATCGGGGCTATTATTCGTGGGATAACATGCGTGGTCTCGATACGACCGCGGAAATCACGCGGTCTACTCGACCAGCTTAAAGGAGTTTCCAATGCTTGAAAAACTTCGCCGCGAAGTCTGCCGATTGAACCAGGAACTCCCGCGGACCGGCCTCGTCGCGTGGACCTCCGGGAACGTGAGCGGGCGCGACGCCAAGACCGGCCTGATCGTGATCAAACCGAGCGGCGTAGTGTACGCCGACCTGACGCCGGAAAAAATGGTGATTGTCGATTTGGATGGGAAGCGGATCGAAGGGAAGTTGAACCCGTCGGTCGACACTCCCACGCACCTGTTTATTTACCGCCAGCGGCCGGATGTGGGCGGGGTGGTGCACACGCACTCGACCTTCGCCACCGCGTTCGCGGCAGTCGGCAAACCGATCCCGGCCTGCCTGACCGCGATCTGCGACGAATTCGGCGGGCCGATCCCGGTCGGGAAGTTTGCGCCGATCGGCGGCGAGGAAATCGGCCGCGAGGTCGTGCGCGCGATCGGAGAGAGCCCGGCAATACTGATGCAGAACCACGGCGTGTTCGCGATCGGGAAGGATGCAAACGCGGCGGTCAAGGCCGCGGTCATGGTCGAGGATGTCGCGCGAACGGTGTTTTATGCAATGCAGATTGGGAAACCGATCGCGATTCCGAGAGAGATGGTCGCGCAACTGCACAAGCGGTATACGGATAAGTACGGGCAATAAAGAATCTCACCGCAAAGCCGCAAAGGGCCCAAAGGTTTATATTAATTAACCTTAGCGATCTTCATGTCCCCCGGCCCGGCCGCCGTGGGCGGGCTTGGCGGCGAGAATTTTTTATCCCGCTTTCGCGGGATGATGAATACCCCGCAGCTTGCCCCGCATTCCTCATTAAAACATTTGTAGAATGCGGGGCTTGCTGCGCCGTTCTTGGGGGTTGCGATCCGTGATACCGCGCGGCTTGCCGCGCGGTCGTTCATTATCTCCGGTTTTATTTCTGCTGTTCTTCCGTCATCCTGCGCAGTTGTTCCGTGGATTTCTTCATCGCGGAGGTATGGAGGTCGATTCCCCTCCGCCAATCGGCGTAGAAACGGATGAACGCTTTCTGCGCGCCGCCCCGCCACTTGGGTTCCACTTCCTTGACGGCACTCGCGATCTTTTCCGCCGCGTTCTGCATCTGTGCGTTCGCTTCGTCGACTTCCTTCAGGAACTTGGTAATGTCCTCGGGACTGAAATCGATGACGGTCATTTTAACCTCGCGGCGGAAAATTTATGGTTTCCCTCTTGAGCAGGCTTCCTCTTCAGGATAGACATAAGGCTCCCGGTGGGTCATTATACTCGTGTGGAAAATCCTCTTGGTAGACCGGTGAGAGTATATTTCTATTCCGGCGAATTCGAAATACCTGCCAAGGGATTCATAATACTGAATGCATGAAATTCAAAGTCTCATTCGTTGGAATAGGTGTATGATAATCCACCATGGGATGCATGAATCCCGCTCGGCGATGTAAAAAACGCATAAAGCGCCGGCTCTTCTCGTACGGATTGTAACGGCTCCGGGAATGACGATCGACACTCCATCCCCGGATGCTTGGATGATACAGCGGGTGCATTATGGAACACCGAATAATATGACACGATGAACCACGTTATGGACGGTTCCCCGGCCAGGTCTGATTTCGCCGTCGAATTGTGGCGCAGCCTGTCGCCCTTCCTGGGCATCTCCCAGACGGTCCTCACCGTTACCTGCCTGCTGGCGGGCGGGGGGAACGATCATTGGCTGTGGATTCTTGTCCTTTTCGGGTTGCAGAGCTTGGTCAATCTCATCATCACGTTGCGGTCGCGTGGAAGCCGGAATATCGCGACCCTCATGGTTGTTTTCGCGGCTTTTAATTGGAGTGTGTGCTCGGTCATCATCGGTCTTGCCGGCGGATTTCCTACCTTGTTCTGGCTGATGTTTGTGCTTGGCGCCATCCACAGCGGCTTGTTCATCGGCCGGCCCGGGACCCTTCTCAACGGGTTCATCGCCAGCGCCGCGCTTGCTATTCCCATTCTTTCCGGCGCGGGCATGACGATCGGGATCGCCGTCGGCATCGGTTTGCAGATGCTGTTCCTCCTGGTGATCGGATTTATCACCGAGAAAATAACCACCACGCTTCTTGGAGAACGGGAGAAATACAAGCAGGCGGAGGAGGAACTCCGGGAATCCCACGACGAGCTCAAGCTGTCCCTCGAAAAACAACAGCAGCAAGCCCGCGAGATGACGCTCCTTACCGAGATGGGGGATTTCCTGCAGGCCTGCCCGGTTCTCGAGGATACCTACGCCATCATCGGATATTACACCCCGCGTCTGCTTCCCTTTCAGCACGGAGTGCTGTTTCTTAATGATGAATCCCGGGATTCCCTGGAAGCCGTCAGCGCCTGGGGCGGGATCGAGATGGAACAAAACCACCCGCGCTGCTCCCCCGCCCATTGCTGGGCTCTGCGCCGCGAGCAAATCCAATGGATGGATGAATCCTCGACCGGTTTGCGCTGTCACCACCTGGATCACGCCACGGTATCCCAATACATGTGCATTCCGCTGATCGCCCAGCGCGAAGTGCTTGGGATATTGCACCAGCAAAGCTGGCCGGATGAATCCAGCTCCCCCGTTCCCGGCGGGGAAGCCCAGACCCGCGTACTCTCGCTGGCCAAGACGATCGGCGAGCACATCACCCTCGCCGTCGCCAACCTGAAGCTGCGCGAGACGCTGCGCAATCAATCCATCCGCGACGAACTCACGGGATTGTTCAACCGGCGCTACCTCGAGGAAACCCTCGAACGCGAAATCCACCGCGCGGTCCGCGAACAGGCGCCGCTCAGCATCATCTTCCTCGATATCGACCACTTCAAATCCTTCAACGACGAGTACGGCCACGAAGCGGGGGATGCCGTCCTGCGCCAGCTCGGCGCGTTCCTCACCGGCCAGGTCCGCTACGAGGATATCGCCTGCCGCTACGGCGGGGAGGAATTCGTGATCGTGCTTCCCGACGCCGCGCTCGACATCGCGGCCCAGCGCGCCGAGGGAATACGGGCGGGGGTGAAGAATATGAACGTGCAGGTGGGAGGGAAGACGCTGCAGGGGATTTCGCTTTCACTCGGCGTCTCGGCGATCCCGGAATTCGACGCGGTCGGGGAAATCCTCCTGCGCGCGGCGGATGCGGCGCTCTACCAGGCCAAAGCCGAAGGCCGCGACCGGGTTGTGGTTGCAAAGCCGATGAAGTAATCCTCCAAATTGAGAAAAAGAAATAGACAGGATTGGCTGGGGATGAGGGAAAGCGTGCCCTCCATTTGCGAATAATGCCTACCCGCAGTATCCTCTAGAAATGTTTAATCGTCCGTCTTGTTTGGGCGCCTCGCGCGCTACGTTTGCCGCGCGCCGTCTGATTCCCCTTTTATCGGTCCTCATCCTTCTATTGGTCGGAGCCACCCCCGTGGATGCGTCCGGCGCCGTCCGGGTTTTTATCGCCGGTGAATCTTCCACGGTCCGCCCGGCCCTTGAACTGGCCGGTAATGATACGTTTGTCATCGTCGATGATATCGATGACGCGGATGTCCTTCTCCTCAACGGCGAGATTCCGGATGCGGAATCAGTGAAAGCCCGGCTGGCCGAGGGAGCCGGTCTGGTTCTCATCCTCGGGCCGGAAATTTCCTCCGCGGATTTCTCCGCTGCCACCAATGTGAAGGTGACACTCCAACCGACGGAGGATGCCGTCAGCCTGGTGGAGGTTCCCGTGTCGGGGGAGCCCATCCGCCGGCAGATCGTTTGGAACGGCGCGCCGCAGGTGCGCGAGCGCAGCCGGGTGGAGACCCCCATCTCGAGTGTCCAACCCTTGGTGGCCGGGTATGAGGATGGAAGCTGGCTGATCTGGAGTCTGCCCGGCGGAAATGCGTTCATCGTAAATTTCTATCTCGCCAAGGATGCCAACCCGCAAATCCGCGAGTGGGCTTACTACAACTACCTCGTCTATCACCTTGTGATGCGCGCGGGCGGACGAACGCCGCTCGATTTTGCGGATTATCCCGGCTCCCCGGTTCCGCACGATGCGGAACGCAACGCACTGCTCATCGCGATGGCGTTTCTCGTCGTGGCCTCTTTTGCCGCCTTCTACGTCGTGCGCCGCTACAGCCTGCGCCATCCGGAGGAGCTGGATGCGGTCGCTCTTCGATCCTCGACCGTCCCGGGCCCGGAGGGCGAGGGACCGCATGCCGTAGAGGAAAAAACCGGTGCTTGGGAGCGGGTCGGCTTTGAGCGGCCGCTATCCGGCTTCCTGGTCGCGCTCGCCCTCGGCCTGATCTTCTTCATCCCCCTGATCCTCTATCAGAACCTGATCCTTCCGACCTATATCCTCCCGTCGGCCCAGGCGCTCGGAATCTGGGGCAGGGTGACGCAATTTTTCAACCTGGCTTGGTATTTCTTCGATATGGGCACGAGCGTCGCCTTCATCAAGTATCTCTCGCAATACCGCGTCCACGATCCAAAGAAGGGAATCCAGTACGGCCAGTTGTTCATCTGGTGGCAGATTCTTTCCGGCGCAATTCAAGTGGCGCTGGTGATCGCATTCGCGAGCACCGTTGCGCCGCGTTCCGCGTACGCGCTGTATGCCTGGAGCATGATCATCCACGCCGCGATTCAACTGCCTGGTTTCTACCAGGTGATGCGCCACGCCCTCTCGGGATTCCAACGCCAGGATGCCGCCCGCATCCTCGACGTGGCGGTCAACGTCATCTTGCCGATCCTGGTTCAGCCGGTCTTCGTGACGATCTTCTACCTCTGGGGGCGCAACCATCCGGCGTTCGGCGGCGCGATGGGCGGATTGATCGGGTTGGGGGTCGCCGCCTATGCCGCCGAGTTTTTTTCCTTTCTGCTTGGGTGGATGCTCTATCGCCGGCTGGGATTCAACGCCCGCGTGCTGTTCCTGGCGCACTTCGATTGGGAGATCATCCGCACGGGATTCGGTTTCGGGATTTTCGAGATGCTTGCGTCCGCCGCCTGGTCGGCCGGGCAGGCGGCCGAAATCTGGGTGACCCAGGGCCGTCTGATCAATTACGCCGAAATCTGGGGAAACTGGGTGCTGGCGCAGAATTTTATCTATGCATTTCAGGTGGGGCAGATGCTCACCGAGGGGGTGATGCCGGCCATCTCGGAAGCGATTTCGCACGGCAAGCGGATCCTTTCGCAGTATTACTCGGTGATGGCGTACAAATGGGGAGGAATGGTCAGCGCGTTCATCGGCGCGGTGCTGATCGCGGTTGCGCCTAGTTTCCTGTTGGGAGCCACCGGGCCGGAATTCCACCGGTCCGCCCTCTATGTCATCCCGCTCGCGCTATGGGGCGCGATCGAGCATTTTTCCTGGATCGGGGATACCGTCCAGCTTGGCTCGAACCGGCCTTCCATTAAGATGCTGATGACCTTCGGCGAGCAGATTATCCGGGTGATCCTGCTCCTTCTCCTGCTCGAGCGCTTGCAGGTTTCCGCGCTGATCATCGCTTACTTCATCGGGCTGGCCGCCAAGGGCGCGGGCACATTCATCGTCAATCACAAGATCTGCTTCCCGCAAAAGATTTATGTCTACCAATCGCTCGCCGCGCCGATCCTGGCCGGGATTGCGCATTTCCTGCTGTTGCGCGGGATCGCCGCACTGGTCTGGCGCGGCGATGAGGTCACGAGTGTTCTTCTCTTCTTCCTCGCGATCCTGCCTTCCTTCCCCGCGTATCTGTTTTTCTACGGATTGGCGGGCGGGTGGGATGACGCCACGCTTTCCGAATTAAAGGAAGCGGTTGTGATGACCGGTGTGATGCGGCCGATGGTTTGGCTGATCTGGGCGTCCACCAATGCCGGCGCGCGGCTCAGCCCGCTGCACGGACGCTTCCCGATCCGCATTCGCCCGGCGGCGATGGAAGAAGCGCGCGCGCTAACGCTGGAGAAGGTGCGGTTGTGAAGGCGGTCGAGTAGCCCGTATGTTTTATACGGGCGTATCGAGACCCCGAGGTGGAGTGGTGGTCTCGATACGGCCCTTCGGGCCTACTCGACCACCAATAATGTGGGAGGGAAATGGAATCTATTCAATTACCAGATAGCCGCAGCTTGGCGTACGCCGAGTACGGCGATCCCGGCGGCAAGCCGGTTTTTCTCTTCCACGGCGCGCCCGGCTCGCGCATCTTCCGCCCGCCGCTGGACGATCTCACCGCGCGGAAGCAGGTGCGCTTGATCACGGTCGACCGGCCGGGATACGGCGGGTCCTCCTTTCAGCCCGGCCGCCGCATCACCGACTGGCCGGCGGATATCCTCCATCTGGCGGACGCACTGCATTTGGATCGCTTCGCCGTATGCGGCCATTCCGCCGGCGGGCCGTATGTTCTGGCCTGCGCGGCGCTCATTCCACGGAGGTTGACGGCGGCCGGAGTGGTCTCCGGCCTGGGGCCGATCGATGCGGTCGGCCCGGAGGAAAAACTCATCCCGCTGTTCCGGCTGGCATTTACCATCGGCCGCCGGCTGCCTTGGCCTCTGTTTCGATTGGCTGTGTTTCTCCTCTGCGGCCGCGAGCGGGAACATCCGGAAACGACGGTCCACCCCAACCGACGCAATCCGGCCGACCCGGACAACGCGATGCTGGCCATCCCGGGCGGATTGGAGGTATGCCTGGCAAGCAACCGCGAAGCTTACCGCCCCGGACTTCTCGGCCACGCGTGGGAGGGATTCATTTTGCTTCACCCGTGGGATTTTTCTTTGGAGAAAATATCCATGCCGGTATCTCTCTGGCATGGGTCGGAGGATGACGACGCACCGATCACAATGGGCCGGGCCGTCGCCCGCGCGGTGCCGCAATGCCGTGCGCGATTTCTGGAAGGGGAAGGCCACCTGCTGATTTTTAAATATTGGGAAGAGATATTGAGTGCGCTGACCTAACCCCCTCGCCCTTGGGCCCCTCTCCCCCTTCCCGTATCACGGGAAGGGGGAGAGGGGCCGGGGGAGTGGGGGAGAGGACGGTCCTTCACGGAGGAATCTTGATCACCCTGCACCTCATCTCGCATACGCACTGGGACCGCGAATGGTACCGCCCGTATCAGGATTTCCGGCTGCGTCTCGTCCATCTGATCGACGGGCTGCTTGATCTTCTGGCGAAGGACCGGTCGTATAAATATTTCATGCTCGACGGCCAGACGATCGTGCTCGAGGATTATCTCGAGATCCGTCCCGAACGCGAAGCGGAACTCCGCCGCCTTGTCCGCTCCGGGCGGATCCTGATCGGCCCATGGCACATTCTGCCGGATGAGTTTCTGGTCAGCCCCGAAGCCACGATCCGGAATTTTCTCGAAGGCGCGCGCACCTGCCGGCGCTTCGGCCTGCGGATGCCGGTGGGCTACACGCCGGACCCGTTCGGGCATATCGGGCAGTTGCCGCAGATCCTGCGCGGGTTTGGAATCGAGTGGGCGGCATTCCGCCGCGGCCTTTCCGACGAACCGTGCGAGGTGTGGTGGGACGCGCCGGACGGTTCGCGCGTGTTGGCCGCCTATTTGCGCGACGGCTACGATAACGCCGCCGGCCTGCCCACCGGCGACCCCGTGCTGTTTGCGGAAGAGGTTTCCCGGCGCCGCGATTCGTTGCGGCCGCATTCGGCGCTGAACGACTTAATTCTGATGCACGGCACCGACCACATGGAGCCGCCGCGCGATACATCCGCCGCGATACGTTCCGCCGCGGGCAGGATCCAGGGAGACCGGCTGATCCATTCGACGCTGCCGGATTATTTCGCCGCCGTAACTTCCGCCATCCGCCGGGGAAAAATTAATCCGCCGGTCGTTACCGGCGAGTTACGATCCCCAAAACGCCACCACCTTCTGCCGGGCGTGCTTTCCACCCGGATCTGGATCAAACAACAGAACCGCGAGTGTGAGAACCTTCTCGAGCGCTGGGCCGAGCCGTTCTCCGCGTGGGCCGGGGTGGCAGTGCCGCCCGGGATCCAGGATCCCCTGATTCGCGCGCCGCAGGGCGCTTTGCGCGCGGCGTGGCGGATGCTGATGCAGAATCACCCGCACGATTCAATCTGCGGTTGCTCGGTCGACGAAGTGCATGAAGAGATGCGTCCGCGGTTCGCCCAGGCGGCGCAGATCGGCGAGGAGATCGCGCGCGCAAGTCTGGAGGTGATTTCGGCGGCGATTGAAACGCGCGCGGCGGAATCTTCGGTCGTCGTTTTCAATCCCGCGGCGGGGCCGCGCAGCGGTCCGGTCGAGCTGGACCTGCACCCGCCCGCGGAATGGGATTCCTTCGAGATTGTGGATTCGGACGGAGCTGTTATTTCCCATCAGGCGGCGGGGGAGGGCGGGGCCGAGTTGATCAATGTGGTTCTCGGCCGCGACGGCCTGAGCGGGATCATCAGCAATTTGCACGACGGGCAAGCCGGCAATCTATCCATCCGCGGCATCCGCTTCCGGCGGGAGGGGGATGTGCTGCGGGTGGATGCCGAAATGGCGGAGAACGCTTCGCCTGACCTCGAGGTGTGGAAGCGCGCAACGGCCGGCTTCCGGGATTATCTCGCCGATCCGGGGATCACGAAATTTCACATCCATGCACGCAACCTCGCCGCGAGGAAGGTGTTGTTTGTCGCGCCGGCGGTTCCCGGGTATGGCTGGAAGGCTTTTTCTTTGCGGAAGAAACCGCTCCCGCCCCCGACACCGGTTGCGCTCAATCCCCTGGCGCGCGCAATCATGCCGCTTGCGCTGCGCGTTTCGCAAAGTACGATCGGAAAAAGGTTGATCGGCCGTCTGAGGGCGAATGCGGGGGCTCCCGTAATCGAGAACGAGTTCTTCCGCGTTTGCGTGGAATTGGATGGAACTCTGGACCTTCTCGACAAACGGACTGGAATCCGGTACCGCGGATTGAATCGATTTTACGACGGCGGCGATTGCGGGGACAGTTACAACTACTGCCCGCCGGCGCGCGATGCGATCGTCTCCGCCCGCCGAAAAGCGGTGCGTGTGCAAAAGGGGATCGTGCGGCAGACAATGGAAATCGATTTGGAGATGGATACGCCCGCCGGATTGACCCTGGACCGCCGGGACCGGGCTTCCGAGCGGGTGCGCATCCCGGTCACCACCCGGGTGAGGGTTTTCCCCGGCCTGGCGCGGGTGGAGATTCACACCGTCGTCGATAACCGCGCGCACTCTCACCGCCTGCGTGTGCATTTCCCGTTTCCCATGGAAGAGGGATCCGGATCGGCGGCGGATGCACCTGTTGCGCGGTACGACGGCCACTTCGAGATCGTCCGGCGCGCGCCGAATCCTCCCGCCGACGATTCGAACTGGGTCGAGCGCTGGCGGCCGGAGGTTCCCCAGCGCGCGTTCACCGACCTTTCCACAAGCCGGAGCGGTTTGATGATCGCCAACCGCGGACTGCCCGAAGTGGAGGCGATCGGCGGGC
Source organism: uncultured Anaerolineales bacterium (assembly GCA_964521085.1). Lineage (GTDB taxonomy): Bacteria > Chloroflexota > Anaerolineae > Anaerolineales > RBG-16-64-43 > JAFGKK01. The sequence goes on along the minus strand of CAZFPL010000041.1, from coordinate 12,073 downwards.
GCGAGATCGCGCTGACGCTCCTGCGCTGCGTGGGCTGGCTTTCGCGGGACGATTTCCAATCACGCACCGGGCACGCCGGTCCGATGCTGCCGCTTCCGGGCGCGCAGATGGAGGGGCGGTGGGAGTTCGATTACGCCGTCATCCCGCATGCGGGCGATTGGCAAGCGGCCTCGCGCGAGGCGCGCGCGTTCGAATCTCCCATGCGCGCGGCGGAAACCGGCGCCCACGCGGGCGCCCTGTCGCCTTCTGCATCGATCGTGGAAGTTGCACCGCCGGAGTTCGAAATCAGCGCGATCAAACTTGCCGAGGACGGCCGCGGATTGCTCGTCCGCGGCTGGAACGCCGCGGATCGGCCGCTGCGGGTGCGAATCCGCCCGGGGAAGAAATTCGCCCGCGCCGAACGGGTCAACCTGGCCGAGGAACGCCAAAGCATATTGCGACTTGGTAAAAACGGAGCCGTCTCTTTCACGGCCAAACCGTATGAAATTGTTTCGATGATATACAGAATTGGAAAGTAATGGACGGGATTAACATGATTTTTCAGGATTGACAGGATTTGAATTATTAAAAAAAATTATTAAATCATGTACATCCTGAATCATTCTGTCAATCCTGTCATAGAATTAAAAAAGCCCGGTTTGTGCCGGGCTTTTTTTGATTAAGCGGATTCACTCTTACAGTTGCGAAGTGCTCTTCACGAAGTCGAGTACATCCTTGATGCGGGTGAAAGCCAGCGCGGTCACCGTATCGGCGCCGCCGTAATAAATTGCAATCTTCCCCGTCGGCGGATCGTAAAGCGCGGCGCAGGGAAAGGCCACGTTCGGCACGTCGCCCACGCATTCATAAATGGTCTGCGGGGAGAGCAGGTACGGCCCGCCGCGGTGGATCACCTTCCAGGGCTTCTCGAGATCGAGCAGCGCGGCGCCGAAGCTGTAGACAAAACCGTTGCACGAGGTCAGCACGCCGTGATAGAAGATCAGCCAGCCTTCGGGCGTTTCGATCGGGGTCGGGCCGGCGCCGACTTTGGTCGCCTGCCAGGTTCCGCTTTTGGTGCCCATCACGTAGCGGTGCTCGCCCCAATGGATCATGTCCGGACTCTGACTCAGGTAGATATCACCGAACGGCGTGTGGCCGTTGTCGCTCGGGCGGCTGAACATCATGTATTTGCCCTTGATCTTGCGCGGGAAAATCACGCCGTTGCGGTTGAACGGCAGCAGTGCGTTTTCGAGAAAATGAAACTTCTGGAAATCAAAGGTGTATCCGATGCCGATCGTCGGGCCGTGGTAGCCGTTGCACCAGGAGACGTAGAAGCGGTCCTCCAGCCAGACCACGCGCGGATCGTAACGGTATTGGAACTGGCCGATCTCGGGGTCGTCGCATTGCCACTCGATCGGGTCGTTGTCGAGCTGCCAGCGGATCCCGTCTTTGCTGAAGCCGCGGTGCAGGTCCATCACGCGGGCGCGGTTGTCGGCGCGGAAAACTCCGGCGAAGGTTCCCTGAAAGGGAACCACCGCGCTGTTGAAGATGCTGTTGGAGGAGGGGATCAGGTTGCGCGGGATGACCGGGTTGCCGCTGTAACGCCAGACGACGTCGAAGCTGCCGGCGGGTTTCTCTTCCCAGGGGATGTTGGGCAGGGGAGGCTGGTTCATGTGTGGATTTCTCCTTCGGGATTGGCCGGGCGCGACGGCTCGATTTTAAAACAGCCGCGAAATTATAGCACACCGGGCGGAAAAAATTTACACTCCTTCATCTCTCAGTCTTTCCCCTCCCCATCATATGGGGAGGGGAATGCGCAAGATACGGAGTCTCTCCGTCACCGCGAACGCGCGGGGCTGAAGCCGCCGCGCCGGAATACGATGCCCTTTCGGGGCGTTGCCATCCCGCTCACCAACCCTTCTCCCCGCATACCCCCGTTTCTCGCGCATCGCGAGGACAGGCCGCTTTGGGACTCAATCCATCCACGGGAAAAGTCCGCGCAAGCGGGCTTTGTGTCTTAGCGCCGTGCTTCAGCGCGGCGCGGTTGAGGGCCGGACGAAGGTGGCGGGTCGACAATCAGGCTTCCTCGAATAAGCATATAATTATTCGGATCTCCGTTCTTCATCCCGTATCTTTCCCCCGGAGGTTTTCCTGTCATGACCGCCAAACTCTCCCTCCGCGAAAAATGGGCCTACGGTTCGGGCGACCTTTCCTTCAGCCTGATCACCACCATCGTTGGGGCGTTTTTCGCCATCTACCTCACGGACGTGGTCGGCGTTCCGGCCTCCGTCGCCGCGCTGGCGATCTTCGTCGGCGGCACATGGGATTACATAAACGATCCGGTCATCGGATACCTCTCCGACCGCACCCGCACACGCTGGGGACGCCGGCGCCCGTATCTGCTCTTCGGGGCAATCCCTCTGATGCTGGCGTTTACGCTGATGTGGTGGCGTCCGCCCTTCACCGAAGCAATTGCATTGGGAGTTTATTTTTCCCTGGTATTTGTCGTTTATGAGCTGGTGGCGACCTTCGCCTATATGCCCTATTTGGCGTTGACGCCCGAATTGACGTCGGATTACGACGAACGCACGTCCTTGATGTCCACCCGCGCGTTCTTTTCCATCCTGGGCAGCCTGATCGCATTCACCGTTCCGCTGATGATCGTCGGCGGTTTCCACCCCGAGAACGCCGGGCGGGTGCTGTTGATGGGGGCGGTCTTCGGAACCATCTGTATTATCCCGCTCTGGCTGGTGTTTTTCGGCACGCGCGAACGGGAAGAGTTCATGCGCCAACCGCCGAAGGGGATCCGCGAATCGATCGGAGCCTTGCGCAACAACCCCCCCTTTGTGTTCAGCCTGGTGATCTATCTCTTCACCTGGGTCATGGTCGCCATCATCCAGCTGATCATGCTTTATTACATTAAACACGTCATCCAACAGGAGGGGCAAAGCGACCTGATCATGGCGACGATCTTCGTGGTCGCGATGATCGCCCTGCCGATGTGGGAATGGATCTCGCGCCGTCTTAACAAACGCTGGGCGTACATCGCCGGGATGGCGTTCCTGGCAGTCGTCCTGCTTACCCTCTCTTCGCTGAGTCCTTCCAGCAGCCTGGCCTTGATTCTGGTGATTTGCGTCCTGGCCGGGATCGGCGTGTCCGCCGCCCACGTCATTCCCTGGTCGATGCTTCCCGATGCAATCGAATACGGCGAGATGCAGACCGGCGAGCGGCATGAGGGGATGTTCTACAGCCTGATCACGCTGGCGCAGAAGATCGCCGTTTCCATCGCGCTTCCGCTGGCGCTTTTGGTCCTCGACCGCTCCGGGTACATCCCTAACAGCGCGGTTCAGCCTGAATCCGCTGTCAATGGAATCCGGCTCATCGCCGGCCCCATCCCGGCCGTGCTGATCGGCATGGGCATCCTGTTTGCCTTCCTCTATCCTCTTGGGCGCGAGAATTACACCGAAATCGCGCGCACTCTGGAGGCGCGGCGCGCAAAAAAAGGTGTGGTCGATCCCGGAGAGAATACCCATGATTGAAGTCCGTCCCGCACAAAATGCCCGTGAGCGACGGACGTTCCTCACCTTTCCGTGGCGGGTGTATTCCAAGGACCCGCTGTGGGTGCCGCCGCTTCTTTCCGAAAGAGAAAAAAACATCGATCCCAGGCGCGGATTGTTCTTCAAGCATGGATATGCCGACCTGTTCGTCGCTTGGAAGGACGGAACGCCTGCGGGGACGATCGCCTGTGCGGAGGATACGGCCGATACGCGCGATCGCGGCCACGCCGAGTGCATGTTCGGCTTTTTTGAATGCATCGAGGATTACTCCGTCGCCGAGGCGCTTTTCCGCCGCGCGGAGGAATGGGCCCGCGATCACCGGATGCCCGCCGTCTACGGCCCGTATAACCTCGACCGCGAGGATTCGCGCGGGATCCTGGTCGAGGGATTTGACCGGCCGCCGCCGCTCCTCTGCGCGCACCACCCCCGTTACTACAAGGATTTCTTCGAGCGTTTCGGTTTGGTCAAGCGCGAATCCGACAACCTGGCGTATTGCATCGACATCGATCTGACCACGCCGGCCGTCAGGCGTTTGATGCATCTGGCCGAACGCGTCCGGCGCCGGAAAGCCGTCACGATCCGCAGCGCTAGAATGGAAGACCTGCAAGGGGAGATCGACCGCATATGGGATCTGCAAAACCGCGCGCTGGCGCACCTGCCCGGCTTTATCCCCTATCCGCGCGAGTCGATCGAAAGCCTGGTCATGCCGCTTAAAGAACTGGCCGATCCCGAGTTGGTACTCTTTGCGGAGATCGATGGCGAAGCGGTCGGATGGTTCCCGGCCATTCCCAACTTCAACGAGGTTCTGATCCACCTTAACGGCCTGCGCTACCCGTGGGATTACATCCGGGCCCTTTGGTACAGGAACAAGAGACCGGAATCGGTTTGCATTAAAAGCGTCGTCGTCCCGCCCGAATATTGGGATACCGGCGTCGCGGTCCTGCTATTCGACGAGATGGCCCGGCGCGCCGCCGCCAAAGGATATCGCTGGGCGGATATGTCGTTGACCGGCGAGGATAATCCCGACACCTGGGATCTCGCCCACCATATGGGCGCCAAGGTCTACAAGCGGTACCGGTTCTATCGTAAAGAGGTTTGATCTTTCTCGAGCCGGTTCACATTTCCTTGAGATTCGCCTCCAAAAACGACCCTTGAAGGAATCCGTACCTGGAAAATCGGATCATGGATCAGGGAACCTGAACTGCTGCACAGCGTCTAGGAGGTAGATGGAATGACCCTTTCCCCGAAATCCTCCCAATTCAGGGAGGGGATAGGAGCTCCGATGAAACGACCCCTCTTTGTATCCTGTATCCTGGTTGCCGTGTTTTTACTCCTTCCCTCCTGCTCGGCAATATCGGCCCAAGCCCAGGAAGTGCACTCGGATGCGCCGCGGCAACTTTCCCCGCAGGTGGCGGATTCCGATCTTGCGGATCTGGTGGCCGGCAACGACGACTTCGCCTTTGCACTGTATCAGCAGTTCTCCTCGGGCGATGAAAATGTGTTCTATTCGCCGTACAGCATATCCATCGCGCTGGCCATGACCTACGCCGGGGCGAAGGGGCAGACGGCTGAACAAATGGCGCAGGCGTTGCATTTCAACCTTCCAGCGGACCGCCTGCATCCGGCTTTCAACAAATTGGCGCTGGAACTGGAAAGCCGCTCCAAATCTGAGGATCCGGAATCCGGCCAGGTATTCCAACTCAGCGTCGCCAATTCCCTCTGGGGGCAAAGCGGAGCCCGCTTCGAGCAGGAATTCCTGGACGTGCTGGCACGGAGTTACGCCGCCGGGATGCGCCTGGTGGATTATGAAAAGAACGCCGAAGCCGCGCGGCAGAAGATCAACGATTGGGTCAACCAGTCGACGAATCAGAAAATCAAGGACATCATCCCCGAAGGCGCCCTCGATGCGCTCACCCGGCTGGTGCTGGCCAACGCCGTGTATTTCATGGCCGCCTGGGTGCATCCCTTCGAGCCGGATGCCACTCAGCCGGGCACTTTTCACCTCTTGAACGACGCAACCGTTGATGCGCCGATGATGCATGAACAGACCGGATTATCCTTCATGCAAGGCGAGGGCTACCGCGCCGTGCAATTGCCCTATGCCGGCTGGCAGGTTTCCATGTTGATCCTGCTTCCGGACGAGGGGCAGTTCGGCGACATGGAAGCCCGGTTGGACGCTGATTTGGTGAATGCAACCGTGGCGGCGATGCAATATGGGGAGGTCATCCTCACCCTGCCGAAATTCAAGTTCGAGTGGTCCGCGGGATTGGTGGACGGGTTGAAGGCATTGGGGATGCAGGATGCATTCGATCCGGCGTCTGCGGATTTTTCCGGGATGGACGGAGCGCGGGATCTTTTTATTGGAAACATATTGCATAAGGCTTTTGTCGCCGTCGACGAGGCGGGGACCGAGGCGGCGGCGGCAACCGTCGTCCTTATGCCTGCGTCTGCGCCGTCATCGGGCCCGATAGAATTCAATGTAGATCGCCCGTTCTTCTTCCTGATCCGTGACGATCCGACCGGCACGATCCTCTTCCTCGGCCGGGTGACGAATCCGGCGGGATAACCAACCCCTCCTCTTACCCCCTCCCCATCATGGGGAGGGGCAGGGGAGGGGTAAGGAAACCATATGAAACAATCCAAATTAGCCTGCATTTTTTTGCTTGCCGCCGGGTTGTTGATCCCGGCCTGCTCTCCCGCTTCGGCTCGGGCTGAGGAAGCGCAATCGAATCTCCCGCGGGATCTTGCCCCGCAGATTTCCACTTCCGATCAGGCCGAATTGGTAAAGGGCAACAACGAATTTGCCTTCGCACTCTATGAACAGATTTCCAAAGCCGACGGAAATTTGTTCTATTCCCCATACAGCATTTCCATAGCGCTCGCAATGACGTACGCCGGAGCAAGGAATCAAACAGCCGACCAAATGGCGCAGGCATTGCATTTCACTCTCCCGCAGGACCGGCTGCATCCGGCGTTCAACAAACTGGCACTGGTGTTGGCAAGCCGTTCCACCATCGAGGGGGTGACGCCGGATCAGGCGTTCCAACTGAGTGTTGCCAATGCTCTCTGGGGACAAACCGGCTTTCCCTTTGAGAAGGATTTTTTGGATGCCTTGGCGCGGAATTATGCTGCTGGCATGAGTCTGTTGGATTTTGCCGGGGATCCGGAAGCCGCCCGCCTGGAGATTAACGATTGGGTCAGCCGGGAAACCAAAGAGAAAGTCAAAGACATTGTTCCTCCCGGCGTGATAAATGATCTCACCCGGTTGGTTCTGGCCAACGCCGTGTATTTCAAAGCCGCCTGGCAATATCCCTTCCCGCAGGATGCCACGCAGCCCGGCGATTTCTTCCTCTTGGGTGGGACTGTCGCCGAGGCGTCGATGATGCACGAGCATGAAGATCTTCGCAGCATGCAAGGGGAAGGTTACCGCGCCGTGGAGTTGCCCTATACCGGCGGCCAGCTCTCGATGCTGATCCTGCTTCCGGACGAGGGCGCTTTCGGCGATGTGGAAGCCCGGCTGGACGCAGGCTTGCTGAATGCGACCGTGGATGCTCTGCATGACGGCGAGGTCATCCTCACTCTGCCGAAATTTAAATTAGAATGGGAGGCGAAAAAGCTTCCCGAGGATTTTGCGAACCTGGGCATGACGGATGCTTTTTCAAGGGCCGCGGATTTTTCCGGCATGACCGGAAAACCCGAGCTGTTAATCGGCGCGATATTGCACAAGGCATTTGTCGGGGTGGATGAAGCGGGGACGGAGGCCGCTGCGGCGACCGTTGTGGTTATGGATAAAGAATCCCTGCCTTTATCACCGGTTGATTTTGCGGTCGATCATCCGTTCTTCTTTATCATCCGCGATAACCCGACCGGCACGATCCTGTTCTTCGGCCGGGTTACCAATCCGATGGCATAAACGAATACCCCTTTCCTTTTTCCCTCCCCATCATGGGGAGGGGACAGGGGATGGGTCTGAAGGAGGAAATATGAAACGCATTCGACTAATTGCGCTTTTTCCCGTTGCCGTTCTGCTTCTGTTACCGGCTTGTTCTCCGGATACTGTCCAGGCCAAGGAAGTTCATTCGGATCTGGCGCGGGACCTTGCCCCACAGGTGGCGGATTCCGACTTGGCGGATCTGGTTGCCGGCAACAATGATTTTGCCTTCGCGCTGTATCAGCAATTTTCCACGGGCGACGCAAACGTATTTTATTCGCCATACAGCGTTTCCATCGCGCTGGCCATGACCTACTCCGGAGCGAAGGGGCAGACCGCCGATCAGATGGCGCAAGCGCTGCATTTCAATCTTCCGGCGGACCGCCTGCACCCGGCTTTCAATAAGTTGGCGCTGGAACTGGAAAGCCGCTCCAAAGTGGAGGGATTGGAACCCGGTCAGGCGTTTCAACTCAGTGTCGCTAATTCGCTTTGGGGGCAGAGCGGATTCCACTTTGAAGCGGATTTCCTGGACGTGTTGGCGCGGAATTACGCCGCCGGGATGCGGCTGGTGGATTATGAAAAGGATGCCGAAGCCGCGCGGCAGGAAATCAACGATTGGGTCAGCCAATCGACGAATCAGAAAATCAAGGACATCATTCCGAAGGGTGCGCTCGATGCGCTTACCCGGTTGGTGCTGGCCAACGCGGTGTATTTCAAGGCCACATGGTTGCATACCTTCGAGCCGGATGCCACCCAGCCGGGCGCTTTTCATCTCTTGGATGGGACGACCGTCGATGTTCCGATGATGCACAACCAAGCCGGATTTCGCAGCATGCAGAGAGAGGGCTATCGCGCTGTGGAACTGCCGTATGCCGGCCGGCAACTCTCGATGCTGATCCTGCTCCCGGATGAGGGCGCCTTCGGCGACGTGGAAGCCCGGCTGGATGCCGAATTGGTGAATGCGACCGTGGCGGCGCTGCAATCGGGCCAGGTCATCCTCACCCTGCCGAAATTCAAGTTCGAATGGTCCCTGGGATTGGTGGACGGGTTGAAGGCATTGGGGATGCAGGATGCATTTGACCCGGACCGGGCGGATTTTTCCGGGATGGACGGAGCGCGGGATCTGTTTATTACAAACGTATTGCATAAGGCCTTCGTTGCCGTCGACGAAGCGGGAACCGAGGCGGCCGCGGCGACGGTCGTGATCGTCGGCACAACATCCATGCCGGCCAATATGTCCGAGTTTACAATCGACCGCCCGTTCTTCTTCCTGATCCGCGACAACCCGACCGGCACGATTTTATTCCTGGGGCGGGTGACAAATCCGGCAGTGTGACCAACCCCTCCCCTGTATCCCCTCCCCATTATGGGGAGGGGATACAGGGGAGGGGTCAGAAAGAGGCATCATGAAAACACATCACTTCTTGATAATCATCCTGCCGGCCGTTTTGCTTCTGCTTCCCGCTTGTACGTCGGCTCAGGAAGTGCATTCGGACGTAACGCGGGATCCATCCCAAGAGATGGATTTTGATGACTTGAAAGACCTGGTGGCCGGGAACAGCGAATTCGCCTTTGACATATATAAGCAAATAACCAGTGAGGATTCCAATCTGATCTTTTCACCGTATAGTATTTCCATCGCCCTGGCCATGACTTACGCCGGTGCCGGGGGACAAACGGCGGAGGAGATGGCGCAAGCGCTTCATTTCACGCTCTCTCAGGACCGCCTGCACCCGGCGTTTTATGGTTTGGCAGTGGAATTGGAAAACCGCATCCGGTGGGAAAAGGCGGAGCCCGGCCAAACTTTTCAGCTTACAGTAGCCAATTCCCTGTGGGGGCAAAGCGGCTTTCACTTCGAGCAGGATTTCCTGGATGTGCTAGCCCTGAATTACGGCGCCGGGATGCGTATGGTGGATTACAAAAGGGATACCGAGGGCGCACGCCGGGCGATTAACGACTGGGTTGACCGGTCGACGAATCAGAAGATAAAGGAAATTATCCCGAAAGGGATTCTGGATTCCTATACCCGGTTGGTTCTCGCTAATGCGGTTTACTTTCAGGGCGCCTGGTTCACTCCATTTGAACCGGGAGCGACAATTACCGCTCCGTTCCACCCGATGGATGGATCCGATGTGGACGTACCGATGATGAGAATGTCGAAAAAATTCTCCGGGATGTTGGGGGATGGCTTTCGCGTTCTCCGGCTCCCTTATGTGAACCAATCCTATTCCATGTGGATTATTCTTCCCGATCGAGGCCGTTTTCGGGATATTGAATCACAATTGGACGACGAATTCTGGGCTTCCATCAGGAATCGAAAATCCAAAGCATTTGTGGATATATCCTTTCCAAAATTCAAATTCGAATACTCGCCGGAAATGACAAATGAATTGATGGCGTTGGGTATGAATGCCGCATTCGATCCAAAGCGGGCTGATTTTACAGGCATGTCGCAAGAGGGGGGCTTGTATATAAGCTATGTTCTTCATAAGGCCGTTATCTCGGTAAATGAAAAAGGAACTGAAGCGGCCGCTTCTACGGCAGTCGTCGTTCAATACCTGGCTCCGGAGCCGACGCCGATTGTGATGGAATTTAACATGGACCGCCCCTTTATTTTCCTGATATGTGAAGATGTTACCGGCACGATCCTCTTTCTCGGCCGGGTGACGAATCCGGCGGCGTAACCAACCCCTCTCCTGTATCCCCTCCCCATTATG
>CAZFPL010000041.1:0-1792 GCA_964521085.1 uncultured Anaerolineales bacterium | reverse complement strand
GGTGACGAATCCGGCGGCGTAACCAACCCCTCTCCTGTATCCCCTCCCCATTATGGGGAGGGGAATTAGGGGAAGAAATGTAGCGCGAAACGGCGAGGTTTTTTTTACCCTGGAAATTCCTTTGGGATAGCATTCCGAAATGATAAATTTTTCCAGCATCGTGGGCAGATTATGCGGTAATTTAAAGTCCTGTTACCAATTTGTCACTGAGCCGTAACAGGATTGTAATAATAATTGCACAAACTTCTTTATAGTTAATACGTACACGCCGATTGTGTCAAAGCTGATCATCCATTCAATTTTCCAATCCACGAGAATCCGGCTGAACGATCCTGTTCCCGGGCCGGATGACCAATCCAGTGTTATTCACCTCCCCCGTTGTCACCCTGGGAAAAACGGCGGAGGATTGAGGAGCGGGAAGGAGACCCTATGAAACGGTACACAGGTATCACGGTTTTTCTGCTTTCCGCGCTGTTGTTGATTCCAGCCTGCACCATAGCAGCGCCGACGGCAACGGTTCCTGGGCAAGCCACGGTGAACCCGACTGCAATGGTCCCTGTGCAACCCACGGCGTTTCCAACGTCTTCAGCCCCGGCTCAATATCAGGATGCCCAGTCGGATTTGCCGCGGGACCTTTCCCCGCAGGTGTCCTCTTCCGACCTGGCGGAACTGGTAAGAGGAAATACCGAATTTGCTTTCGATCTGTATCACCAGGTTTCCTCGGGAGATGAAAATATTTTTTATTCCCCGTACAGCATATCCCTCGCGCTGGCCATGGCGTATGCCGGGGCAAAGGGCCAAACGGCCGACCAGATGGCGCAGGCTTTGCAGTTCCTCCTTCCGCCGGACCGGCTGCATCCGGCATTTAATCGCCTGGCCTTGGAATTGGAGAGTCGTTCCAAGGGCGGAAACGGGGATCCCAGTGAGGCATTCCGGTTGAGCGTCGCAAATTCATTGTGGGGGCAAAGCGGGACGCCGTTCGAGCAGGATTTCCTGGATGTGCTGGCGTGGAATTACGGCGCCGGCTTGCGCTCGGTGGATTTCCAGAAGGATCCCGACGCTGTCCGGCTGGCGATCAACGACTGGGTCTGCCGGTCTACGGGGCAAAGAATAAAAGAAATAATCCCGCTGGGAATGCTCAACCCGCTGACCCGGATGGTCCTGGCCAACGCCGTGTATTTCAAGGCCGCCTGGGAGCATCCTTTTGCTCCGCAATTCAGCCAGGAAGGCACCTTCCACCTGCTGAAGGGAACCACCGTGAAGACACCCATGATGGCGGCGGAGCTTGACTTGAAAGAGATGCAGGGGGATGGCTATACCGCCGCGGAATTGCCATACGCCGGCGGGCAGCTTTCCATGATGATCTTGCTTCCGGACGAAGGCCGATTCCGGGAGGTGGAAGGGAAGTTGAATTCAACGATGATCGACGCGGCCTTCGACGCATTGGAAACACGGGAATTCATCCTTTTTACGATGCCGAAATTCTCTTTCGATTGGTCCGCAGGATTGACCGATGAATTAAAAGTTTTGGGGATGAAGAATGCCTTCGATTCGGCGGCGGCGGATTTCTCGGGGATGGATGGCACGCGGAACCTGTACCTTTCGAGCATTCTTCATAAAGCGTTCATCTCTGTGGATGAGAACGGCACGGAAGCGGGCGCGTCAACCGCGGTCATCGGCACCGGTGGTATCCCGGAAGTTTTTTCCGTGGATCGCCCTTTTATCTTCCTGATCCGCGACAACTCCACCGGCGCGATCCTCTTTCTCGGCCGGGTGACGAATCCGGCGGCGT
>CAZFPL010000040.1:0-27230 GCA_964521085.1 uncultured Anaerolineales bacterium | reverse complement strand
GAAAAGGAAAAGAAAAAACCGTCGGAATTTCGTGTTCCACCAGTTTATTTATCCCGCTTTCGCGGAATGATGAATACCCCGCAGTCAGCCCTCGCGTAGCATGTTGCCATCGGGTTTTCCTTGGATGGCAACATGAATGCGGAGCGGGGGCTTGCCCCGCATTCTTCATAAATACTATTGTAGAATGCGGGGTTTACCGCGCGGCAGTTCATTTTTTTTATCCCGCTTTTGCGGGATGTAAATACCCCGCAGCTTGCCCCCATGGAGTGATCATGTTCCCGGGCAATTCGGGAATATGATCGATCACGGAATGGAGGGCTTGCCACGCATTCTTCATAAAAACAATTGTAGAATGCGGGGTTTGCCCCGCTTTCCTCATCTTGATTTATGTAGAAAGCGGGGCTTGCTGCGCAGTTCTTGGGGGTTGCGATCTGGGATACCGCGCGTTGGTTCATTTTGATAAGGAATTACCTCGGGTGGTACACAACCGGAGGACATCTCGCCCAAGTTAAATTATTACAATGGGAGAATCTCGGGGAAAATATTAACCCGGAATCCAGGCTCGTAGGAATAGGCAGAAATGACCAGCAACCGGGTTCCATTGGCGACTACGGTCAGGGGGATCTCCAAGACGGTCCCGTTTGTTGAAATCGGGCCCAGCGTCGCTCCCTCCCCCAGCGAAAAGATCCAATAATCACCTGCCGCTAAACCGAAACGGGCGAGGTCCACCCGATATACAAAACTCCGTTCCTGAGGTTGCAGGTTGGCTATTCCCGCCATGAGCATCCCGTTCTCCAGCCGGCTTTGGGTGATGATCAGGCCTTCGGTTTCGGGAGAGGCCACGGCATCGCCGATCCCCAGGAATTCGGCGAAGGTCCGGAAAACCTCGCGGTAGAGAAACCATAAATCCGATCGGTTGGCGAGCTCCGCCGTTTCGGTCCTCGAGGATTTCACTACGCCCCAATATAGAATCCAACCGCTTTTCGGCTTGCTTTCGTCGTGATACAGCACCAGGGAGTGCCCGGAGCTGGGGATGTCTGTACCGTCATCATTCGTCAGGCGGATTCCGCCGATCGGGTGATAATTTTTGTTCCCTTCGTCGAACACCAGGGTGAATGCATCGTGATACAAACCTTCGTATTCCAATTCCAAATCCAACAAGTTGGGGCGGACAATATCGATATGGACGCGGCCGTGCTCGAAGGATTCCGTCGCCCGGCTTTCAATTTGCAGACGGGATTCCCGTTCCCCGCTATCGAAGATATTCCTTGCTTCGTTCAGCCCGCCCAGGAAGATAACATTTCCGCCGTTTTCAACATAAGCATTCAGCTTCGCGACCGTCTCCTCGCGCAGCCGTCTTGGCGCCATGACAATCAAGCGGTATTTCGAAAGGTTGAGTGGAAACATCGCGAAGGCGCGATTATTGATGGCGTCGTATTCCGTAAAGATCCCGACTTCCGCCAGATTGGGCATAGGCAATTGGGTATCAAATTCTCCGACGCCCAAAACAACCGGTTGAGGTTTAAGGATCGGGAGTCTCGACAAATCCCGGCTGAGCAACCCGGTATATTTGTATACCTGCCGGCCCAGCGGATCGGTCCGCGCCCAGCCCCAGCGCCAATCCTCGGCTCCCGGATCTTGCGGCCCCCAATCGAACCAGCCGATGATATCCGCCCCGGCGAGGTAACTGATCCAGGCTTCCCGGCGGAACTGCTCCAGACTCCCGTCACGGTATTTCACCAGACGGCCGCCCTCCATTTGCGAAAAATCCCAAATCACGCCCCACAGCCACATTGCGAAAGGCTTATCGGGAATGACGGTTTTGTATCTGCGGATCGATTCATACAACAGCCAAGGATTGTCGACGGCGTAATAGCAATCCGATCCAAATCCGTCGCCTTTAAGTTCGTAGACAGCGCCGCGATCGTAACTAAAACCCCAAGTGGGCGCCATGATATTTCCCTGGAAAATCTGAAGGTGGGGCCAACGGATTTTAATATAATCGTACATGTAGTTGTACATCCAAACGGTTTTCTCGTTCAGCCATTCCCGCAGCACCCAATCTTCTTCCGCCGTCATCCGGTCGCGGGGTTTGAGGGTGTACCCCGTCTCCTTGCGGTAGATTTCCGAGTACCGGGCGACATCCTCGGACAGGGTCCCGTAGAATTCCGAATTCCGGAAGCCTCCCGGCCCTTCATTATCCAGCGCGACGGCCCATAACTTATGAGGATCGGCCGCCCAATTTTCTTTAAGCTGATCCATCCCGGGAAGGTCGCCGTAATACCCGCCGTCGTGTGCGTACCCCTGAATGTGGAAATCCATGAGAATATCCACCAGGTGCCGGATATTTTCGTTGTAGTAAACATCCAGCAGGTTATATCCGGGAATGTAATCCCACCACAAGATGGTGCGTATGATTTTATAACCGCGGTCCGCCAGGCGGGATAAGGACCGCAAATCTTCTTCCACGATCACCCCGCCGCCCAGTCCCCAGATTTTCGTGCTGCTCGCCTCGGCGACCTCCACCGGCGGAGGAACGCTTTGCATAATTTCCACCTGCGTGCCCAGGGCCGGATACGGGGTGGACGTAGGGGAAGGGATCCATGTGGCGGAGGGAGCGGGCGTGAGGGTTTCGGCGGGAGGGGTACAGCAGGCCAAGGCCCATACAGACACCAGGATGGAGATAGAGATTTTGGATTTCATAGGATTTTCCTCATTCGCGCGATTGATAGATTTCACGCGATGGATGCATCCGACGGGGAGGATGGATCGGCGTATATCGAATGCGGAGGATCGTAGTTCAGCGGCGGGGGAGAAGTGTCTATAGATCAGTATATTGTATCTTGCATACAATTCAAGTAAATCATGCATCCGCCTCGCTTCAAGACAGACTTCGCATATCCTTTTTGGGGAAAATTCCGGGTCCACCTATTGTGCGTGATAGGGTGGGCCCGGAATGACACCCGCAGAATGTCATTCCGAGTAGCGAAGCCCCGATGAATCGATAAAGCGTAAGTTTCAATCCGCATTCTCTTACAGGACCGATTATTATAGGATTACTCACCGATTCCTCGACCCGGAAAGGCGCCGGGTCTCGGAATGACATTTTAAGGCCGCATCCCGCATACCCCGCATTCCTTGCTATAATCCGCCCGCAATCCCTTCCCCTGGAGACGGAAAATGACCTCATCGCAAAAGCAGGATCCGTTTGGAGCACGCGGCATACTCGATCTCGGAAGCGGTCCGGAAACGATCTACCGGCTGGCTGCGCTGGAGGAGGCGCACCTCGCGCCCACCTTCCCGCGTTTGCCGTATTCCATCCGGGTTCTGCTTGAATCGGTCCTGCGCAATTGCGACGGATTTATCGTCACCGAAGAGGACGTGGCCAAACTGGCCGCATGGAAGCCGACGGGCGCGGTGCGTGAAGAGCTTCCTTTTAAACCGGGCCGGCTGCTGCTGCAGGATTTCTCCGGCGTGCCCTGCGTCGTCGACCTGGCGGCGATGCGCGACGCGGTCAAGCGCATGGGCGGGGATCCGGCGCGGGTCAACCCGCTCGTTCCGGTGGACCTGGTGATCGATCATTCGATCCAGGTCGATTCGGCCGGGCGCACGGATTCGATGGAAACGAACATGCGCCGGGAATTCGAACGCAACATGGAGCGCTACCAGTTCCTGCGCTGGGGCCAGCAGGCGTTCCGCAACCTGCGCGTCATCCCGCCCGCCAACGGCATCATTCATCAGATCAACCTCGAATATCTCGCCGGTGTGGTGGTCGTGCGGTCCGGTCCGGATGGAAAGCCCGTGGCGATGCCGGATACGTTGGTGGGAACCGACAGCCACACGACGATGGTCAACGGATTGGGCGTGCTGGGGTGGGGTGTGGGCGGGATCGAAGCCGAGGCGGTGATGCTCGGCCAGGCGCTGTATTTCCTCACGCCGGATGTGGTCGGCGTGAAGCTCACCGGTTCTCCGCGCGAAGGCGTGACCGCGACCGACATCGTGTTGACTCTCGTGCAGGCCTTGCGCAAGCACGGGGTGGTGGAGAAGTTCGTTGAATTCTTCGGGCCGGGGCTGCCTGCGCTGCCCATCCCGGACCGGGCGACGATGGCCAACATGGCGCCCGAATACGGCGCAACCTGCGGCTACTTCCCGGTCGACAATGAAACGCTTGCCTTCCTGCGCCTGACGGGCAGGCCCGAAGCGGACGTGGTGCGGGCGGAACGCTATTGCAAAGAACAGGGGTTGTTCCGCACGAAGGATTCACCCGAACCGGAATTCACATCCACCGTCGAGTTCGATCTATCGGCGGTGGAACCCTCCATCGCCGGTCCGCGGCGTCCGCAGGACCGGATCCCTCTCAAGGAATCCAGCCGTGCATTCCGGACCGCCTTGAGGGATGTCTTCTCCAAGAATCCGGATGCGCCTTCCCCCGCGCCCGGCGACGGGGCGGTGGTGATCGCCGCGATCGCCTCGTGCACCAACACCTCGAATCCGTATCTGCTCTTCGCGGCCGGGTTACTCGCCAAGAAGGCGGTCGAGCGCGGAATGAAGATCCCGGCGCATGTGAAGACCAGCCTGGCGCCCGGATCGCGGGCGGTGGCGGAATATCTCAAGGCCGCCGGGTTGCTGAAGTATCTCGAACAACTCGGTTTCTACATCGTCGGGTTCGGCTGCATGACCTGCATCGGGAATTCAGGGCCGCTGGCGGACGAGGTGGCGGCCGCGATCCGGGAGAACAACCTGGTGGCGGCGGCCGTGCTTTCCGGCAACCGCAACTTCGAGGGGCGGATCCATTCGCTGGTGAAGGCCAACTACATTGCGTCGCCGCCGCTGGTGGTGGCCTACGCCCTGGCGGGGAGCATGACGGTGGATATCGCCGAAGCGGCGATCGGCAATGATGACCAGGGCTGGCCGGTAACCCTGCGCGAGTTGTGGCCGAGCGGCGAAGAAATCCGCACCGCGATGAAGGCCATCAACCCGGAGATTTTCCGGAAGGTGTACGCCGATATCGGGCGCGGGCCCGACGCCTGGAACGCCATTCCCGTCTCGGCGGGCGAACTCTTCGCGTGGGATGCGAAGTCCAGCTACATCCTGGAGCCGCCATTCTTCGAAGACATGACAACCGAGGTAATCCCGCCCGAGCCGGTCGTCGGGGCGCGCGTCCTGGGCTTCTTCGGCGATTCGATAACGACCGACCACATTTCGCCGGCGGGCGATTTTTCCGAGGAGACTCCCGCCGGGCGGTACCTGCTGGGCAAGGGCGTGGCGCGCAAGGATTTTAATTCGTATGGCACCCGGCGCGGCAACCACGAGGTGATGATGCGTGGAACGTTTGCCAACATCCGCCTGAAGAACGAGATGATGGAAGGGCTGGAGGGCGGGGGAACGCTGCACCTGCCGGACTGCGCCAAGATGTCGTTCTACGATGCCGCGATGCAATACAAGCAGGAAGGCACGCCGCTCGTCGTCATCGCCGGGAAGGAATACGGCACCGGATCCTCGCGCGACTGGGCCGCCAAGGGTGTGCGTCTGCTCGGCGTGCGCGCGGTGATCGCGCAATCCTTCGAACGGATCCACCGTTCGAACCTGGTGGGGATGGGCGTCCTGCCGCTGCAGTTCAAGGCGGGGCAGAACGCGGAACAACTCGGCCTGACCGGCGACGAACTATTCTCGATCCGCGACCTGGGCGGAAAGATCCATCCGCGGATGGAAATCTCGGTCGAGGCGCTGCACCGCGACGGGACGAAGATCCGCTTCAACACGATCGCGCGGCTGGATACGCCGGTGGAGGTGGAATACTACGTCAACGGCGGCATTCTGCCGGCGGTGGCAAGGAAGATGATGAAACACGGATGACACGGATAAGAACCGGATGACACGGATAAACCAACCTCACGGCTGGATTGAGGTGGAGTTTCCGTGTAACCGGTCCCTGCGGTGTACTCCGTGGTGAAAGGATCGCAATTACTGCCAATAGAATTCGGATTTAGGGATGGGTTGGGAGGATTATGACAGACGTTTCTCGAAGAAGAGTGAAAGCGGATCAGGCAGGTATTCGCCGAAAGCTTCGATCCGGCGATACCCCATCCTCTCATACAACCCGATCGCTTCCGACTGGCGGATGCCCGTTTCCAACCGGAGGATTCCCAATCCGCGCTGGGCGGCGCGTTCTTCCAGACGCTCAATGATCGCCCGACCGAGTCCCAGCCCTCGGAACGGCGGGCGGACATACATCCGTTTGATCTCGGCATACTCCGGAGCGTAGAATTTTATCCCCCCGCAGCCGGCCGCCACCCCCTCGCAGCGCACAACGAAGAAGTCCACCCCCTCGGCGATGAGCTTCTCGACCGGGTATCCGTGGTGGCTGGCAGGCGGATAGAGCGGGATGAGGTAGGTGTCGAGCTCGGCGATCAACGCGCTGGCATCGGCGGTATCGGGTCGTTCGGCGGAAATGGTGACGGGCATGGCGCGGAATTTTACCCGAAACGGCCCCTCCCAACCATCCCCAAATCAGCGAAAGCAATTATCCAAAAAGTCAGAATCCATTCACGGAGTCGGAGAAGGCAGGGGAGGGGCAGGCAATGGCGCCTCATGCCGATTGAGTCTATACTGATGCTTGCAGGTAGATGGAGATCATCATGAGACGAAATAGTGATCTGTATTCACAAATTCGAATCATCCTCTCTATCAGTTTAATCATCCTGGGGGTTTCCTCGTGCGGCGTCACAACCTCGGGGATGCCGACAATAACCCCGGGCTTGAAGCAATCGCCAACTCTCCTATCCTCTCCAAGTTTGCAGGAAACGCCGACCGGAACACCTACCTATACCCTCACATCCCTGCCGACGCTTACCGGAACCGCGACTCTGACAAGGACGCCCCCGCCCAAGGATGCATGGATAAATCTGGGACCGGACATCGGGCCGATTATGTCCCTCCTAATCGATCCCAAGACGCCGACCACTCTCTATGCGGGAACCTATCTCGGTGTTTTTAAAAGCACGAATGGCGGCGGGAAGTGGAAAGCAGTAAATACCGGGTTAACAGATACCTGGATTTCCTCCTTGGCGATCGATTTCATGACGCCGACTACTCTGTATGTGTTGGTTCAAAATGGTACAGCCTATAAAAGCACAAACGGCGGAGAGAATTGGAAGGCAGTCAATATCGGTTTGGCAGACACCAGAGTCGGCTTCTTGGTGGTTGACCCCGTGACGCCGACTACTCTCTATGCGATTACCAATGACTTTAAGGTGATCAAAAGCAAAAACGGCGGTGCGGGTTGGAGTGTGATCAACAACTCCCTGTCCACATTCGGCTTATCCGAGTCTTGTTGCTGTATTAATTTCTTAATGATCGGTCCACAAACGTCGACAATCCTGTATGTGGGAACTTCCAATGGCCTTTTGGTAAGCACAGACGGGGGGGTCAATTGGGTGGAAGGGGGGATATACGGCGATATGGCTTCCATGGCAATCGATCCGAAGACGCCGACCACTCTCTACGCCGGCCAATACAACGGGGGAGTTTACAAAAGCACGGACGGCGGCGGGAATTGGAGTGAGGTCAATACGGGTTTGTATGCAAACGGTGTTCGTACTCTGGTCATAGATCCCATAACCCCGACCACCCTCTATGCAATCACGGGGAGTACCAACTATTATGAACCTGGAAAATCCATATATATAAGTATAGATGCCGGCGGGGATTGGGAAAGAAGCGATTCCGGCCTGAGTGATATCGGGATCAACACTCTGGCGATCAATCCTGTAACGCCCGCCACTTTATATACCGGTTCAATGTTGGGCGTTTATAAAAGCCTAAACGGCGGCGGGGAGTGGACCGCGAGCAACACCGGTCTGAGCGCGGTATGGATTTCCTCCATAACGGTTGATCCATTTACACCGACCACTCTTTATGCCGGGCTAGAGGATGGAGCTGCACTTAATAAATACGGCGTTTATATAAGCGAGGACGGGGGTGGGGAATGGAAAGCGATCCCAGGTGTGTCTTATGGAGGATCTACCTTCTGCATTGATTATCTGATGATAGATCCTACAACGCCGACCACCCTTTATGGGTGGGCAGTTGACCACAACTTATTTAAGAGCATCGACGGCGGCGAAAATTGGCATGCACTGGATATCTACAGCGGCGGCCATTGGATTCAAGGATTGGCGATCGACCCCATTACTCCAACCACCCTCTACGTCGTCGTGTGGGACCCTTACGCCTGGCAAGTATCCGGCGAAGGGGCGACCGACAATTTTATATATAAAAGCATTAACGGCGGGGAAAGTTGGCGGGAGATGCCCTTCCCTCAGACCAAACCGGATCTGCGCATCCTCGCCATTGATCCAACCACGCCATCCACCCTGTATGTGGGAACAGATACCGGTGTATATAAAAGCACGAACGGCGGCGAGGACTGGGGTGCGGTTAACACGGGCCTGACCGATATGGACGTTCGAAACCTGCTGATCGCTCCGGTGACTCCGACGACGCCGACGACGCTGTATGTGAGGGCGGGCACGGACCGCTTTTTCAAGAGCACGAACGGCGGCGCAAACTGGACTCGGATCTATCACAACCTGCCCCAAACATGGTATCTGCATTTTGTGATCGATCCGAAGACACCGAACACGCTGTATGCGGGGACACAATCCGGCGTGTTCCGCAGTACAAACGGTGGCAGGACGTGGAGTGCGATTAATACCGGCCTGTCCAACCTAATGGTGTCTTCGTTGGCTGTCAATCCCGTGACGCCGACAACACTCTATGCGGGAACTGATAATGGCTTGTTCGTGATTCACCTCAGCGAGTGAAAATAAGATCGGTTGATTAATCCTTCCAAATCCCCTCCAAACCGTTGGGGCAGGCTTTCAAAAAGCACAGGAAGGATCTTGCAACAGGGAGATGATATAAATAGATTCTAGGGAGAGGCGGTATTTGCATGAGTGAAAGGGATGAAGGAAAAATGGAAATCGCAGTAATCGGCGCAGGCGCGTCGGGGATGGCGGCGGCGCTGCAGGCGGCGGAAAATGGCGCGGCGGTGACGCTGTTCGAGCGGAATTCCGATGTCGGCCGTAAGTTGCTGGTGACCGGCAGCGGACGCTGCAACCTCTCCAACGATGCGGTGGCATCCGGTAAATACGCCTGCGCCGACCCGCAATGGATCGATTCCCTGGTCCGTTCCTTCGGAGTGCAGGATCTGATTGAATTCCTTCGGAAGACCGGCATCCTGGTATATAAAACTTCCGACGGCTGGTACTATCCGCTGTCCAACTCGGCGCATTCGGTTGTGGATGCGTTCCAGAATGCTTTATTGCGGACAAACGTAACGATCCGGTTAAAAAGCCCGGTCGAGGGGATCCAGTCCACGGAAAAAGGTTTTCGCATCAAATTCACCGATGATGAAGGGAAAGCGGGAAAAATCTTTCCGAAAGTGATTGTTGCGGCAGGCGGGATGGCGCACCCAAACCTCGGTTCCCGTGGCGAGTTATTTCCCGTGTTGGAGAAACTGGGGCACACGCTTGTTCCCAAACGGCCCGCGCTGGCTCCCGTCATGGTCGATCTGCAATCCCTCAAGCATCTGCTGGGCGTCCGCTTGGATGCCGGTGTCGATCTCTGGCAGGGAGATCACCGGCTGGCGGGCACAGCGGGCAATATCATCTTCACCGAATGGGGGATCAACGGGCCGGGCGTGATGGACATAAGCCATTTTATTCCCGCCAACCCGGGAAACTTTTTCTTGTCGCTGGATTTCCTTCGATTTTATAAAAATGAATTTGCTGATTTATTGCAGGAAAAACGAAAAACCGCTATTCCCATAAAAGTGTTCCTGGAGACGTTTTTTCCGCCGAAAGTCGCCTCCCTTTTTCCGCATTTGGCACAGATCCCGGAAATAACGCCATTAAACCAAATAGACGAAGTTGCCCTTCAAAGGCTGATCCGAACTTTACAAGACACACGAATAAAAATCAGAGGGGTGAAGGGGTTCGAGATGTGCCAGCTTTCCGCAGGCGGAATACCGGTAAACGAGGTGGATCCTCAAACGCTGGAATCGCGGATTGTCAAAGGATTGTATCTGACGGGCGAAATGCTGGATGTGGTCGGTCCGTGCGGCGGGTTCAACCTGCACTTTGCGTTCGCCAGCGGCGCGTTGGCGGGCCGGTCGGCGGCCGGCGGATCCGCTTCCGGATGATGATCGATCCGGTTGCACCGGATGACCCCGCCTCGGCCGCATTCATTTACGAGAGAAACGGAGAAACACACCGAGCGGCAGCTTGTTTCCCGCCCGGTCGGGCAGATACAACTCGCCAACTTCGGTTTCCCGCAAGCCCTGAAAATATTTTTTAATCAAGTTTTCGGCGATCAACGGGGAAAAACCCAAAGAGTAGAGGTTGAGCACCAAGAAGGAATGCTCTTTTTCCAGCAGCTGGCCGGATAATTTTATCAGCTCATCAATCCCTTCTTCCAGCACCCACCGTTCTCCCGCCGGGCCATGCCCGTACGCCGGTGGATCTAAAATAATGCCATGATAGGATTTGCCCCGTTTTACTTCGCGGCGCAGGAATTTCATCGCATCTTCCACCACCCAGCGGATGCCATCCAACCCGCTTTCCGCCTGGTTATCCGCCGCCCAGTTGATGACCCGCCGTACGGAATCCACATGCACCACATCCGCGCCGGCGGCTTTCGCGGCCAGCGACGCCCCGCCGGTGTAGGCGAAGAGGTTGAGGACGCGGGACATATCCACCGGATTGTCCCGAACATGCTGATAGATGTAGTTCCAATTTTCGGCCTGTTCGGGGAAAACCCCGATTTGTTTCCAGGCGGTCAATCCCAGGCGCAATTTCATCTTTAAGGTTTTCCATTCGTATCCGATAAGCCAGCGGTCGGGCATGTTCGGCTTCCGAATCCACTCGCCCTTTTCCGTCTCCCGCTGCGAACTTCCCTCGCGTTTGAACTTGGCGGATGCCTGTTGATTCCAATCCTTTTCCGGCAGTGATTTTGTCCAAACCGCCTGGGGTTCCGGACGGCAGAGGATGAACTGGCCGAATCGTTCCAGCTTCTCGCCGTCGCCGGTATCCAGCAGTTCGTAATCGCGCCAAGCGGTTGGGGTTAAAAGCGTCATTGTTCTTTCCGTTCCTCGGGCAAACGGATTGGCCGGGTTTCGCAGCGGATGGGAAGACGCCAAAGCGATCCTGCTATCCGGAAGTCCACCGTCCCGAATTCGTCTGATCCGCCGTTTATATTTTCCGTGAGATATATTGGCTTTGTACGTTGTTGCATTAGGTAGTAAATCCACAACGGATTTTCACGAACCGGATTGCATAATATTAACATATGCGCCTTTTCACTTCAAACAGGAGGATGATTTTTCCGCTATGGACAGAAGAGCCGGGGTTCTCAACCTGAGGCTGCACCACAAAGGAGAACGCCTCAGGCGAGAATGTGGGTTCCAGTCAGGTCAATCAAGGCGCGCAACATGCTTTCCGTATTGGTGATGATCACGTGTTGGCCGCCGTGTTCCAAGTAGTTAAGCGCCGCCTCGATTTTCGGCTTCATGCTTCCCTTGCCGAATTGCCCCTGCGCCAAAAATGCTTTTGCCTCTTCGATGGTCAGCCGATCCAACCACCGGACATTCGGTTGCTGGAAATCCACCGCCACCTTTTCCACGTCCGTCGAGATGAGCAGCAGGTCCGCGCGAATGCCGTGCGCCAGCAGGGCGGAGGCCAGGTCTTTGTCGATGACCGCCTCGACTCCGACCAACTCGCCCTTTTCGTTTTCCACGACCGGAATTCCGCCGCCTCCGACGCCGACTACGGTGAAACCGGCCTTTGCCAGCGTCAGGATGACGTCCTGCTGCACAATTCGAATCGGCGCCGGGGAGGGCACCACGCGCCGCCAGCCGCGGCCGGCATCTTCGATGACGGTCCAGCCATCCTTCACGCAGCGCGTCCTGGCGGAGGATTCGTCCATGAAGGAGCCGATCGGTTTGGTCGGATTCGAAAAAGCGGGGTCGTTTTTATCCACCAGGGTCTCCGTGACGACAGTCGCGGCGTGGTTTTTCATGCCCCGGCGGCGGAACTCGTTGATCAGCGCCATCTGAAACATATAGCCGATCGAACCCTGCGTGTTCGCACCGCAGTGATCCAGCGGTATGGTGAAGAGTTCGTGTTCGGTTAATTCCGAGCGCCGGAGAATAAATCCGACTTGCGGCCCGTTTCCGTGCGTGACAATGACATCCCACCCCGCTTGGATGATCGAGACGATCTGCGCCATTGTGGCGCAGGCGGCTGCGTACTGATCGGGGAGCGATTCTTTTCCCTTTCCCCTGATCAGCGCATTCCCGCCGATGGCGATGACTGCGAGTTGACGTTTCATAGCCATAACAATGATAAGTCCCATACTACAACAGATTCTTCAATAAATCCATTTGCTTGTGTTTTCCCCGGCCGCTGGCGGTGCCGAATACGGTGAACCACGGATTTCACGGAGGAGAGACGGATTGCACGGAGAAGAAGCAGGTGCGGGACTGCCTTTCCATAGACATAGGGTTTGATTGATAATATCCGTGCAGCCCGGATTGGATCGGGCTTCCCGTAAGGTTCTATAATGGAGGTTGATGAATAACCGCGAACTGGCCGATACCTTCACCCTCATCGCTGATCTGTCGGAAATCAAAGGCGAGATCATCTACAAGACCCTCGCCTACCGCAGAGTCGCGGAGACCCTGGCTGCGCTGGACCGCGATATCCAGGAGTATTGGAAAGAAGGAACCCTGCGTGAGATTCCCGGTGTGGGAGAAGCGATTGCGGAGAAGATCGACGAACTACTCCGAACGAAAAAACTCAAGTTCCTCGAAAAACTCAAAAAGGAAGTCCCGCCCAGCCTGGCCGGATGGCTGAAAGTTCCGAGTCTGGGGCCGAAGAAAGTCGGCCTGATCTGGAAGACGCTTCATATCACGACGCTTGCTCAGCTCGAGAAAGCCGCCCGCGCCGGCAAGCTTCGCGATCTGCCCGGGATGGGCGCCAAATCGGAGGCCGCGGTGCTGGCGGGAATCGAATCGCTTGCGCGCCGTTCCGGGCGAATCCCGCTCGGGCGCGCTTATCCGCTGGCGCAGGAGATTGCGGCTGCGTTGAGAAAAGGTGCGGGAGTCACCGCCGCCGAGCCGGCGGGGAGTCTGCGCAGGATGCGTTCCACCGTCGGCGACATCGACATCCTTGTTGCGGCCGCGCAGTCCGCGCCGGTGATGGAGGCGTTCACGAACCTGCCCGGAGTTGGGCGCGTGCTGAGCAAAGGCGAAACCAAAAGCAGCGTCGAGTTCGGAGACGGGGTGCGGGCCCAGGTTTGGGTGCATCCGCCGGAACGGTTCGGCACGGCGCTGCAATACGCTACCGGATCGAAAGACCACAACGTGGCGCTGCGCGAGTTTGCACTGGCGAAGGGGCTTTCGCTTTCCGAGCACGCCCTGACCCGGACCGACGGCCGGGGAGAAATCCTCTGCGCCAAGGAAGAGGAGGTCTACAAAGCCCTCGGCCTGCCGTGGATTCCGCCCGAACTCCGTGAAGACCGCGGTGAGATGGAGGCCGCCAAAAGCGGAAGACTTCCGCATCTGATTGAAGGCACGGACCTCATTGGGGATTTTCACATCCATACCGACTGGAGCGACGGCGAGCTGAGTGTATCGGAGATGGCCAAAGCCGCCATCCGGCGCGGGCTGAAAGTGATCGCGATCACCGATCATTCGGCGGGGCTCGGGGTGGCGGGCGGGCTCGACATGGCCCGGCATAAAAAGCAGGCGGAGGAGATCCGGAAGGTGCAGGAGAAACTAGGCGAAACGATCACCATTCTTCATGGCAGCGAGGTGGAGATCAAAGCCGACGGGACGTTGGATTACCCCGACGAATTCCTGGCGAGCCTGGACCTGGTAGTCGCATCGCTGCATGTCAGTCTGCGCCAGCCGCGGGAGAAGGTCACCGAACGTGCTCTCCATGCAATCCGAAATCCGAATGTCGACATTCTCGCCCATCCGACCGGCCGCCTTCTCCCGGACCGCGAAGGAGCGGACCTGGATATGGAGGCGGTGTTTGTAGCCGCCGCCGAAACCGGGGTGGCGCTGGAGATTAACGCCCATCCCGCGCGCCTCGATCTGGACGATGCATACGCCCGACGCGCGAAGGAACTGGGTGTCCCCCTTGCGATCAACACCGACTCGCACTCCGAGGACGATCTTGACCGGTTGTTTTATGGCGTGGCCATCGCCCGCCGCGCCTGGTTGAATAAAGAAGACGTGATTAATACCTGGCCTGTGGAGCGTTTGTTGGCTTGGCTGAAGAAGAGAGTTTAAGGCTGCCAAGAAAAAATGGACAGGATTTGCAGGATTGACTGAAATGGGAATAAAGAACCTGAAAATCCTGTAAATCCTGTCAAAAATCCGGGATTCATTATCCCTTCAGAAATGCCGCCGCGGCGATGACGATCGCCAATCCCCATCGATAAAATACGAATACGTCTATATTTCGCTTTTGCAAATAATTCAGCAGGAAGCGGATACACAAATATCCGCTGACCGCCGCGGCGAGAAAGCCGATTGGGAAAAGCAGCAACTCGGTGTTGGAGAGCGTGCCGGCTTTCATGCTGGAATAGACATCCCACAGGCTTTTTAACCCGGCGCCGGCGATGATCGGCGCGGAGAGCAGGAAGGAGAAGCGCGCGGCATCGTTGCGCGTGAGCCCAAGCGCCAAGCCGGCGGCAATCGTGGACCCCGAACGCGAAACGCCGGGGAAGATGGCAAGCGCCTGCGAGAGGCCGATGAGTATCGTTTGCGCGAGGGTCAGACTCTCCATGCCCTGTGTGTGGCGGGCGATCCGGTCCGCAAGGAGCAGGATCGCGCCGAAGGCGGCGACGATTGCGGCCATGACCAACATGGCGGCCGGTGAAATGGGAACCCCGGGCTTGTGAAAAAGGTCGTCGATCGCGCCTTCGAAAAGGAATCCCGCGACCGCCCCCGGAATCGTGCCTAGGATGAGCAGCCAGATCAGCCGGCGGTCGGGATCTGCGCCGATGCGGCGTTGGAGAATGCTCTGGAAGAATGCGCGGATCAGGCGGACCCAATCTTTGGCAAAAAAGGCAAGCACGGCGGCCAGCGTGCCCAGATGAAGCGCGACGTCGAACGGCAGGCTGGTGAGAGCCGGATCGGTCCAGCCCAGCAGCCAGGGAACGATAATCAGATGGGCGGAACTCGAGACGGGTATGAATTCGGTTGCGCCCTGGACGAAGCCTAGAATTATGGATTCGATGATGGTGACCAGCATAAGGATATGGTTCCCTCCGCGGGTGAATCATAACCGATAACCGCATCTTTGAAAGAAGATCCCGATTCAGTTATACTAAAAGAAAAACCATAACAATTTCCACTAGGGAGGATTACCGACTATGCCGGCAAAATGGAATAAATTTCTCAAAGCTCTTCTCGCCCTATTTTTTATCCCTGCATTGATTTAGTTACTTGCGTTCGTTCCCATCCGGATGATGGCTTGGCCCTTTTTCCTTGTAATAATTCTCTTTTTTATGTTCAATTCTGGCGCGGGCCGAAATATCTCTGGATCGTCACTCTATCGTTGTTCGTTGTCCTTAGTTTTATGCCCTTCGACATCAGCATGCAGGATTTTCCGGGTCCTTCGCGGTTTGTGTCTTTGGTAATAGGTTATCCTTCGCCGGAAGGGGAAGAAGGCGCCAGACGAGGGGAAATTATGGTGAGTGGTAGGAGCTTTGGAAATGACCCGAAATGGATCTGGGTGTGGTGAGGAATAATATCTCCTTTCGTATATCTACGCTTTATTTTAATGATTGTTACCTAATATCCTCGCATAGAATCGAAAAAATTAAGTGAGTAAGGTAAATGATTCGATTGCCTTTGTGTACGCCTCGAAGTATTTTACAGATGCGGAATAATGGATGGTGATGGTATACCGATCGTGACGGAAAATTACCCATGGATGCATTTCATCATAATGATGAAACGAATTCGGATTAAACGAATTACATTTTGTATGGATCTCCCGAGCCTCTACACCGTCGATTGTAGTCGGGCGAATAAAGAGGACCGTCCAGTCTCCGATCATTTTATCAATAACTGAGTGTTCAGCACTTTCATCCAGTGATTTTTCGGGATACCAATCTTCCTTGAACATCAGGTGGATACTTGTATTTCGTTGCACTTCGGAATCCCATGGTCCCCCCAAGGCAATCCAATTCACCTTTTCTTTCGGCATAGGATTGTAACTAAAATGCCAATTACTCGGGAGTGAAATACGAAAGTGAGGGTCGAACTGTGAATTAGTAACCCGGCGATAGCCTATTATCCCTTCGATTGATTGTTGAATGCGGATTGTATTGTCATTAGTGTTAGCCCTTCTTTAGTAAAAAGGTACACGGCGGCCGCGATGCAAGCGATGCCAATAAACGTGATAATTAATAGGCATCCGGTTTTCCAACTCATGGTGTATGAGCCGGATCTATAACATGACGATAAGTGTTATCCCGCTTTCGCGGGATTAGAATACCCCGCAGCTTGCCGCGCGGTCGTTCATTATCGTGTAAATACATGCATGCATCTCCAACGGAGCGGAACTCTCCATTGGGTTGAAAAATCATATTCCCCACATCGGCTAAAAGTGGGCTGTAGGGTAAATCAGCTTTAATCACCTGCCAGAAATCTGCCGTGGCACGAAACGCTTCATATTCCTTATTCCATGGATAAACCCTATAGGCGATTCCGTCAAATAGGGCATGCCAACCATCAATTGAGTCGCCGAGACCGGGCATATTTTCAATGGCCCATGAAGCTTGCTTTACATGTGTTCCTTCATGCACCAAAACGGCAGCAAGTTCGGCATCGGTGAGCCCCTTCTATTCTTCATTAAGTAGTAATTACTCAGCCATTTGAGTCAAATGTCACCCGGAAATAGAGCCATTTGACTCTATTAAAAAGCGGGGAAATACGGCAAAATAAGTGGGATGAAGCCGAATGGATTATACCTGCCGACAGAAGAAGAAGTAAGGACGGCCTATCGCCAAGGCGAAGAAGCTGTCGTGGGAGTCTTCCGCCGCGTGTTGGAGACTGTAGAGCAATTGGCGGATCGGGTCCAGGCCCTCGAGGACCAACTGGCGAAAAACAGCAGCAACAGCGGCAAACCGCCATCCAGCGATGGATACATAAAACCCTCGCCGAAGAGTCAGCGCCATCGGCATGAGAAGAAAAGCGGGGAACGGCCCCGACATCATCGGCCCGGTGAGCTGGGGGGGAACGCATGCTTTCCAAGGCCAGTGGATGGATCTGACGCGGATTATCGAGTGCAGCAATTACGATACCTCGCAATTCAATCCGGCGCTGATGGAGATGTATCACACCTCCGAGGGTCAGATCGCTTTGCCCTTCGCTGTTTTTCCTTCCGCCATGATCTACAATAAAAATCTCTTCGGTAACGCCGGCTTGGCGTTTCCGCCGGTCAAATACGGCGATAAGTACAAGATGCCGGACGGAACCGAAGTGGAATGGAGCTGGGATACCGTCGCGGAGGTGGCCAGACTGCTGACACGCGATTCCAGCGGCAGAAATGCGACTGCATCGAAGTTTGACAAAGAAAATATCGTGCAGTACGGGTTCACCTGGCAATCTGAGAACCATCCCAATTACTGGGGATCGTTCTGGGGAAGCAGCTCCATGCTCGCCCCGGGCGGTTCGACCGGAAGCTACTCATCCGTCGCTCCGAATACGTGGAAAGCCGCCTGGGAGTGGACCTACGACGCCATGTGGGGGGATCAACCCTTCATCGGAAGCGCCGACGTGGAAACAAGCAAGGCCTTCTCCTACGGCAACCCCTTCAACAGCCGGAAAGTCGCCATGACCGTTAATCCGATCTGGTACACCTGCTGCATGGGCGATGTGCGGTCCTGGGACCTTGCCGCCATGCCGACCTACAAAGGCAAAGTGGGCGGGCGGATCGATTCCGACACCTTTCGCGTCTGGAAGGGGACCAAGCATCCGCAGGAAGCATTCACGGCTCTGACTTACCTCACGGGGGAAGCGGTCAAGAAACTGCTCGTCGGCTACCCGTCCGGGACGGCCGCTTACGACGCGGTTCCCGCCCGGACCGCGGACCAGGATGCGTGGGTAAAGAAAATGAAAGCCCAATTCTATTGGGTCAAAAATTGGGACGTTGTCATCGCGGGAATGAGCTACCCGGACATCCCCTCCGCCGAAGGGTGGATGCCGAATTACGGTGAAGCGTGGTCGCGCGGCAATACCTTCGCTTATCTGCTGCGGACCACCCCCGGGTTGGATCTGAATCAGGAGATCAATAATTATCTTAACGATCTGACTGTGATTTTCAACAGGTAGGAGGGAACAGCCTCTATTAAAAGTATGCTGTTCGCTTTTCCAACCTGGTAACAATTGGTTCGCAAAAGGGCCGGTGCATGATCCGGCCCTTTTTTTAATTCCCCGCAGCGAAAAAGTGAATCCCGCCTCTGAATAATGGATTTATCTCCTGCCTCCGGACGGAGAAAAGGTTATCATTCGGTTTTGGAGGATGGATGCCCTAATGCTTCGTCACAGTATCGGATATCGCATGGCTGCCATCGGAATCCCGCTGCTGATCTTGATTCTCAACCTCCGGCTGTACTCGCCGGGAAGCGAAGCGTACGGCCCCGGCCGGCTGGGGCCCGACGTCGTTCCGCAGCTGCGGTTCCTCGGCGATTCACTCCGATCGGGTTCCGGGGAAAAAATGCAGGGCCTTTTTCCTGAAGGATTCTTCTTCGCCCACACACTTTATGGTTTGACGTGGATTGAAGCCGGCTTGCGTGAGTCAAGCCGCACGGAGCTGCATGCGGAAGCGATACGGGAAGCGGAATGGGCGCTGGAACGGATCGATTCGCCTGCGGGAAAGGCGCCGTTCACCAAGGACATGAAACCGCCTTACGGTGTTTTTTATTCGGGTTGGAGCAGCTGGCTGCGCGGCGGCATTTTGATGATTCAATCTTCGGAGGATCGATCTCCGGCCGAGGTGGAACGTTTTCAAGCGGATTGCCCCGTCCTGGCGGATGCTTTCGACCAGAATGATATGCCCTTCCTGAGTGCGTACCCCGGACAGGCCTGGCCGGTGGATAGCGTCGTAGCGATCGCCGCACTGCGTCTGCACGATTCCCTGTTCCCGCCGCGGTTCGAAGCCACGATCAACCGCTGGCTGCGGATGACGCGGGAACGGCTGGACCCGGCGACGGGATTGATCCCTCACCGCGTGAATCCCGTGACGGGGGAGATGATCGAAGGCGCGCGGGGATCCTCGCAAAGCCTGATTGCGCGCTTTCTGATCGAAGTGGATCCGGAGTGGGGGCGGGCGCAGTATGCGCTGTTCCGCAGCCAATTCATCGGTTCGTTTCTGGGAGTCCCCGGCGTGCGCGAGTATCCGACGGGCGCCGGCGGATTCGGCGACGTGGATTCCGGACCGCTCCTTTTCGGGTTCAGCGCGTCCGCGACGGTCGTCGCGATCGGCGCCGCGCAAGTCCAGGGCGACTGCGAAACCGCGAGTGCAATAATATCCACTGGCGAAGCGGTCGGGCTGCCTATCGCCTGGGGCGGTCGCAAGTTCTACGCCTTGGGTCTGCTTCCGGTGGGGGATGCCTTCCTTGCCTGGGCGAAATCATCCCGGACGTGGATCGCCCCGTGGGCGGATTCCGGGTTGCCGCCGTTGGTTGCCGGATGGTGGCGGTTGCCGTTCCACGGCGCGGCACTGCTGATGGTTGTATTATTATGGCTGCCGGTCTTTTCTAAATGGAAACCACCAAAGAGTGCCTCGATTCACGCGGCTGGGAGGGAATAAAAATGAATCCCCTGGATCCGAATATCCTTCTGGCGAGTGTTGTTGCAACGACGGTGCTTTTCGCGGCGATCGCGTTTTTCTCCCGGGCGACTTTGCGGCGGACGGCCGGCGCATTAATCGCCGCGGTTCCCGTCATACCTCTGGTGATGCTTTATGACGGGATAGCGGCACGGCTGGGATGGTGGCGATATCCTTCCGTGACCAGCGGCAGCGCGCCCCTGGTCTGGTATATCGCAGCCGCGTTGTTTTATGGCGCCGGGTTGGGCTTGATCGGCTGGCGGGTGATCCGCCGCTTTGGGCGACCGGGCCTGATCGCATTCCTCGCCGGGCTCGGGCTTTTTGGCGTCGCGCGGGATTATTTTTACAGTGTAACTGCGCAACTCATCGTGTTTGGCCCCGGGTTGTTGCCGTATTTCGGCGACGGGTTTGCTTACGCATCCGCGGCGGTGCTGGTCCAGATGCTGATGTACTGGATCGCCGGTCCGCCGGCTTCCGATCGGCTGGCGCGCGGAAGCTAGCCGCTCTGGGAATCATCCGTGACTGCATCGATGGTTCCACCCGGACTGCATGTCTGACAAACGATCGATTTGTGAGAAATGGGTCGAATTCATGAAGATCCTGATTTTTCTGCAAGGCACGATCCTCATGCACCGTGGTGGTCTGGGGCGCACGCGGGAGGAACGCGTCCGTCAGGTTTTAGACGGCGAAGAATCCGTCCGCGGGTGGGCGTCCTACATAGCTGTCGGCGGCGCGGCGGAAAAACTACAGCGATGGAAAGGGCAGGGAGCGGAAATCGCATACTTGAGCGCGCATAAAAGCGCCGAAGCGGTCCGGGCGGACAAAGCGGTTTTGAAAACGTGCGGTTTCCCCGACGGTCCGATTTATTTCCGGCAAACCCACGAGGAGTACCGCGATCTCGCCGAACGGATCCGTCCCGACATACTGATCGAAGATGATTGCGAGAGCGTCGGCGGAGAAAAGGAGATGACCTATCCGCATATCCGGCCGGATTTCAGAGAAAAGATAAAATCCATAGTGGTGAAAGAATTCGGCGGGATCGACCATCTTCCGGGTGAAATTTCCGAATTATTTTCCGGGTCCTGACCGCCTATGGCAGATCGGAACAATATCTGCGTGGGAAACGTCATGAGTAAAAAGCAGAGGAATCCGCACATGCCCGTTCCCCGCCGCGATTTTATGAAATTGCTCGGCGTTTCCCTCGGTTCGCTGCTTCTAGCACGCTGCCAACGGACGGGGACTCCCGAACCCACAGTCTTTATGACGTGCTACGAACCGACGGCGCCGGATCGGCTGGAGGACACGCCCACGTCCATAACCGCATCCGCCCGGAAGAAATTGAGCCTGTGCTGGCTGAGATTCGGCGAATTGGCGGAGAAAACCCGCAATGGCACGAACACGGGGGAGAACTTGGGCAATCCGCTCGGGTCGCAAATGATCTCCGATCACCGTTCCGCGCTGGACGAGCTGGTCGCCGCCGGCGGGATTGCCTCCCCGGTCGCGGATTTGATCCACGAAGCGTACGCCGCAGCGGTCTTTCATATCTGGCGGTCGAACGCGCCGATGACCTGCTACATCGCGGCAATGCCCGAGTACACGCCGGCCAGCGCGGATGATCTTGTCCGTCAGGCGGATGTTCTGAGCCAGGTCGCCGATGGAAGTACGATCGCGCCGGAGACGCTTGCCAAAGCCCGCGCCGCCATCGAACACGACCTGGCTTTTTACGCGTTGACCGATGCGGAGGTGCAGGCTTTGTACGAACGGCTTCGCGAAGAATACAGCGATCCGGGGGAGACCCTACCCTCCTTTGACGATCTGGAATTGACCCTGACCCCGGACGTCGCGACGGCGGCGCAATTTCTAGTGGATGTGTTGATGGGAAAGTAATTTCAAAAATCGAAAATTTCCGAGGAAGGTATCCATGCCCGTTCCGCGCCGGAATTTTATGCAACTGTTTGGCATCTCGCTCGGTTCTCTGCTCCTGGCGCGCTGCCAACGAACCGGGACCCCGGAGCCCACGTTTGTCACCTGCTATGACATGGTGGCCTACACGCCGATTCCCGGCACGCCGTCGCCGACCCGGCTCGCCGCGCTGGACCGCCTGCGACTGTGCTGGCTGCGCTTCGACGAGCTGGCGCAGAAGACGGCGGCCGCGCGCGACAACGGGGATGACAGTTGGGAGGATAATCCGATCGGCGCGCAAATGATTGCCGATCATCGTGCCGCGCTGGATGAACTGTCGGCCGCCGGCGAAATAACCGCGCCGGTCGCGGACCTGATCCAGGATGCTTTTTCCGCGGCGGTGTATCACATCTGGCGGTCGAACGCTCCCATAACCTGTTATGAGCCGATGATGATCGATTACGCCCCGGCCAGCGCCGGCAGCCTCGTCCAGCAATCGGAAGCGCTGACCGAGATCTCCGCCGGAACCACGGTCGCGCCCGATACGCTCGCCAAAGCGCGGACCGCGCTCGAGCACGACCTGGCGTTCTATGCGTTGACCGACGCGGAGGTGCAGGAGTTGTACGACCGACTCCTCGAGGAATACCGGGATTCGGGCGGCGGGGTCCCGTCCTTCGAGGAAGTGGAATTGACCCTTACCCCGGAGGTCATCGCCGCGGCGCAGTTTCTGCTGGACGTGTTGATGGGAAAATGACTTCCGCCAAGCCGCGAATCCACTCCCTGATCTTCGAAGTCACCCAGCGCTGCAACCACGCCTGCCTGCATTGCTACAACGTGTGGAACGGCGGGAACGGCGCCGGTGCGGCGTATCCGCGTGGCGAGCTGGATACGGAGCGGACGCTGGCGCTGCTGGGGAAAGCCCTCGACGAAACAATTTGTTCCCACGTCACGCTGACCGGCGGCGAACCCCTCCTGCGCAGCGACCTGCCGGCGATCCTCGATTTTCTCCGCGGGCGGAACAAACAAATAACGATCATCAGCAACGGGCGGCTGCTGAGCGAGGCCGCGGCGGTGGATTGCCTCGACCGCGGCGTGGGGCTTTTCGAACTGCCGCTCCTAAGCCACCAGCGCGAAATCCACGATCGCCTTTCCGGCGCGCCCGGGGCATGGGACGCCGTTCTGGACGCGATGGCGAACGTCCGCCTGCATCATGGCCGGTTCGCCGCCGCCTTCGTCGTCACCCGGCTCAACATCGGCCACGCGGCGGAGGTGATGAAACTGGCCTTTGCCTTCGGCGCGCAGGCGGTAATGTTCAACCGCTTCAACCCCGGCGGCCGCGGACGGACCAACCTGGAGTTGTTGCTGCCGTCCGCCGAGCAGGTGCGCCGCGCCCTGGCGGCGGCGGATTCCGCGTCGGCGGAGTACGGATTGCCGGTCTCCTGCTCGATCCCGATCCAACCCTGCCTGATCGACACCCGCGACTTCCCGCACATCGGCTTCGCCTATTGCGCAGCCGGCGGCGAGCGGGCGTATTACGCGCTGGATCCGATCGGCAACCTGCGGCCGTGCAATCATACGCCGCTGATCCTCGGAAATTTGTTTGAAGAATCGTTTTCGGAGATTGTCGCGCCGGAAAGGATGTGCGCCTTTTGCGGATCCATCCCGGCCTTCTGTAATCCGTGCGCCCGGCGGTTGGAATGTCAGGGAGGATGCAAGGCGGCCGCGCAGGTGTGCTATGGATCACTGACCGCAGAAGAGCCTTTTTTAAAATTAAATCGGGAGCAGGCGAAAATCACGCCGGCGGTGGAGCCGGGTCGGGCATCCGGGTGATAACGAGCGCGCATACAACCAACAGCGCGACGGCCAGCAACAAGCTGGGGGTGTATGACCCGTCAGGCCTTTTCAACACTTCCATGATGTATACGAATACAACCGAGAGCTGGCCTGCGAGCTGGATCAAGCCGTTGGAAGTGCCCTCGGGAGTCGGTTGGGTGATCTCGGCCGCATACTGCATCCCGATCGGGCTGATGCTGATCAGGAAAAAACCGAGTCCGAATGCGGAGACGAACAACAGCACAGAACTGGTCGCGAAGGCTACGCCGAAAAGCCACGGGATAGCCAGCAGGATTCCCATCAGCAGATAGCGGACGCGTTTGTGTTGCCGGTCGGAAAAGGACGGGAGAACCGCCGCGCCGATCACTCCACCCAGGAGCATCAGGGCTCCGACCGTTCCGGCGTCGGTGGGGGAAAAGCCGCGCGGGCGGATGATGGTTTCCACCCAGGTGGTGACGCCGTTAAATATTCCCATGCCGATGAACATAATAAAAAGGTACATCCAAAAGGGTTTGATGGTAAGCGCGTGTTTGAACCCGTCGAGCATCAGGGCGCGCGCCTCCATTCCCGGCGGGCAGGGGGGCGTAGCCGGTTTTTCACGGGCCAGGATGATAAACAGGACGGAGGAGAACGCCGCCACGGCGCCGTAGAGCAGTTGGATCGAAGGTATGGACATCCCGCTTTCCATAAGGACGGGCGTGAGCGCCATTCCTATCCCGATCCCCATCAGGCTGGCGAGGGTGACCAATCCCACGGCGGTGGCGCGTTCCCGGATCGAAAACCAGTTGGCCGGAACCTTGGTCCAAGCATTCATCATGAACGGCTGGGCGACGGCCAGGCCAACCGTGCTCCAGGCCACCAGTGTGTAATCGGCTCCGGCCAATCCGCGCACGACGCCGAAAACGGCCATGAGCACGGCGCCGATCCCGACCGCTACATGAAATCCGTAGGTATCGATGACCCACGATACCGGGATGGAGAGGGGAAGGAACACCACCATGAAGATCATCGCGAGCAACCCGATCTGGCCGTCGGTGACATGGAAGAACTGGGCGGCCGGACCGGTAATGGGAGCGTATCCGATCCACAGCATTTGGATGGTCAGGTTAATGAACATGAACACGCCGAGGACCACCCAGCGGTATCCATAAACGCGAAATTTGGTGTCACCCATTGGCATTCTCCGTTGTGTAAGGTTGTTGCCGACCGTATAGATTGTCCGGTACGGGGTATTGAAGCAGGATTATAACCCGGATGGCGGCGTTGTTCATTCGAGCCGGCCTAAATCCAATCCGCGTTATGGGACTGAGGATATTCAACCAAACCATCGAGTGTGGGATACCCGATGGTTGACTGCCCTCCCAGGACGGCAAAGGGAAAAAATTCTCACCCGCGAGTCACGGACACGCCTGCCTCCAGGCATCCAGGTCGCGATGTTTGAGAATCGCCTGGATGCCGAGCGCCTTCGCCTGCGGGCAAAACTCGGCGAGGGTGATCCCCGTGTCGGTGTATTCCGCATCGAGAACGGGTTTTCCGGCTTGAAGGAACGGCAGGAGCAGTTCGCACCAATCCTGATCGAAACAATCCTCCAGAAGCGCGAAATCAAAATCCGCGAGCAATTCCGCCGCCTGGTCCGCGTCATTCTTCAGGGCGATTGCCAACCCGCGCTTGTGCGCTTCCCGCGCCAGCCAGCGGTTGAATTGGAGTTGATCCCGGGCGGTGATCGGAAAGCCGGTTTCGTTCAGATAGCCGTCGATGTTATCGGGCTCGACGCCGTCGAATCCTTTGGCTTTGCACAAATCCATCCGCGCGGCAAGGATTGGAGTCAGGAGATCGATCCGGCGGATGTCGAGCCATTTTTCACCCGGCCAGCCTTCGTATTCGTTGCCGATGATCTCGGCCGGGAAGCCGGCGGCATCCGGCCGCCACTTCTCCCAGCTGCCGGCGCTGATGTAACACACCACGCGCCGTCCCTGCAGGTGGAGGGATGCGACGACTTCCGCGCTGGTATCGAACACATCGAGGTCGTATACATCCACGTCGAACGAGGTATCGACCTCATCCCCGGAAAGCTGCCACTGCCAGGTTGTCCCCGGCGAAGGCTTCCATAAACTGGAAAGAGGGCTGCTGACGGGGGAATTAATCACACCGCTGGAGGTAGCTGTGCCAAGCGGCCGCGATATTTGCGAAGTGGAGGAAGGAGTGAATATGGAGCAACCCAGACTGAGGATCAGGATTGGGATTGGGAAAAAGCGGATGCGCATTATTTGTCATCCCACGGAGGATTTATCGCCTCCGTATTGTACACGGATTGGAAAAGTCGAAGGTCCATCGGATGGACGTGGATTCATCCGTATGCATTCTCTTCTATCGTATAATCCTTATATAGGAAGAAGCCCATCGGCGGGAGGAGTGTGCCGCTGCCATGTTCCAGATCAGTCAAGAATGGAAATATAACCATCCGGATGCGCATGCGGGTGTCCTCGTCCTGCGCGGTGTGACCAATCCGGCGCATCATGCGGAACTGGAAAAGCGGAAAGGGGAACTGGAGGGGCGGCTGCGCGAACGATTCTCCGGCTTCGACCGCCCGGCGCTGCTAAACCTGCCCGAATTACGGGCTTACGACGCGTATTACAGCCGGTTTAAAAAGACTTATCACATCCAGCTTCAACTCGAGTCGATCGTCCTCAAAGGGAAAAACATCCCGGCCGTCGCCGCGCTGGTTGAATCGATGTTCATGGGGGAAATGGAGGATCTTCTGCTGACAGCCGTGCACGATCTGGATTCCCTGCATCTGCCGCTGACGCTGAGCGTCGCACGGGGCACTGAAATATACACACTCATGCGCGGTACGGAGCAGGTCCTTAAAGCGGGTGACATGTACATCCGCGATGGGGAAGGCGTGATTTCCAGCATCATCTACGGACCGGACAGCCGCACCCAGATCCGTCCGGAGACGAAAAACACCGTTATCACCACATATGCGCCGGCGGGGATTTCCGCGGCGGCTGTAAAAACACATCTCGAACACATCCGAGAGAACGTGCTGTGTTTCGCGCCGCAGGCCGCGACGGAGATGCTAGAAGTTTTTCACGGTGGAGGATAACTTCAAAATTATTAAGCGACTTCCGATTCTTTCATTCGCCTCCGGCCGCCTTCCCACTCAAAAGGCCAAAGATCCTCCGGCGGAGAATCGCACCACCTTGAAAATTCTGCCGCCGGCGGTCCTTCTTCTATTCTTGAGCTCTTGCCGCGTTCCAACAGCCCCTCCGGAAAATCCGACCACCGCACATGTTCCGACCATCAGTGAATTTCTCCCGCCGGCCTACAATGCCACCCCAACTCTGACTTCGACTACTGTGCCGGACGTCGATTTCGACCTGCGCAAGGCGATGGAATTACTCTATGGGGCGGAAGGCGATTTGGAGGTCGATGCGCAAGGCGAGGTGGTCGTCCGAATCCACGGAGTACCGGACGGCAGTGACCCGCGGGACAAAATCATCCGGGTCCTGCTGGCGGCTTCTTATACGGAAGCGAGCGAAGAGAAATACATTCTGCTGACTGAAACCGGTCCCGAGGGGATGG
>CAZFPL010000039.1:0-27299 GCA_964521085.1 uncultured Anaerolineales bacterium | reverse complement strand
ATCCGCGAAGGCGGCCTGACCGTGGGCGCCGGCGTGATCACCGAGATCATCGACTAGGCGAAAACAATGGCTCGACAGAAAATTCGCATCCGACTAAAAGCATACGATCACCGCATCCTGGATCAATCCGCCAAGCGCATCGTCGAGGCCGCGGAACGCAACGGAGCCCGCGTGGTGGGCCCGGTTCCCCTGCCGACGGAGCACGAGCAATTTACCGTCCGGCGCGGCGCTTACATCGACAAGGATTCCCACGAACATTTCGAAATCCGCACCCATAAACGGCTGATCGAAGTGCTGGAACCTGATGCGAAAACGCTCGACGCGCTGATGCGGCTGAACCTGCCGGCCGGCGTCGACGTGGAAATGAAGATCTAACCCGAGGGAAATCACCGCCCGGGAAGAACCCGTTCGGACCTGTGCGCGTGCGCAGCCGGCGGATTGACTCCCGGACGCGGGGATGATGCAGCCCTTCCCAGGCTGACAGTCCCGGGTTCTGTATAGGAGAAAATCGATGAAGGGATTAATTGGGAAAAAATTGGGCATGGCCCAGATATTTGACGATGCCGGACGCATGATCCCGGTGACGATCATTGAAGCTGGGCCGTGTTTTGTTGCCCAGGTCCGGACGAAGGAAAAGGAAGGCTATTCCGCCGTCCAGCTCGGATTCGCCGAAAGCAAAAGCAAGCGGCTGACCGCGGGCCAACTCGGCCACCTGCAGCGAGCCTCCCTCCCGCCGCTGCGCTACCTGCGCGAATTTCGAATCGACGCCGACAAAGCGCCGAAGCCGGGCGATAAGATCTCCGTCGACATTTTCCAGACCGGGGAAAAAGTGGACATCATCAGCGTCTCCAAGGGCAAGGGGTTCCAGGGTGGGATGAAGCGCCACGGATTTCACGGCGGCCCAATGACCCATGGCGCGTCCGACCGGCAGCGCTCTCCGGGCTCCATCGGATCCACCACGACTCCCGGCCGGGTTTACAAGGGC
This sequence comes from uncultured Anaerolineales bacterium, assembly GCA_964521085.1. Classification (GTDB taxonomy): domain Bacteria; phylum Chloroflexota; class Anaerolineae; order Anaerolineales; family RBG-16-64-43; genus JAFGKK01. The sequence goes on along the minus strand of CAZFPL010000039.1, from coordinate 26,314 downwards.
AAGCACATGGCCGGCCACATGGGAACCGCACGGGTCACCTCCTCCGGTTTGCGGGTGGCGTTGGTCGATGCGGAACGCAACTTGCTGGGAGTCGCCGGCAGCGTTCCCGGCTCCAAGGGTGCAATCGTCCTTATCCGCGAAGCGCGCAAGCAGTGACGGCGCGGCTCGGTTTGCCAGAAGGGATGCGATAACGATGGAAGTTGAAGTCGTCAACATGAAAGGAAAAGTGGTGCGTTCGGTCGAGCTGTCGGCCGCCATCTTCAGCGCCCCGGTCCGCAAGGACTTGATGCACCAGGCGCTGGTCTACCAGCAGGCGAACGCCCACCTCGGGACGCATAAGACCAAGAACCGCGGGGAAGTAAGAGGCGGCGGACGCAAGCCGTGGAAACAAAAGGGGACCGGCCGGGCCCGCCAGGGGTCCACGCGTTCTCCCCAATGGCGGGGAGGGGGCAAGGTTCACACCCCCATTCCCAGGGATTATTCGGTGAAGATGCCGCGGCAGATGCGCCAGGCAGCGCTGCGATCCGCCCTGTCCGCCAAGATGACGGATAAGGCGGTCGTGGTCGTGGACCGGATCGCCCTGCCGAAGGTCAACACCCAGGCGATGTCGCAGGCGTTGCAGGCTGTCGCCGGAACCGAGAACGCGTTGGTGGTGCTTTCGGAACGCAACGAGACCGTGGAACGCGCCACGCGGAATCTCGCCCAAGCGAAAACCCTCAACGCCGGTTATTTGAATATCCGCGATCTGTTCAAGTACGAGAAACTGGTTCTGGCGCTCTCCGCGGTGGAGAAGATCCAGGAATGGCTGGATCCGGGGAGGACGGAATGACAGAGCAATTGGAGAACATCCTGCGCCGGCCGATCATTTCGGAAAAATCCATCCGTCTGGCCAAGGAACATCAATATACATTCGAAGTCATGCCCCGGGCGACGAGAATCCAAGTCCGGCAAGCCGTCGAGAAGATGTTCGAAAACGTCGTGGTCAAGCAGGTGGATATCGTAGTCACCACACCGAAAAAGACGCGCTCCTTGCGGACCCGCCGCATGCGATTCCGCCGGGCTGCCTATAAGAAGGCCATCGTCACGCTGTCCAAGGGGAACATTCCCGTCTTTGAAGGGGTGAAGGGATAATCCCATGCCGGTAAAAACGTACAAACCCACCTCGCCGGGCAGGCGGGGGATGACCAGCTCCACATTCGAGGAAGTCACCAAGAGCCGTCCGGAACGGTCGCTCATCGTCTCCAAGCAAAAGCGCGGCGGCCGCAACAGCTACGGCAAGATAACCGTCCGCCATCGCGGCGGCGGGAACCGCCAACACATCCGGATGATCGACTTCAAGCGGGATAAATTTGACATTCCCGCCCGCGTGCTTGCGATTGAATACGACCCGAACCGCTCAGCCCGGATCGCGCTGCTGAGTTATACCGACGGGGAAAAGCGCTACATCATCGCCCCGCTGGAGTTGAAGGTAGGCGATACGATCATCTCCGGTACGAAAGCGGATATTCATCCGGGAAATGCGATGCCGATTTCGCAGATCCCGGTTGGGACAATGATCCACAATATCGAGCTCCAGGAAGGCAAGGGCGGGCAGCTGGCGCGTTCCGCCGGCACCGGGGCGCAGCTCCTGGCGAAGGAAGGCCAGTACGCCCAACTGCGCCTGCCTTCGGGGGAAATGCGCCTGATCCGCCAAACCTGCTACGCCACCATCGGGGTGGTGGGGAACATCGACAAACGCAACATCAAACTGGGCAAGGCCGGGCGCAAACGCCACATGGGGATCCGTCCGACCGTGCGCGGCACCGCCATGTCGCCGCGCGACCACCCGCACGGCGGCGGCGAAGGCCGTCAACCGACGGGCATGCCCGGGCCGAAAAGCCCGTGGGGCAAACCCACCCGCGGGTATCGCACGCGCAATAACAAGAAGACCGACCAGTACATCGTCCGGCGCCGGCCGTCCAAACGCAAGTAGGATCCGAGCCGGTTCGCTGAGGAGAGGCAACTATGTCGCGATCGCTGAAAAAGGGGCCGTTCATTGACCCCAAGCTGCTCAAGAAGATCGAAACCATGAACCAGAAGGGCGAGAAGAAAGTCGTCCGCACCTGGAGCCGGGCCAGCACGATTTTTCCGCAGATGGTCGGGCATACCGTCGCCGTGCACGACGGGCGGCGGCACGTTCCGATCTACATTACGGAAAACATGGTCGGTCACCGGCTGGGCGAATTCGCCCCCACGCGGACCTTCCGCGGCCATGTGACCAAGGAAACCCTCGCCGCGGCCGCCGCCGGAGCGGAAGGCGCTCCGGAAGCGGAGGGTGCGCCGGCGAAGAAGGAGGGCGGAAATGAGTGAGGTTCGCGCGAAGATGCGCTACGCCCCGTCCTCGGCCCAAAAAATGCGCCAGGTAATGACCGCCGTACGCGGCCGGAAGGCGGAGGAAGCGCTCACCTACCTGCAATCCATGCCGCAGACCGCGGCGGCTCGGCTGGCCAAGCTTCTTAAATCGGCCATCTCGAACGCGGTACAGAATCAGGGGCTTCATAAGGAAGATCTGGTGATCGCCCGGATGTTCGCCAATGAAGGCCCCACCCGCAAGTGGCGCCGCTTCGGCGCCCGGGGTCGGTTTAAACCGATCCTCCGTCGGTCATCGCACGTGACCATCGTGTTGCGCGAGGAAGAATAATCGCGCACGTCCGCGCCATTCAGCGCAGGAGTAGGTATGGGTCGTAAAGTACATCCAATCGGGTTCCGCCTGAAGATCAACAAAACGTGGGAAAGCCGCTGGTTCGCCGAGGGCAAGGAATACGCGGAGCGGCTGCACCAGGATGCCGAAATCCGCAAGATGATCATGAAGAACGCTTCGGATGCGGCGATCGCGCGCGTGGAAATCGAGCGTGACCACAACCTAGTCCGCGTTTTTGTCTTCACCGCCAAGCCGGGCGTGTTCATCGGCCGCAAGGGCGCCGCGGTGAAGGAACTGCGCCAGCATTTGGAGAAAGTCACCGGCTGCAAAGTGGATCTCAAGGTCCAGGAGATCACCCAGCCGGATATGGAAGCCTCCCTGGTGGCCGATAACATCGCCCGCCAACTCGAGCGGCGCATCAGCCACAACCGCGCCATGAAGCGCGCGGTGGCCCAGGCCATGCGCCAGGGCGCCCAGGGCGTGAAGGTGATGTGCGCCGGACGCCTCTCGGGCAGCGAAATGAAGCGGACCGAGTGGATGCGCGAGGGGCGCGTCCCGCTGCAGTGGCTCCGGGCGGATATCGATTATGCCCGCACCGAGGCGCTCACCACATACGGGCGCATCGGGGTGAAGGTGTGGATTTTCAAGGGGGAAGCGCGGCCGGAGACGGAAGACAAAGTGGAAATGACGGAAGGCGCGTACATTTCGGAGTAGACGATTAAGCACGGTTGGTCTCCGTCGCCTTCTCCCTTGCGGGGAACGCGGCGGAGATAAACCGGTTGTGGAGGAAGATCAGCATGTTAATGCCAAAGCGCGTCAAATGGCGAAAACAGATGCGCGGCCGGATGAAGGGCTGCGAGACCCGCGGGACGGAACTCAGCTTCGGGGAGTACGGTCTGCAGGCGGTCGAGCCGGGTTGGCTCACCCAGCGGCAAATCGAAGCGGCCCGGCGCGCCCTGGTGCATTCGATGAAACGCCGCGGCAAGATCTGGATCCGGATTTTCCCCGACAAACCCATCACCCTGAAGGCAGCCGAAACCCGCATGGGCAAAGGCAAGGGCGCCGTGGATCATTGGGTGGCGGTGGTGAAGCCCGGCCGGATCATCTTCGAAGTGGGCGGTTTGCCCGAGGATGCCGCGCGGGACGCGCTTCGGCTGGCGGCGTTTAAATTCGGTCTGAAGACGAAAATGATCGCCAAGATCGAAAGCACCGGCGCGAAGGAGTGACGGCGATGAAAACCAAGGAATTGCGCGCGCTGGATGCCGACGAGTTGCGCACCCAGCTGGACCAAGCCTGCAAGGAAATGATGAACCTACGCTTCCAATTCACCATGGGGCAGCAGACCGACACCTCGCGGATGCGGATCGCCCGCCGGAATATTGCGCGGATCCGCACCCTGCTGCGCGAACGGGAAAACGAGCCTGCCCCGGAAGGAAAGACCAAATGACCAACCCGCGCCGACGTATGATCGGAACCGTGATCGGAACCAACATGACCAAGACGGTGGTGGTCCGCGTGGATCGCACCGTGCGCCATCCGCTGTATGGCAAAGTGGTTCATCGCAGCCAGAAGTTCCTGGCCCACGATGAAAGCGGCTGCCAGAAGGGTGACCGGGTGCAGATTGTGGAGAGCAAGCCCATCTCCCGGCGAAAGCGCTGGGTGGTCGAAAACGTTCTCGCCCACGACCGCCGGATCCACGAAGTGGTGGAAGCGGGGGTCGAGACCGAAGCCAAACCCGAAGCCAAAACCAAACCCGAACTCAAAACCGAACCTAAAACCGAACCTAAAACCGAAACCAAAACCGAAACCAAGGCCAAAACGAAAGCCAAAACCGGAGGTGGGGAATGATTCAGCAGGAATCCCGCCTCGTCGTTGCCGATAACACCGGTGCGCGCGAGCTTCTGGTAATACATATTCAGGGCGGTTCGCGCCGCAAGACGGGACGCGTGGGGGATGTCGTCGTAGCGACGGTAAAATCCGCCGCCCCGCAGGGGACGGTGAAGAAAAGCGAAGTGGTGAAAGCCGTGATCGTCCGTACCGCCAAGGAATACCGGCGCGACGACGGTTCCTACATCCGCTTCGACGATAATGCCGCCGTCATTCTCGATCTGGACGGGGAAAACCCAAAGGGCACGAGAATTTTCGGACCGGTGGCGCGGGAACTCAGGGAGAAGGGCTTCATGAAAATCGTCTCCCTGGCGCCGGAAGTCATTTAGAGGAGCGCACCGTGGACATCAAGAAGGGCGATACAGTGGAAATCCTCAGCGGATCCGACCGCGGCAAGCGCGGTCTTGTGTTGCGCGTGATTCCAAAGGCGGAACGGGTCGTGGTGGAGGGTGTCAATGTGGCCAAGAAACACACCCGCCAGAATACCAAGACCGGATCCGGGTCTTCCATCAAGGGCGGCACGGTGGAATTCCCCGCCCCGCTTCACGTATCCAACGTGATGGTGGTTTGCCCGAAGTGCGACAAACCCACCCGTGTTACACGCCGAGCGGGGGATGAGCACCGCGGGCGGTATTGCAAGTCCTGCGACAATCCGCTGGATGCCGCAGGCAAATAGGAGAAAGAAGCATGACGCATTATCTGCAAGACCGCTATCGCAAAGAAGTGCTCCCCGCGCTGCAACGCGAGTTTTCGTATTCCAACGTGATGCAGATTCCGCAGGTTCGCAAGGTGGTGTTGAACGTGGGATGCGGGGAAGCAATCGATAATCCGAAGGCGCTCGAAGCGACGGTGGGCGACGTGACCGCCATCACCGGACAGAAACCCGTCGTCACCAAGGCGCGCAAGAGCGTGGCGAATTTCAAACTGCGTGAGGGCCGCCAGATTGGGGTGACGGTCACCCTGCGCGGGGAACGCATGTGGTCGTTCCTCGACCGCTTGATGAACATCGCCCTTCCCCGCGTGCGCGATTTCCGCGGGGTTCCGCCCGACGCATTCGACGGGCGCGGCAATTACACCCTCGGACTCCGCGAACAGCTGATCTTTCCGGAGATTCAATACGACAAGATCGATAAAATCCGGGGTTTTGAAGTGACCATCGTAACGTCGGCGCAGAACGACCAGGAAGGGCGCCGCCTCTTGCAGCTCCTGGGAATGCCGTTTCAGAAGGGATAAGGCGACATGGCAAAGAAATCCATCGTTATCCGCGAAACGCGGCGCAAGTATGCACAACGGGTCCGAAATCGCTGCCGGAGATGCGGCCGTCCGAGAGGATATATGCGCAAATTCCAACTCTGCCGCATTTGTTTCCGCGAGCAGGCGCTCAGCGGGAAGATTCCCGGTGTGGTCAAATCGTCTTGGTAAACGAAGGGCGATCGTGGCCCCGAGAAGGAGAGTGGTCTGATGACTGTTGTTGATCCTATTGCCGATATGCTCACCCGCATCCGCAACGGACTGCTGGCCGGACACGCCCTTGTCGCAATGCCGAGCTCGAAGATGAAGACGGCCGTCGCGGCAATCCTGAAGGAGGAAGGGTATATCGAGAAGTTCGAGGTGGCCTCCGAGGGTTCGCCGCAGGGAGTGCTGCGGGTGTATTTGAAATACATGGGCGAGCGCCGGGAACGGCGGCCGGTGATCACCGGCTTGGAGCGAGTCAGCCGGCCGGGACGCCGGGTGTATGCCAGCAAACGCGAGATTCCTCGGGTCCTCTCGGGCTTGGGCGTCACGATTGTCTCCACCCCGAAAGGGATCATGACGGGGGCTCGGGCGCGGAAACTGGGCGTGGGCGGCGAGGTGATCTGCAAGGTGTGGTAATTGCCGGCTCGGTTTCCGGAGCCGGACCGAAGAGTCAGAAGGAGGTTCGCGTGTCACGGATCGGTCGTTTGCCGGTGAAAATTCCGGCGGGAGTGCAAATTCAAATCGAAGGAACCACCGTCAAGGTGCGCGGCCCGAAGGGCGAAATCGTACGCACGTTTCCGGCTTTCCTCAGTTTCGACCGGGAAGCCGATGCGATCCATGTCAAACGCTCTTCCGATACCCGCCCCCAACGCGCTTCGCACGGGATGGCGCGGGCGTTGATTCAGAATATGGTCACCGGAGTAAGCCAGGGCTTTCAGAAGGAACTCCAGGTGGAAGGGGTTGGATACCGCGCGGAGATGAAAGGCACTGATCTGGTGCTCTCCCTGGGTTTTTCCCATCCGGTGACGATCAAACCTCCGGCCGGGATCTCGTTTTCAATCGACGAAAAGGCGCGCACCATTCAGATCCGGGGATACGACCGCGAACAGGTGGGCCAGTTGGCGGCGGATCTGCGCAAGATCCGGCCACCGGAACCCTATAAGGGAAAAGGACTGCGCTACGTCGGCGAGCATGTCCGCCGCAAGGCGGGGAAGGCCGGCAAGGCAGCGGCTGTAAAATAATTCGAAACCTCTGAACACCGCGGCCCGGAGACACCGCGTTACAACCCCGGGCTTCGCGGGCGGATCCCCTTTTGCACGCGGGGAAATGCACAGCCTTCAGAGATTTTCCATCATGAGGAAAGCATATGAGCCCGAAGTCACGCGAACAAAAAAGAATCAGGCGCCACATCCGGGTCCGAAAGCACGTAGCCGGCACCGCCGCTCGTCCGAGAGTCTCGGTTTTCCGCAGCCTTTCCCAGATCTATGCCCAAGTGATCGACGACACCACCGGTCACACCCTGGTGGCGGTATCCAGCGTGGATAAGGAATTGCGCGAAAAGATCGGCAAGCTGAAGAAATCGGAACAGGCCAAGGAAGTCGGCAAGGCGCTTGCCCAGCGGGCGCAATCCAAAGGTATCAAAGAGGTGGTCTTTGACCGCGGCGGGTACCGGTATCACGGCCGCGTTAAAGCCCTGGCGGAAGCGGCCCGCGAAGCGGGATTGCAGTTCTAGTATCAGAAGGCGCGAGAGCGCGATGGAGTAGACGATGCCACGATACGAAAAGCGGGAATCCGAGCAAATTAAACCCGAATTCGATGAACGCGTAATCGATATCGCCCGGGTGGCCAAAGTGGTCAAGGGAGGACGCCATTTCACCTTCCGGACCGTGGTGGTGGTGGGCGATAACAAAGGCCGGGTCGGGATTGGAGTCGGAAAAAGCCGGGTGGTGCCGGATGCCATTCGCAAGGGCACCGAAAAAGCGCGGCGGCTGATGCATAACGTCCCCCTCTCCAAAACGACCATTCCGCACGAGGTCACCGGCCGGTGCGGCGGGGCGGTGGTACTGCTCAAGCCGGCTTCGCCGGGCACGGGCGTGATCGCGGCGGGCGGCGTGCGCGCCGTCCTGGAGGCGACCGGAGTGCGCGACATCCTCACCAAGTCCATGGGCTCCGCCAACGTCCTGAACGTCGTGTCGGCCACGATGGATGCGCTGGACCAGCTCAAGGATCCGGTGGCTCTGGCGGCCGTCCGCGGGAAAGATGCGCGCTACGTGATGCCCTTCTGGGAGCGAAAAGCGAATGAATGAGAAGAAGACTCCGAAAAAGACGGTTTCGCGGAAAGCCGCGAAACCAAAAGCCGCGCAGCCAAAAGCCGCGCAGGTGGTGCGGATTACCCTCCTGCGAAGCCCGATTGGAGCGACCTTCCGTCATAAGGCGACGCTCTCGGCCCTCGGATTGAAGCGCATCCGCCAGACGGTCGAACAGGCGGATACCCCGCAGCTGCGGGGGATGCTGTCCAAGGTGAACCATATGGTGAAGGTGGAAGCCGGTGCGGGCAAGGAGAAATCGTCATGAAATTGCACGAGCTGAAACCCAATGCGGGTGCCACCCACAGGCGAAAGCGGGTTGCCCGGGGGATTTCCGCCGGGCAGGGCAAGACGGCCGGCCGCGGAACCAAGGGCCAGGGCGCCCGCCAGGGCGGCGGTCCGTCCCAATATTTTCAGGGCGGTAACCTGCCGTTCTTCCGAAAGCTCCCGTTCAAGCGCGGATTTTCGCCGTTTACCAGGGTGGAATACCAGGAAGTGAATCTGGATAAGATGGCGGCGCTTCCGAAGGGATCAGTCGTAACGCCGGAATTTCTGGCCGAGCAGGGATTGATCTCCAGCGCCCAAAAGCCGGTGGTCGTTCTGGGCCGTGGAGAAATAAACGCGGCATTGACGGTCCGGGTGCAAAAAGTGAGCGGCGGCGCCAAGACGAAGATTGAAGCGGCGGGCGGTAAAGTGGAATCATGGGAGCCCGTACAACCGGAAGCCATCAAACCGGAAGCTGTCAAACCGAAAGCTGTCAAACCGGAAGTTGTAAAACCGGAAGCCGTCAAAAAGAAAAGCGCGAAAAAGGAAGCATCCGCGTAACGGTGCAGCCGGGCGGTTTTTGGAGGAACCATGTCGATGCTGAGAAAGGCGATTAGTTTCCTGCGGCACCTCTGGGCGGCGGAAGATCTCCGCAACCGGGTCTTGATCAGCTTATTGCTGCTGGTCATCTACCGGGTGGCGTCGCATGTTCCGGTGCCGGGCGTCAACCTGGAAGCGCTTCGCGCACTCCTGAAAACCGAGGGCAGCACGTTCCTCAACATGCTTGACATGCTTTCGGGTGGAACGATTGCAAATTTCTCCGTCATGGCGATGGGGCCTTATCCCTATATTACCGCGCAGATCATCCTGCAATTGCTCGCGCCGATCATTCCCGGCATGGAACAGAGGCAGAAGGAGGATCCGCAGGGGGCTCGCCGGTGGATGGAACGGTGGACGTATTACATCGCCGTTCCCATGGCTGCGCTGCAGTCGCTTTCCCAGATCGGCATCGTGAACGCGATCAACACCAATACCGCGGCGCCGATCCTGCCGAATTTCGGCTGGAACCTGCCGTCGGTGGCAATCATCATCACGATGACCGCCGGCACGATGTTCGCGATCTGGCTTGGCGAGTTGATTTCGGAGTACGGCCTGCGCAACCAGGGCCTTTCCTTGATCATCTTCGCCGGGATCGTCTCGCGCATCCCGAACAACTTCGCCTCGATGATCACCGGCGGGACGGTGGGGTGGACCAGCCTGGGCGTGTACGTTCTCGTGATCATCGCGGTGATCTTCCTGATCATCATCGTCCAGCAGGGGCGGCGGAACATCCCGGTGATGTACCCGGGGCGGCGGATCGGCTTCCGGCAGGCGATGCCGGTGCGGGCCAACCTTCCGCTGATGGTCAACATGGCCGGCATGATCCCGCTGATTTTCGCCTCGACGTTTATTTCCATGCCGAACGTGCTCGCCGGATGGCTCGTGCAAGTCGTCCCGGACACGGCCAACTGGATCAACATCGCGGCGATGGGCGTGATCCGGTTCATGAGCGGCAACAGCGGCGGCTATTACCTGATCTTCTTCCTGCTGGTCGTGGTCTTTACGTTCTTCTACACCGACGTGCAATTCACCCAGGCAAACTTCGCCGAGAACCTGAGGCGGAGCGGCGCGCAGATCCCCGGCGTGACCTCGGGCGAGGCCACGCAGAAATATCTCACCCGGGTGATGCGGCGAATTACTTTTCCGGGAGCGTTCTTCCTTGGGTTTGTGGCCATTCTGCCGTTCCTGGTCGGGATGGTTGTCAACCTGGGGTCGCAGCGGAGCACGCTGCTGATCACCTCGTCGGGTTTGTTGATCGTTGTGGGCGTCGTGCGCGAGTTGTACTTCACGCTCGAGGCGGAGCTGAAGCTTCGCGGATACGACGAATCCCTTTTGGTGAAATGATATGGCCGACCTGATCGTTCTCCTTGGCCCGCCCGGAGCCGGCAAAGGCACCCAGGCGAAAGTGCTCAGCCAGAAGCTGAACCTGGCGCACATCTCCTCCGGCGATCTCTTCCGGGATCATCTGCAACGCAAGACGGAGCTGGGGATCCTGGCCCAGGGATATATGCAGCGCGGAGAACTGGTGCCCGATAACCTCACCATCGCGATGATCCGCGAGCGGATGCGGAATCCGGATTGCGCGAAGGGGGCCATCCTGGACGGTTTTCCGCGGACGGTCCCGCAGGCCGAGGCCCTGGACCAATGGCTTGCCGATTCCAAATTGGGAGCCGTGCGCAAGGCTCCGTATATCAAGGTCGACTCGCAGATCCTGGTGGACCGCCTGAGCGGGCGTTGGTCGTGCCGCGCCGGCGGGCATGTCTACCACGAGAAATTCAATCCGCCCAAAGCTGCCGGGAAATGCGACGTGGACGATTCGGAACTTTACCAACGGGAAGACGACAAGGCGGAGACGGTTAAAAACCGCATCCGCGTTTACTTTGAACAAACCACGCCGCTGATCGAATACTACCGCCGCAAGGGAATCCTGGCGGAAATCGACGGGCAGAAACCGATCGAAGAAGTGACCGGCGATCTGCTGGCCTCGGTGGAGTAATTCATCGCCATGGCCGGTGCGCGCGGCATCACACTGAAATCCAACCGCGAGTTGGCGATCATGCGCGAAGCCGGCCGGGTGAATGCCCTGGCGCTGGAAGCCGCCAAAGCGGCCATCCAACCGGGAGCCACGACCGCCGAGATCGATGCGGCGGCGGCGGAAATCTTAAAAAAACACAACGCCAAGCCCGCGTTTCTAGGATACGGCGACCCTCCTTATCCGGCCGTTACCTGCATCTCGGTGAATGAGGAATTGGTGCATGGAATACCCGGGAAACGCCGGATCCGGGAAGGGGATCTCGTCAGCGTGGATTGCGGTTCCATCGTCGACGGGTATGTGGGCGATTCGGCTTTTTCCGTCATTGTGGGGGAGCCGGATGCAAATGCCCGCCGGCTTCTGGAAGTGACCGAACATGCGCTTTACGCGGCCATCGACGAAATGCGGCCCGGAAAACGGACCGGAGACGTCTCGGCGGCGATGCAGCGCACCGCGGAGCAGGCGGGGTTCTTCATGGTGCGGAGTTACACCAGCCACGGAGTCGGGCGGGCGATGCACGAAGAACCGCAGGTGCCGAATTATATGAAGCCCGGTCAGGGAGTGTTGCTGCGGCCGGGAATGACGATCGCGATCGAACCGATGGTGATCGCGGGCACGATGGACACCAAAGTGCTTGCGGACCGGTGGACGGTTGTCTCCGCCGACGGATCACTGACGGCGCACTTCGAACACACCGTGGCGGTGACCGACGAGGAACCGATGATCCTCACCCTCCCATAAGATGGAGGAAACGGCTCTTCTCGGAACGCAACGCGGCCGGTATAATTGACTTTTTGGCTCACGCAGAAAAAGGAGTGCAGGGAACATGAAAGTGACATCTTCCGTACGCAAACGCTGCCCGAAATGCAAGGTGGTCCGCCGGTCGGGCAAGATATACATCATTTGCGATAATCCGAAGCACAAGCAGAGGCAGGGATAACCATGGCTCGTATCGAAGGCGTCGATCTGCCCCGTGAAAAACGGGTTGAAGTGGGCCTGACCTATATATACGGAATCGGCCCCGTCCTCTCCAAGCGCATTCTCCAGGCCACCAAGGTCAATCCGGACACCCGGATCAAGGACCTGACGGAAGCCGAGGTGACGGCGCTTCGTGAATACATCGGCAAGCACTTCACGGTGGAGGGAGACCTGCGCCGGGAAGTCCAGATGAATATCAAGCGGCTGGTGGAAATCGGCTGCTACCGCGGCTTGCGCCACCGCCGGAATCTTCCGGTGCGCGGACAGCGAACGCGGACGAACTCCCGAACGCGCAAAGGCCCGAAGAAAACCGTGGCCGGACGCGGGCGCAGGAGAGGGGCAAAGAAGAAATAAGCCCTGTCACCGATTGGGGCTTGCCGTGCCGGAAATCCTACGGGGATCCTTCCCCTCCCGCGGCTGGGCGGATTTCCATTGCGCGGAATCAGAATCGGAATCATTCGGTTCGACTTTTGCAGTGAGGGAATATGGCAGGAACAACTCGCGGCGCACCACGTGCCAGCACCAAGAAAGGGAAGCGGACGGTCGCCTACGGCCAGGCGCACGTCTATGCTTCCTTCAACAACACCATCGTCACGGTGACGGACAGCCAGGGCAATACCGTCGCCTGGGCCAGCGCAGGGACTTCCGGATTCAAAGGCTCCCGGAAGAGCACGCCCTTCGCCGCCCGGATGGCCGCCCAACAGGCGGCCAAGGTGGCGCAAGAGATGGGCATGCAGGAAATCGATCTGTACATTAACGGGCCGGGCCCGGGACGGGAAGCCGCCATCCGAGCCATCCAGGGAGCGGGATTGAAAGTCCGCTCCATCCGGGATGTCACCCCCGTGCCGCACAACGGCTGCCGTCCGCCGAAAAGACGCCGGGTCTAATACATCGTTTATGGGCCTGCGCTCCCGCAAGGCGGGGGCTGTCGGCCGAGGAAGGAAACAGTTATGTCGAAGAGAATTGGTCCGGCCTGCAAGCTATGCCGGCGAGAAGGCGATAAGCTCTTCCTGAAGGGATCGCGCTGCCTGAGCGACAAATGCGCGTTCGACCGGCGCGGATTCGCGCCCGGCCAGCACGGCAAGGAAGCGCAGTTCAAACGGCAGCGGCTTTCCGACTACGCCCGCCAGTTGCGCGAGAAGCAGAAGGCGCGCCGGGTGTACGGTATCCTCGAAGCCCAGTTCCGCCGCTATTACACGGAAGCGTTGAAGAAACGCGGCATGACCGGGTTGAACCTGCTGCAACTCCTCGAAAGCAGGCTGGACAACGTGGTCTATCGCATGGGATTCGCCGAAAGCCGCGCCAAAGCCCGCTCGCTCGTCACCCACGGACATTTCAACGTCAACGGCCGCCGGACCGACGTTCCCTCGTACGTGCTCCGGCCGGGCGATTTGATCGAAGTCCGCGCGGTCTCGCGCAACCGGACGTACTTCAAGGGTTTGACCGAGGCGCTCGAAAGCCGGGTTGCTCCGACCTGGATCAACCGGGATTCGGAGAAGCTTTCGGGCAGTATCGCCAAGCTTCCGGAACGGCATGAACTCTCGGACATCCGACTCAACGAGCAGTTAATCGTCGAGTTTTACTCGCGGTAACATCCTCGGATCCGGTTTTGCCTCGCGCAGGAAGAGACGCGCGGGACGGAACCGGTCATGGTTCGACACGAAGGCGCGCGGTCCGACAGGGTGCGCCGGAGGAGAGAATCAACGTGAGCATATCCACCAACATGGTCATGCCCAAGATCGAGCGCGACGCCGTGGCGCAGAATTACGCCCGCTTCGTGCTCAGCCCGCTGGAAAGCGGGTACGGGATCACACTCGGCAACTCATTGCGCCGGGTGCTGCTCTCCTCGCTGGAGGGCGCCACCGTCACCTCGGTGCGGATCTCCGACGTATCGCACGAGTTTTCCAGCATCCCCGGGATCAAGGAAGACGTCACCCAGCTCCTTCTGCAGATCAAGCAGATGCGGCTGCGGATGACTTCCGGGGAAACCGCGCGGATGCGCCTCGAGGTAAGCGGCGAGGGCACCGTTACGGCGGCCGACGTGGTTCCGCCGCCGGAAGTGGAAATCGTCAACCCGGATCTCTACCTGTTCACGGTCGACGATCCGAAAACCAAGCTCGACATGGAGTTCACCGTCCAGAAGGGGCGCGGGTATTCCCCCTCCGACGAACGCGGGCGGATGCCCATCGGCGAACTGCCGGTGGACGCGATCTTCTCACCCGTGCGCCGGGTGAACTTCGACGTGGAACGCGCCCGGGTCGGCCAGGATACCAACTACGACCGCCTGGTCATCGAAGTGTGGACCGACGGAACGATCCGGCCGGAAGAAGCGCTGAGTCAGAGCGCGAGAATCCTCATCGCCCACCTGCGCGATATGGCGGGGGTCAGCGAGGAAAGCCTGACCATCGGAACCAGCGAGGCGGTGGCGCCGAAGATTTCGAGTGAAGTTCTCGAGACACCGATCGAACAACTCGACCTTTCGGTGCGGGTGTTCAACTCCCTCAAGCGGACCGGCATCACCACCGTCGGCGAAGTGCTCGAACTGCTGAACAAGGGCGAGGATGCCGTGCTTTCGATCCGCAACTTCGGCGAAAAGAGTCTCGACGAACTGCGGGAGAAATTGCGCGAAAAAGGCTTCCTCCGCGGTCCGGAATCGGAAACAGCGGAAACGACCCACGAACCAGAGACGGAGTAGTCAACCATGCGACACCAGATGGCCGGAAAGAAATTGGGCCGCTCCACCGGGCAGCGCAACGCCCTGCGGCGGACCCTGATCAACCAGATATTGGAGCACGAGCGGATCCACACCACGCGCGCCAAGGCGATCGCCATACGCGGCGAATTGGAGAAGCTGGTCACCCTCGCCAAGCAGGGCATCAAGGCGGGCGATCAGAAGATGGTCCATGCCCGCAGAGTGGCGGCATCCCGCCTGGCCAGCGCCGCCGCGGTCAAGCGGCTGTTCGACGATATCGCCCCGCGCTATGAAAAAACCAACGGCGGGTACACGCGCATCCTGCGCCTGGGGCGGCGCAAAGGCGACGCGGCGGAAATGGTCCTGCTGGAGTTTGTCGAGTAATCCGAAGTTGGATCGACTCCCGGGTTCGGGAGGCGGAACGTGGAACGTTACCAGGCAACGATCGCATACGACGGAACCGCCTTCTGGGGGTTCCAGGCGCAGCCGGATTTCCGCACCGTGGAAGGGGAGCTGCGCTCGGCGCTCGGAACCCTCGGCTGGCAGGGCGAAACCCTGCTCTCCGGAGGGCGGACCGACGCCGGGGTGCATGCTGCCGGCCAGGTCATTGCCTTCGACCTGGAATGGAAGCATCCGCCGGAGGAGTTGCAGCGGGCGCTGAACGCACTCCTGCCGGATGATATCTCCTGCCCGGCGCTGCATAAAGCGGCTGCGGATTTCCATCCGCGATACCACGCGCTGCGGCGGTGCTACCGCTATCGGCTTGTCCTTGCGCCGTGGCCCGATCCTCTGCGGGAGAGGTTTTCCCTGAGGGTGTGGCCGGCGCCGGATGCGGATCGGATGGCGGAAGCGGCGCACGACCTTCTAGGAAGGCACAATTTCGGCGCCTTCGGCAGCGCCCCGCGGGAAGGATCACACACCATTCGAACGGTCCTGCGGGCGGACTGGCTGCGGAAGGAAGACGAGCTGGAGTTTTGGATCGAAGCAGACGCGTTTCTGTTCCGCATGGTGCGCACGATTACGGGGACCTTGCTGCAGATTGGAAGCGGGCGAAGGAAGGGCGAGGACATCAACGCCCTGCTCGAAACGCCCCCGCGCGGGAAAGCCGCACCACCCGCTGCGGCATGCGGTTTGTGCCTGATGCAAATCGAGTATCCCGGCGGCGGGCAGGGGCAAAGCCCGGCGCCCATCAAGTAATTTTTTGGAGAGATCAAACGTGGAAAAGACCTTCATCCCGAAAGAATCCGACATCAAGCGGGAATGGTATGTCATCGACGCCGACGGCGAAGTGCTCGGCCGGCTGGCGAGCAAGGTGGCCACCGTCCTGCTGGGCAAGCACAAACCGACCTTCACCCCCGGCGTGGAGACGGGCGACGGCGTGATCGTCATCAACGCCAGCAAGATCCGCGTCACCGGGAAGAAACTGGTGGAAAAAATGTACTACCACCATTCCGGATATCCGGGCGGGATGAAAAGCATCTCGCTGCGCGACCAGCTGGCCAAGCATCCGGACCGGGTCATCCGCGCGGCGGTGTGGGGCATGCTCCCGCACAACAAACGCGGCAAATCCATCATCAAATGGCTCAAGGTGTATGCCGAAGCCGAACACAAACACGAAAGCCAGCACCCCAAGGTTCTGGCGTAGGGAAAGGATCGATCGATGGCGACAAAATATTTTGAAGGCGTCGGAAGGCGCAAGGAAAGCACCGCGAGAGTACGGATCGTCCCGGAAGCCGGGGCGCTGACCGTGAACGGAAAAGCGGCCAAGGATTTCTTCACCCGCGTGGGCGACCTCGAACGCGCTTTCTCGGCCCTTAAAGTGGCGGGCCGGGAAAATCAGATGACGGTCAGCGCGATCGTAAGCGGCGGAGGGGTGACCGGACAGACCGACGCCGTGCGTCAAGGGGTGGCGCGCGCGCTGCTGAAGCTGGATGAGACTCTGCGTCCGGCTCTCCGCAAGGAAGGCCTGCTTACCCGAGACGACCGGATGAAGGAACGCAAGAAGCCGGGTCTCAAGCGGGCTCGCAAGGCGCCCACCTATACCAAGCGGTAATTTTCTGCCGCAGGGCGAATCGGTATCGATTTTTCACGGGCCGGGGTACACTATCCCCGGCTTGTTTTTTAAAAACCCTTTAACCGCAAAGACGCAAAGGCCGCAAAGTCTTTTTTTATTATTATTTATACTTGGCACCCTTAGCGCCTTAGCGGTGAAAAGGTTTTTGGGAGGTAACTAATGAGAACGGCAATCACTATCGTCGGGCTTGGACCGGGCGGAGCGGGAATGCTCACCCAGGAGGCGCGGGAAGCGCTCTCCGCGGCGCATGAGGTGTGGGTCCGCACGGCTCGCCATCCGGCGGTCGAGGAGCTGCCCAATCTTCCCTGGAAGCCGATGGATTCGTTTTACGAACGGGAAGAGGATTTCTCCGCGGTGTACCGTGCGATCGCGGACGAAGTGCTGCGATTGGCGGAGCGGCCGGAGGGAGTATGCTATGCCGTCCCCGGCAGCCCGCGGGTGGGGGAATCCACCGTGCCGCGGATCCTCCGCGAAGCGCAAAAGCGCGGCCTTCCGGTGCGGGTTGTGGAAGGGCTTTCCTTTATCGAGCCGACGCTTTCCGCATTCGGATTGGACGCCCTGGATGGGTTGTATGTGTCGGATGCGGTGGATCTTGCGGCGCGGCATCATCCGCCGTTTCCCCCCTCGGCGCACGCGCTGGTCGCGCAACTCTATTCCCGCATGCTGGCGGGTGAAGTCAAACTGACGCTGATGAATCAATATCCGGAAGAACACCCGGTGAGGCTTGTCCATGCGGCGGGGACCGAAGGGCAATCGGTGGAAGAATTGCCGCTGCATGAAATCGACCGCAGCGAAAGAATCGACCACCTGACGACGCTTTATGTCCCCCCGCTCCCCGGGGCGCTTGAGGAATTCCAGGAGACGATCGCGTATCTGCGCGCACCGGAAGGCTGCCCGTGGGACCGGGAACAAACCCATCTTTCCATCCGCGGCAATCTGCTCGAGGAAACCTACGAAGTCCTCGAAGCGCTTGACCGCGAGGATCCGAAGGAACTGGCCGAGGAACTCGGTGACTTGCTGCTGCAGATCCTGTTGCAGACACAGATTGCGACCGAGGCTGGAGAGTTCCGCATGGCGGAGGTGGTGGCCGGGATCGACGAAAAAATCCATCGCCGGCACCCCCACGTTTTCGGCGAACTCAAGGTGGACGGGGTGGGACAGGTTCTGTGGAATTGGGAACAGATCAAGGCTGAAGAACGCAACGGCAAGGAAAAGGGCGGGACCGGGTTGTTCGACGGGGTACCGCTGGCGCTGCCGGCGCTCGAGCAGGCCGTCAGTTACCAGAAGCGCGCGGCGCGGGTCGGATTCGACTGGCCGACCATCGCGGGGGTGAAAGCCAAGGTGGCCGAGGAATTGCAGGAATTGGAAAACGCGCGGGATGAGAAAGAACGGGAACACGAATTGGGCGATGTGTTCTTCGCGGTCGTCAATTTGGGGCGTTGGTTGAAGGTGAATCCGGAATCAGCCCTGCGCCAGTCCAACGCCCGTTTCCGTGAGCGGTTTGGGCGTGTGGAAGCGGGTGCAGCCCGGCTCGGCAAGGCGCTTAAGGATATGACGCTGGAAGAATTGGACGCCCTTTGGGAGGAAGCCAAGCGGGGATAGGGCTTAATGTTCGCCGCTCCAATATCCTGTCGACCGTCCTCTCGCGGGTCCGCCCCGATAATCGCAGTTTAGCCTTGCTCCATTATTTCCTTGTACGCCGAAAACACATTCAGCACCCCGTACCCATAGCTGTTGTTGGGAATTCCCTTTTCGGAATCCGCGCCGCACAGGCACGGAGTCCCCTGACTCTGCATCACGCCGCAAACCTGGCCGATCGTCACCGGGATTGCCGAACGGCGGAGGATTTCCTCCGTGCGGTCAATGTCGCCGATGAGCGCGGGAAACGCCGACCACAGCAGGGCCACTGCGCCGCTTACATGCGGTGCGGCGATCGAAGTCCCCGCGGAAATGGTGTATTTTCCGCCGGGAATGCTGGAACGGACCATCCAGCCGGGAGCGGTGATGTCGGGTTTGAAGATTCCCCCCGCGGGGCCGCGGCTGGAAAAGTAAGCCAGCGTGTCGTTCTCGCCGCTTGCGCCGACGGTGAATACGTCGCCGGAATTGGCGGGCGGATCGCCCACAGTGCCGCACGCAGGGCCCTCGTTCCCGGCGGCCGCAATCATCATGATCCCCGCTATGCGCAGATTGCGGAAGGCCAGGCGCAGCGTGTCCGCGCCGCATCCTTCACGGGTCGGGCAGCCCCAGGAGTTGTTGACCACGTGCGGAGCCAGGTCCGGCCGCCCATCGCGCAGCGGATCGCCCCCGCGCGGAAAAGGCGCCAGGAAAAATTCCATGCAGGAAAGATACTTCCCCGGATTGCCGAGCCCATACCGCATGTTGCGGCAGGCGATCCACTTGGCGCCGGGCGCCATCCCGATCCGGTTTTCCATCCCCTCCTGACCGAGGACCGTGCCCAGCGTATAGGTTCCATGGCCGACGTCGTCCCATGGGGCGGCGGTGTCGTCCCACGGATCGTACCAGTTGTACTCGTGCGAGCCTTCCCCGTTTGCTCCGCCGCGGTATTTCGATTGCAGCGCCGGATGAGTCCAATCCACGCCGGTATCGGCTTCGCCGACGACGATCCCGCTTCCGTCGACGCCTGCTTCCCAGACCAGCGGAGCGCCGGTGGCGGTGATGTTCCATTCCACCCCCTGGCCCGAAATGGGAAGGACAAGCAGATCCATGGTTTCGTTGTAATTCAAAATGCGCACGTTTGGATTCAAGGCCACCTGCTGAACCTCCGGGCGCGAGGCGAAGGCCGGCATCAGATCGGTCCGGCCTTCGACCTCGATCATGTTGATGAGGTAATGCGGTCGGTACTGCACGCCCAACCGGTCGAGTTCGGTCCGCAGCGGAGCCTGCGTTCGGTCCGCGGTGTCGACCAGCGTCCGGTAGACGCTGGCGATGCGTTGGGTCCGATCCGTGATGGATTGCGACGCCGATACGTCAGCTTGTTCCCGGAGTACGATTAAGAATCCATCCTCCGTGAATCCGGGATGTCCCCCCGTAACATACCCAACGGCCGAGCCGGCCAGGGCGAGAACGGCAAATCCCGCGGAAACCGAAAGGCGGAGGGAAAGGGGCTGATTTTTAAAAATGTGGTTTGCGGCGATACGGACGACGGCAAGAAGGATGCCGATCAGGATGATCAATCCGATGCTTTCCAACGCGGCCGGATGGGGAAGCGAAATTTCCATCCGCCAATCCACCCAGGCAGGGTATCCAAATTCGAACGCCGTATGGACGAGGATCGCTGCTCCCAGCGATCCGCGCGCGGCCAACTCAGTCGCCAACAGGCCGATGGCGATGGTGTTAAACACCCGGAAGGTGGAAATCCAATCTCCAAGCGGTAGCATGTACCCCGTCTGCATCGCCAGCCCGACCAGGATACCAAGCAGGAATCCCAGGCGCGGCCGGCCGGTTGCGCGGGCAACCAGCGCCGTCACCACGCCGCGCAGCAGCAATTCCTCGCCGATACCATAAGAGGCGGCCGTGATCAACGCGGAGAGGGTCTGTAAGATCGATCCCAGCGCCCCGAACATCATCCACGGTAGAAGCAAGATGGCGCCGGCGCCGAGCGCAACCAGAAGCGTGGAGGCGGCGGGCCGGGTGAATCCGGCGGGCGCCCGGGAATGGAGGGGCCGAAATATTAATCCCAACGAGATCGCCGCGAGTAGAAGCCGCACGATGGAAGGCGCCGCGGATTGCGCCGGGAACGGCAAACCGGCGAGTCCCCAGCCGAGCATATAGCACGCAGCAATAAGCAGACCGCTGGTGATGGCGTGCAGGGCATTCCAATTTTCCCGTTTGCGGGTGATGAGCCAAACAGGCAGAAACACGATCCCCTGCAGGAGGGTTGAAAAAAGGGAAACGCACAACCCGATGACCGGCTGCGGCAGGCTTCCGGACCGGGGAACCAAGCTGAAGAACGCGAAACTTTGAGGAATGAATCCGAAGAGGGTCATTCCTCCCGCCAACGCCAGGATGGGAACTATCGCCAGCCACCCGGCAAGCAGGATGCCAAGCAGGATTGAAAGGACAAGATGGCCGGTTTGACTCGTGCCGGAAGCGGGGTGGGAGTAGGAGGATGTCACCTGGAATAGGTCCTTTCCTGGAATTTACCAGATTCCCGGGATCAGGCGGTAGGGCACGCGCTTGGCATAAACCGCATACCCCGGCAATTTCCCGAGCAAGAATTTATCTTCCCGATGTGTTCGATACACGTACGCAATCCCGACCGCGACGGCCGGGATCAATGACCACAGCGAACCCAGCACGACCGGAATGGTCAGGAACTGGATGATCATCGCCAGATACCCCGGATGGCGGACGATGCGGTACGGACCTCCGGCGGCGACCGTTTGCCCGCGGTCCGTTTGAAGCCGGACCGCGGACGAGAAAAAGTCGTTGACCGACATCGCCCAATCCATGAAAAGGAACATGGCAGCGAAGAGAAGCAACGCGATCAGGGAGATCGGGAGTGGAACGGCCGGAGACCATTCCAGTCGGTGATCCACCCCGGAAAGCGGGAGTGTAATCCCCAAGAGGAGCACATTGGTGATCTGGATGAGTCTGAGGTCCCAGCGTTCGGACGAACGGGGGATGATCAGGCGTTCCCGAGCCAGGCCCGGATGGCGCATGACAAGCCAGAGATTGGTCAGCAGCATCCCGCCGACATAAGCAGCCAGGAGTGCCCATGCCAGCGGCCAGGAAAGAGTCGCCGCCGGTAAGAAGAGCGCGATTCCCAAAATCAACGGCAGCGCGGCGGCCTGAAGCACTGCGCGCAGGATGAGCCGGCGTTTCTCCGCGGGTCCGATCAATCCCGATGGCGCTGTCGTCCGATCCGGTTCAGTCATTCGTTAAATCCTTCGTGTAATCGATCACGTCCAAATGGCGGATCTTCCGCCGCCCTGTTTCGCGATATCCATTCTTTGAATATAGGCGCCGGGCGGCCGTTTGAAACGTGGAAGTATCCAGCACCAGGCGGTGAAAACCTAGCTCGCGGGCGCGCGCTTCCAGCGCGTCCAACATCCTCTGGCCGAATCCGCGGCGCCGGTAATCCGGGTGGACGCGCATGGGCTTGACCTCGGCCAGTTCCGGGCCGCCCGGTTGCAATGCTCCCAACACGACGATGCGACTGTCCAGTTCCCCCACCAGGAATTCCCCGCCGCTGTCGAGATAAAACCTTTCGATATGTTGAAGATCTTCATACCATGGACCGCTCCCAAGCCGGGCGCCGGTATCCCCCAGGGCCAGGTTGTGAAGTTCCCAGACGGCGTCGCGGTCGGCGGATTGGTAGCGGCGGAGGATCGGGTTTCCGGTTATCTCGGCCATAAAAAACCGTCGGCGTCTTCACGCTGTTTGCGAAGGGAAACGGCAGGCAGGATGTTCATCGCAGCTCGAATAGTGCGTCGCGGATTTCCAAATCCGGGCGATTGACTTCGATCCACCGCAGGGCGGATTGGAGCACACGTTCATTGTGCGCCGGATCGGTGCTGACCACGACGCAGGCGACGGTCGCTGCATCCTGGGAATCCTGGCGCGCGATTTCCGCCGTCGCCAACCCGAACTGGCTCTTTAATTTGGAAAGCAGCGGCAGGATCCGGCCGCGTTTTTCCTTGAGCGACCGGCTGCCGGGTATCCCGAGTTCGAGGACGCAGGCGGTGATGTGCATGGGGGGATTCTGCTACCGCTTCGCCGGAGGGTCAAGTCGCCGATCGGGATGGAAAGAATTGCCGTTTGGCGATAGCACATTCGGTATAATGGCAGGCGCGTATCCGGTGAGTTCCCCTGAAGCCCGCGGATATTTTCTTCCCCGGCGCCGGAGACGACGGCAGGAGGAATATGCAATTCTCGATGAGCACAATAGGAAGCGGAAAACCCGCTCCGGACCAGGAAATCATCATTTTAGGAAGCGGACCGGCGGGATTGGCTGCGGCCGTGTATGCGGCGCGCGCAGACCGCAAACCGCTGATACTGGCCGGAGTGGAACCGGGCGGCCAGGTATCGCTGACCGATACGATCGAGAATTACCCCGGCTTCCCGGACGGCATCCAGGGAGCGGAACTGTATTCGCTTTTCCAGAAGCAGGCGGAAAGGTTCGGCGCATTGGTGGATTTTTCCTCCGCGACCGCAGTGGATCTTAGCGCCCGTCCGTTCCGCATCACGGCCGATTCAGGCGAGTATCGGGCCAAGGCGCTGATCGTGGCGACCGGCGCAAGCCCGCGGCGGTTGGGAATTCCCGGTGAAAAAGAGTTCAGCGGCAAGGGTATCTCTTACTGCGCCACGTGCGACGGGGCCTTCTTCCGCGGCAAGAATGTGCTGGTGATCGGCGGCGGCGACAGCGCGCTGGAGGAGGGGATTTTCCTCACCCGATTCGCCTCGCAAGTGACAATCATTCATCGACGAAACGAACTCCGCGCCGGGAAAATCCTTCGCACCCGGGCGGAACAAAATTCGAAAATTCGGTTTCTCCTGGAAACGGTCGTGGAAGAAATCCGCGGCCCGGACGGCGTGAAGAGCGTGGCGCTGCGCAATGTTTCGAGCGGCAAGGCCGACGTACTTCCCGCCGATGGAGTCTTTGTCTTCATCGGTCACGATCCAAACACATCGCTCTTCCGCGGCCAATTGGATATGGACGAGAAAGGGTATCTGCGCGTCGACGAGCGGATGCGCACAAGCATCGCCGGGGTGTTCGCCGCGGGCGAAGCGGCGGACCCGACCTTCCGCCAGATCGCCACATCCGCCGGGATGGGCGTTGCGGCGGCGATTTCCGCGGAGCGTTGGCTTGCGGAGAACCATCCATAAGCCTTTCCACGAAGCACACGAAGCAAACTGGAAGGGTCACGAAGGTTTCTAAAATAAAAAACTTGGTGTCCTTCCGGGCTTCTTCGTGTCCTTCGTGGATTCCAGAATGCCTCTTGACAGAACCTTTAGAGTATGCTATTCTATTTCTTCGTAGGATACCAGTTGGTTCACGTTGGAAGCAGTAACGACAGTGGCTCACGGTTAATCCGTGAGCCACTTTTTGTTCTAGTCTTTCCGATGGAACAGATTGTCGTCCTAACACAGTTCTTTTTGCCAAAAGGAGGCAAATACAATGTCTGAACGTATCACCGGAACAGTCAAGTGGTTCAACGGCGGGAAAGGCTACGGCTTCATTTCCCGGGAAGGCGGCGAGGATGTGTTCGTTCACTTCTCCGCCATTCAAGGCGAAGGCTATCGGAACCTTGAAGAAGGCCAGAAGGTCGAATTCTCCGTTGAAAAAGGCCCCAAGGGTTTGCAGGCGTCCAACGTCACCGTGGTTAAGTAATCACACCCTGTCAACCAAAAACACCCCGGCTGGAAACCGCTGGGGTGTTTTTTTTTATTCCAGCCAAGAGTAAAATCCATTTCGGGAAATCGTGCAAGGGCGGGGGTATGTGGCCGCCGGATTGTTCTGAATTCCAATAGCGATCGCTGCTTCTCGGACTGCTCTTTTTCAAGCCCAATCATGGATCCGGAGGAAGAGTCGGTAACAATGAAGCAATGGAAACTCATTCTGCTGTCGTTTGTGATCCTTTCCCTCGCCTGCGGCGGTCAAGCTACAGTCTGGAGCAGTCCCTCTTCAAAACACCCGTCGTCCGACATGCAGGCCGCTCCTTCGCAACCGATAAACCTTGGCACCTTAAGCGGGCCGCAGGATGCGGATTTGGTGAATCCATCTGATCTTGTGTACCTGGGCGCGTTTCGCTTGCCCGGCGAAGAGACGCCGCCATTGACTTTTGCTTACGGCGGTAACGCCATGACCTTCAATCCCGACGGCGATTCGGCGAGCGGTGATGCATACCCCGGCTCGCTGTTCATCATGGGCCACGACCGACAGGCTTGGGGATCTCTGCCCAACGGCAACCAGGTGGCTGAAGTCAGCATCCCGGTGCCGGTTATCGCCACGGATCCGGACGGGTTGCCGGCCGCCGGTTTTCTACAAGATTTCGCCGATGTGACCGCCGGTTATTTCACCGGCCTTGAGGAAATCCCCAAGGTTGGGATGCAATATCTCAATCACCCGGACACCGGCCCCAAGATCCATCTCGCGTGGGGCCAGCATTTGCAGCCGAGCGGTGCCGCTTCGCATGCCTGGTTCAATCCTACCCTGACCGCGCCGGATCTGAAGGGCGTGTGGTTCATCGGCGATGAGAATCTTTACAGCGTCAACGGATATCTGTTTGAAATACCCTCCGCCTGGGCCGACGCATATGCATCCGGTCGGTATCTGGCCACCGGACGGATGCGGGATGGCGGGCAGGGCGGAATGGGGCCGGCGCTATTCGCATACCGGCCCTGGTTGCCGGGAGGGGCGGCGCCTGCGGCGGGCACTCACCTGTCCGACACCGTACTCCTGCTGTACGAGACCTCGGACGCCACCGAGGACATCATCCGTTCCCTAAACGGCTACCAGCACCCCGATGAATGGGAAGGCGGTGCTTTGTTGACCACTCCCTCGGGCAAATCGGCGGTGATGTTCGCCGGCACCAAAAGCAACGGCGCCAAATACTGGTACGGTTATCGCAATCCGGCCGGCCCCGCCTATGCCTGTGTGGACGTGGAGGTGTCCGATTTTCCGACATGCCGTTTGGCGGATGGCGGTACCTGTCCGGCGGAGGATTTCAACGGATGTTGCGATGCCAATGAGGGCACCTGCATCAGCCAGCGCGGGTGGTGGAGCACCCACTTCGACGCGGAAATTATCTTCTACAATCCGGCCGATCTGGCCCGGGTGGCCGCTGGAATGCTGAGCTCGTGGGAACCGCAGCCGTACGCGGTTCTGGATATTGACGATTATTTGTACTTCAACCCTGCCGGCACCGACCTGGAAATGGTGGGAGAGGGCGAACAACGGAGGTACCGGATCGGGGACGTTTCTTACGACCGGGTAAACGGCTTTTTGTACGTTCTGGAGCAATTCGCCGACGGCGCCAAACCGGTTGTGCATGTGTGGCGGGTGCCGTAAGCGAGGCGCCCTCATCCCCATCCCTTCTCCCAGTTTATGCTGGGAGAAGGTGACCGAAGGCCGGATGAGGGGGAGATGGCAGTAATTCCACCGGTCAATACCGCGGAACACCCGGATCCGCGCGCAGGCTGTAGGCGTCCAGCCCGCCGCGCAGATGCATCACGTGTTTGAAGCCCCGCGCGGTCAGGTACATCACCGCGTGCAGGCTGCGGATCCCGTGATGGCAATAAATCAGGATCTCCTGATTCGGATCGAGTGTCTGACTCCACTCGGCGATCTGCGCAGCGGGGTGCAGTTCCGCGCCGGGCAGGTGGCCGAGTGCGAATTCGTCGGGGTTGCGCACGTCGATCAGGCGCGGAGGCCGGCCTTGCGCAATTAGATCGCGCAGCTGCTCGGGGATCAGGTCGCGGAAGAGTTCTTCAGCCACCGAAAACCTGCAGCGGGATGGGGGTGAATATTAATACAAACAGGATCAGGCCGGTCCAGGCCAATAACCGGTGGCGGGGACTCAGCGGCGTGATGGTGTCAAGC
>CAZFPL010000038.1:0-27398 GCA_964521085.1 uncultured Anaerolineales bacterium | reverse complement strand
CCGCCATCGCGCCCACACGCCGGAGCACGCGGTTGCGGGAGGGTGTCACCGTTTCACCGAGCACCGTCACCGTCCCGGCGGTCGGGTGGATCAGGCTGAGGATCATCCCGATGGTCGTGGTTTTGCCCGCGCCGTTCGGCCCCAGAAACCCGAACACGCTGCCGTGCCGGACTTCCAGGTCCACTTCCTCCACGGCGTGGACCGCGCCAAAATTCTTGCGAAGCTTTTCGATCCGGATTACGATTTCGTTTGTCATGGTTTTCCTCCTCCAATAGGATTTGTATTCACTATACAAATCCGGGTGAAACGACGGAACGGTCCGGCGGAGGGTTGGGCATAGGACCGGAGAAGGGTTTTTTTCGATGAGGAACCGGGACCGGAGGATTGGTATTAAGGGTAAGCTTATGGAAGGGGATTGAATTACCTGAGTTTTTTATTAGCAGGAAGGACAATCTTCTCCAGTGTGTAGTTTATCCGCACAATCCATCAGCCCACCGCATCGCATGCGGATGATATACTCCCGCAGGTTGGTGCGGGAAATGCGCTTTGCCAATACGCAGGATGCCGAATACAGGGAGACCGACCATGACGGAAAACCGGGTGAAGAGGTACTACACCGCGACGGTCCGCAAGGAGTGGAATCGGCTGGTTCGCAGCCCCTATTTCAAGCTGGAATTCGATACGACCATGCGCTTCCTGGAAAAATACCTCCCGAAAAAGGGGCGCATCCTCGACGCCGGCGGCGGTCCGGGAAGGTACACGATCGAGTTGGCGAAGCGGGGTTACCGCACGACCCTCCTGGATTTCACACCAGCCAACCTCGAATTCGCACGCCGGAAGATCCGCGCCGCCAGCGTGCAGGACCGCGTCGAGGATGTTGTCGAGGGTTCGATCACCGACCTTTCCCGTTTCGAAGATGAATCGTTCGACGCCGTGATCTGTACCGGCGGGCCGCTTTCCCACATCCTGGACTGGCGGAAGAGGGATCGCGCGATCAAGGAACTGATCCGGGTGGCGAAGCGGCGCGCGCCGGTGTTCGTCTCCGTGATGAGTCGTTTAAGCGTCCAAGTCATTGAGTTGACTCTCTTCCCGTTCGAAATCGGACTACCATTCTTTAAAGTCGCCCGCGACACCGGGGATTATCCGGGAACGTACGGTTTTACCGCCTGCCACTTTTTCCTGCCGGAGGAGTTTGAAAAAGCTTTTCGAAATCAGGGGGTGAAAATTCTGGAAATGGCGGGGCTGGAGGGTTTGAGTTCGCGTCAAACCAAAGCGGTCAATGCGCTGGCGCGCCATAAAAAACGCTGGCGGATCTGGATGGAAACCCATTTCCTGACCTGCACGCATCCATCGGTGGTCGGGATGAGTGAACACATGCTGATCGTCTGCAGGAAGCTTTCTCGCGCCGATTGAATATCCCAATCAGGGGAATATGCAAAGAGGCGAGGATACGATGAAGGATGCGAAAGCTGTTGTATTGAAATGGCTTCTAATCGTTTCAGGCGTCATTCAAATCTGCTAATGGGGAATCAGCCATCTATTTTTTCCGGAATGGTATCTTCGGTCCGTCGGGATGAATGACCTGGCGGTGGATCCGGGCGGAAGCCTGATTTTTCTGCACGAAATCGGCGTGCTGGTCGTGGGGATGGGAATCGCCACGATCCTCGCCGCGCGCGATCCGGTGAAAAATATCGCGATCGTCGCCGTCCTGTATATCGCCGGAATTGGAAGTGTGCTGACCTCCTTGTATCACATCCTGTTCGGGGGAATTGCGAGCGGCGAATGGGTGACGGTCTGTGTCATAACCGTCCAATTAATTCTGCTCACTATTTTTTATCCCTGGGATTCGCTGAACCGGGATCCCCAGAAGCTTTTCAAATAGAAACGCCGGATACCCCTTCGGGAATATCATGACGCCGTTCTGCATACATGACGACGGCCGCATCCGCGTATTTGTAATTACGATCGGCACTATAATTAGAGTGTCATCCGGCGTCATTTTTTCGGTGTTTTCCCGTATCCCTGCTTGTGTTTTTCCATAGAATCAGAGAAGGAGACTCCGATGTCGACGAGAAAAGGTTGGCCCACTCAGCGAATCCTTTTCCTACTTTCCATCCTATTTCTGGCGGTCAATGCCTGTGTGTTCCTCGAATTGCCCGGCCCCGATGCCACCCCGCAGCCGCCGGCAGACACGCAGCCGGTCCAACCGACTTCGGAGTTGCCTGTGCCGACGGCGACCGCCGAACCGTCGCCTTCCCCGGCCTGGCCCTACCCGGAAATCTCGCTTGCCAACGCCGATAAGTTGAGTCAGGTTAAGCAATTCGGCCGCGGCCGATTGATGGATCTGGGCTGGACGGCCGACGGCGGCCGTTTGGTCATCGGGACCTACACGGGCTTTGACGTATATGACGCCGCTTCCATGTCCCTGCTTCACCATCTGGAAACGATGGCAGACGTCGAGGCGGTTGCCGTCTCTCCGGAGGGGAATTTTGCCGCGGCCGGATTGGGGGGCAATCTGGTGCAACTTTGGGATCTCCCGGCCGGGGATCATCCGCGCTTTGTTCGGGAATGGGATGCCGCCGCCGTGGAATTGATGTTCTCGGCCGACGGGAGGCTGCTGGCCTCCGGTTCGACCGAGGACAAAGTGAAAATTTGGGACACCGAAAGCGGCGGGGAAATCGCCGCCTTCACGGGTGATACGGGCCGGGTGACCAGCCTGGCGTTCTCGCCGGACGGCTCGGTGCTGGCCGTATCCTCCGTCGCGCAGCAATCGGGGCCGATTGTGGCGGCCATCTATTTTCGCGACACACAAACCGGAACTTTATTGGGCTCTGTCCGCGATTTCGGCGATATGGTTTTCGAGATGGTGTTTTCTACGGATGGAAAAAACCTGTATGTCATCGGATCGGCCGGCGGAGTAACACGGATCGACGCTGCCAACCGACAGCGAATACCGCTTTTTAAACTGGATGTCGAATCGGTCGACGAAGCCGCCTTTTCCCCCGATCGGTCCGTTTTCGCCGTGAACGAATATCAGGGAAGCCTAGCGCTCTGGGATCTGGCGGCGAAGAAAAAGATTCGCACATTCACCGACACCGATACGTTCGCCGAGCGGCTGGCGTTTTCACCGGACGGCAACCGCTTGGCGGCGGGCTTATATAACGGCGAAACGATGATCTTCGATGTGGAGACCGGGGAACGGACCGGCTACCTGAACGAGCATCATGGTTCGATCCTCAGCATGGCGCTCTCTCCCGACGGGCTGCGCGCCGTGACCGGCTACGGATACGAGACGTCGCTCTTGAGCGTATGGGATGCCGTTGCAGGAAACGAGCTCTTTATCATGGATGGAGGCGACCGGGACGTGGAATGCGTCGCCTTTTCGCCCGACGGAGCGATGATCGCATCCCCCGGGGAAGACTTATCGGTGATTCTCTGGAATGCGGAAACGGGCGCTCAGATCCGCACACTCGAAGGACACACCGGCCTGGTTTCTGGCCTCGCCTTCACCCCTGACGGCGCATCTCTGCTTTCCTCATCCTGGGATAAAAGCGTCCTTGTTTGGGATCTTGCGGACGGTTCCAGCCGGACTCTCTTCACGCTTCCGGATACACGCATCTATGCGCTCGCCGTATCGCCCGACGGGAAGATGGTCGCCGCCGGCGGGGGGTACAGCCGGCTGTACATCCGGCTGGCGGGCTTTCCGGACGGCGAAACCCTGTGGGTTTATAAAGAAACGGATTCCAACCGTCTGGCGTTTTCGCCCGACAGCAAAATGCTTTCTTCGGGGCGCTTTATTTGGGATACGGCGACGGGCGAGGAGATGATCGCGCTCGACCAGAAAAAACAAAATGTGTACGCGGTCGCCTTTTCGCCCGACGGATCAATTTTGGCCGTCGGCACCACAGAGAATGAAGTGGTTCTGTACGACGCCAGGACCGGCGATCGGCTCAAAGTGTTGAAAGGCCACACCGACCGGATCAGCGACGTCGCGTTCACGCCCGACGGCAGCATCCTGTTCTCCAGCTCGGTCGACGGAACGGTGCGGTTGTGGGCCGTGGAACAGTAGCAGCGAAAAATACGCGGAGGATATAATCGACAGGTTTTCCCATTAATCCTATCGGTGTTCAATGGAGTTTCACGATGACAAAAAGAATCTCCCGCCGCGGATTTCTGGAACTCAGCCTGACCACTTTTATTTCCGCCTGTGCGCCGAAGCTTGCCGCCCCCACGGCCACTCCGACCGCGGATCTTTTGGGAACCGAAACCCGCCTGGCCGACATCTCACCCAAGGTATACGCACCGGATGATCCCAATATTCTCTATACCGGCCGGATCGATTTTTCCGATCCGAAGGCGCCGAAGTTCTCCGCCCCGGCGGTTTACATCCGCGCCTGCTTCCGCGGAACGGGAGCCGCGGTGATGCTGGCGGACGAATTCAAATGGGGAACCAACCGCAATTACTATGATGCCGTGATCGATGACAATACGGTTGTCAAGATCGCGCCCGAGCAGGGGGTCTCGCGCTACGAGGTTGCGTCCGGACTTCCCAACGCGGAACACACGATCATGCTCGTCAAGCGGACGGAAGCCAGCATCGGCTATTCCAAGTTCCTCGGATTCGAATTCGCGGGCGAGATCCTGCCGCCGCCGCAAAGGCCGGCGCGCCGGATCGAATTCATCGGCGATTCCATCACCGCCGGAGCGGGGATCGAGGCGGATAACAACTCCGCGGAGTGCCAGGCGGACGGCTGGGGGCAGCCTTATAACAATGCCCGGCTCGCCTACGGCCCGGTGCTGGCGCGCAGCCTCGGCGCCGATTATCACGTTTCCGCCGTCTCGGGGATCGGTCTGGTGCGCAACTACAGCTCCCAATACGACGCGCGGCCGATGCCGGAAGTGTACGACCTGCTGTTTTTCGAACAGACCGGGTCGCCGGTCTGGGATCATACGTTGTTCGTTCCGGATGTGCTGGTGCTCGCGCTCGGGACGGACGATTTTTCGCCGGGAGACAGCAAACGGGAATCGATGGACGTGGATGCCTTCGCCGCGAAGTACGTCGAATTCATAAAGAAACTCCGTTCCTACTACCCGCAGGCGGCGATCTTCGTCGTCTCCAGCCCGATGCTCGGCGACCACTGGCCGAACCCGGCCAACACGTTCGCCACCGACCAGAAAAATGCGATCACCAAAACGGTGGACGCATTGAACGCGGACGGGGATGCCAAAGTCTACAAGTATTTTTCGATCCCCGTCGTGGGGATCGGCTGCGGCACCCACCCCAGCGCGGAACAGCAGGCGATGATGGCGGGCCAGTTGGCGTCGGCCATCGCGCCGGTTGTCGGCTGGTAGGAGAGGGCCGGACGATTGTCCGATTTGTCCTTTATCGGATTTTGGGGATAGGAAGGTCACTTCGTTCCTGTCGGGTAAAATGATAATTGTGTTCCTTATCCGTACGTACGGGAACTTTCACAGATGGCGCACAGTAGGTTGGTGAAATCATGAAGCAATCGGCATCTCCTGCCCGCATTATCCCGATTTCCGATTCACTCGAACCCCTGAAGGCGGCCTTTAATTCCGCGCAAGATGTATCGCGCCTTGTGATCTTGGTTTCCCCTACCTGCGGATTCTGCCTTCAAGGCGCCAATACGGCGTTCGAGATCGTCCAGGGGCTTGGTCCTGAATCGAAACTCGCCGTTTTCGTCGTCTGGATCGATATGCTTCCGGCGGATAACGGGGAGGAAGCCCGGCGGCAAGCGGCGCGCATGCTGGGCCCGCGCATCACCCACTTCCATGACGGAACGAAGCGCGCGGGCTCGGCGATCGCTATGGCGATGGGCGCGCAGGACCGCGTTGCCTGGGATATATACTTGATCTATCCCCCCGGCACCGTCTGGGAATCGGCGGCGCCCAAACCCCAGGCCTGGGTCCATCAGCTGGTGGGCGCTTTATGGGCCGATCCGTTGCGCTATCGCACCGGTTGGCTGCTGAGGCTCGCGCTTTCGAGACTTGTATCCGCCGCCGTAAAAGAGGATCGGGCTGCATTCGGGTAATATGAATCGGGACCTGCCGGCAGGCAGGGGAATCGAAGCTTGTGGGCTGCCGGCCGGCTTCCAGCGAGGTTGGTAAACCGATGTACCAGCTTCTGTTTATCGCCGCACTGTTCATTATTTTTATCCTCGCGATGAGCTTCGAATTCCTCCTCTTCCCCAGCGGGGTTGTGCTGGGGTTGGGGGCCGCATCGATAATCCTGGGCATCGCCATCATCCCGTACGGGAATATCCGGAAAGGATCGGGTTCGGCCGGCAAAGGGGAAGGAGAATCCGGAATTCCGGCGGGAAAAAATCCGCGCAGGTCCACCGCCTGTCAGTCGGTAGTCGTTGGATCCTTCTATCTTTTTATCGGGATCGGGATGTTCCTCTTGCAGGCGATCGGATATTTTCATTAAGGCGATCAGCGGGTTATCAAAGACGGGGTAAAATTTCCGTTTATGTCAGATGTTATTCATCGTCACGCATCCGTTGTTTCCATTGGAAAGGAATTCCCATGACCGAACAAAAGACAAGAACCGAAGAGTTCCAGCTGAACGGCGATGCGCTCCTGGCCAAGGTAAAAGAGCTCCTGCACGAGGGCAACATCCGGCGAATCCTCATCAAGGACGAGGCAGGCAAAACGCTGATCGAATTCCCGGTTACGCTCGGCGTGGTGGGAGTGATCCTGGCTCCGCAACTGGCGGCGATCGGCGCGATCGCCGCGCTCGTCACGCGCTGCACGCTGGTAGTGGAGAAGGAAATAAAATAAATTCTCTCCCCCCTGTAATCCCCCCATTTTCTTCCGGAAAACGGGGGGACAGTTGTTTTGAGGGGGGAAGGAGGCCGCATGCATCCAAATCCCGTTTTACGTGAATTGGGTTTTTCCGAAAAGGACCGCGTGGTGGTCATTCATGCCGACGATATCGGCATGTGCCACTCTAGTGTGGCCGCGGTGGAGGGCTTCATGAATGCCGGCATCGTTTCCTCGATGGCGGTGATGGCCGTCTGCCCGTGGTTCCCGGCCGCGGCCGCCTACTGCCGGGCGCATCCCGGGCTCGACGCAGGCTTGCATTTCACCCTGACCAGCGAGTGGGATTCCTACCGCTGGGGACCGCTCTCGACGCACGATCCCGCATCGGGGCTGATCGATGCGGCGGGATATTTCTATCAGCAATCCGAACCGCCGGAGAAGAACGGAAAAGCGGCGGCCGTGCAGATGGAGCTGCGGGTGCAGATCCAGCGCGCGCAAGCGGCCGGGATCGACCTGACGCATGTGGATTCTCACATGCTCACCGCCTGGGATCTCAAGTTCCTCCCGGTCTACCTGCAATTGCCGGCGCGTTATGGCCTCCCTTCTTTTTTCCTGCGCATGGATAAAGCCGGCGCGAAGGCGGCCGGGAGTGACGAAAAGTCGGCCCCCGCCTTGGCGCATTGGTCCGAGAAACTGGAGGAGCAGGGGATGCCCCTGTTCGACAATTTTTTTGTGATGCCTTTGGAGAAAGCTGACGACCGCATCGGCACGGCGCAGCGCGCGATGGCGGCCCTGCCGCCGGGACTCACCTATTTCATACTCCATCCCGCCTGCGATACGCCCGAACTGCGCGCGATCGCGCCGGATTGGAAAAGCCGCGTCGCGGATTACCAGGCCTTCACCAGCTCGGCGCTGCGGAATTTCATCAAGCGCTCCGGCATCCAGGTGATCGGCTGGCGGGCGTTGCGGGATTCGATGAGGAAGAAAAAAGGATAAGTCTGAAAAAGGGAAAAACACTCTCCCGCCCCCCTCGGGTCCCCCCATTTTCCTTTGGAGAATGGGGGGACAGCGCTTTTCAGGGGGGAGGGATCATCTGATGGGAGCGACCATGCCAAACTACAAATGTAAAATCACCGTCATCCGTAAATCTTTTAACGAGGATCTCTACAAACAATATCCCTACGGGCCGCCTGCCGCATGCGGCCGTTTGGAGGTGGGGCAGGAGTTCATCACCGAGAGCGAGTGGGATCCGCCGGAAGGGCTGTGCACTTGGGCTTGGGCGGATATGCGCTTCATCATCCACAGCATGCACGCGGGCAACCCGCAGGTGAAGATCGAATCCTGCACCGACGGATTGCGGCCGGTGCTGTTTAAGGTTGAACGGATAGAAGTGTGATTTGCGAGTATCGAAAGGGATTTTTTTCCACAAAGCCCGTCCCGGACCGGCGGACCGGGGAGCACGGAGGGACCAAGGGATTATCCATTGCGGAAATTCATTTCGTGCTCTTGGTGCTCTTCGTGGAATAAATATCCGGACGGTCAGGAAGGTCGGCCGGTGGAATAAATATGATCCACCAATTCGTCCAGCGGAACCGTCGCCAGGCTGATGGCCGTATCGCAGCACCCGTAATAAATCCACAGCAAACCGTCTTTGACGACGGTCCCCGTCGGGAAGATCACATTCGGTATGAAAAGCCCGAATTTCTCATAATAGGCTTCGGGCTCCATGATGAAATCCGGCGCCCGCGCAATCACCCGCCGGGGATCCTCGAGGTCAAGCAGCATCGCCCCCGGCCGGTAGATCACACGCCGGGTGGGGCGATGGACGGTTTCGACGCCGTGGTAAAGCGTCAGCCAGCCGCGCGCCGTCCGGACCGGCGGAGCCGAGCCGCCGATGCGGTTATCCTCCCAGGGGTACTGCGGACCGATCACGATTTCCGGGTCGGTCCATGTATTCAGGTCGGACGAAAACGAGATCCGGATCGACGGGTGCTCCTCGCTGTGACCGGTGGCCGTGTCGACGAATCCGATCGGACGGCGCAGGAGCGCGAAGCGGCCGCCGATCTTTTCCGGGAAGAGGATCACATCCCGGTCGTCGATATCGTCCGGAGTCGCCCAGCCGAAGAATTCCCAATGCACCCGGTCTTTCGAAACGGCGATCCCCGAGCGGGTCTGGTTTTTATCCTTAGCCGGATCGAAACCGGGAAATACGCTTTGCGCGGCGTCGGGTACGCCTAATCCGGTGGGGGAAATGCTCCAGGCGTAGCGGCGGAACGCGAAGGTCATGTAGTAGGTGTTTTCGATCTTCACCACGCGCGGATCCTGGACGCTGCCGTATGGATACCCCATCATCTCCGGGGATAAGACGGGTTTATCGGAAACGTGCTGGAAATGGACCCCATCTGTGCTTTCCAGAAGACCCACGAAACAGTGATGCGGCCGCAGCGAACCGGCTGTCCGCTCGTAGAGGAAAAACCGCCCGTCCTCATACAGCGCGCCGGGGTTGTAGGCATTGCTCATCCGCCAACCCCATTTCCCCGGTTGGACGATCGGATTTTCCGCGCAGCGCGTGATCTTC
The DNA here is from genome assembly GCA_964521085.1 of uncultured Anaerolineales bacterium. Classification (GTDB taxonomy): domain Bacteria; phylum Chloroflexota; class Anaerolineae; order Anaerolineales; family RBG-16-64-43; genus JAFGKK01. Next base: position 18,037 of record CAZFPL010000038.1, on the reverse strand, counting down.
ACTGTCATGCTATGCTCCCGCCATAAAGAATATGGAGAGGTTCAATGTGGTTTCTATCATGTCGGATGGGGTGCGAATTGTCAACCTCGAGTCGGCCGGGCTTGTGAAACAGACTATAATTATTCTCCGAGAACGTGTTCTCCCCATTGTGGAAAGGCGATAATCACCACGGATTACAGGAATAAACGCCCGAATTCATGAATCGGATAAAAAATATTTTAATTCCGTGAAATCCGGAATATTCGGCGCAATCCGTGGTAAAAAACATACAGCGGATTGAACCAAGCAGGGCTTTTGGGAAAAGCGATTTACCATAAAAGAATACAGGAGAAATTCCGATGCGATCCGGCATTTTCTATTGTTCGATCCTCCTCATTCTCCTGACCGCTTGCGCCGTGACGCTGGCCACCCCGACCGTCACGCCCACACCGGCGCCGACCGCCACGGCGACCTTTTCCGCCGCGAAATTCGGCAGATCTGACCTCGATGTAACCTACTGCACGATGAACCAACTGCCGCAGAAACTGGATGTCTACTACCCGAAGTCCGGCGGGCCGTGGCCGGTGTTTGTCTACATCCATGGCGGGAGCTGGCGCGAATTGGACAAGGCCGAAGGGGAAGGCTGGAGATACCTCAACGATCACGGGATCCTCGTCGTGTCGGTCAATTACCGCTTGGCCACCAGTGATATTAAATTCCCCGCGATGATCGAGGATGTGATGTGCGCGGTGCGTTACCTGCGCGCGCATAGTTCCCAGTACAACATCAATCCTGAAAAGATCGGCGCGCTCGGGGCGAGCGCCGGCGGCCACCTGGCGGCGCTGCTGGGGACGGCGGATAAATCCGCCGGATTCGACGTTGGCGAGTACCTCGACCAATCCTCGCGCGTGCAGGCGGTGGTCACCATGTCCGGGCTTTCGGATTTCACCGTCCCGGTCGAGGGCGGGGTCAGCAAGGCGATCTACTTCGCCTTCGGCGCGCTGGCCGGAACCAATAACACGCTGCTGGCTCCCGCCAGCCCGGTCACCTACGTCACCCCCGATGACCCGCCGTTTTTAATTTTCCACGGCGACAAGGACGGCGTCGTCCCGATCGAACAGGCACTGATCCTCGACGAGCGCCTTCGGGCGGCGGGCGTCCCTTCGACGCTGGTGATCGTCAAGGGCGGAGATCACGGGCTGAATCCCCTTCCGGGGAAAACCGCCGAACCGACTTGGGAGGAAATTTCGCGCATGATCCTGGAATTCCTGGAAGAGAACCTGAAATAAACACAACGCACGAAAGGGAGAAATCATTGCGCCGGCTTTAAAGCGCGCGCAGGGAACAAAAGGATTGCTCTTTTAACCGGTGGAGACACGCAGGGTTTCTCTCAAGCAAGAGTGGATGACAGGAGAAAAGCATGAAAATTAAAAATCGAACGGATCGCCTGTGCGCCATACTCGTCCTGATTCTGGGCGGTGCGATATTCACAGCCGGATGCGGCGGGACCGTTCAGGATACGGTCGGCGCGGTCGTGCCCACGGAGACGGTGTCGAAAGACGCACCCCAAATTTCCGCCGTGCGCCTGGACCGGACCGAGGTGCCGCGCTACGAGTCTGTCGAAATGATCCTCGACGCCAGCGCGAAATATTCCAATCCGTACGATTCGCGCGAGGTCCGGCTGGACGGAATCTTCTCGGGACCGGGCGGAATCGAAATGAAGGTGCCGGGCTTTTGGGATGGACAGGACTCCTGGAGAATCCGCTTCACCCCTTCGCGGGAGGGCAAGTGGAGCTACCGGCTTTCCATCACCGACGCGAAGGGAAGCAGCGCGCCGGCGGAGGGCACCTTCACCGCCACTCCTTCCGAGTTGCACGGCTGGGTGCGGGCCGGCAATCTGGTGGATCCTTCTTACAGCAGCCGCTACCTGGCGTACGACGACGGCACTCCGTTCTATGGAGTGGGGCATTGCGACGCGTTGAACATCCTCGTCGACGGCTTCAGCGTGGAAACCGGGGTCGGCCTGTTCGACGCGATGAAAGAAGGCATGGAGAATTACGTAGTCTGGTGGCCGCTCTATTCCATGTCTCCGGTCGGCAGCTCCTACGACCAGTATTCCGTCAACCACCTGGGAACGATCGACGTAATCGTCAAAGACGCGCAGGCAAAAGGGATCCGGCTGGTTTTCACCATCTGGGATCATCCCTCGCTGCGCGATGCGACGCATTCGCTGAGCGGCGGCCGGTGGGAAACCAACGGGTTCAGCAAGCTGGGGGATATTCAATCCTTCTTTAACGCCGCCGAAAGCTGGGATTGGCAGGCCAACCTCTACCGCTACATCATCGCCCGCTGGGGCTACAGCCCGGCGATCGGGATGTGGCAGACCGTCTCGGAGATCAATCTGACCAACGCCTACGGCCAGCTCGATCCATGGCACGAGAAAGTGAACGACTTCTTCGTGGAAAATGATCCCTACCGGCATCCGACCACCGCGAGTTACTCCGGCGAAGGCGCGTGGCCGCAGGGCTGGAAGGTGATGGACGTGCCGCAAGTGCACCTCTATGATTTTTCCAATGGCACGCTGGAATGGGACGTCGTGCATGCGGCGCAGGTTCTGGCGGATTGGACGCAAATGATGTGGATCGCGGAAGCGAAACCCAACTGGGTGGGCGAGTTCGGAGTCAGCGGGAACACGGTCTACCCGGAGCTGTTTCATAATTCCATCTGGGCGGCGCTTGCCGCCGGCGCGGCGGCGATGCCGGCGGAGTGGAACGGCGGGACCTGGGGCGAGATGACGCCCGAGATGCTCGCCGATACCGCGCGCATCGCGCAGTTCCTGGCCGATATCCCATTGGTAAAATGGAATCCTTCCACGCTGGGGATCGCAAGCAATGACCCGCGAATTCGCGGCTGGGGTGTGGCGGGAGAATCGGGAGGATTGTTCTGGATCCAGGATTACACCATGGAAGGAAAACCGGTCGCGGAAGTCCGTCAATATAATGTCACGCGGCAGGGTGTGGCGGTGGAGATCAAGGGATTGGCGGCCGGTACCTACATCGTCACTCCATTCGATACCTGGAAGGGCGCCTTCCTTCCGCCGTTCGAAATCACCTGCAGCGGCAGCGGGCCTTGCGCCGTTTTGCTCTCGGATTTCCAATCGGATATGGCTTTCCGGTTGTTGCGAAAATAAGACGATACGTTCCATCCCGCCGGGAAGGTGGGATCCGGCGGGCTGTTTTTGCGATTTCATGGCCGCGGAACGAAGACCATGTCCAACCCGCAGGTGCCGATCCGACGGAATCGCTGCACAACGATATCCTCATCCATTGGAGGCAGCATGAATGCAGAACGCATCATCCTTCGCAATTCCGTCTTGGCGGGCGGATTGATAATCGTGTTCACTATTTTGGCGTTCGTGTTCAATCCATCCCAGGTGCTGGTGAAAGTCGTGTCGGATGTTTTTCCCCTGTTGCTGAGCCTGACCGGCGCTGTGTTTGCCTTCCTGATCTTTCGCCGGCAACTGAAGAGCCGTCTGGGAAGGAGGATCTGGGGAGCCATGACTCTGGGGCTGATCCTGTGGGCGATCGGCGAGGCGATCTGGTCGTATTACGAGCTGGTGCTCCAGCAGGAAACCCCCTTTCCCTCCCTGGCCGACGTGGTGTGGACGCTTGGCTACATACCGCTCGCCTTTGCCCTCGCCTCCCAGTACTTTCCGCTCCGCGCCGCCGTAGACCGGTCGCGGCGGTTGCTGATCCTCGCGGTGGTGGTGATCATGCTCGCCCTGACGCTTTGGCTGGTTATGATCCCCATCCTGACCGATCCGGAGGCGGGAACGCCGATCGAGGTTTTCTTCAATTTAGCATATCCCGTCGGGGACATCATCCTGCTTTCCTTCGGTGTGGCTCTGGCGACGGCTTTTCTGGGAGGGGAACTGGCCTTGGCATGGGGTCCGATTGCGGCGGGGATCATCCTGCTCTCCATCGCCGATCTCCTCTTCAGCTATGGCACCTGGAACGGCCTGTATTATCCCGACGGCGAATTGAATTTCCTCAGCGGCCTGTTCGATACGCTCTACATCAGCGCGTACGTCGTGTGGACGGTCGGTTTGTATCGGCGTCTGCGCCTGCCCGAGGCGGGATCCGACCTTGATGCGAAGGCGATCCTGTCGGAGGAAAAGGGAAGGCTCGCGGATTCCGAGCTCATGGACCAGATCGTCCGGACCGCACAGGAGCAGGAGAAGGAGCAGCGGATATCGGGTATGGAGGATCCGTTGCGGGTGTACGTCAACGCCGTGGTCGGATTGCTCGACAACCTGGTAAGCCATGCCGGCGGCGCGCAGGTGGAGACGGCGTTCGATTCGGTTCTGATGAAGAAGGCGCGACAGAGGGGGTGCGATTTTCAGATCCATAAGGGGCGGATGGCGTGGACCGGGGCCGCTCCCGACGCCGGATGCTACCAGGAGCTGCTGGAGGAGGCGATCCGGTATTCCAAGACCGTCGTCCCCACGCGAATCATCGACCGGAACCTGCAGGAAATCGAACGGCACATACCGTCGCGGATCGTGCAGGCGGCCGAGGAAAACCGGCTTCGGATGGTGCGATGGCTCGACGAAAAACCCAGATGAGTTCGATGAGGGTGCCCGCCGGAGGGAAGAATCCCATCCATGCGGAGTCGGGCTCCATTTACCCGCGAGCGTTTTGGTTGGGTAAAATGTTCTTGTGCAGGGAATCGGTATGAAGGCGGAACTCCATATCCTTCGAAATGCTTCGCTGGTTGGCGGATTGGCGATCGTCATCTCCGCATTGTTCTACCTCGTCACGCCATCGCCTGAGATGCTGATTGTCACCTCGAGCATCGTTCCTCTGATTTTAGGTTTTTCCGCCGCTGCCATGGCCTACCGAATCTTCCGCCGGCAAAGGACGGACCGGACGGGTGCAAGAATTTGGGGGGCGATGACGCTGGGTTTGGTCTGTTGGAGTCTTGGCGAGTTGATCTGGACGTACTTTGAGGTGATGGGGGGACAGGAAATTCCCTACCCTTCTGGAGCAAACTTTCTCTGGCTGATCGGATACCTTCCGTTGTGCTTCTCCATCGGTTACCAATACATCCTGTTACAGGCGTCGATTCCACGTGCGGGAAGACGGCTGATGATGGGCATCCTGATCGGTCTGGGGATTCTGTTGCTCCTGCTGGTCATCCTCCCGATCCTTGCCAGTCCGGAATCCGGCCCCCCGATCGAAATGGCGCTAACCCTCGCTTATCCGATCGCCGATATCTTTCTATTATCTCTTGCCATGGCACTCGTCATGGTCTTTCTGGGCGGGCAGTTGGCGCTTTCCTGGGGCGTGATCGCCTTGGGAATTCTGCTGCATGCCATTTACGATTTGCTGTTCAGTTACGGCGCCTGGAACGGGTTGTATTATCCCGACGGGCAATTGAATTTCCTGAGCGCCGTATTCGATATCATTTACATCGGCGCGTATGTCGTCTGGAACATCGGTCTGTTCCTGCGGCTTCGCCTGCCGGAGCCGGGAAAGGATGTCGACCTGCAGGCCTTCATTCCGGAAGCGGGGAAGGATTTCCTGTTGATGGCGGATAAACAAGGGCGGGTGGTATTCATCGATCCCGCGCTTATCCCCATCTTGGGGTTGAAGGATCCGGGTGAGGGATTGGGGAAATCCTTCGGGCAGTTGATCGGTCTGACCCGCGGGTATGAGGGCGCGGCGATTCGAAAGGCGTCCCGGACCGGCATCAGCGACGATTACACGGTATCCCTCGGCCTTTCCCGGATCAAATACCGCCTGCGGGCGGTTGCTTCGAGCGATCCGATTCAGTTTCCCGGATTCGACATTCTCGTGCATCCCGAGACCGAGCGCCTGACGGCGGATCGGGACCGTGAGGCGCTTTTGCTCGGCCGGGTCGCCAGTCGCGCGCTCGAGCAGGAGAAGCGCCGGCGGCTGGCCGACGACGAAAACCCGCTGCGGGTGTATTTCAATACCTTGGTCGACTTACTTTACATTTTGGTCGGCCGCGCAGGCGGCGCCGGGGTGGGGGCGGCGTTCGAGGGGGTTCTGAACGAAAAAGCGCAGAATCTGAGGTGTAAATTTGAATTGCGGAAGGGCCGCTCTTTTTGGGATGAACGCGGCACAAGCCCCGAGAAGTATCGGGATCTGTTGGATGAAGCCATCCGGTATTCCCGTCAGGTTCTCTCCGCGGATACGCTGGAGCGCAAATTGCAGGAGATAGAAAAATATATGGACCCCGGGATCGTCCGGCAGGCGGAAGACGCGCACGTGAGAGTGAAGCAGCAGCGGAATGTGGAATCCGGGTGAATTCAATTCCCGGAAAAATCATCCCCCGCGGAAAGGATGGAACGTATGAAGATCGCGCGTGGCAGCAAACTGGTGATGATCGGTGATTCCATTACGGAATGGGGGCGGGAGCAGCCGCTTTCGGAAGAAGCGGACAGCCTCCTCGGCAACGGGTACGTCCATTACGTCGACGCCCTGATCTCGGCCGCGTATCCCGGGCATCGCATCCGGATCTGGAATATGGGCATCGGCGGCAACACCATCCGGGACCTGGATTCCCGATGGAAGAACCATGTGGCGAACATGCATCCCGACTGGCTTTCGGTCATGATCGGGATCAACGACGTTTGGGGCCAGTTTGACCTCGGGCTTCCCCCGGCGCGGCAAATATCGATCGGCGAATATGAAGGCACGCTGGAAAGACTGATCCGCGAAACCCGCCCGCAACTGCAGGGATTGATCCTGATGACGCCCTATTTCGTCGAGACCGATCGCAACGTTCCCATGCGCGCGATGATGGACCGCTACGGGGATGCCGTACGGACCCTGGCGCCGAAATACCAGGCCGTCCTGGTGGATACGCAGGCGGCGTTCGACGAAGCGCTGCGGGAAGCGACCGCCGACGAGCTGGCGGAGGACCGCGTGCATGTGAACGCCGTCGGCCATATGATTCTGGCCCGCGCTTTTCTCAAAGCCGTGGATTTTATCTGGTAAATGCCGTCGGGGAAAACCATGCCCAGCATTCGCAGCCGAGTATTGCGGTTTTTTCTCCGCAGAACGAAGTTTATGAGCGGGACAAACGGCACCGTCGCTGAACTGCGGCGGAGAACCGACTCCGCCGCCCGGTTGCTGGGGCTTCCGCGGGGTGTCTCGGTCCGGAAGGCCAAGGCCGGAGCTGTTCCGGGAGAATGGATCACCCCGAATGGCGCGCCGGCGGACCGCGCGCTTCTCTATATTCACGGCGGGGGATTTATCTTTTGTTCGCTGGATTCCCATCGCGCGCTTGTCGCCCGGATTGCACAAGCGGCCGGAACGCGCGCTTTTTCGGTGGATTACCGCCTGGCTCCGGAGCACCCGTTCCCGGCCGCGTTCGACGACTGCCTCGGAGCGTACCGCGGTCTGGTTAAAAGCGGGATCGATCCAAAACGGATCGTCGTCGCCGGAGATTCCGCCGGCGGGAATTTGACGCTGGTGCTGATGCTGGCGCTGCGCAAGGCGGGCGAGCCGCTTCCAGCCGCCGCCGTTTGTCTCTCGCCGCTGACCGATATGGCATGGACCGGACAGTCCATGCGCACGAAAATGGGAATTGATCCCATCTTCCCCGAGGGAGCGTCGGCGCCTTTGGGATCCTCCATCGAATCCGATTACATCCGCTCCGAGGATCCCCGCAATCCGTTGATCTCTCCGTTATACGCGGATTTGAAGGAATTGCCGCCGATCCTCCTGCACGTGGGCGAAGACGAGGTTCTGCTCGATGATTCAGTGCGGATGGCGGAGCGGGTGCGCGCCGCGGGCGGGGAGGCGGCGCTTGTTGTCTGGAAGGGAATGTGGCACGTCTTCCAGGTGTTCGCACCCTTCATCCCGGAAGCGGGTCAGTCCATCCGGCAGATCGGCGAATTTGTGGGGAAGATGCAGTAGGGATAATGGTTGGTTGGTAAACAGCGAAAGAATTTTAATTAGGATTTTCCGCTTTGATCGAAGCGAGGCATTGAAAAAACTCAGCTCCACGGAAGGCACGGAGAGGCACGGAATTCTTTCCGTGCATTTTCCTCCGTGTACCTCAGTGTCCTCCGTGGTTTTAAAACTAAATACTTCCGATTTTGATTCAATCCCGCATTCAAGAACAATTCGCAGGATAGTATGAAAGCGCCGCCTGCATCGGGCGGCGCTTTGTTTTTAAGAATGGATCAGGTTTGTTGTTTCGATTCCAGCAATCGGATCAACGCGTGCAGCAGCGCCCATTCGGGTCCGTGGGAGCCGCCGTAGCCGCCCTGGTAGACGGATTGCAATGTGGCAAGCTCCTCCGGGCTGAGCGTTTGAGTTTGATCGCCTCCAAAGGGGGAGTCGTCGTTGTCCAGCGGGGGTGTGCCCGCGGCTCCGGTCGTTCGGGGTGGAAATCCGACCCCGTTCTTTTCTATATAGTCGAGGATGTCTTGCTGGGTCAGGTTCATCGCGGCGATGGCTTGAATCTGCCCCTCGGTCATCGCCGATTGGATCTGCGCCAGCAGGGTATCCCTGTCGCCCTGGGCGGCGGCATTGCTCCGGTTCATATCGTGCCATTGTTCCCAGAGCGGAAGCAATGCAGCCGCCTGTTTCGCATCGACGGCCTGATCCGTCCCCTCCAGAAGCAGTGTGCCGAGGATCAACTGGGTTTCCACCGGCAGGGCGTCCGTGGAATCCGGGGTCAACCGCCCTGTCGTATTCACGGACGTCCCGCCCGATCCGTCCGGGTATTCCTCGAATTCGATCGGCGCGCACGCGCTTAACCCGAATGCAATGAAGATGACAGAGATGTAGATGAGGATTCTGGAGTTTTTCATATCAACACCAACCGTTGTAATTGTCGGTTTGCCGTGAAGGCGATCGCAGATTTCTTATTTATACTGCATCGAATCAGCCGAGTCCAGACGGAAGGTTTTACGAATTCGAGAAATCCCGCCCGGATGCCGCTTCTCTCAGCGGGTTCATAGGTGGTTTCGAAAAGATGACCGAAAGCGCCGCAATCGTTCGGCGGCGCTTTCGACCCAAGGGAGGAAGGAAAGGAAGAGCCTGTCACACCCCCTGCCCATTCCTCCTTGAGGATTGCGGCAGGAGCGAGGGGCAGGGGGTGCGGTCAGTCGTCAGGATGCCTGTTTCGTCCCCAGCAGTGTAATCAGTGCGTCGAGAAGCACGGAGGAATTTCCTCCGGAACCGCCGCTTGCCCGGCGGGCTTCCAGGGTCGCAATCTGTTCCGCGCTGAGATCCTGATTGGGATTGGCAGCCCCGCCTGCGCCGGGACCGGTTCCGCCGCCGGGCATTTGACCGCCGCCGGCCGGCATATCACCGCCGGCGACAAAACCCGCGGGCGGTGCTCCTCCTGTGTCGCCAGGGAAGTTCCCGCTGGTGGAACCGGACGCGGCCGGAGTCCCGGATTGCTGCGGCCTTTGAACAAGCCCGGCTTTTTGCATGTAGGCAACCGCATCCGATTGCGTGAGTTTCATCGCGGCGATGGCTTGGATCTGTTCCTTGGTCATCGTCTCTTGGATCTGCTCGATGAGCCCTCCTTTTTCCTGCGTGGCGGCCGTGTCGCTGCTTTCCAGTTTCTTCATCATTTGCCACATCGGGAGGAGTTGCGCGGCCTGTTCTGCGGTGACCGCCTGGTCCGTATTCTCCAGGAGGAGCGTGCCAAGAATGAGCTGGCTTTCCACCGGCAGTGCATTTTTATAATCCGCATTCAACCGGCCCGTGGCGTTCGCTCCTGCAGCCGGCGTCTTGCTCCCGCATCCCGTCAGTAAAAGAATCATGGCGATGAGAACGCCGGAGGTCAGAATAGTTGTGCTCTTCATGTCATCACCTCGCTGTTTTCCAAGGATTTGGAAATTAAAATTTGCGCATGCAAGATTATTCATACCGCAGCGCCTCGATCGGCTCCATTTGGGCGGCCTTGCTGGCCGGGTAGAAGCCGAAGAACACGCCGACCGTCGCGGCGGACCCGAACGCCAGCAGGATCGAGGCGGGCTGGACGACCGTGCGCATGTCGCTCACCTTCGAAAAGATCCAGGAACCGCCAAATCCGGCCAGCATTCCGAGAATGCCTCCCACAACGCTCAGCAGCAACGCTTCGGTCAGGAACTGCAGAAGGATGTCCGAAGGGGTCGCTCCGACCGCCTGGCGGATGCCGATCTCCCGGGTCCGTTCCGTGACGGACACCAACATGATATTCATGATCCCGATCCCGCCGACCAGCAGCGATACGCCCGCCACCCACGCCAGCAGGGAGCGGAACGCAGAGGTTGTGGATCCCTGCGCTGTGATAACGTCCTGCTGGGTCGTGATCGTTACGTCCAGGTTGTCGAGCGTGGTGTCGTGCCGCTTGGCCAGCAAAAGCTGGATTTGCAGGATGATCTTATCGATCGACTTGGTGTCGCTGACTTTGACGTAAATCATCCGCACCTGGTCTCCGCGGATCCGGGCGAAGGGCGAATCGGTGAACTTCTCGAAGATGACGGTGATCGGGGTGTACAGGCGCGAGTCGTAATCCACTTCTCCGACCGTGCCTTTCTCGTCCAGGACGCCGATCACTGTCAGCTTGATCGAGCCGACCGTGACCACCTGGCCGATGGGATTCTCGCCGGCGAACAATTCCTCCGCCAAGCTGCTGCCCAGCACGGCAACCTTCTTTTTTTGGTCCACTTCCTTCTGGTTGAAGTAGCGCCCGGTCGCCATTTTCATATCGCGCACGGCGGGAAATCCCGGCGTGGTGCCCTGGATGGCGATACTTTCCAGGCTCGTCTTGCCGGCCTTCACCGTTTGGGTGGATGTCTGCTCCACCACGACGGCGCTTACCCCGTCCACTCCGTCCGCAATCGCGGTGGCATCGTCGAACACCAGGCCGCCGCTGCTTCCCATCACGACCATCCCCATCGGGCCGCCGCGGCTGAAGTTGGACGTGACGAAGATCAGGTTGGATCCGAGGCCGGTGATGTTTTCCTGGATCGTGGCTTCGGTCCCGGCGCTGATCGCCACCATGATGATCACGGCCGCGACGCCGATGATGATGCCCAGCATCGTCAGAATCGAGCGGACTTTGTTGCGCCCGATGGCTTCCCACGAGACGCGCAGAATTTCGATCGGATTCATGAGGCTGCTTCCTTTCTTTTTCCACGAAGAGCGCGAAGTAAGATCATTAGGACACGAAGGTTTGTTTATTTCCTTAATTCTTTTCGTGTCCTTTCGATTTATCTTCGTGTCCTTCGTGGATTCCACGAAGAGCACGAAGCAAGATCCCAAGGACACGAAGGTTTTGTTTATTTCCTTAATTCTTTTCGTGTTCTTCCGATTTTCCTTGGTGCCCTTCGTGGATTCCGTTTTGAACGATGTCGGCGATCCGGCCGTCGCTAAGATGGATCTCACGCGAGGCTTCCCGGGCGATCCGCGGGTTGTGCGTGACCATCACAATCGTCACTCCCTTGTGGTGCAGGTCCTGCAGGATGCGCATCACCTCGTCGCCGGAATGGCTGTCGAGGTTGCCCGTCGGTTCGTCGGCGATGATCATCACCGGGTCGTTGATCAGCGACCGCGCGATCGCCACGCGCTGCTGCTGCCCGCCGGAGAGTTCGTGCGGCTGGTGGTCCAGCCGGTCCCCCAGTCCCACCAGTTCCAAAAGTTTGCGGGCTTTGGTGTCGCTGGTTTTTGCATCCGCGCGGAGGGAACGGTTATACAGGAGCGGCAAGGTGACATTGCGCAGCGCCGTCGTGCGCGGCAGCAGGTTGTAGGATTGGAAGATGAACCCGATCTTGCGGCTGCGGATGAACGCCAGCTCGCGCCGGTTCAGGTTGCTGGCATCTTCCCCGTCGAGAAAATACTTGCCCGACGTCGGCGTGGCCAGGCAGCCGAGGATGTACATCAAGGTGCTCTTGCCGGATCCTGAAGGGCCCATCACGGCGATAAACTCGCCCCGTTCGATCTGGAAGCTGATGCCGTCGACCGCCGCCACCCGCGTATCCCCCACGCCGTACACCTTGGATAGATCCCGGGTCTCGATCAGCGGTTGGCCGGCCATTAGTTCGTCTCCGTGATGCCGGTGGTGACCACTTCGCCTTCGCTCAACCCGGAGGTGATCTCGACATAAACCAGGTCCTGCAGTCCGATTTCCACCGAGCGCATCTTGGGCGTCCCGTTCTCCACGACAAAGACCGCGTATTTGCCGTCGGAAATTTCGTGCAGGGCTTCCACTGGAATGAGAAGCGCGTTTTTTGCCTGTCCGCCGATCACATCCACCGAAGCTCCGGTCCCAAGTGGAAGACCGGCGTCGATCGCTGTATCCAATTGCACATAGGCGTGGATGTAGGCCGATCCGCCGGTCGACATCAGGCCCGGATCGACCGACAATACCTTACCGGTGTAAACCTTATCCGGCAGGAGGTCGAAGGTTACTTCCACGGGGTATCCCGCTTTTATGTTGCCCCAATCGCTCTCGTCCAGATAAATCTCCAGCATGTAAGGTTGATCCAAGTCCGAAATCGTGATCGTGGAGGCGGATCCGGCGGCGTCGCCCTTTTCAAATCCCACCGACATGATTGTTCCGTGGATCGGCGCGTACAAGTTTGTCGCGTCGATTGCATCCTGGGCGCTGACCAGATCTGCCTGCGCCTGTTCGAAGGCGGCGAGGCTGGTGCCGGAGGCGCCCTCGGGAATCTCACCGGTGGTGATGGCGGTCAAGTACCACTCGGCTTCCTGCAGCTGGTACTTGGCCAATTCATAATCCGCGCGCGCGGCGGCGACATCCACATCCGACGGCGAAATCACTTTTTTCGTACTGGTGCGTCCTTCCGTGACCGTTGTCAGAAAGGTCGCGGGTACATAATCGTTCCAATAATCCAGCCAAGCCTGTGCCAGGCGGTTGTTGCACACCCGCAGGAGCGTCTCCGCGTCCTTTACTTTCTTCTCGGCGTCCGCCGAGGGATTGGTGGCCGCATTCGCTTTGGCCTGCGCCAGCGCTTTTTCCGCCGCGGCAACCTGCTCCTCCCAATACAACACTTCCGGGCTGATCAGATATGCCAGGGTTGCCTTTTTTTCCACAACGGTAACCTTCGCATCGGCCACCGCCAGCTTCGCGGTAGAGATCGCGGCCGGGGAGGAAAGCTCCGCCAGGGCGCGCTGCGCCTGAAGATATTGTTTTTGCGCGTCGGTGTCGTCCAGCCGGGCTAGCAACTGGCCGGCATCCACCGTGTCTCCCGTCTTCACCAGCACTTCCACGACCGTTCCGCTGGCCGAGAAACCGAAGGTGGCTTCGGCGCTGGCGATGAGCGTTCCCGTTCCAGTCGCAAAGAGTTTCAAGTCTCCCCGCTGGACTGTCGCGGTCTGCATGACGCTTTCCTGTGTCTGGGTCGGGGTTTGACTATTTCTCCACCAGGCGAAGGCGCCGGCGCCGCCGGCGACGAGTACGACCGCCAGGATTGTCAGGATGATGTTCCGGCGGGTAAACCATTTTGGCTTGGAGAGTACTTTGGCTGGGATGGACATACTATTTTTCCCTTCCTTTCAGGGGTGAAAGATCGACAACTTCAATTATCCAAGGCGGGATAAAGACCGGATTGAGCAGATATTCAGAAGTGATGAAGAACCGGGGAAAAAAATAAGGGGAGGATTAAAAAAAACCCCCGCCGAAGCGGGGGAGAGATGGGGGAGCGGATCACGCGTCGTAATACAGGAAGAATTCGTACGGATGCGGCCGCAGCCGGACCGGATCCACCTCGTGGGCGCGTTTGTACTCGATCCAGGTTTCGATCACATCCTTGGTGAAAACGTCCCCTGCCAGCAGGAATTCGTGGTCCTTTTCCAGCGCGTCGAGCGTTTCCGCCAGCGAGCCGGGGACGGTCTTGATCTTGCGGGCGGTCTCGGAATCGGTCTCGTACAGGTTGAAATCCGCAGGCTCGCCCGGATCGATCTTATTTTGGATTCCGTCCAACCCGGCCATCAGCAGGGCCGAGAAAGCCAGGTATGGGTTGCAGGTGGCGTCCGGGCAGCGGTATTCGATCCGTTTGCTGGCCGGGCTCGAGGAGTACATCGGGATGCGCACACCGGCCGAGCGATTGCGCTGCGAATACACCAAATTGACGGGTGCCTCAAATCCGGGGACGAGCCGGCGGTAGGAATTGGTGGTCGGGGCGCAGATCGCCAGCAATGCGGGGGAGTGCCGGAGCAGGCCGCCGATGTAATAGCGGGCCATCTCCGAGGTCAGCCCGTAGCCGGATTTGTCAAAGAACTGATTGACGCCCTTTTTCCAAAGCGATTGGTGCACATGCATTCCTGAGCCATTGTCGGCAAACAGCGGTTTGGGCATGAAGGTCACCGTCTTGCCGTTGGCGCGGGCGACGTTCTTGACCACGTATTTGTACATCATCAGGTTGTCGGCCATGCTCAACAGGCTGTCGAAATGCAGATCGATCTCGGCCTGGCCGGCCGTGGCCACTTCGTGATGGTGGACTTCCACGCGCACACCGGCCGCGATCAATTTGAGGATCATCTCCGAACGCAGGTCCTGCTGGCTGTCGGCCGGCGCGACCGGGAAATACCCTTCCTTGTTGCGCAGTTTGTAACCCAGGTTCTTGTTCCCGTGGTCGAGCCCGGTGTTCCAGACGCCCTCGTCCGAGTCGATGAAATAATACCCGCTGAATTGATTCTGATCGAAGCGGATGTTGTCGAAGATGAAGAATTCTGCCTCCGGTCCCCAGTAGGAGACGTCCGCAATTCCGGTCCGGCGCAGGTGCTCCTCGGCCTTGGCGCCGACGTAGCGCGGATCGCGGCTGTACGGTTTGCGGGTGACCGGATCGAACACCGAGCAGACGATGCTCAAAGTGGGCACCGTGCAGACCGGATCCATCACCGCTGTCGCCGGGTCCGGCATGAGCAGCATGTCGCTTTCGTTGATCGCCTGGAATCCGCGGATCGAGGATCCGTCAAACCCGATCCCGTCGCTGAAGAGGGATTCGGAGAGCTCCTCGGTCGGGATGCTGAAGTGCTGCCACGTCCCGGGCAGGTCGACGAACTTGAAGTCGACGATCTTCAGCCCCAGTTCGCGGGCGAAGGTGATCACCGCTTCCGGCGATTCGCATTTCCGGGGTTCGGCGCCGACCTTCCCGAACACTTTCGTCGTCTCATTGGTCAACATCGTTCCTCCTTGTGGGGTTTCCGGTTTCCGGCCAAAATAAAAAGCCCGCCTTGCGCGACTTCGCGGCAGGACGGGCTTCACGGCCCAAACCTTCTTATTTAACTGTGTATAGTTTACAGTCCGCCTCCGGGAGGGGTCAAGCATCCGAACGGCGGATTTTTCATTCCCTGGGATATGGCCTATTTGGGGGGGATGGCGGCGACGCAGCCCGGGGAATTCTTCAGATTCCGCACTTGTTTACCTCATGTCACGGAATTGATGGCCGAGCAGGCTGCCATTTTCTGGCAGCCGTATCGAGACCGCCGATAATTTGCCGGACTATCCTTGGTCCCGATCCGTCCCGACTGGAATACCGTTCGAGCCCACTCGACCACCCTCTTCTTAAAAATCCGTGATCCGTTTTTCACGATCCCGGTATTTCTCCCGAAACTGGGCGTTCAGCCGCAGCACGTCCTCTTCCTTGCCGGTGAACGAACAGCGCAGGCAATAGTACTCGTCCGCATTGCGGTCGTAGAGCATATCCATATCGATCTCCCGCATCAGACAGCGCGGGCAGCGGTAATTCAGCTTGCCTTTTCCACCTTGAGCCATGTGCGCAACTCCCCTTTCCCTTTCACGGTCTTTTTCATCCCGATGGTGAACATGGGAGAGAATGCAAATCCTTCGCGGATGTAGCCTTGGGCGTCGCCGCTGTCCGACCGCATCATGAGGCGGGTGTCCACCGGCGGGACCACCGCTTCCACCTGGGTAGCCTGTATCAATTCCACTTCCCGGCACCGGTACGCGTATTCGATCGTCTCCGATACGGTCTTGTCCTGCACGGTCAGTGTGACTCCGGTGAGGTCCTCGGGATATTCCGTCGTGCCATAGCAGGCGGTCAGGTACTCGTCCAGGCTGATCTCTTTCTCCGGATCGGTCGTGCCGACGATCTTGCGGATGATTTCGATTTCCCCCGTCCCTTCCGTCAACCGGAATTCGGATTGGAGTTGGATGGAAAACCCTTCGAATTCGATGGTGACGGGATCCAGGGTGAGAACTCGCGTATTTCCGGCTTCGGAAAACGACGCCCGGGTGCGGCAGGCGCAGAGGTCCACGCTCTCCCCCGCGTGGACGGCTTTGCAGCTTTTCACGGCGCCCTCGCCCGCATAATGGGTGAAATACCCCGCGCGGTAGAGGGATTGCACGATGAACGGGTAGGAGACATCCTGGATGTGTTTGGTGCCGACCCCGCAGGGACGCACCAACTTGGCGGCGTACGGGCGAAGGTCGATCATCGCGCCGCCCTGATTCATATCCAGGCAGAACCGCATCCACGGATCGGCGTACCAGAACTGCTGGCGCTTGGAACCATAGAGGATATCCTTCCACAGCGCGCATTCCGGGCGGCTGTACGGCCGGTCCTTGCGGTAGATATCGGCAAACTCGCTTAAAGTGACGTCGCGGGCGGTCCCTTCCTTCTTAAGCGCACCGTAATAGGCCATCCCATCCATATAACTTTTCAGCAGGAAGTCGTAGTCGCACTCCCAACGGCCGGTCTTGCTCATCCAGCCAGGCCCGACGTACATCATGTTGTAGGAATAGCCGCGGTTGTATTTGGCCAGCGCCCGGTACTGATCGACAAGGTTCGTAAAGTAGGGGAGTTCGCGGGTTTCGTAGACCATCCCGCGCAGGATGTTCTGCGGGTGGGTTCCGTAATAGGAACCGGGTCCGTCGAATACGGCCATCAGATCCCGCGAAAGGTGCGGGATGGCGACGATCCCGCTGTCGTCACCGGCGTCCGAAGCCGGGCAGTGGATATTTCGCTTGGAGGGGATCCAGGGATTCCACGGCCCGCCGTCCATCAGCGTATACCAGGAGTTGTTTGCGTTGTGGTATGCCTTCGGCCCTTCCTCCCAGCAGGTGGCGACCGCGGCCTTCACCATCGGGTAGCATTCCTTGATGTAGTTCACCAGCTCGGCATCCATGTAATACGAACCGGTCGAGGTCGGGAAGAATCCGAACACCTCCGCGAACTTGGTCATCACCTCGTCGACGATTTTCTTTTTATCCTCAAGGGAAAACAGCCAGACCGCCAGTTCCTTGGAGTGGAATTTCTCACGGAACTCCCGGCATTGGATGCCGAGGAAGGTTGAACCGATTTCGTCGCCATAGAGCCGGTGGTGTTCCTTGGCGAGCGCCACCGCCTCCTCGTGAAAGAGGCTGGCATAGGTCATTTGAATTGTGGTGCGCAGGCCGTTGTCGTGGGCGGTCTTTTGCTGGATGCGGAAGATATCCAGCGATTCTTGGATGACGCTGCTGCGGGTCAGGTCTTCCTGCCGGCCTTCTTCGGCCTTCTTTTGGATGTATTCGGGCACCATCTCCGGACGATGGAGGATGGTGAGGAGAAATTCGCCCATATCGAATCCGTCGGAAGCCCGGCCGGCCTAGCCCTTGATCGCGCCGGACATGATGCCTTCCATGAAGCGCCGCTGGAAGAGCAGGAAGATGATCAGCAGCGGGATCACGCTGACCACGGACGTGGCCATGTAGGCCGCCCACAGCGTGCGCCCCACCGGCCCGACGAGGGATTGAATCACCAGGGGGAGTGTGAAATTCTGCGGGGATTTGAGATAGATCAGCGGATCGACGAAGCTGTTCCATTGGCCCATGAAGAAGATCAGGCCCAGGCTGATCAAGGCGGGGGAAGCGATCGGGAGGATGATGCTGGTGAAGATGTTGATTTCGCTGGCGCCGTCGATGCGCGCCGCGTCGAGAAGTTCCGTGGAAATGGTCGAGATATATTGGCGCATGTAAATGATTCCGAAGGCGTTGGCCAATCCAGGGATGATCAGCGGCAGGAAGGTGTCGATCCATTTGAGTTTCTGCATGATGAAAT
>CAZFPL010000037.1:0-29009 GCA_964521085.1 uncultured Anaerolineales bacterium | reverse complement strand
TTAAACAATTTTTCGCTGCGCCTTGCCACGTCGGCTGCAGCGCCTTGTTGGGCTGTTTATTTTCCAATTATTGATACTATTTTCATTGATTGTTCTCTAAGTCTAAATATAACTTGAAGATGAAGTTTTTTCGGTTCCTCATCGAATTCTAAAAATACCATGTCATTTAAAAGGCCTTTTTTGAATTTTGCTGAATTTATCATTTTTAATGGAATTCGCTTTATTTCTCCTGGCCGACCCCAAAAATCACGTTGGAGTAATAAGAGATTATCAATTGTAATTCCAATGTAGTATTGCTTTACAGCAGCCATCGATAAAGTACCCAAAGCCAAGAACGCACAACCAGAAGGTTTTGTTTGGCCATAAATCATTGCTTTTATTTCTTCATTTGAAGAAATTCTTTTTATTAGTGGCTCACAAATCTTTTTTACAAACGCTTGATTTTTTACATTTTCTTTTTCATTAACAAGGTTTGACATTTTCTCCTCCATGTGAAATAGGTCCTGTAATGATTTTCTCCATAACAGCCCAACATATGATTAGATGGAATTATACACAGTTTACTTGCCCATAGTGATTTGTCTCTACGGGTAAGAATTTTCATTACTTGCGGGTAGAGATTTGTCTCTACCGGCAAGTATTCATTTCCGGACTATTCTACTCTCAATTAGCATCTCCCTTGCCTTTCCATAAGTTACTTCCTAAACCTGTTTCTCCTTGTTCCATTTGCCTCCATTTTTCTTTATGCGTCTGGCAAGATCTGCTTCTCCCCAAATGACTTGGATCTGCACGATCGTAGACGCTAATATTCTTTTTGGAGACCAATTCGACTCTTCTTCTATTATTTCTACTGTGGTTAGGCGTTTACGTTTTTCTAAGTCATAATGGTATCGAACACAGATCAATCGATCTCCATACTTTTCTAGATATTTCCTTGTACCGCGTTTTCCTGGTCTGATTGTTTGACGGACTCGTAGCATATATCCCCCTGGTTTTGGTTTTAAGCCCAACTAATGAGTCTACTGAAATAATTCTCGGTTCCAAATTTCCGTATTTCACCACCTATTATACAGATATTCGGGAGTTATTTCCGTATTTCACCCTCCCACGAGATGGATATATGGAATAAATTAGCGATTTATTGAGAAAAGATTGCGGAAAATAATAACAATAAAGGAACTACTAGAAATAAACTTTATTTTATCATCCCACAGAATTCCTGTGCGCCAATAGAATAAATGCGGGACGGAGAAATTCCCACACACGGCGCAAATCGGATGTCGCCCGCCGCGACCCGGGGTAGAATTACCCCCGGGATAGAACAGGTTTTTTAAAACGCGGCTCCCGGAAAACCGTCTGCATGGATGGCTTTTCCTGGCGTTGCGCGCACGCCGGTGTTCCTGCGAGGTGGAGATGCGGCATCCCAATCGTGTTTAAACCATCCTGACATTTCTCTTTCTGCAAAGTGTCACCGCTTGCGCGATTTCTTTCCCGCTGCCGAGTCCGACTGCTTTACCCGTATCCGAAACCCGGTCGCCTTCCTCCGAACCCAATAGCTTGCTGGCTGAAATGATGGCGCAAGTGACCCCGGTTCAACTCTATACATCGATTGGCGATCTGAGCGGCCAATGGCCTGTCACCATCGGCGGCGAGCCTTATACCCTCGTAAGCCGCGTGCAGCTTGCAGGCGACGCCATCCTTCAGGCCACCCAGTACGTATATGAGCATCTCCGGAATCCGGGGATGGCGGTGAGTTATTTCGAGTGGCAGCTTCCGTCCGGCGCCATCACCAAAGGGCGCAATATCGTTGCGAGTCTGCCCGGGAGCACGGATCCGGATGAAATCGTTCTGTTGACAGCCCACGTGGACGACATGGTAGACCGGGATATCGACTCTTCTGGTATCGAAAAAACTCTTCCTCCGATTCCGGTCGCCAATCCGTTGTGGAATCGCTTCCCGGCGCCGGGCGCCGACGATAACGCCAGCGGGACGGCGGGAGTCCTGTTGGCCGCCCGGATCTTGAGCGGGTATCGGTTTGAACGCACCGTGCGGTTTGTCTTCTTTACCGGGGAGGAAAACGGCTAACTGGGAAGTTATGCCTACGCCAGCGCCATGCGGACGGCCGGTGATAACATCGTCGCCGTATTTAACCTGGATATGCTGGCCTATGACCGGACGGGGGGCCGGTGGTCGATGTGAACATGCGCGCGCCCGGGGATTCGCCGCTGGACGGACCGTTGGCCGACGTTTTTCTACAGATTGTCAGCGCCTACCGGATTGATCTGATTCCCGATCGGCAATATCAAACCGGCATCTACGTCGGCAGCGATCATGGCATGTTTTGGGCTCAGGGTTATCCGGCCATATCCATCATGGAAGACAGCAGCGACGATTTCAACCCCTACTACCACTCGCAATACGAACTTTTGGAACACCTGAACATGGCGTACTGCACGAATATTATTAGAGCCGCAGTCGGTACGGTGGCGCATGTCGCCGGTCTGCTGGGCCCCCGTCCGGGAGGATAACGAAGCAGGGAGCGGGCCGGAAGCGGTCGACCCATCCGGCCAAGTTGAACTCCTTGCCGAAATACCCGGCACGCAATTCGCCGCAGCGGATCGTCTCGTTTATACCCGCCCGCCTGAGAAAAAATCCCGCCAATCGTAGAAACCCGGACGGGAAGGAGCGGATTGTATCCAGTCGAACCGCTATTTCCGGGAAAGCCCATCGTCATGGGCGATGCGGATGAGATCGGAGAGTAATCCATAGGCCGTCGTCTTTGGGTTGGGCGCGGTTCCGCCGATGATCAATCCGGGAAGCGAATCGGTCTCCAGTAAAAGCATCGTCCCCGTGCCGCTAACGGAAGCCAGCGGATCGTCCACCGAAATCTGCACCGGCCGGACGGATGCCGCTACGCCATCCGCAGTGCGGACGGCGCGGCATACCAGCTTGAACGGCCGGCCTTCCGACCGGGCACGACGGATCTCCTCGGGGTCCAATACGCCGATCCCCTGCCGGGTGACCGCGCCCGGCTTCAGCGGATAGTCCATCCACACGTTCACCAGCGCCGCCACCTTGAGCACGGCGTCCCAGCCTTCCACATCCGCCAGCGGGTCGGCCTCGGCGATCCCGACGGCCTGCGCCGCCTGAACCGCTTCCTCGAAATCCATCCCTTTTTCCATCCGGGTGAGAAGATAATTAGTGGTGGAATTGAGAATCGCGCGGAAACCGAGGATCTGCGCCGCCGGCAGAACCTCCCTTTGCAGAGAAAAAGTGGGCGTACCGTCCATGACGACCGGTTCAAATAAGAAACGCCGCCCCGCCTGCTGCGCCAGATCCCTCAACTCGCGGTACGCGTACGCCACCGGCCCCTTGTTGGCCGTCACCGCATGCAATCCGCAGCGGAGAGCGGTGCGGATGTGGGTGACCGCCGGCTCGCCGGTTTCGCGGTCGGTCGGTGTGATCTCCAAAAGAACATCCGCTTTCGATTCTTTCAGCATCTCTTCCAAGCCGGCCGACTCAATCCGCCGCTTCCCGATCCCTTCCCCGGAATCTGCCAGCCGAAGAATTTCAGCAATATCCAATCCGGCGGGGTCAAGTACGCATCCATGCCGGCGGGTGACCACGGCAACCGTTTGAAAAGAGACGCCGTAGGCTTCCTGCAGAAGCGCTTGCTTCTCCAGCAGCATGCGGGCAAGCGCACGGCCGATGGTTCCGAAACCGAGGAAGAAAAGGTTGTATGTTTTCATGAAATAATTTTCCGGAGAGATGAAGTTAGCAGAGGGAATTGTACACGGAAAACACCGAATAAACGGATTTCACCGAAAAACAAATGGCGCCTCTTGAATCTCCCCTCGGGTCTTTCCGCAGCCGATTTCCTTTGGACTTAACATCAAGCGGAATTTCTCATTTTTTCAGGGGCAAATCCGAAATATCATTTATCGATTGAAGATAAGGGGCATTACCAGGAACAGAATAAACATTGCGACCGCGCTTGCTTTTGGAAATTTATGGAGTGTAAATTTTGCCAAGAGATAACTCGTCATGGTTGAAAGCAGGAATACGACAATGATTTTTACCGGCGCCGGAATGGATGTGAAACCTGCGAACATCATTTGAAAGGCTACGACGATAATCATATGCACCAGGTAGATCTCATACGAAACATCCGCCAATTCATGTAATACCTTGTTTTTTCTACTACAATAAGCGAACGCCAAAGATAAAAACATCATCAGGTAGGATAATAGTAAAAACGATCGGAGGAAGGAAAAGCACAATAAAAACAACGGCGATAGGGTGTTTGAAACGGCGATATTCCTGAAGAATTCCCGCCCGAGAAGAAAATAACCCAATGTGAACAGGAAAGCAACAGACAGCCATTGGTGAAGTTTAAGGGGTAACTCATTCCTGCTGAACCATTCCTGATTCCGTGCATACATCCCGAATCCAAAATACAAAATCATGGTCGGCAGCTGATTGATATTAAATTGGATAATATTGGGAACAATAACCCAATTCGCATCAGGAAATAATGCGGTAAACAAGCAATCTACCGAAAAGGTTAATGCGCCGAACATCAGCAAATTCGATAATGTTAATTTCCCATCGATTGGATTTATGGGCTTTTTCTTACGGAATGCACCGGCCAATCGATACATCACCCCAAAAAGAATATACACATAGAACAAAAGGGAGATGAACCAAAAATGCATATTGTTATAGAGGCCGTGTAATAATGGGCCGACTTGAATGTTCCGGAACTGGGATAGGGAATTTATCCAATAATCGAAATAACTCCCTGTGAATGGAATCGATTTCGAATTAAAAAACGGAAGGACGATGAAGACAATAAAGATCCAATAACCTCCAAGTCTTTTAATTTTGCTTCCGATAAAATTCAGCAAGGAATTTTTCCGAAGCGAAGGCAGGACAAAGTATCCGGCGATAAAAAAGAAAAAGGGCATGATAAAGACGACAAGAAGCGCCCGCAGTCCATCACCCATAATATTTTGCCCGTCTTGCACGGGCCAATACGGTGATAAATAGCTATAGGCCGCTGCGGTATGATAGAAAATTACCCCGAGCATTGCGGCTACCCGGATTAAATCAAAAGAATGAATGACCGCGTGGCAAGCCGCGCGGTATCAAGGTGCGCAACCCCCAAGAACTGCGCAGCAAGCTGCGGGGTATTCATCATCCCGCGAAAGCGGGATAAAAATATTCCTTGGTGACTTCCTGTTTTGCATTCATAAAAACTCTCTTAATAATGATAATCCGCCTGGCTCGTAGTAGATGGCATTCTATCAAGCCCGCTCCGCGCAACAGCCCGGCGCAGGCAAAAGAATACAACCGACATCCACGTGGATCATTCCCAGCGGAAGGTTTTCGTCGAAAGGATGACGCCCGCCGCCAGCACGCACACCAGCACGACCACTTCGGTGAGATGGCCGCTCCAGGCATCGCCTTTCCACAATCCCTGCATCAATGTGACCACGTAGGTGACGGGGAGGAACTTGCTGACCGTGCGGACGCCTTCCGGCAGGATTACGAGGGGAATTGTCGCTCCGGAAAGGAACATCATCGGAAAGGCGATCACCATCCCCACCGTCTGGGCGATCCGGGCGGTCGGCGCAAGGCCTGCGATCAGGTATCCACAGGTGAACATTGCCAGGGCGCTCAGGCTGAAACCGGCCAGCACGCTCAACCAATTTCCGTCAAACCGCATGGCGTAGCCGAATTTTCCGACCAGCACCAGGAGAATCACCCCGATCAGAGTCATCAGGAAATACACCAATACGTCGGAAATCAGGTAAAGAGCCGGAGAAAGCGGCGTGACGCGGAAGCGGCGCAGGACGCCGGCTTCGCGGCTGCTGGAAGTGGCAATCGGGATGCTCATCAATCCCACGCTGATGATGATCAGGCCGATGTAGGCCGGAACCGACACATCCACCGTCCCGCGCCCGCCGAACATTTCAGCCGGCTCGTTGCCGTAGATCGAACCGAACAGCACCAGCATCATCGGCGCGTACGCGAGGGTGAAGAAGAGCGCGATCGGTTCGCGAAGATAGAGTTTGATCTGATTAATCGTGAGTTTCCATAATGCGCGCATAGTTCCTCCTCAATCCCTCAGTTCGCGTCCGGTCAGGGTAAGAAAGACATCATCGAGTGTCGGCTGCTCGGTGCGCAGGTCGCGGTAGCGGATCCCCTTCGCTCCCAGCGCGTTCACCACTCCGCCCACCAGCGTGTCGCCGCGGCCGTAGACGACCACCCGGTCCTCCGTGCGATCCACGCGCACCACACCCGGCACCGCCTTAAGCGAATCCGCCGGGAGGGGGTCCTCCGTGAGAAAGACCACGCGGTTTTCCGCATTCAATCCACGGACCAAGTTCTGCGGCGTATCCAGCGCGATGATCCGGCCATGGTCGAGGATGGCCACCCGGTCGCAAAGCCGCTCCGCTTCCTCCATGAAGTGGGTTGTCAGGAAAACCGTCTTTCCCTTCCCGCGGATATCCCGCACCAGGTCCCACATCGCGCGCCGGGCTTGGGGATCCAGGCCGGTCGTCAGTTCGTCCAGAAAAACCAGTTCCGGATCGTTGAGGAGCGACAGGGCGATGAATAACCGCTGCTTCTGTCCGCCGGAAAGGTTGGAGACATAGGTGTTGCGCTTCTCCGCCAGGCCCATCCGGTCCAGCAGCGATTTCCATTCCGCCGGCTTTTCGTAGAAGGCGCTAAAAAGATCGAGCGCCTCCCAAACCTTCATCCGCGGCGGAAGCGCCGCCGACTGCAACTGGACGCCGGTCCGCTTGCGGAGCGCATTGCCGTCCGCCTGCGGATCGAGCCCCAGCACCCGCAGGGTTCCGCCGTCCGGACGGCGCAGGCCCTCGCAACACTCGATCGTGGTGGTTTTTCCCGCACCGTTCGGGCCGACCATCCCGAATATTTCACCCTGCCGGATCTCGAACGATACGTCTTCCACGGCCACGACTTTCCCATACGTCTTGCGTATTTTTTCTGCGAGAACGACCGTCCTATTCACTCCGTTGAAATTCGAAGGGATGGATTGAGTCATACGATATCTCCTTGTGCCGGCATAAGGATGCCGGTAACGCCGGAACCGCGCTGGAACATCGTGCGCCGGTTCAGCCATACGATGATGACGGCAGCGATGGCAAGCAAGAGGTTGTCCCAGGGCTGGGCATCGGGCCAAATGGGGTTATTCATCTGGAAATGGATCAAGACGGCGAATAAGAGGCTGCCACGAGAATCATTGAACAAAGCTGTCAGGATGATGGAACTAGCGATAACGCCAGCGAAGTAGGGAGCGAAGGACCAGGCGCTCTGGGGTGTTCCGCCTATCAGGAAAGCGGGGATATGCCAAACTGCCCAGATGATGCCGAGAATAAGGCCGGCCCATATTGGAGCGAACCTGCGTTGCAGCAGAGGCAGAGCAAGTCCACGCCATCCAAACTCCTCGATGGGGCCGAGGAACGAAGCAATCGCCAGTGCCGAAAGCACCTGGTACCAGGGGGAGAAGGGAAACGGGTTGCTGAATGTCCCTTTGATCGCGGCTCCGGCGTACATGATTGCAGGAATGCCCAGGATCAGGAACAGCCACCAATACCGGGAGGCGCGCCACAAGGTCAGCCGCCGGAAGAAACTGCGCAAACCTTTAAAACCGTACTGTCGCCAAACCAGGAACACGGCGGCAAAACCCGGCGAATACACAGCAAGTATGAATAGCGGGTTGCGGATACTAATCTCGCCAAAGATGGCAACGAGCGGGTCCGTGAATAGGATGTAGAGGGCGGCTATACCCCAGGTCAATCCGAAGGTAAGCGCCAGGAAAGAAATGAGTGTTTTTGTAGTCATACTTGATTGAGCATTATTTTTTACTTGCATCGCAATTTCTCCTTGCGTTTGAACGGTCACCACGAGAACGGCTATGCGGCCTCCAGAATTTCCAACTGCCTCTTTCCTCCATCGACGTACGCAGGGCGGCCGGTCCTAAGGTGCCCTTCAGCATCACCGCAGCCGCCGGCATCTTGGTCTTCGAATTAGGAAAAGACCCTAGCCTCTCCAACCACAGGCATCGTGACTCTCTCATAGGCTGTTGTGCTTTCGTTCCACAGCAGCCATACGTACCGGTTGTCTTCCAGGGGATGGGCAAAGGTGAATTTCGCCTGGGCAATCCTCCCATCGCTGGTCATTTCAGTAATCTCAATCGTCACCTCGCTCAAGGCGATCACATCGCCGACGCGCACCGGGTTGCGCGGGTTGTAGAAGTTTTCGTCGAGCGCGCGGTACACGTTCTCCAAGTGGATTTCCGTCATCGTCCCGGTGGCGTCGTCGAAAATCGCGCCGGGCAGCGGCGTGTAACCGCCCTCCGGCGTCACGACGATCGTCCGGTCATCCACCCGCTCGATCGTTACGGGCGCGAATCCGGACGTGAGGTAGTTGATCGAAGCGGGGAAGGGCAGGTCGGTGAACAGCCGCTCGAGCATGCCGGGGATGTAAGCCATCGTGCAGGGCGGGTTGATCACGTAGAGATGCTGCCCGGCCAGGGCCGGGTCGCTTCCGAACGCCGCCAGCTTGGTTTGCCTCTCCGCCATCGTGCGCGCGGATGCCGGGTTGGTCAGCACCACAATCGGGGAAAAGACGAGATACATGATCAAAAGGACGGGCGTGGCCATCCTCAGCAGGATCCGCTGGAAAGCGGTCAGCGGCCCCGGCCTCTTGGCGGTGGCGACATCGACCAAAAGCTGCCCGGCGAACCCCATCACGCCGAGGCTGACAAGACCGAGATTGCGGTTTTGGGGGATGGCTGGAACGATCGGGATGACGGCGATCAGCATCCCGATGAACCAGAAGAGCGAAGTTCGATGCGCCTTCAAGACGGGCCAGACGGCCCACACAAAGAGCCCGATGGGAATCAAGCAGATCGCGGCCAGAACCGCCATCGCCTGCGGCGAGAAGGCGAGGACCAACTCGACCACCGGCAGCCCGATGGCGCTGAACAGGAGCACCGGTAAGCGGGTGATCAGCTGCGCGATGAAATCGACCGGGTTCAGGATCGGATCAATGTAGAGCAGAGTTCCCGTAGCTCCATAGCCCAATCCCGTATAAACCAACCGCCAGGCCACCGTCATCAAGATAAACGGGGCGATCCGTTTGATCCTGCCAAGCCATGTATCGCGGTCCAGGACCAGCATATAGGCAAAGAGGTAGGCGAAGGTAACCAGCCCCATCTCCGAGGTGAACAGGGCCAGCGCGTATGCGCCGCACGCCCCGGCGATGTAAGTCCATTTTTGCTTCGACACACCCAGGTGGTATTGCCACACACAGAGAACGCAGAAGACCATGGCGATCACGGCGTGCCGGTTGCTGAGCCAGCCCGCCGGACCTGTGAACACGTCATCCACGGCGAGGAGAAGGATGCTGATCCCGGCTACGGCGGCGCCGCCGGAGACGCTTTTATACAACCGGTAGGCGAGGAAGAGAAACAGGCCGAACCACAACAGGCTGTGCAAGTGCATCAGAAAGGAGGAGTCCGGCCATAGTATGAAATCGATTGCCAGCGTGAGCGAAGAAAGCGGCCGGAAGAAATTGGTCTTAATCTGGTCGTCGGCCCACCAAGGGAGGATCCCCTTATCTTGTGTAAGGGCAAACCGGGTCGACGTATCCCACGAAAAACCGTATAAGTTCAGCGTGTTATTCTGGAAAATCTCCGCGGACGTGCCCATCTTTTCATAGGCCTCCGGGGAGAATTGAAGGCGGAAACCGTAATCATCCTGAAAGAAGCCCGCAAAAAGGACGGGGGCATACAGGAGGGCGGCGACGATCAGGATGAAGACGATCCACCAGCGCGAGGCGATGACGGGACGGACCGCCTGCCCGATGCGATGGTAGACCGGAAATGAATACGAGTCTTTTGCTTCCACGGTGTTTTCGCCTTTCGAGGTATGCCTACCAAAATCGTGGCTGCTTTGACAACGTCAGATGGAAGAGCCTGATGGCCTGCCCCATAATCATTATATGGAACGCTCACAGCCCAAACGGAATAATGGGGCGCAAAACCGGTCCGAATGCCGGTCGATCGAGGTCTGGGGATTGTTATCCAGGGGAGAATCGAAATCGGAGGTATTAACTAGGGATAGGCGGTTTTATGGAAAAACTACTTCCAGCCATGTTAGTGGATTTACCTGAATTCCGCCGACCCATATTTCCCAATGCAGATGCGGACCGTCCACCCGGCCGGTGCGTCCGATTAAACCGATTTCCTGGCCGGGTTGGACCATCTCGCCGAGTTGGACTTTGATCGTGTGCTGATGGCAGAAGCGGGAGTAGACGCCCCAGCCGTGGTCGATAATCGTCGTATTCCCGCAAATGGTCAGCGGCCCGGCGAAGATCACCCTGCCCGCGGCCGGCGCATAGATCGGATCCTTTTCGCGGCCGGCATAATCCACTCCCGAGTGGAAGGAATAATACGAACCGTTGTTATAACTGCGGCGGTTTCCGAACAGCGACGTGATCCCTTTGGTGGCGGGCACGAGGAACAAACCGCTCCAATACCGCTCTTCGGTGACGGGGGAGACGATCGACCGGACCTGCTCGGATTCCGACGCGATGGTTTCGGGATCCAGCGTCTCCGGGGGGACTTTCAAATCGGGTTCCATCGGGTACTTTCCGCTGATCACCAGCACGTCTTGTTGAAAGAAAACGGTGCGGCCGTCGGCAAGCGTAAGGGTCAGCGTGAAAGGATAGGTTTGCGGTTTGGCTTGGGCATGGATTCCCTGAAGCGTCACCCACTTTCCTTCCCACGCCTGGAAATGCAGAACATAATCGCCGAGAGTCCCTTCCACCCGCGCCTCCTGCGAAAGCGAAAGGGTGGCTTCGCCGGTCATCCCCTGGACCAGCGGCAGGGACTTGAACTGGATGTTGTTCACGGGATCCGGCCACGCACGCAGCGGTTGGTCTCCGCCGACGACGAGGAGTGTCTGTCCGGTAAATTGATCGGCCGCGGAGGAAAGGTTGTTGATGCCGGTCAGTTCCCACGGATTTTTCCCTTCCGCGGCCGCCAGCGCTAATAGCGGTGTGCCCGTCGAGAGCGAGAGGGTCCGGCCGGTCTCCCAGCGCGTCAGCTCCGCCGATCCTTCTTCCGGTTCGACGACAATCAACACTTGTCCGGCGAACAACCGATTCGGATTTACCAGGCGGTTCAATCGCAGAAGGGTTTCCTCGGGAATGCCGGTGCGAAGCGAAAGCGTCGCCACCGTTTCGCCCAATTCCACCGTTCGGGCGGAGAGGATGCCATGGATACCCTCATAGCCGGGGATGACAAGGCGGTCGCCCGGGTTGATGATGTGATTCTGCGTGAATCCGTTGGCGGCCAGCAGGTCTGGGATCGTCACCTTGAACGAGTCGGCGATAGCCCAGTAGGAATCCCCTTCCAGGACAATGTACACCGGCCCGTCGACCTGCGCCCGTGAGACGGGAGTCCGCAACAGGACCGGGATCAGAATCAGGCTAACGAAGAGGATCCGCTTCATAAAATTCAACCCGGTCTCCGATCTGCAGAAACTCCAGCGCGCGTGGATGCAATTCGAGAACGTAGCACGCCGGGACGGTGGATGCGTAATACGGCCGCCAGGGAAGTGCGCGAACCCGGTCGACCACCGCTCCCCGTGCATCCAGCCAGAAGACTCCGAGGGGAAACGGAACGAAGAACATATGGATGGACGTTTCCACTTTCGAAGGCCGGTTATATACGAGCAGTGCGCCTTCCTCTTCGGCCAAGCTCCGCCGGAACATCAGGCCGAGGAATTTTGCGCCGAATCCGCGGCACATCCGGATCCGCCGGGCCAGCTCTGCGCCCCCCGGCGCGATCCGCGCCGCGGCCGTCCGGCCGCATGATCGTATGAGTTCCGCTTCGTGCATCATCCCTCAATCAAAGCGCGCCGTTAAAGGCGCGCCTGCGTTTTTCTTCCGGAAGCCGGCCGGATTACTCCGGCGGCAGCCTGCTGGCAAACCGGATGGCCAGCACCCGCTCCACGCTCTCGACCAAATCCTGCGGGGTAAACGGCTTGGAGATGTAATCGTTCACGCGGGCGACATGCAGCCCGAGCACCCGGTCGATACTCTGGGCGCGGGCGGTGACAACTATAACCGGAACCTTGGCCAGGGCTTCATCCGCCCGGAGACGGTGGAAGACTTCCCAGCCGTCCATATCCGGCATCATCAGGTCCAGGAGAACCAGATCGGGTTTCCAAGAACGCGCCTGCGCGAGGCCTGCTTCGCCGCCGATGGCGCCGACCACTTCGTATCCCTTCCGTCCCAGGATCAGACGGATCAGATCGATGATTTCTTTTTCATCGTCGATGCACAAAATGCGCGCTGCGGCCATCCATCCTCCTGCGACGGTCTCGGCGACACATCAGCAGCCATCCGGAATAGTCTACCACCGCATCGTCAGAATGCAAGCATCCAATCCGTCTCTTGCATCGCCGGATCATTCCGGAACGCATCCAAAGTGGACCGTCGTCTCGGAATACTCCGCTTTGCGAATCACCTTCAGGTATAATCTTCTCATGTCACGCGAGATTTCTATCTCCGCACCCCGTGCGCGCAAGGCGGCGGACCTGCTTCCCGTCGCTTTTAAATCAGGCGCACGGGGCGCGAGCCTTCGCGGCAGGGCGTGTTTCTGCCGGCTGGCCGCCTTGGCGTTTCTTCCATGGATCTTTTCCGCCTGCGGCGCCCCTCCGGCCGCCCTCTCGACCTCCACCCCAAGTCCGTCTCCCTTCCTCCCATCGCCTTCTTCCACCGTCACGAAGATCCCGACCGCGACGGCTTCCTTCACCGCCACACCCACCCGCGAGGCGGTTGCGGAACGGATTCCCATCATCGAATACCATCACACCACATACCGGTTCAGCGACGAGATCATGATGACGACCGAGTGGTTCCGGTCGCAGCTTCGCTGGCTGGCGGAGAATGGATACCGCACCCTCAGTGCCGAGCAGCTGGCGGCTTTCCTCGACGGCGGAGATGTTCCGGCGAAATCCGTCGTGCTGACCTTCGACATCGGCGTCGCCCAGCGCGCCGATTACACCGAAAACATCATTCCCACGCTGCAACAATACGGTTTTCATGCGCTGTTCTTCGTCGTCACCAACGCCATCAGCGGCGAGTGCGGCCGCGAGAACAAATTCTGCTGGCAGGACCTGCGCGATTGGGCTGGCCAAGGGTTGATTTCGGTGGAATCCCACAGCGTAAGCCACCCGGACTTCAATACAATCACCACCGAAGAGCAGCGCTGGGACGCGCAAACCTCCCGGCAGACGATCGCCGAAAAAATGGACCGCGCGCCGATCGGGTTTGCGTATCCATATGATTCTTACAATGAAGGCGCGCCGCGGGTGATCGAATCGGCCGGATACCGGTTCGCCGTCGCCGGGAATACGCGGACCGACCGCTCGATCCACCGCTCCGATCCGCATCGATACGACCTGCCGCGGGTGTACCCTTACTCGAATTCGCAGATTTACCCGGTCATTTACGCGGCGTACGGAAAAACTTTCGGGGAGTTGATTTCGGAAACCAGCGAATCGACCGCTTCCGCCACGCCCACACCACATCCGACATCGACCGCGATCGCGACCCAATCCACCGCCGACGCCGAGAGGTACTTCATCGCCTGCGCCGCCATCGATCAAATCGGAGATGCTTCACAGCGCGCCTACGCCCTGAATCAGCTGTCTTTCCCGCCGGATCTCACCGCGGACGCCCAAAAAGAATTATCCAGCCCGATCATCCTCAAACCTTCGTGCAATGTGGCCAAGGGGAATATCCCGCGCGGGATCGTGCTGCACGCCACACGCGGCACCCTGCAAGCCACATTGAGCGAGTTCCAGCGCCCGCTGAACACCAGCGCGCATTACATCATCGACCGCAACGGGCAAATCTATCAGATGGTGCCGGAAAGTCTGGGCGCGTTTCACGCTTCCTGCGCCGGGAGTCGATCGGTTTGCGTTCCCTCCTGCCCGCTGTGCGAAAGGCTGGATGGGACCTTCCTCGAACCCTACCTGCAATCGGTCGGAATCGAATTGGTCAACGACGGTCAATTGATACATCCGGAGACGTATACCGGCTTGATCTATGAGGACTATCTCATGGCCTTCGGATACCGTTTTTGGGAGGATTTTCCCGAAGCGCAGCTGAAGGCGCTCGTCCTCCTGGTGAATGATATCCGCGCCCGCCGGGGGATACCGCTCGACCTCGTGGTCGGTCATTACCGGATCAACTACAAGACCGATCCCGGCCCCGCATTAAACATCTCCTGGTACCGCGTCGGGAATCCGGCCCGGGCACCGATCTTCTCCGAATAATAATGGCGTGACAACAATATAAAAAAACCGCAAACACACAGTCCGCCCCGGTTGGGGTAGGCTTTGTGTTTGTGGTTTTTTATCCTATTAATTAAATCTCGATTTCTCGAATTAGCTGAAACGCCTCGGCGGCCTGCACACCCACGGTGCTTCCGCGCAACCGTGCAAGGGATTCCACAGCCTGCAACGACCGCGGGTGCGGGAACTCCTTGAGCTGGCTGCGGTACGCCGCCATCGCCTTCTTTTTCTTATCGAGGTAGGCGGTGATATCGATAAAGACCGAGGGCAGGAATGCATCCTCGGCCACCGGTGCGGCCCATTCCGTCTCAGAGAGAGTCTCGTAACTCAACAGTTTCCGCACGATGCAATTTCCGATCGGGCGCGCCGCAACCAGCGCGGCTCCGAACGCGGAACGGTGATCCGAATGCAGATCTCCGCGGTGGGGAAGGTACGCCACGGAAGGCTGGATCGACCCGATTTGCGCACCGATCGCATCGGCCAGTTCATGCGCCGGGACAAGGTCCAATTTGGGCGCCGGGAAATCCAGAAAGTGAACCGCCGCGACCCCGAGGATCGAATGGGCGGATTCCAATTCCTTCCGCAACTCCTTCACCTGGCTGTCGGAAAACTGGTCCGGCGCGCCGCGGGTGACCACCAGCACGTCCACCCGGTCGCCGCGGGATGCATGGCGGGCGATCACCCCGCCGCAGCCGAGTACTTCATCGTCCGGATGGGTCGCGATGACAAGAATGTTCATGTGTCCTTCCGGGAAAGGGATTTTTCAAGATTGATGATACGCGCTTCGAGTTCTTTCACCCGTTTCTGCAGGAGGAAAATTTCGTTGGCCGGCTCGTATCCCAGGAGCGTTCCAATCCGCAATTTGGGGGCCGGCCCGCCGCCGTCCGCAGGATCGAATTCCGTTTCCGTCAGCCAGAGCAGGCCGTCCCCGGCTTGCACCAGCCAGCCCTTGGATCCATCGGAGTGCACGATTCGTCCGGCCACGCCGCGGTAGGGCAATCCCGTTTCCAATTCCACTTTCCAGATGACAAGCTTCCGGCCCTCGGCGAAGGTGTACGCCCCGGGGTACGGCCGCGAGGCGGCCCGGATCAGCGCGTGGATTTTTTTAGCGGGCCAATTCCAATCGATCACGCCGTCTTCCGGACTCCGTTTTCCATAATACGAGGCTTTGGTTTCATCCTGCGGAACGGCTTTCCACTCGCCGCTTTTCAGACGCGGCAGCCAGCGGTCCAGGGCAACGTCCATCGCCGCCTCGAGTTTGCGCACGACGTCCGCGGAGTAATCCGTTTCCGACACTGAAAATGGTTCCTGAACCAGAATCGGACCGGCATCGGCCCGCTCATTCATTACGAAGAAAGTGGCCGCTCCGCTTCGTCCCTCGAGCGCCATCCAGGCCACCGGCGCTCTCCCGCGCGCCTCGGGAAGCCGGGTGGGATGGAACCCCACGCATCCGAGCCGGGGTATCGAGAGCAGATCCTTTTTCACCATTTGCGAGAGCCCTACGATGAAGAACACGTCCGGCGCCCACCGGCGAACCATTTCCACAACCGGCGCGGCGTTCAGATCGTCGAATTCCGCATACGGGATTCCGCCTTCCTTGGCAAGCGAGTCCAACCGGGTGTACCCGCTGACGTTTGCGGATTTTGCGGGGTCGAGGCCGAGGACCCCGACCATCCGTATGCGATTGCGAAGCAGCGCCTGCAGCGTCACAAAAGTACTGTTTACGCTTCCGGCCAGGACAATCTTGGGCTCCGAGGATTCCGGCATGGAAAGATCCTATGTCTTCTTGTTTTCCGGATGCGTGAGGAATTTTTCTTCACCGCGGATCGTCACCGCGATTGTACGCCAGATAAT
Source organism: uncultured Anaerolineales bacterium (assembly GCA_964521085.1). Lineage (GTDB taxonomy): Bacteria > Chloroflexota > Anaerolineae > Anaerolineales > RBG-16-64-43 > JAFGKK01. Next base: position 12,753 of record CAZFPL010000037.1, on the reverse strand, counting down.
CCACAAATCAAGCCCGAGCGAGCACTCGTCCACATATCGCGCGTCGTATTTCCAGCGTTCCGGCCAGGTGAGATAAATGTTCCCGTGCACTTGCGCCAAACCGGAAAGACCGGGCTTTACCAAAAGACGCTTGCGGCTGTTCTCATCGTACTCCGCAAGCTGCCGTGGAAGGGCGGGCCGCGGACCGATCACCGACATTTGCCCCGCCAGTATGTTGAACAATTGAGCCAGCTCGTCCAGTTTGTAGCGCCGCAGGAATGCGCCGACGCGCGTCAGTTCCGGATCGCCGGGATGGATTTCATGATCCGAGGTGCGCGGAACGTGGGTCATCGTGCGGAATTTAATGGCGTTAAATATTTTGCCCTTCCACCCAAGTCGCTCTTGAATGTAGAAAATCGGGCCAGGGGTATCCAGCCGGATGGCCAGCGCCATGATCGCGAAGACGGGCAGGAGGACTGCGAGCGCCAGGATCGAAAGTACGATATCCAGCAATCGTTTGCCAAAGTGCAAATAGAATCCATGGCTCCTGTCGGCGTCCGCCGCCTTCCCGCCGTGGTTTCGAAAACCGGTATCTGCTTTTCGGGACGAATCATCCATGTCGGGAAGTCACTTCTTTCGGGGAATTTTCTTTTTCGGAGGCGCCGGTTTTTCCGGCTGCGCGCCCCGATACCGCTCAAGAGCTTCGCGGGCCTGTTTCGCCTGCCGCGAGGGGACGAGGATTTGGACCGCCCCCAAGCCGTCGACGGTCAACCCGATCGCATACCCGGCGCCTTCTTGCGATATCTCGCAATCGATACCCTGCGCGCGCAGGAAACTTTTCAGGATCTCCCCCTCCTGTCTCCCGCACACGGTTTCCACGACTTCGAAATGATCGGCCATGGGAAGGTTTTCTCCATCATCCGCAACGGATGAACGCTTTTCCGGATCGGCGTTCGATGGGGTTATTCTAACTCAGACCGACGGTCACCAATCCTTCGGATCATAAAACAATCCGGCGACCTTCCGGGTTCCTTCCCGGATCCGGCCGGCCTCTTCCGGAGTGAGGATTCGTTTCCAGACGGATACGGTCTTCTGGCTCTCGCGCCGGATGTCGGTCGGCCGGTCGGCCGAGAGGGGTTTGGCGTCGGGGTTCTGGGAATATTTTCGGATGGCAGCCTCCGCCTTGGAAGTCCATGTCAGGCGGCAATGCCGGTAGAGGAGCGGGTATTGCCCCAACGGATCGGAAGCAAGGTCTTCGTGGCGGACGAACATCCATTCCGGATGCGCTTTTCGATACCGGTCCACGACCGAATACATGCCGTTCCACATCAGGATCGATTGATCGACCAGATCTTTTTTCCCGGACATATATTCCCGGATCGGCCCGGCGTATTCCGCAAGGTCCCCCCGCATCAGGCGTTCCTGCTCGAGCCAATTCGTGAATTTAAACCACCAATCGAGCCGCTTCACGCTCGCCGCGAAGGCCGCCGGATGCCGGATGAGGACGACCACCGACATGCCGAACCGATTGACCAGCCACTCCGCGCTGAACAGCGCGATCGGATCCTTCAAAAGCGGACGCTTCCGCAACGAGCGTCCGATCAGGCTGAGAGCCCAATCCCTTCCCGCGCGTCCGAGGTGGCTGAGGCTGCGGGATTGGGCAAGCGCCGGAAGAAGCGGATACTTCATTTCCACGACGTTCTGTAAAAGCCTATCGTAGGAGATGTCCGCGTCGGACATGGAATAGAACCAGAACGGGAACGGCTTCGGCACCCAGGTCGGGCCGCTCCGGCGGACGTTGTTGAACGGCTCGTGGATATAGAGAGCCTCGCCGCCGGCGCAGAGCATCTTTCCCACCCAGGTGGTTCCCGATCGGTGGGCCCCCGTCACCAGGATCGGTTCAGCCATGTTGGTTTCCCCGTGGAAAGGGTTGTCTGAAAAACACCATCTTTTCCTTTCCGAAAAGTGATCATGAATGCAGGTTTACGTGTTGAGATAACCGGACAACGAAAGCGCCGCGCGGCCGGAAATCCGCACCCTGCCTTCGTCCGGAAGATCCTCGCAGAATAACTCCCCGCCGCGCCTGGAAACCTGGCGGGCATGCAATTTCGATTTGCCGAGCCGCTTCGCCCAGTATGGGATCAAGGCGCAATGCATCGAACCGGTCACCGGATCTTCCGGGATGCCGATGCTGGGCGCGAAGAAGCGCGAGACGAAATCCTCCGTCTCGCCCGGGGCGGTGACCGCCACCTGGTAAGGGTGCAATTCCGCCAATAGAGTCAGATTGGGAACCATGGAACGGATTTCCTTGGCGGATTCGAAAATTACATAATAATGGTGGTCCTCCCGCGTATTCCAGACTTCCTTCGGCCGCGAGCCCAGTGCCTGGGCAAGGACCGCCGGTGAATCGCAGCGCTGCGGCTCGAAACGCGGGAAATCCATCGTCAGCAGATCCCCCTTTCGCGTGACGGTCAATGTACCGCTCTGGGTGTCGAAGCGGACGGATTTCTTGGTTGGATTAAGGATGGTGAGGAGGACGAATGCAGTCGCCAGGGTGGCGTGTCCGCAGAGCGGCACTTCCGATGAGGGCGTGAACCAACGCAGATGGAAAGCGGATTTTCCGGGGACGAAGAACGCCGTCTCCGAGAGGTTGTTTTCCATCGCAATGTTCTGCATCACGGCATCCTCCAGCCAGCCGCGGAGCGGAACGACCGCCGCCGGATTGCCGGCAAACACCGTATCAGTGAACGCGTCCACACGATACATTCGCAATCGCATAAGGGCATTCCTCCGGATGGGATTCTCGATCGGCTTTTATGATACCGCACTATTCAGCGCGAGGTTGACGCTCGTCCTTGTTCTATTTAAACCGGGGGATAAAGCGCGGGACGCGGTCCATATACTGATGGTATCCCGGGATCCGTTGTAAAAGATCCCATTCCTCGAACCGTGTTTGCAGGAGGATCCATACAACTCCCAATCCGCACGCCAGCGCCATCGTCAGGCTCGGCCGCACCAGGATGACGCCGAGGAATTCCAGGAGCGTTCCGGAGTGGATGGGGTGGCGCACACGGGCGTAGATCCCGGTTTCGGCCAGGGAATCATGCGTGGTCGGCGCCGCGGAACGCAATCGGATCGTCGCCAATGCGATGACGATAACTGCCGCGCCGGCGGCGATCAAAAGCCAGCCGATAATTTCCAATGCATTCGTCGCTTTGAAAAGAAGCGGGGATGGAATCCACGCCGCCAGCGCAAAACCCAATCCCCACACCGGGATTCCGAGCACGTCCCGGAGCAGGACCGTCACGATCGATCCCTTCCGCTCGCCCCACTTCCGGGAATACACAATTGTGAAGGCGCTGGCGAGGTTGCAGACGAAACCGAGAATGAGGGGGATGAGGAATATGAACATGTTCATTTATCCATTATTCCTCATTTACCCTCGAAAAAAAAGCGTTCCGAGTCCCTCAACGATTGTTGAGGGTTAATCAACAGGATATCCCCAATCGAAAAATCCACCGTCTGCTTAGACGGATTGACGATGTAGTCAAAGACGAAAGGAATTTGACGCTTGTTCCTTCCAGGAGTCGGCCGGTCTAGGACTGGATCCCTTTCCCGCCTATAAGGAAGAATCACGCTTCCCATTGGGTATTCATCGCGAGATTCTTTTTTGTACTTCCCGCTGCCACATCCCCCTAGCGCATTTCGAACACCAATCTCCACGAGCCGACGAACGAAGCGCTACTCCCGCCCCCGGCGACCGCCGTGCCCCCCGGGCAGGTCGGAGCAATAATCTCACGGACCACGGTCAACCCCTCGCCGAGTGTGATCTGATACAACTTTCCCGGTTCGATCTCGTAATCGGCATACCCGGCGCTGAGTTCCGGTTTCATCCCAGTCACAAACTGCGATCCGCCGCCCTCCCATTGGATTTGGATGACGATTCCCGAAACGCCCGTGCCGTTGGGTTTTCGGACCACAACCTGAATGAGCGGCCGGGTAATCTGAATGTTGCATACCTGCTCCCGGGATATGAGGATAAATCCCGGCAGCGGAGTCGGAGTGGAAAAAAGAGTGGGCTTGCGGGTGGCGGTGGGCAGGATCGGAACCGTCAGCGCCAGGGTCGGATTGGCGGTGGAAGTGCGCCGGAGTGTTACGGACACGCCGGGGGTCGCCGAAGCCCCGGAGAGGGCGACGTTGGGAGTCTGCTCTGCAAGCGCCACCGAAAGCCTGGCCAGCCCGCGCGCGGCTTCCTCCGATCCGCGGGCCGCCACCACCTGCTGCGCAAGCGAGCTCAGCACTTCGGGGGTCATTTCGGGGAACAGCTCGAGCCGCTCGCGGGCGCGATCCAGATCTCCGGTGGCCTGATACGCGGTGGCAATCAGTAAAATGTATTCGCCGCGGTACATCGGTTGAAGCGAAGCCGGTTCCGCGCCGCGAAAATCCGCCGGGCGGATCACCCATGCGTACCCCACGCCGAGCGCGAGCCCGAGCAGGAGTCCCACCACCGCCCAGATCCACTGCAGGTGTTTCTTCATGGTTCCGCCGTGGGGAGGGTGGAGGTACGCGCCAGATCGCGGGCCAGATCGTTCAGCCGTGCGCGATCCGCCTCGGGATAACCGGCTGCCTGATACGCTTCCGCCACCTGGCGCACCAATCCGGCCAGGTCGGCCTGGCCCAGGCGCGAAAGCCGTACGGCCGCCTGCCCGAGGTCGTGATCCGCGGCGTACGTCTCGGCCACCATCAGCACGTAGTCGGCTTGAAATTCGGCGCGCAACTGGTCCGGCGAGATCTCGGTATACGTAACCGGGCTGACCGACCAGCCGTACCACGCGCCGAGCAGGACTCCGATCACCGTTCCGCCGAGCAACAGGAGGAATCGTTTCATCCCGCCTCAAGAAAAACGAACCGGGACGCTGCGCACGGATTGCCGATTGCATCGTCCCGGAACGAAAAAGGTTTCACAGGCACTCCCATCCAGTGCCGAAGGAGGGAATCGAACCCTCATCCCGCCGAGCGGGACACGATTTTGAGTCGTGCGCGTCTGCCAGTTCCGCCACTCCGGCAATCCCGTCCGAGTATAGTCGAGCGCTCGGATCCGGTCAATACGAACCACGGGTAGAGCCCATTCCAAACCTCCAGTCATTCTTTCGGCCATGAGTCTCCACGGAAAGGCTGAATTAATCTGTGGAAAGAAACGATCCTTTGTGGATTCCCAACTCCTTCTTAATAATTACTTTATAAGTATTGGATAAATTGGTTCTGAAAGGTCGCATATTGTCAGGCGAAAGAGCAGCCATGGAAAAAGCAAAATCAAACTGGTGGATCGACCTGATCCTCTTCATAATATTCTGGATTTCTTTCTTCCCGGATTTCACCGGCTTGGAGATCCATCAGTGGCTGGGAATCGCGGCGATGGCCCTGGCACTCTGGCACTTGATCAAACACTGGACCTGGGTTGAGACGGTTACCCTGCGCTTCTTCTCCCATACCTCGACCCAGGCGCGGATGAACTACCTGGTCGATTTGGGGGTGATGCTTGGTTTTGTAATGATCCTCATGACGGGGTTGTTGATCTCCACCTGGTTGAACCTGCCGCTTTATGATTTGGCCGCCTGGACTCACATCCATCTGATGGTCTCCGTTTTCACTCTGCTCCTGGTGGTGCTGAAACTCATCCTTCACTGGCGCTGGGTGGCCAACGCCGGCAGGCGGTACGTTCTCGATCCGGTGTTTCTCCGTGCCGGCACCAACGGCTTGCAGCGCCCGGTCAATCCAGTGGACCGCAGGGATTTCCTCAAACTGACGGGGGTCCTTGGTGTGGCGGCCGTCGCAACCATCCATGGTCTGTTCGACGACGCTCAAGCGGCCCAGGCCCAATCGGTTTTGCCGGATCTATCCGAGACCGACAATTCACACCCGACGGCCACCGCGACGCCGTCCCAGGAGCCGTTGGATGCGGCCGCCGGGTCTATTCCATCGGAGGCGATTTCGACGCAAGCCGCCCCGACCCTCGAGCCGCCCACGGCCGAACCAACAACCGCGTGCGTCGTCCTCTGCCCGAACGGCTGCTCCTATCCCGGCCGCTGCCGGCGTTATGTGGATTTGAACGGGAACAACCTATGCGATAACGGAGAGTGTTTGTAAATAAAAAAGACCGAGGCGGTCTCTACGACCGCCTCGGTCTTCGTCTACTCCTTCACCCGATATACGTACCGGTACTCCTCACGAAATCCCAACCCCGCGTACATCGCCATGGCGTCCGGATTATTGGTCATGACCTGCAGGAAAGCCGTCGCGGCGGATTGTTCCCTTCCCCAAGCGAGAAGGCTCGCCATGATCTTCCGGCCCAAGCCCTGCCGGCGGTGTTTCCCGTCCACGACGATATCGAAAAAACAAACAAACCCGTGCCGGACCACGCCCAATCCGCAGGCAACGATTTTCCCGTCACGGCGCACCGATGCGAACACCCTGGAAGGATATATGAGCGCCGTCAATTTGCCGACGGTTCCGTGATGGCGCGGATCGTACGCGTTCAACTCGCACAGCGCATTGACCCACTCCTCCAAGAGTTCTTCCTCCAGCGTAACGTCATTGGCGCGCGCCGCGTTCCATTTTTCGAGGGGCAAAACCTGTACGCTGGTTTCCGCCTCCGCCCGGTACCCCTCCGCCGCAAGGATTTCATCCAGCTCCCGGGGTTGGCTGGCCGCTGTGATCTTGAAAACCGTCCGCAATCCGCGTTCCCGAAAAAGCAATTCGCAAGCGCGGATATTTTCACGGACGTCTTGTTCCGAAGGATACAGCGGGATAATCGAATTGGAGCGCCTGGAAAATCCTTCGGCGAATCGTAAAACCCAGCCGTCGTACAGCGAGGTCTGCAGGGCCGGCCAGGCGTCGATCGAAATTTCTTCCAGCAGGCGGATCCTTCCGGCCTTTTGATATTCTTCCGGCCGGGATTTCCGAGCGGTTTTCATTTCCACGGAACCTGCGGGGAACGGTAAAAATTAATTTTCCATGCCGACAGCCGCGGGCCGTGCTCCGCCAGGCGGATCCGGTATTCGCTCCAATCCCTCCCGGCCGCCGGCGACCAGCCGATTTCCGCGCATCCGAGGAGGCGCGGGAAGACCATGTATTCCATATCCGACCGGGTGCGGATCGTCTCGGTCCACAGCGCGGTTTCCACGCCGAGGATCTGCCCTTCCGTCACCCCGTCCAATTGCTTCGCCGGATCCCAGGAATATGATTCCTGCACCTCGACATATCCCGCCCAGTTCAATCCGAGTTCGGTCGACGGGTTGTATTTCTGGTCCAGGTAGATCTTGGAGGCCGGAGACATGATCATCTTGGCGCCTTTGCGCGCCGCCTCGACCGCGAGCGGGCCGTTCCAATATTGCACGATCGTCAGCGGCAGCAGGTCGATCCGGCCGATTTCGTCCCAGCCGATCATCCGCTTGCCGTATTTGTTCACGATCGCCTGGGCCTTCTGCACAAAGGATACGAAATCTCCGGCACTCAGCGTGGAGACTTCATCCCCTCCGATGTGCAGGTATGGGCCCGGCGTAAGCGCGGCGACTTCGCGGATGACATCATCAATGAAGGCGTAGGTGATGTCCTTCCCCACGCACAGAGTGCTGAAGCCGGTCTCGATCCCGGTGTGAAGCGGCGGCGCCACGCCGTCGCAATTCAACTCCGCGTAGGATGCCAGCGCCGCGTTGGTGTGCCCCGGTATATCGATCTCCGGGATGACCGTGATGTACCGGCTTTGCGCGTAGCGGACGATCTCGGAATACTGCTCCTGCGTGTAATACCCGCCCGGATCCCCGCCGACCGCCGTGGTGCCGCCGATTTTCGCCAGCTGCGGCCAGGAATTGATCATCAAGCGCCAGCCCTGGTCATCGGTAAGGTGCAGATGAAACCGGTTCAGTTTGTAGTACGCCATCCAATCGATGAAGGCTTTTACGTCTTCCACGCCGAAGAAGTGCCGGGCCACATCCAGCATTGCTCCGCGCCAGGAGAATCGCGGCTGATCGCGGATCAATCCCGCCGGGATGACCCACGGACCCGCTTGCGGCGTTGGGTTCTCGACCTCGGCGGGCAGGAGTTGGCGGAGAGTCTGAAGCCCGCGGAACAAACCGGTCGGCATATACGCCACCAGCGCCACCAGATCCGGCGTGACCGCCAGCGTATATCCCTCCTCGCCGAGCACCGGGTCGCCCCCCTCGGTGGTGATATAGATGTTGCCCGCTCCGGGGGCTCCGGCGGCCGGGATCACCGGGAGTTCGAATCCTGTGGCGGGCTTCAACCGGTCGGAAAGATACCGGCCGATCTCGGCGATTTCCGTGTTGCCGGATTGGACATAGATTGCGGCTGCGGCGGTCAGGGCGAATCCGCCGGGCGCCGGTTGTACGGTTGCGGGTTTGGGAATGAGGTTATTCATCGTTGCTGGAACCTCCAGTGTGGGGCTGGGCGTGACCTGGACGGAGGGTGTCAGCGCGCCGGCGGAGGAAGAAAGACCGCATGAAAACAACATCGAGCTGCCAAGTAGAAAGACCAGGAGTTGTCTTCCGCTGGCATGCGATTGTCGATTGCTCCGCATAATTAATTCCTCTTGGCCATCTTTTTAAAGGAAAAGGGGTTCAGCGACGGATCGCCGGCAAGGCGGGTCTTTCCCCGGCGGAGACCGCCGCCGCATTCCTATTCCGGAAAAAGCCCGTCCCCGAGAGGTCCGATCAATGCGCCGCCATCGAGGCCGAGCTCCCAGACCATCGCGCCGCCCAAATCCTTCTCGCGGATATAGCGCACTTTCCATTCGATGGATTCGGCGTCTTCATACGAAATAAACACGCCGCTTTCCGTTTCGTGAAGCCAGGGGACTTTGGCATCCTCTTCCCAATAACGCTGGGAGGTTTTCAAGGGCCCTTGGACGATTTCCGTGTAACTCATATACCCGGGTTCATCCTGGCCCATGGCGGGGCCGCCGGCCGGCTGGAAAAGCCCGTTGCCGCCTGCACCCTTCCAGGCACGGCCGTAAAACGGGATCCCAAGAACGATCTTTTTCGGTGGAACGCCCGCGGCGAGATACGCTTTCACTGCGGCGTCCGCATTGTACGATTCCCGCGATACAGGATCCGGATCCCGCGGAGAACCGTAGAGCGGCGAAAGCAAACCCGTCACCGATTCGGAGGCGACATGGAAATCGTACGTCATCAGGTTGATCCAATCCAGCGTTTTCTGGATCTCGCCGAGCTCGAAATTGGAAATGGTATCCGGCGCGGCGGGCCCGGCGAGGGTCAGCAGGTATTGCTTGCCGGTCGTTTCCTGCAGCGAATTCATCTGGTTCCGGAATTCCTGCAGAAGCAGTGTGAGGTTCTGTTTATCCTCGGGACGTCCCGGATACAATCCCCCGCTGACCGGATACTCCCAATCGATGTCCACCCCGTCGAAGACTTCCCCGTAGCGGACAAGATATATATCCAGGCAGGATTTGACAAACCGCATCCGGGAGGATTCCGTCAGCGCCGCATCCGAGAAATGCTCGGACCATGTCCAGCCGCCGACGGAGATCATCACCTTCAGCCCGGGATATTTCTGCTTCAGCAGGATCAATTGATGGAAGTTTCCCCGCAGTCCGTCGATCGGATCCATCTCGCCGTTCACGCTTTTATTGCCGCCGAAGAACCGGATCGTATCGGCATCAATGTCGCCGTTGATACATTCGCCCTCGGGGCTGATATTCGAGAAGGCGTAATTGATGTGCGTGACCTTTTCCCCTTGGATTTGCGAGAGGAAAACCGCACGGTTGTAGACGTCCCAGGAAGCGTAATACCCGATAAGACGGTAGGAGGAATCCATAGGAACCTCAGACGGCGCAGGGGTGTACTCCCCGGTAACGGCGTTCTGCGGACGGGTGGACGCGGGCACCGTCTCGAATTCCGGATTTCCGCACCCGGCGCCGGATAGGATGACAGCCGCCGCCAGGAGGACGCATCCTCCGACTCCGAGCCGCCTTCCCTTTCGGATGGAAGCGCTTCCATGTCCCGACGGATGCGCTTCCGCTGCCAAATCGGATTCCATTCCTGGAACTGGGAAAAGGAGTGTGTTCTTCATAGGCGAAGTATCCATCCGATAGTATTTTACACGATGTTACCGCCCACTTCGCGCGGAGTAGAACCTCATCTTCAAACAGAAAGCCGGAGTTTACGGAGAAGGATGATATTCACCCATTTTTCACTCGGAGAATCAAGCCTTTCGGAAAAAATTTTCTGATTTAAGCATGCTATAATTTTTCGTATTGTTCCTTCCGGGGAAAGGATTCAACATCCTTTGCAGAAAGGATTTTCCGTGAGCAACGATTTCCTGTCATCCGTCAAACCGGCCCATCTCCCTCCGCTGGAAGAGGAATTCCTCCCCGCCGCCTTGTACAACCGCGTGTTCCGCAAGCTCGTCCAATCCGTCGGCGGAGTCCCGCTGATTCTGGGTGTCGAACGCGAACACGGACGCAGCGTCCGATACGAGACGCGCGTTTTGCCGGAAGGTCACCCGCAGGCGGCGGAGAACAACCGCTATATCGAGCGTCTGTTGAAGTTCCTGCTCTGGCAGCGCGGCGGCTGGAAGGTTTCCGTCGGCGGTCCCGCGTCGATCGGTGAATATATCCGCAAGGCGTATTCCCCCGAAGGCGAACGCCGCTTCGATTACCATTTCATGGGGCGCGACGTATACGAGAAGGAATTCACCGTCCTCCCCTGCCGCCCGGAGGATGTGTCCCCCGCCGTCGAAAGGGGCAAACCGCTGGGAAGGCACCTCGACGGCTGCCGCATCGGGTTCGACCTCGGCGCTTCCGACCGCAAGGTCTCCGCGGTGATCGACGGGAATCCGGTCTTCAGCGAAGAAGTGGTCTGGGAACCGCGCAAGCACTCCGACCCCGACTATCATTACCGGGAGATTCGGACCGCCTTGGAGACCGCTGCCGCCAAGCTGCCGCGGGTGGATGCGATCGGCGGCAGTTCCGCCGGAATCTTCATCGACAACCGCCCGATGATCGCCTCCCTCTTCCGCGCCGTCCCTCCGGAACGCTTCGGCGAAGTCCGGAATCTTTTCCTGCGGCTGCGGGAAGAATGGAAGGTTCCGCTGGAGGTGATCAACGACGGCGACGTGACCGCATTGGCCGGCGCCATGTCATTGGGCGACAACGCCATCCTGGGAATCGCCCTGGGTTCGAGCGAGGCCACCGGGTATGTCGACGAAAACGGGAACATCATGGGCTGGCTCAACGAGCTGGCCTTCGCGCCGGTGGATTACCGCGAGGGCGCGGCGCTGGATGAGTGGTCCGGCGACAGCGGAGTCGGCTCGCAATATTTTTCGCAGCAGTGCGTCTTCCGGCTGGCGCCCAAGTCGGGGATCGTCATCCCGCAGGAGATCACGGACGCGGAGAAATTGAAATTCGTCCAGGAAAAATTGGAGAAGGGTGATCCGGGCGCGACCCGCATCTGGGAGAGCATGGGGATCTTCCTCGGATACGGGATCGCCCATTATGCGGATTTCTATCCCCTGCGCCACGTGCTGATCCTCGGCCGGTGCACCTCGGGCCGCGGCGGCGCGCTTCTCCTGGAGGGGGCGCAAAAGGTGCTCGCATCCGAATTCCCCGAGCACCGCGCGGTTCACATCCAATTGCCGGATGAAAAAAGCCGGCGCGTCGGCCAATCCATCGCCGCCGCCAGCCTGCCGGCGCTGCAAAGATCGGAGGCAAAATGAAACTCCACCAATCCCTCTCCGAGCTCTTCATCCCGGACGGCGCGGCGCTGCCCGGCGCGCTCGAGCGCACCACCCACCTGGCCATCTCCGCGCACCAGGACGATCTCGAGATCATGGCCGCCGCGCCCATCCTCGAATGCTTCCAAAGCAAGGAAAAATGGTTCACCGGCGTCGTGGTCACCGACGGGCGCGGCTCGCCGCGGCAGGGGCTGTATGAGCGCTACACCGACGATGAGATGACCGCCATTCGCCGCAAGGAACAGAAAAAGGCCGCGATCGTGGGCGAGTATGCGGCGCTGGCGCTCCTGGATCACCCCAGTTCGAACATCAAAGACGGCGCCAATCAGAAACCGGTCGAGGACCTGGCCGCGCTGCTTCAGGCCTGCAAGCCGCAAATTCTCTACACGCACAATCTGGCCGACAAACACGACACCCATGTCGGCGTTGCGCTGAAGGCGATCGCGGCCGCCCGCTCCCTGCCGGCCGCCGCGCGTCCGCGGAAAGTCTATGGCTGCGAAGTCTGGCGCGACCTGGATTGGATGGTCGACGACGACAAGGTCGGATTCGACGTCTCCGCGCAGGAGAACCTGCAGGCGGCGCTGCTCGGGGTGTACGATTCGCAGATCACCGGCGGCAAGCGCTACGACCTGGCAAGCATGGGCCGCCGCCGGGCGCACGCCACCTACTTCGCCTCGCATGGGGTGGATACCGCCACCGGCATCACCTTCGGGATGGACCTTACGCCGCTCATCGCCGATCCGCAGATGGACATCGCGGAATACATCCAAGGATATGTCCGCCGCTTTTCGCAGGATGTCGCCGAACGGTTCAAGCGATTGGGATTAAAATAAATAATCCACGGAGGACACGGAGCATCACGGAGGATCAATCCACCACAATTGCTTTGGGGATTTATCTGTGAGCCTCCGTGTTCTCTGTGGATATTTTCTTGGAGAAACCCAATGACGAAAATCGAAATCAATCCGATGGACCTTGTCTTGCATCCTTTCCGCCGATGGGATA
>CAZFPL010000036.1:0-30894 GCA_964521085.1 uncultured Anaerolineales bacterium | reverse complement strand
CCTGCGCCGCTACCGCGCCACGCCGGTCAGCCCGGCGGCCGTGCTCGGAGCGCAGTTGGTGACGCAGTTTGCAATGACAATCCTCGGGATGCTGTTTTTGATACTCATCGGCAAAGTGCTCTTCAACCTGCAGTTCGGGGGAAACATCGCCAGCGTGCTGGCCGCCTTCACGCTGGGCTGCATGAGTTTCTTCTCAATCGGCATGCTGCTGGCGGGGGTGCTGCCCAACACGCGCGTGGGCACCATCATCGGCAACGTCATCCTGCAGCCGATGGTCTACCTTTCCGGTGTTACCATCCCCAAGGAGGTGATGTCGGAAGGGATGCAAAAAGCCATCAACTTTAATCCGCTGACCCACGTGGTGACGTTGATGCAGGGGATGTGGCGCGGGGACGCCTGGTCGCAGCACCAAACCGAGGTCGTGATCCTGGGCGCCGTCCTGGTCGTGGCCGGTATCATCGCGGTGAGAGTTTTTCGCTGGGAATAAAACCAATCTGTACCGTTTCAGATGGATCGGGGACCGGGTACGCAGATCTGCGTACCCGGTCCCCTTTCTCTTTTTTTCTTGCCGGAACCGTACTTCAACGGGAAGACAAATAAGGTAAAGCGAATATTCATTTGCGGAAAATCCCAACCTCATGGATATTCCGTGCCATGCGCCGGCAAGAGGCCGATCAATTTTTCCTTATGGGGTGGTCCAACACGGCGCCTTGCCCCACAGCGCAAGCCGGTCTCCCCATACCCTGCCAGGAGGATCCTTGTGAATGAGGCGATCAAAATCCGTCGGCTTAGCATTGACGAATTCATCAAAGAAGAATGGCGGATTTACAAGAAGTATTTCCGGGATATTATTCTCATCGTTATATGCATTGTTCTGCCCGCCGAAATCATGCGCGAGACAACCGGTCTAGTAATGAATCAGATCGCCGTTTCTTACGCCTTCACGAATGCGGCCGCCACGGACATCCATAATATAGACTTCCTCCCTTTCTGCCTTCAATCGGGCATTTTAATCCTGTATAACATCATTCTGTTGATGCCCATCCTCTCCATTGCCTTTCTCGTGGAGGATGAAATTGAAGGGCGTGAAATCTCCTGGAGAACCTCACTGCAACGGGGATTTGCGCGGTTGCCAAGCGCTGTTGGAACGCTAATCCTTGCGGGAATAATTGTCTTCCTGCTTTCTCTGCTCTTCATCATTCCAGGGATCATATGGTACGGGTACTACTTGTTCGCCATCTACGTGGTCTCACTCCGGGAGACCGGAGGAAAGGATGCGTTGGATTACAGCAAGAGACTGGTGACCGGCCAATGGTGGATGGTCGTCATCATCATGGCCGTCCTTGATTTCCTCAAAGGGGTCGCTTATCAACTGGTTTCCATTCCCTACGAAATCCTTGGGGATATTCCATTTCTGACAAGCATTGGGAATACCGGCGTGGAGATCGTCGTCGCCTTATTAACCGTCGTGGCAGTCGTATATTTTCTAAATCCGGATTATTTGCGCGGCCCGGAACGGAAGGAATCCCCAAAGCCATCGATCTCTACGTCCGAGCTGCCGCCGTTTCAATTGCCGGATAGGTCAGGTTAAAAATCCGGGGTGCCCGGCGGGGCCTGCGGTTTTTCCGCAGCCCCCATTGCAGACTGATTTTCTTTACCCGCTTATTTAATCAACTCGCTGATCGGCGTGTACTCCATCCCGAACGCATCCGCCACGCCCTTGCAGGTGACTTTGCCTTTGACCACGTTGGCGCCAAGCCGGATCTCCGCGTTTTCCTTCATCGCGCCCACCCAACCCTCGTTCGCAATCTCGACGGCGTAGGGCAGTGTGGCGTTGGTCAGGGCCTGGGTGGACGTCTTGGGCACCGCGCCGGGCATGTTCGCCACACAATAATGCACAATCCCATCCAGAATGTAGATCGGATTGGAATGCGTCGTAGGCTTGGACGTTTCGAAACACCCGCCCTGGTCGATCGCGACGTCCACCAAAACCGCGCCCTTCTTCATCGTCTTAAGCATGTCGCGGGTGATCAGCTTGGGCGCCTTGGCGCCGGGGATCAGCACCGCTCCGACGACGACGTCCGCGCGGGTGATCAGGTCGCGGATCGCGGCTGGGTTGGACATCAGTAAAAAACAATTGCTGGGCATGACATCGCTCAGGTAGCGCAAGCGGTCGAGGTCGATATCCAGCACATACACGCGCGCGCCCAGCCCGCATGCCATCTTGGCGGCGTTGATCCCGACCACGCCCCCGCCGATGATGAGGACCAACCCCGGATCGACTCCGGGCACCCCTCCCAACAGGATGCCGTCGCCGCCCTGGGCCATCTCCAAATATTTGGCTCCTTGCTGGATCGCCATTCTTCCGGCCACCTCACTCATCGGCGTAAGCAGAGGCAGTGTTCCATCCGCCTTCTGGATGGTCTCATAGGCGATATTCACCGATCCGGAGGCGATCAACGTGCGGGTCAGTTCCTCGGCCGCGGCCAGGTGCAAATAGGTGAAAATAATCTGATCCTTGCGGATCAGCCCATATTCGGGCGGCAACGGTTCCTTGACGCGCATCACCATGTCGGCGCGGGAGAAAATCTCCTTGGCGCTAAGCACGATCTCCGCCCCATGTTCGGCATACGCCGCGTCGGAAAGCCCGCTGCCGATCCCGGCCGACGCTTCCACCAGGATGGTGTGGCCGTTCTGCTTCATCACCTCCACCCCCGCGGGCGTCATGGAAACGCGGTTTTCCTCGGTTTTGATTTCTTTTAATATTCCAACGATCATGGCGGCACTCCTGAAAAGGATAATTCAGTCGGGCATCCCAGGTTTAAGCCCTCCCCCATGTCCCGGGGCATGCCCACCGGAGCGTAGGAATCCTATCCCGGAAGGTTCCGGCGACGGAAACCTGCATCCATTCTACCCGAAGGGCTCCGGGATTCGGAACACCCTGTCAAAGCTCCAACTTCAGGAATTGTTCGACGACGCGGCTGTCGAAATAGAAACCCGAAAGCGACCGGATGTGCTCCAGCACTTTATCATGCGGCCAGGCGGCGCGATACGGCCGGCCGGATCGCAGCGCGTCCCATACATCCACCACGGCGAATATCCGGGCGGCGGGCGGGATTTGTTCACCCCGAACCTGGCGCGGATACCCGGTCCCGTCCCACTTTTCATGATGGCAGTAGGGGATATCGAGCGCCGGGCGCAGGTAATCGATGGGAGAAAGCATTTCATAGGCGTAGGCGGGATGGCGGCGCATGATCTCCCACTCCTCTTCCGTGAGCGGGGCGGGCTTGAGGAGAATGGAGTCGGGGATGGCCATCTTCCCGATATCATGCAGGATCGCGCCGCGCCGAACGTGAGCCAGCTCGAGTTCGCTCAATCCCATCGTGCGGCTCAAACGCAGGGTCAGTTCGGTGACGCGCTTGGTGTGGCCTTCGGTTTCCCTGTCGCGCAGATCGAGCGCCCGCGACCAGCCTTCCAGCGTCGTATCGTATGCCATCGCCAGATTGGTGTTCGAGCGCTGCAAATCCTCAAACAGGGCGATGTTGTCGATCGCGATAGCGGCCTGTTCGGCGATCATCTCGGCGAAATCCTTCCAATCCGGTTTCGGCGCCAGCGGCGCGCGGTGGAGGAGTTCCAGCACCCCCTTGACGGCGCCCTTGATGATCAGCGGGATGACGTACGCCGAAACGAATCCCTCGCCTTCCAATCCCTGACCGGCGCCGGTGCTGCCGAGGTTCGATAAATCCATGATGTGAATGCTCCGGCGCTCCAGGGCGGCCCGGCCGGCCGGGCCCTCCCCGAGCGGCACCCGGCTGCGGGCGATCGCATCACCCCAGAAGCCGCGCCCTGCGGCATACTCGAGGATCTGCAAATGCGGGTTGAGCAGCAGCACCGCGGCGGCGTCCACGCGCAATTGCGGCAGACCCTGATCCAGCAGAAGGTTTAAGATCAGACGCAGATCGAAATTGGTCGTGATCGCCAGGTCGATGGCGCGCAAAGCCGCCAGCCGTTGGAATTGGTGCTGCAATTTTTCCTCCGACCGCTTGCGGTCGGTGACGTCCTGTACCAACCCCTCGTAGAAAAGCGCCCGATCGTTGGCATTAAAGATGATCCGGCTGTTGATGCTGACGGTGATCAAGTCGCCGTTCTTCTGTTTCCAGGTGGCTTCGAGATTCCGGACGGTTTTCCGCGAACGGTGCTGGTCGATCAGGTAGCGCAGTTCCTGCGGATCGGCATAGAGGTCTTTGCGCAAATCCAGCGCCAGAACTTCCTCCGGTGAGGAATAGCCCAGCATTTGCACCAAGGCCGGGTTTGCATCGACAAATCCCTCGGACGGCGTGATCCGGAAGATCCCTTCCAGCGCATTCTCGAAGATCGAACGGTAGCGCTCCTCGCTTTCATGCAGGGCAGTCAGCATCTGCTGGTTTTTCTCCTCCAGATCGAGCCGCTCGAAGCACCGGCGGAGCGTGGTGGCCAATTCCTGGAAGTAAAGCGGCTTCCGGAGGTAATCGTAGGCGTCCCCATGGAGCGCCTTGATCGCGGTTTCGGTGTCGGCATAGGCGGTGATGACGATTCCCAGCAGATCCGGATGTTTCTGCTTCAAGGCGGCGAGGAGATCGAGGCCGTCACCGGATCCCATCTGCAGGCGGATGTCGAGCAAGGCGACCTGCGGGGTGAACGAATCCGCGCCCGCCATCGCGTCGTTGGCGTTGTGCGCCACCACCACCTGGTAATTTTCCGCCTCCAGCATATCGTTCAAGGAGTCGGCAAAATCGACGTCATCATCCACAATCAGCACGCGGCGTTCATTGGCCATATCACTCTCCGGCGGTTCGGGAAGGGAACCAGGTTGCCTGCAATTTTTCGTCTTTGATCGCTTGGATGATCTCCAGCATCTTCTGGGGATCGAAGGGTTTAATCAAACATCCGGCGACGGACATGGCGCGCAACTGATCCATCGCCTGAGCCTCCTCAACCGCATACCCGGTGACGATGATCGTCGGCAGGGTCCGGTTCTGTCGCTTGAGTTCCAGATAGACCTCCAGCCCGCTCAGGACGGGAAGCTTCAAATCCAGCACGAGAATGTCGATTCCATCGGCGAGGACGGTGCTCACCGCCTCCTGCCCCGTGCATGCTACGACGACTTTGTACCCCTGCTCGACCAAAAGGTGCTGCAGACTGTCCACAAAATCCGGGTCGTCGTCGGCCATCAAGATGACCCCGTCGGGTTTGATATCCTCCAGCATATCGATCAATCGCGAAGTGTCGAACGGCTTGCGCAGGACGCCGATGGCGCCGCGTTCGATGGCTTGCGCCAGCAGCTGCTCGACGCTGAACGCGGTCATCATGATCACCCGAGCCCGGGGGTTGATCTTGCGGATCTCAAAGAAACTCTCGACGCCGTTTTTTTGCGGGAGTTTGACATCCATGAACGTGATGTCGAATTCTTTTTCGCGGAATATCCGCACCGCCGTCTCCCCGTCGAAGCACTGCGTCACGCGGTGCCCCGCGCCGGTCAGGATCTCCGCCAGGCTTTCGGCAAAATCCGGATCGTCGTCCACGATGAAAATATCCATTCCCTTCATAGATGTGCATTCTCCTTTCGGCTCACAGGCAGCCGGATGACCGCCTGGGTTCCTTTTCCGGCCGAACTAGTGATGGCAATCGCGCCGCCATGCTGTTCGATGATTCCTTTGACGACGGAAAGCCCCAATCCCGCGCCGAAGTCCTTGGTGCTGTAAAGCGGCTCGAAGAGATGCGGCATCACGTCGGGAGGAATCCCGGGGCCGGTATCGGATATGACGACGGTCAGGTCATGCGCGTCTGCTTTCGCCTGCACGGTCAGAATCCGCGCCGCGCCGGCGGTTGGAGTTGCGGCTTGCATCGCCTGGCGGGCATTATCCACCAGGTTGATGATCACCCGGCGAAAACGCTCCGGATCGATCGCCAGAGTCACACCGGAGGAAATCTCGCGGATCAGGGCGATCTCCGCAGGCATGGTTTGTTCGTCCAGCAGCCGATTTAACCAATCGTCAAAATCGACGGATTGGAGGTTGAGCTCCGGGATGCGCGCATATTCCAAGAGCTCGGTGATGATGTTGTCGCAACGGGTGATGTTGCGCTGGATGCGGTCGAGAGCCCGTTCGACTCCCAATCCCTGATCGCGGACTTTTTTGTCCAGAGCGTTAGCCGAGACGCGGATGGTGGCAAGCGGATTGCGGATTTCGTGGCTGACAGTGGCGGCCAACTGCCCCAGCACCGCCAGCTTTTCCCGGCGCACCAGTTGCTCCTGGGCTGCCAGGAGCGCCTTCTCCGCCCGCTGGCGCTCCCGCAGAAGCAGCGCTCCAAAAAGCGAGTTGCTGATTTCCCCCCGCAGGGTTTCGTAAACGCGCCCTTCGCGCGTGCCCACTTCGAGCAGAGCAAATCCCAATTGATGCTCGCGGAAATACAGCGGGATGATCACGAAACTGAAGAGTTTTTCCGGACGGCGCACTCCGCCCGGCATCAGCTCCCGCGAGGGGAAGCGCCGCCCGTCGGCCGGAAGCGCGGTCCGTCCGCCCTCGTCGTAGGCCATCATCAGCCGGGATTCGGCGGGCGCCGGCTGCGGGTAGGTATACGGCTGCGGGTCCTCATACAGCGATAGGTAGGCGCTGGGAATCCCCAGGCGCGGCAATCCATCGGCCAATGTACTCATCAACTCCGCCATGTCGAATGTCGTGATCAGCGCCCCGCCGATTTCCCGCAGCGTGCGGGCCCGTTGCTCCGCCTGCAGCACATGATAGGCTTGCACCCGCTGCGCCGTCTCGCCGATCATCACACGCGCCTGTTGCCACAAATCTTCGGCCTGCCGGGCGGCCTTGTCCCCCAGTCCGGGCAGCAGATCCCGGCGCATTTCGGAAATCACTCCCTGCCAGGCGCCCACGTCAAACGGAGCTCTCGTTTCGGGTCCTCCGTCCGTTTCCATCATCCGGTCCAAAACCCCGCTGAGCGCCGTGAGAAAACCATCCCGTGATTTTCCGGTCACTTCGGCGATAAAAGCATCCAGCACCTTTTCCACGCTGCGGGTGGTCGATTCGGAATCTCTCAGCCGGTGGGCCATATCGGCGATCACCTTGGCCCGCATCCGGGACAGGGCTTCGTGCCATTGCTTCGGATCCGGTTTGCGGCCGGAGCCGCCCTCGGAAGATCCCGCCGCCGATTGTGTCACGGCCGGATCCAAACAGCCGCACGACTGGCGCACGATCACTTTCATCGGAAGAACGATCTGCTCGGGAACCGTCTCGCCGCGCAGCTGCGCCAGCAGCATCTCGCATCCGCGACGACCCAGGTCGTAAAACGACTGCCGCGCCGTGGTGAGCGGAGGGAAAAGAAACCGGGAGTCTTCGAGATCGTCGAAACTCGCGACCGCCACATCCGCCGGGACGGAGAATCCCCTCTCATGCAATGCGGTCAGAACCACCCGGCTCGTGCCGTCATCATGCCCGACGATTGCGTCGAAATCCGTCTTCGGCCGCAGCTTTCGCCGGTCGACCAGGATGCGGACCCCGCCTTCTCCGGATTCGATGCTTTGGCGGTAGAGTTCGGCCATTTCTTCGCGGGCAGCCACAAGTGAAGGGTCGAGGGCAAGGCCGTGCTCCGCCAGCGCGTCGGTGTACCCGCCGTACCGATCCCGCGATTCCGGAGTATCCCCTGGACCGTGGAGATAGGCAATCCGCCGGTAACCGTGCGCTTCGATCAGATGGGTGACCACGTCATGCATCCCCTGACGGTTGTCCACAAGCAGGCTGGGGATCCCCGGAAGCGCCAATCCGATGTTGGCGATGGGCAGCGGCCGGTAGCGCTCGCAGAATTTCCGCAGCTCTTCGAAAGTCGTGTGGTGGGCCAACTGCGCCCCCCAGAGAACCAGACCGTCCAAATTCCTCGAATCCACCAACTCATAAAGCATGTTGGCGTGGGCCTCGAATCCCCACGGGCACATCAGCGTCCCGCCGCAAAAAGAAAGCAGGCGGACTTCATGCTCCCGGGCGGCATCGCGGACTCCGGCCCACATACCGATGGAGTATTCATCGGCCAGCTGATCACAAAGCAGCCCGATTGTCGGATGCGCCGCGGGATCGTACCCCGCAGGCCGGTTCGTTGCGGAGCTTTTTTTCACAGCGAGGGCGTTCCCGCGCCCGGCTTTCCTGTCCTGATTTCGATCCGTCCGGCGCTTGGCTGGAATCCGATTCTCATCGGTCGCTACCTTCCTTGGGAGGTCATGGGAAGCCGCACCACGGCGGATGTTCCCCGACCCACCTCGCTGGCGATCTCGATGGTTCCGCCGTGCTGCTCGACGATCCCCTTTACAATCGACAATCCCAATCCCACGCCGAACCCTTTTGTGCTGAAGAGCGGTTCGAAAATGTGCGGCAACACCTCCGGCGGAATGCCGATCCCGGCATCCCGGACTGCCATAGTCAGCATATCCCCCGCCACTTTCGATTCCACAACCAAACCCCTCCCCGCGCGATCCGCATCCGGCACCGATTGCATCGCCTGGCGGGCGTTATCCAACAGGTTGATGATCACCCTCCGGAACCGCTCCACGTCCAGCGGAATATGAGCGCCGGAGGCCAAATCGCGTCGCAATGAGATGCCCTCCGGCAGAATCTGTTCATCCAACAGCCGGTTGAGCCAGTCGTCAATATCCACCGTCTGGAGATTCAGATCGGGCATGCGCGTGTATTCAAGGAGTTCGGAGATGATCGTGTCGCAGCGGGTGATATTGCGCTGAATCCGGTCGAGCGAGCGCTCCACGCCAAGCCCTCGATCACGGGTTTTTTGTTCCACGGCGGTGGTCGAGACGCGGATGGTGGCCAGCGGATTGCGGATCTCATGGCTGACGGTGGCGGCCAACTGGCCCAGCACCGCCAGTTTCTCCTGGCGCACCAAATTCTCCTGCGCCTGCTGAAGCGCCCGGGTGCGTTCCTCGACTTTCGCTTCCAGGTTCTCCGAATATTCCCTCAATTCTTCCTCGGCCTGTTTGTGCGAAGAGAGATACCCGAGCGAGGAGGCGAACAAATTCAGGAGTTCGCAATCGTGGTGGGTGATCGGCCTCTTCCGCAGCAGGTTATCCATGGAAACGAATCCGATGACTTTTTCCCCGTTCCACATCGCCGCGTGCACCCGCGAACCGCGGCCGATGATATTTCCGCCCTTATCCCGTAAATTCGCCTCGGTCTCCAGAAGCGCAATCGGGCGCGTTTGCCGGAGGATCTCCATGTGCAGGTCCGCCGTATCCAGATGGACATCCCGTTCATCGGTGAGTTTGCCGTCCGTGTCGGTGCCGAACGACCCGTTGATGATCCCGGGTTCCGGGCTGTAGAACCAGATCCCCAATCGGTCGAATCCGAGACGGGATCGGCCGAGTTCCACCGCCTGCCGGCAGAGCGCATCCACCGATTCCGCTCGCGAAAGTTCGTTGCTGATTTCCAGGAGCGTCCGCAGCCGCTTCTGGAACTCGCGCTCCCTCCGCTCGCTTTCCTGCAGCGTCTCCTGCGCCTGGCGGCGTTCCTGCAGGAGCATGGCGCCTTTCAATGCCGTGCTGATCTGCCGGCTGAAAGCCTCCCGAAGCGGACCGACCTCCGGCTGCAGCGGTGCGAACAGGATGAATCCGAGCTGGCTTTCATTCCGGAAGTGGAGGGGTTCCAGCATGATGGCGTACCGCTTCCCGCGCGGGAGAATTCCCTGCGGAACGAGCTGGCGGGAAGGAAAGCGCCTGCCCCCCGGCTCCAGGTTCACGCGGCCCGATTCGTTGTACGCAAGGATCAACCGCGACCATTCGGTCGGGGTTTTTTCTCCCCCGTCGGCGGTTCGATCATACAGGGAAAGATAGCAGCCTCGAATCCCCATCTTGGGCAGCTGCTCCGCCACCACGTCGGTCAATCCGGCAATATCAAACGCGGTCATCAGGGGTTCGCTGATGCCGGTCATGAAATCGAACGCCCGCCGGTCCGCCTGCATCCTGCGGTAAACCTGCGCCCATCGTCCCACTTCTCCCAGAAGCGACTCCGCTTGCCGCCAGAGAGGATCCATCGCGGATCGATCCTCGGCGCCGAGAAACGACGGAGCCTGACGGCGCAAAACCTGGAGCACCCGATCCCACTGCATCACATCGCCGCCTCTCGAGCCCACTTGGCGGAGAATTTCATCCCAGGCAAGCAGAAAAACATTCCGGGATTTTTTCGCCCGGACGGTTGCCGAGAGGGAGTCCAGCAGCCGTTCGGCCCAACCGGGATCCGCTTTTTGCGTGGAAACACCGGCGGCTTCCGTCATTTCCGTCAGAATTTGTTTGCGGCGGAGGGCGGATGATTTCTTTGCCGGGAATCCGGCCGGGCTTGCCTTTCCGACGGATAGGGACTGCATGGCCGGCGGAAAACAACCGCACGATTGCCGGATCACCAGCTCCGTCGGCAGGACAACCTGCCGGGGGACTCTCTTGCCCGCCATGCGATCCAGAAGCATCTCGGCCGCTTTTCGGCCCTGCTCATAAAGCGGCTGGCGGATCGTGGTAAGCGGCGGCGCGGAGTATCGGGCTTCCTCCAGGTCGTCGAACCCCACCACGCAGATATCCTCCGGCACGCGTTTTCCGCGCCGGCGCAACTCGGCCATCGCCCCCAGGGCCATCTCATCGTTGGCCGATGCGACGGCCTCGAAGCTTGCCCCCCGCTCATCGAGAAACAGACGGACGGCTTCCGCGCCTGCCGGAGAAAGAAAATTCCCCTCCGTCACAAGGCCCGGGTCGAAGGTCAGGCCGTGGCCGGCCAGCTCCTCGCGGTAAGCGCGATATCGCTCCTCAGCCTCCGAGTTGGTGGAAGGTCCGCGGAGGAACGCGATCCGGCGGAATCCGTGGACTTCGATGAGGTGGGCGATCGCATCGCGCATTCCCGCGGCGTTGTCCACCAGAACGCCGGGGACTCCTTCCAACTCCATGGCGATGCTGATCATCGGCAGGGGTTGGAAACGCTTGTAGAACTGGAGCAGCCGCTCGGTCCCGATGAATTGGCCGAGCGATCCGGACATGGCCACCAAGCCGTCCACACTCTGCGGGCTCACCAGGTCGTAAATCACGTTGCGCTGGAGATCGAATTCCGTCAGCGCATTCAACGCCCCGCCGACGAAGCAGATCAGGTTGGCATCCCGTTCCGCGGCCACTTCGGCGATTCCCGGCCAGACGTTGCCCGCATAGCCGATGTCCCCGAGTCGGCCGATAAGCAGCCCGATGGTCGGACGACCTTTTTTCAACCTGGAGGATTTCCCGGCGGGTGTCATCCGGCCGCCTCCCTTCCAAAGCATGCGTCTCCCCTTGGAAGGGCGGTGAAAGTGATGCGCGATCTGATTAAAGTCGGCCGTGAAGAGGCTGAGCATGCGGGTAGGCGGCCTGCGATGATCCGTGTGGGTGGATGGGGGGAAAGGCAGCAGACGGAGCGGTTGCACATCGGGTTTGTCATTCGTAGCCTTCGATATGACAGGTGAAGCCGATGTTTGGTGCCCCAGTAATCAGAAATCGGACCTGATTACCCCAAAGGTCCCAACCTCTCCTGACGTCTATTGTATCGCTTTCGCCGGGATGTTTTAGAAAAACGGAGGTTTGTATGGAAAGAACATGACCTCTAGCTTAAAAGAAGACTGAAATAATCCGATTTTTCAAGCGAATCTCCCCCGGTCTGTCATCCCCGGCAGGCCTTTTTAAGCCGGCCGGGGATCTTGTGAAAATGGTCGGCGGCAGCGTTTCAGGGCGGGAGGAGGATTGCGTTTTCCAATTCACTCGCTCTGCAGCGCTTGGACGATATTCAACCGGGCCGCGTTCCGCGCCGGGATCAGGCTTACCAATAAAGCAAGCGCGAGGAACACCAGCAAATAAACAATGATGGTGCCGAGCGGGAAAACCGTCGGGCCGCTGGGTGAAATTTCCTTGAGCATATCGATAAACGTGCCGCTCAATGCCGCCCCGACTCCCAGGCCGACGATCGCCCCGAGCAGGTTGATCACCAGTGACTCGGCGAGGATCAGGCGGCGCACCATCCCGCGGTCCGATCCGACCGCCCGCAGCATGCCGATCTCGGTCGTGCGCTCGAGGATGTTGATCGCCAGCGTGTTCAGCAAACCCAGCAGCGCCGGAAGGAGCACCGCGACCAGCAGTCCGTCGAAAACGGCCAGGCCCGAGTTGAACGAGTCGCGCATGGCGATCGAGTAAGCTGCGGAGTCGACCATGCGGAATTGGGGATAATCCTTGAGGATCGCCCGCAGCGCATTGCGGGTGTTATCCGCGGAAGCGCCGGCGGCGAGTTTGACGAGCAGCTGCCCGTCCTCGGTCATTCCGAAATCGCGGGCCAGATTCTCCTGGGAGATGACGGCGTAGTTGGTTCCCGTCGCGCTGGTGAAATCGTCGAGTTCCGCGATGATGTGATACTCCTGCGGACCCTGCGCCGTTTCCAGGGATAGCGTGTCTCCGAGCGCGACATGCATGTGTTCCTTAAGGTAGCGGTTGATGAACATCGCGCGGCCGGCGGCAAGCGCGGCGTACGGATCGCCCGGTTCCATCTCCAGGAATCCGTACCGGTACACCTGCGGGAACTTCACCGGATCGATGCCCACCATCGGGACGATCGTGCCCTCGTGCAGGGCATTGGCGGCGCGGATGGAGACGACGGCCGACACGCCGGGGACGCCGGCGACCCGTCCGGCAAGATCCTCGCTGGATCCGAATTTACCGGCGAGGTTTGTAAAAATGGCAGGGCCGACATCGGTGGCGGCAGGCATGATGGTGAAGTCACTGGAATTGCTCGCCAGCTTTGCCTCGGACGACTGAAAGAGCAGACTGCGTTCCGTTTCGACCAGCGCGATGGTCGCCACAAGCACCGCCACACCGACCATCATGGTGTTGACCGTCACGGCCGTTCGCCCGGGCTGGCGGGTGACGTTGCTCAACGCGACCTCACCGACGTCCGGGAAGAGGGCGTGAACGAGCGGGGCGAAAAAGCGCGCGGCAGGCGCGACCAGGAGCGGGGCCAGAAAGACGGAACCCACAAGAACGCATAGCGACCCCGCCGCCGCGGTCCCCTCGCCCGCCAGCACAAGCGCCAGCCCGGCGGCGGCCAGCACCATGCCGAAAATCCCTTGCGGAAGAGAGGCGCGTCCCTTTTCCGGCGAAGGCGCCTGCAGCGCCGCCAGCGGAGTGATGGAGGAGGCGGCCCGCGCCGGGATGAATCCGGCCACGAGGGTTGTGCCAATGCCCAGCACGATGGGCAGGACGAAACTCGCCGGCGTCACCGTCAGAGTGATTGGACTTCCGTGCAGGGCTGAACCGGTGATACTCGCCGCTAGCAGTAATCCAAATGGATAACCGGCCAGGAGCCCGAGCGCCGTTCCGATCACTCCCTGCAAAGCGCTTTCCATCAGAATCAGGCGCAGGATCTGCGGGCGGTCCGCGCCGATCGCGCGCAGCATGCCGATCTCCCGGCGGCGCTCGGCGACGACGGTGCGGAAGGTATTGAAGATCAGAAATCCGCCGACGAAGAGCGCCAGTCCGCCGAACAGGCCGAAGAGTGCGCTGACAAATCCGACATCGACTGCTGGAGCACTCCCGACCTGATAGGCGGAGCCAAGCGTTGCGCGGATCCTCTCCGCTACGGCATCGCGCTTGACCCCGGTGGCGAAGCGAGCATCCACCGCATTAATTTTGCCGGGCAGGTTGAAAGCCGACTGCGCGTCCGCCAACGTGATGTATACCGGCGGCGTAAGGCTCAGACCGCGGTCATCGAACACGCCCACCACGGTGAAGTCTTTCAATCCGTCGACGGTGAGAAGCGGAAACGTATCCCCCACGCCGACGCCTGCCGGATCGGCCAGGCTGGCGGGAATGACGACCATGCCGGTATCGCCCAATTGAAGGAAGCGGCCTCCGCGGAGAACGATGCGGTTAACCTTTATCTGCGCCTCGGGATCCACGCCGATCATCTCGACGGTTTTCGTGCTTCCGTCCGTCTGTGGCAGACTCACTTCGCGGCGCAGGATTCCCGCCGTCGCATCCACCCCCTCAATTCCGGCAATCGTCTCCGCCAGCGCCGGATCGAAAGCGCTGCCGGCGGCCGACTGCACGCGCAGGTCGGAAGCCCCCGCCGGATTAATGCTGGTTTCCAGTATCGCTTTCAGGCCCGGCAGAAGCAGGTTGACGGCGAAGATCACCGCCACGCCGAACAGGATTGCGAGCGTGGTCAGCACCAGGCGGAATTTCCGCCGGCCGAGGTTCTCCAGTACAAGCTGCAATTCGTTCATCATGATTCACTTCTTTCCGTTTTCGGCGATGACTCCGTTCAAGTGTTTGTGGATTTCGCTGGCCGAGGGATGCCGCCCGCCCAGCCGCTCGTCGTCCGCGACGGCGCCGTCCTTGAGATAGATGATCCGGTCCGCGTAGGCGGCGACGCGCGGGTTGTGCGTTACAAGGATCACCGTGTGCTTGCCTTTCGAGGAGACCTCGCGCAGGAGTTCCACCACCTCGGTTCCGGCATGGGTGTCGAGCGCGCCGGTCGGTTCGTCGCCGAGCATCAGCATGGGATGGATGATCAGGGCGCGGGCGATGCTTACGCGCTGCTGCTGCCCGCCGGAAAGTTGGGACGGCCGGTGGCCGGCGCGGTCGGAAAGGCCGAGCATCTTCAACGCCTCATCGGCCTGTTCCAGCGCGGTCTTGCGCCGGACGTGGTCCAGAAGCAGCGGCAGGGCGACGTTTTCGCGGGCGGTGAGGGTCGGCAGCAGGTTGTAGAATTGGAAGATGAAGCCGATCCTCTCACGGCGCAGGCGCGACAGCGCCTTGTCGCTCAGGGTGCTGATATCCGTATCGCCGAGCCAGACCGAGCCGCCGGTGGGCTGATCCAGCCCGCCGATCAGGTGCAGCAGCGTGCTCTTCCCCGAGCCGCTCGGCCCCATAACCGCCACGAAATCGCCCCGCTCGATCGTCAGGTCGACGCCGCGCAGTGCCGGCACCGGATTGTCGCTGTCGCCGTACAGCTTTGTAAGATTTTCTACTTTAACAATCGACATAACGCACCTCTTTCAACGGATGATTTTTTTTTCATCCTTGGATGATGATGGACCCATGGACCGCCCGCTTTGCGGATCCGGCCTGTCTTTGCGGGGCCTGCCGCGCGTCTTGGGAAGGGGCGCAGGCGGTTTGTATGCCTTAAGTTCCCCCAGACGCGCCTCGCACATATCGATCAGGCGCAAGTCGGCCTCCAAATGGGCGATCGCGTTCTCGAGCAGCAGCAGCCAGGGCGACGCGGATTCCGCGCCCGCCTTGCGACGGATTTCGTTGGCATCGTGCAACTCCTGGAAAAGCTTGCGCCGCTGTTCCTTCAAGATCGGCTCGACCTGCACCGGCCCCCCCAGCAAGCCGAGCGCGAGTTTGATGTAAAAAGAATCCCCCAGCCGGTAATCTCTGATTTCCGGAGTCAGATACCAATCGCGCAATTCTTTCAGGCCCTTTTTCGTCAGCCGGTAGACCTTTCGGTCGGGGCCGTCCCCCCCTTCCACCCGGCAATCGATCCAGCCGGCTTCCTCCATGCGGACCAGGGTGTTGGCGATCTGCCCCGGTTTGATATCCCGATCGACCTGCAAGGCCGGGGGAAGCTGTTTGCCGAGTTCGTATCCGTACATCGGCCGTTGGTAAAGCAAAGCGAGAATAGCGTGTCGGACGGACATATTCTCCTTTTTCCACCGAATTGTTAATACTATACTAATTGCGTATAGTAATATAGGAATATTATACGCACTGTTTATAGTTTATGTCAAGTAGCAATTTTTATGCTGTTTTCAGCCCAAATCAGGGTTTCGATGCGCCAAAGAGATTTTATGCCGGTGATTGGGGGATCTTGGGCGGCTTTTTCCGCTCCGGCAGCCAGGGGCGGATTTGATGGGGGAGTTGCGAAGTTACGGTGTTTTTATTAAAACGATTTATTACTTGTCCACGGAGAGCACGGAGGGGCTCGGATTTCTCTTTTTTTCTTTCTGTGCCTCTCCGTGTCCTCCGTGGATTCTGCTTGATGGATGCAGTACAAATCAGCGAAGATGGAGGATCGACGCTATGCGGATCGCTTCACCTCAGGTGTAATCACAACCAGGGCGAGTTTGGCCGCATACTTCTCCAAATCCTTGCGGCCGGGCGAGCCGGACATGCCTTCGCCCTTCATCATCGCCCCGACCATCCGCGGATGCCGCCGCAGGCGTTCTTCCAGGAAATCGGTGATCCGGCCTGTGTCCGTGACTACTTCCGCCATCCCGGTGAACCGGCGCGCCTTCACGCGCACCTCCACCTTCGGATTGGCCTGGATGTTGCGCACCCAATCGGCTTTTTCGCCGCGCGAGGAACCCAGATAGAACTTGCCGTCGATCTCTTCATATTGCAGCGGGACGACGCGTGGCTTGCCGGATTTGCGGCCGGTGGTGGTCAGGAGCAGCACCAGGCGGCCCATCAGGGGGCCCAGACCAAGGGCGTAGACAATCTGCGGCGGCCAATGGATCAGGCGGAGGAGAAATTTTGGCGTTCTCTCAAATCCGGCCATTTTCGAAATCCTTCATCTGCAATGCACGCACTGACGTACCGTCGGAATGCAACCTCAATCCTCTTTTGGACGGGAACGTTTCAACCACGGCGGTCGAACCGCCATATAAATAGCCAATGCTATTATGATAAAAAAGAGGATCATTTCCGCTACAAACCGAGCTTTGAATCCCGCATCGCCTGTGATGAAAGCCAGCCATTCAGGAAGCGGTTGGGGAAGGTCTTGTTGGCGGCTGTCGATCCAGGCCGCATAATCCCAGACGGCCCATATCCGTCCATTGCCTGCCATAAGTGTAGGCATTCCGGACATGCCGGAATTGTCCTTCGTGTAGTGGCGGATCTCATGAAATTCTCCGCCCTGCTCCAGGAATACGCAGACGGAGCGCTCCGTGTAATGATTGATGTTGTTTTTCATCACCATCCACAGCCGGCCGGACGAATCCACTAAAAGCTGCTCAACTTCCTGATGCAGCGTCTCTTTGTCGTCCAAGAAATACACGTCCGACCAGTTCCACGCGGATTGTTCCGGACGGAAGATCCCGATCGCGTGACGGCCGCCGTCTTTGCGGTACCATTGCGTCACATAAATGTTGCCGCTTTCATCGCGATCGATCTGCACACCCCCAAAAATTGTCATCCGCTCTTCTTCGAGATCCGCGATTTTCCTCCATGAGCCGCCTTCCCACAGGTAAAACGCATAATGCGAATCGTCGGCCACGGCTATCGCCAGCGAGCCGTCCGGACCGGGCTTCATCCACTCAATTTCGGAATCCGCGCCCAAAGCGCCCTCCGGAAGGTCCACGAATTGGGTTTGCAGATTGCCGTCCCCGATGTCCAGCTTCACAATCCGTTTGGTTTCGGCGCCGTATGTGACAGCCCAGACCGTGGTTCCGTCTACGGTAATCCAACCGCCGATACGGACTCCCTCCGGATACGCCTGGGTCTGCCATGCCGTTCCATCCCACCGATGGATGGAGCCCGCATCGATCACCCATGGATTGCCCGCGCGATCCCGCGCGATTCCCAGCCGGTAAATGGCCGCGAACTCCTCGGGAAATGCCCAATCGACGGGTTTTCCATCGGAAACATGACGGATGTGGTATTCCTCGGTGCCGAGATCGCTCAACAACCAGATCGACCCATCCGGATCCGCCGCAACGCCTCTCACAGATGGTAAGCCGACTTGGAGATCCGCCTTATGCCAGGCCGTCGGAAGCGGGGACGGATACTGGCCAGACCCCATCAGCACAACCGCCAATATGAGGGGAGTACCAATCGTCTGAAAAACAATCATCGCCGACGTCCATCTGGATTTATGCTGAGCGGCGGCCAACGCCTCGTCGGAAAATTTTTCCGCCGGAAGACGCCCGGCCAATTCCATCAGAGGTCGATTGAGCCCGCCTTCGAATTCGAAACCTGCAAACCGGAGAACGGCATTCCGGTTGGTGACAATCTGGAATGCGTATCCACCAACGGCCCGTTCCACTTTGACAATTTCCGAGTAGGCGATCCGAAAGGGACGATACGACGATAAAGGAATCGTCCGCAAGGCAAGCTGGGTGGTGTCAAATATCAATGCCATTGTCCAACCCAAAATAACATAGTAGATCAGCAATCCGATCATCAGGCAGTCAGCCCCTATTGGTAAGAGAATTGTAAAGAGAAGGGAACCATCGATCGAGGGGAACAGGAGCAACTGCCGCATCAACCAGACCAGCTGTATGGCGAATATCCCCGCCATACCGAGGGAGCCCCACCGCAGGATGGGGTGGGCGCGGATGACGATGCTGGGTTTATCGGATTGAGCCATGGTTCTCTTCTTTTTTTATCCTACTTATTTCTATACACCGCGTCGGTCGTTTTATCATTTTACGCCGGCAACCAGACGGGACAATAATCATACGGCCCACCCATCCATGCCAATAATTTTTCGTCGCTCCCATCTGCATTCATGATGAAGATCTCGCGCGGACCGTTGCGTTGGGTGATAAATATTATTTTCTCCGAATCCGCCGACCAGATCGGGCACACGTCCGGGCCGGGATGATCGGTCAGTTGGGTGTCTCCGCTGCCATCTACATTAACAGAGAAGATATTCGTGAAATATCGATACACATACACGATCTTCCTTCCATCGGGAGACCATTGTTCATCGGATATGGATTCCCGCTTATGAATCAGTTCCATCGGATTGCTCCCATCGGAATCCATAATATGGATGCCATATCCTCCATCTTTCTGGCTGGAGGTATAGAGTATCTGTTTTCCATCCGAAGACCATTGGATGAACAAATCGAAGGAAGGTTCCTTAGTCAGATGCATTAAATTGGTTCCATCGGGATTCATAGTGCATACATCAGCACTATATTTCACGGAACAGGTAAAGGCGATAAGCTTACTATCCGGTGACCATTCATATTCCCACGCAAAATAATCTGAAATTTTTTGCTGATTACTTCCATCGGAATTGACAACCCCAAGGTAAATGAAGACAGATGTGGTATAAGGCTGCGGTTCATAAATTGTAAATAGAATTTTTTTTCCATCCGGCGACCATACCGGATTCAATGCTTGGCTCTCTATGAGCCGAGATTGTTCCGTGCCATCTTTCTTAACAACATAAATTTTATTTTCATATTCACATACTTCTTTCTTTTCGCTTACCTCCCGACATCCACCCGTGGTCGAGGTGAATGCAATCCTCTTCCCGTCCGGAGAAAATGAGAAGGAGGTTATCATGTGGTTGACAAGGCACGTTAATCCTCGCCCATCGGTATCGACTTTTATGATCATTCCGTCGGAAAGAAATGCCACCTGTCCGGATCCGCCCCCGATGGGCGGGGTGGCCTTTTCCGGCGGCGATGGCGGTTCTTCTACCCGTTGTTGGATTCCCTGTGCCAACCTCACCATTTCGTCCGTATCCGGCCTCCGGATTGCAAAGGTCACTAGCTCAAGCACGGTCTCGTCGTCGCGCCAGACCAACTCCATAAGGTACATCCCATTTTTTAGGTCCACATACAAGGTAGCATGACTTTCTGATCCGATGACGGGTATGTCAATGACATCTCCCGGCCACCCGTTGACGATTGTCCAGTAGGCTTTTTTTGCGATTTTTTCATCAGGATATACGAAAATCGACGAATCATAAAACGATAAATCGACGACGCTGATGTATGCCTTATTAAATCCAGTA
Source organism: uncultured Anaerolineales bacterium (assembly GCA_964521085.1). Taxonomy (GTDB): domain Bacteria; phylum Chloroflexota; class Anaerolineae; order Anaerolineales; family RBG-16-64-43; genus JAFGKK01. Next base: position 11,107 of record CAZFPL010000036.1, on the reverse strand, counting down.
ACGAGATTCTCATGGATCTCTGCAATTCCGGGGTACGTCACCTGCATACACGACGGCCCTAAATACCCCATATCTTCCGAATAGAAATCGGGGATTTCTGGTTTTTGCAGGACGATAGCCGAAAGATCCCTGTCTTTTACGGGTATCTGCGTAGGCGTCACCGAAAGCGTTGAGGTCAAGGTGAAGGTGGGCGTCCGGGTGGATGTTGGTGTTGTGGTCGGGGCAGGCGTAGCGGTCGCGGTGGGAGACGGTTGCGATGATCGATTAGCACCGCAGCCGACAGAAAGCCCTCCGACGAAGAGAAACGCAAAGATCCATCCGATTTTATGAGTGGTTTTGTTTATCATGATTGCCTCCCCTGTCTTTCTTCGATGATCTACCGGCTTCTTACGGCGAAAAACGTCCCGACGCTTAACGCCGAAAACCCATTGCGGCGAGAAACCCGGGTATTGATTCATCCATTATTGTATTCGCAAAGCATGTAAAGGAAAATCATGCATCCCCCTTCAATCGTCAAGCGATTATACCAGGATCCACGCAGCGTCAAACTGATGACGGAGGGTTATCCGGTGCCATAAGATCGGCATGTCTCTTCCATCCCCCCTCATTTCTTCGTGATCCGCAGGATCACATTAATCACGACCGTCAGCACGATACTGAGGAGGATCATGCTGGCCAGCGGGAACACGCAGGTAAACCCCGGCCGCTCGATGCGGATATCACCCGGCAGCCGGCCAATCACTCCGGTGCCGGAAAGCAACCATACCAGCGCCCCCAGCAGCGCGATTCCGCCGCCGGCAAGGATCAGGATTTTACCCAGGGTTCCGAAATCATTCATGATTTTTTCCCCTTTGCAGACCGAGGCGGCCGTAAAAACCGCCGCGTTCTACCGGATCCACTTTAGCCACGGAATCTCCCTCTTCTTGGGCGGGGGATTGGCTTTCTCGACCGCCAGGATAACCTCATCGACAAATTTCTTTGCGGCCGGCTCCGGCCCCAGCGCCAGTTTCCCCTTCACATGCTTCTTCCGATCCCCGACATAGCCGGCCAACTCCAACCCGGATTCCTTCGAGAGTCGCGAGGCGTATGGCCGCACCCGGATTTCCGTCAGGTTCGCACCGATCACAATCGTCCCCGATTGATTCCCAACCCGAGCCCAAAGCAGCGACCGCTCCGTAAGGATCAACCCGAGAAAGTCGGTGGTATCCGGATTGCCCTCCAGCCAGGCGGCGAGTCTGCTTCGCCCTTCCCTTTCGGTGCAGGTTTCGCAGCAAAGATTCGAATCTGCGCCCAGATCCACCGATGGATGGGTTTGAGAATATTCCTGAAAGGCTTTCCGCAGCCTTGGGTTCAACCGGCTCACGGAGCATTCCCGCGTGCTACGCTGAATGCTGCTCATTTTCCACTCCCCAGACCGGCATGGATGTGCGAACAGCCTGCCTGTCTTTAAAACCTGCGGATAAATTCCAACGCGATCTGAAATGCGTTGTGCAGCGCCACCGGGTTGACTTTATCATAATTATCCGACGGTTGATGATAAAACTCCAGCATCTGGGAGGGAACCCTCAGACCGAAGAGGCAGCCCGCCCGGATGCCTTTCTCGCGGAAGGCCAGCGCGTCGGTTCCGCCGCCCGCGAACGGGAAAGGCGAAACCCGGAAGAGCGCCTGAACGTCCACAGCCGCCTGAACCAACGCGTCGACGATATCCGGCGAATTCCGGATTGTGCCGTTGCGGTCCGTGGTAAAAATTTCGATTTCCGGATCGTAGATGGTCTCGAAATTGACCAGAACCGCATCCGCCGCCTTCAGTTCGTCCAGGTGCACCTTGACGTACGCCCGCGAGCCGCGAGCACCCGCCTCCTCGCACCCGAAGGATGCCAGCCGGATTTCCGTATCGGCAGGAATCCAATCCGGATGCCGCTTCAGGATGCGGCCGATCATCAGGAGGATCGCCACGGCGGAAAGATTGTCGAGCGCGCCCGGAACCGAACCGCCGCCCTTTCCCCGTTCGGTGAACGTGAAATCGATGAGCAAGGTGACGGGGAGGCTGATCCACATATACCACTGAAAGCCGGCCGCCAAGCCGTCCAGCGGCCAGGAGAAGACCAGGGAGAGCCAGCGTAGGAACAAACCGGCGGTGAACAAACTCAATCCGATGATCAGGATTCCCTCGGCGATGAAATATCCGAACTTGAACCAGCGCAGGTAATTGAACTGCAGGGCCGAATCATGATGACCGCTGAAGATCAGGATCCGTTTCGGCCCCCGGTCCGTCGGAGATCCTTCCGGGCGGGAAGGCGGCCGGATGACGCCGATGATGTTCTCCGAGGGCTTCTTCGGAAACAAGCCGTCGATAAATTCCTTCCCAAGGAAAAATTCGAAGATCATGATCAGGAAGATGAAAACCGCGATCCCCAGGGCGACAGTCGTGAAACCCAGCGGGCAGAGCGGGAGCAAACCGAGCTGGAAGAAAACCCCGGCGATCACGGCCAGGACGCCGGCGAATTCGAACCATTTGAGGAACGCGTCCGGGGCGCAGACGAATGGCTCCTCCCGGACCTCGTCGACCACTTTTTCCATCTCGGCTTTTACCGCGGCGGCGCGGGCGTGTTCCTGCGAACTGCACGGCGACCCCGGGCCGATGTCGACGCAGATTCGCTTAATAAAATTATATGCAAAATCAAGATCAGCCTTTTCGATCAAAAGCGCCATAGACTATTCCTCAGTTGCCACGAGATCGAGGCGGTCTTAAAGCCCGTGTCGGCATGTCAATCATCAGGCTTGGTCGTCGGCAATCGAATATTTGTTCCAGATGAAACCGCACTTTCCGCAGTAACATTCCTCCGTCTTTTCCTTGTCGATCCGGACGTAATGGATGATCGGTTTAATCAGCAAATAACCGCCCGCGGCAAATAAGAAGAGAAACGGGGAAAGCAAGATGAAATCGGTGCTTGTCCTAAACGCGACGGATGAAAGATAAACAATTATGAGCAAACACATCAGCACCCCGGCAATCCTCGATAGGACTTCCAAGATACCGATCAGATCCGCCCCCGTTTTCGTATCCACGGTCTTTTCTTCCTTGTACCCTTTTTCTGAACCGCACGACGGGCACCGGATCCCCATATCCATATCGGTGATCGTGGGTCTCTTATGCATTCCTCGTACGGCTAGGATCCATCCTATTCCCAGACACGCCGTAAGAGCCGTCAGGATCGCTCGATATTTCATACCCCTCCGATGGATGATGACGGCTGCACGGAGGGAATACATCGTCATGAATAGGTACGGTAAACCGATCAGCGCGATGAAGACAACTGTCTCGATTGTACGTACCATTACCATCTCCATAGAGAGTAATTTTGCTGTCTACTTATCCCAAGAAATAATTTATCGGCACCCTATTCTGCCCGGCCAATTCCCAATTTATAAAGCCCTTCGATCAATCCTTCTCTTCGGTGTAACTTATCTTCCCCCGGATGCGTGCATACGTTTTCGATCCCATCCAGGTGAGCCCGAACCAGACGGAAATAATCCCTCGCAGTCATCCGGCTGCCCTTTTCCAAACCTAAATACAGCCATAATCGACGGTCCAGCTCGTCATTATAGACTTGTTTTGAGATCATCTCATTTCCCGCGCTCATCGTATCGTCGCACGATCCATCCGCGCTCAAATGCTTGCACGGCCGGCAGATATCGTCCGCGGCGATGACAAACAGGATCTCCTGATCCAGATCGTCCATTACCTTCTCGGCGACGATGTGCAGCGCATGGCCATATTCGTGCGGCTCGTAGCGAATGCCGTACCCGTAATCGCGAAGGATATCCAGAAGGTGGTGAGGGCGGATGGTCACTATCATAGGGATACTTCAATTTTATCCCGTAATCGCAACAATAAGCCTTGCTCTCGGGGGACTTGCATACCAGCCGCCGATCACATAGTAGAACAACCTGGGTATTGAATAAAAGCCGCTATTGAAATTCCGAATAAATCGTTGTAGAATTTTGTACAACATATGAATATATATTCAGGCATGATTTAGATGGCAAATCATAGAACTGTGCTTAACGAACCCACTGCCGCCCATGTTGCGGAACTTTTCCAGTCCTTCCGTGACACCAGTAGGGTGCGCATTCTGTCCGCAATCGCAGGGTAGGATGTCAACATCTCGACGCTGGCTGAGATGCTCGGGCTGTCTGAATCGGCTATTTCTCATCACATGCGCGGGCTGCTGCGCCTAATGCGCACCATCCGGGCACGCCGGGAAGGCAAAGGGGTCTATTCCAGCGTCATAGACCCGCGCATTGTTGAGCTATTTCAACTAGGCATCAGGCATGTGCAAGAAGAATATCGATCAACAGTCTTGCAGAGTTGTCTATCCAAACATCAATAAATGGATCCCGGATTCGCTTGGAGGTTTTTATGGCAGAGGAAATAAAGCATACGCAATCTCATCAGCTAGTGATTGGTGTCTCTTTTGGTTTGACCTCAGGGGTGATTACTGCCCTGGGCATGATTGCGGGAATGTATTCTGCAACATATTCCAAATTAGCAGTTGTTGCAAGCATCATCACAATGGCAATAGCAGATGGGCTGGCGGATGGAGCGGGCCAACACATGAGCGAGGAGGCAGAGATTGAGCAGGGGACGGCAAAGCATTCTCAAAGGGAGATTTGGCTGACCACATTGTTCACATTCGTGTCCGTGTGCGGCACTATCCTGAGTTTTGTCCCCTTTTTCCTGATTTTTCCCTTAAAGACCGCGATTTTTGTGGGGGTCGGCTGGGGGATGCTATTGCTGGTTGCCTTCAATTACATGCTGGCTAGAACCAAGAAGGAAAATGCTCTTGTTGTGATTACTGAGCATGTGGCCTTGGCAGTGTTTGTGATTGTGGTTTCTTATTTTGTAGGCGATCTAATCGGAATGTGGATTCGATGAGATAAAAGAAAAATACCGATCCTAGGCACCTGTTCGCATTGTAATATTGTTCCCAAAAAGGCGGTTAATTCCTTCCCTAACACTGTGGATTTTTACACTTGGCGCCCCCCTTGACACGCTCCCCCCTTCTATGCTAAAAATGCGCCTAATCAAACAAGAAAAACGTCGACGAGGACGAGTAGGCATAAGCGCAGCGGCAAGAGAGCCGGGTGGAAGGCGGTGAAAGCCCGGTCCGCAAGCAGATACCGAATGGACCTCCGAGTTGAGCGGGCGAATTCAGTAGCCCAATCCGGCGCCTCCGTTAGCGGGCAAGGGTATTAATCGGTCCGAATCCGAGCGTACCCAACAGAGTGAGGCTGGCTTCGACCCCGTCGCAATCACGTCGGGGTTTTTTTATTCCCGGCGCAAGCCGGGCAGGCAGCCTAACCAGGGTGGCACCGCGGGATCCCCTCCCGTCCCTGAGACGAGAGGGGATTCTTTTATTCCACCCCTCCCCTGACCCCTCCCCAGAATGGGGAGGGGATGAAAAGGAGGGGTAGCGAGGTCACCATGGTCATCGATGCTCCCGTAAAAACGTCCGCCCCGGCGCTCACGCCCGTCGTGCGCGAGATCTCCGCCGACCTGGAAACGCCCACTTCGGCCTACCTCAAACTGCGCCGAGGCGGCCCGTCGTTCCTGCTCGAATCGGTCGAGGGCGGCGAACGCATCGCGCGCTATTCGTTCATCGGCGTCGAACCGCGCTGCGTCTACACCCTCCGCGGCCGCACGCTCGAGAGATGCGAAAACGGCACGCCCCAAATCCTCACCGCCGAACCGGACTCGGATCCGTTCCGCCTGCTTGAGGAGGAAATGCGCCGCCTGAGCCCGCCCGCCGCGCCCGATTCACCGGTCAAGCTCCCGCGCTTTCTCGGCGGCCTGGTCGGATATATGGGCTTCGAGTGCGTGCGCTACTTCGAGCCGCGCCTGGATCCCCTGCTGCATCCTTCCCCGCTCCCCGAAGCGGTCTTCCTGCTGGCGGATACGATCGTCGCCTTCGACCACGTCCGCAACAGCATGTTCCTGATCGCGTACCCCTTCGACGGAGAAAAGGAAGCCCGCCGTAAACTCAACACCCTCGAAAAAAGGCTGCGCAAGCCGCTGGCTGCGGAATCCGCTCCCGCCGCGAGCTCGTCCGCCGCGGTCGAGTTCCAATCCAACGTCGGCCAGGAGCGTTACGAGCAGATGGTGCGCGACGCGAAGGAACACATCTTCGCCGGCGACGTCTTCCAGGTCCTGCCTTCGCAGCGGCTTTCACGTACCACCAAGGCCCAACCGTTCGATATTTACCGCGCGCTGCGCCGACTCAACCCTTCGCCTTACATGTTCTTTTTCGATTTTGGAACCTTCGACGGCGAGCCGTTCTACCTGGCCGGATCCTCGCCGGAAGTGTTCGTCCGCCTGGAGGGAAACCGCGCCAGCCTGCGGCCGATCGCCGGCACCAGCCCGCGCGGCGGAACCCCCGAGGAGGACGCCGCGATCGAAGAGAGGCTGCTGGCAGACCCGAAGGAACGCGCGGAACACGTGATGCTGGTCGACCTCGGCCGCAACGACCTCGGTCGGGTCTGCCGCTACGGAACCATCAGCGTCCCGGAATACGCCGTCATCGAACGCTACTCGCACGTGATCCACATCGTCTCGCAGGTGGAAGGCGAGATGCGCCCGGGCAAGACCGCCTTCGACCTGGTGCGCGCCTCGTTCCCGGCCGGGACCGTCAGCGGCGCGCCCAAGGTCCGCGCGATGGAAATCATCGCCGAGCTCGAGTCGGACGGGCGCGGACCGTACGGCGGCGCGGTCGGATATTTCTCTTTCGACGGATCGATGGACACATGCCTGACGATCCGGACTCTGGTCGGCCGTGGAAAAACCGTTTCGGTCCAGGCCGCCGCAGGCATCGTCGCGGATTCCGATCCGCACCGGGAATACCAGGAAACGATGAACAAAGCCCGCGCCGTCCTTTTGGCGGTGGAGCAGGCGGAACAGTCCTAACTCCCTCACCCCGCCTTCTCCCCGGAACATCACCGGGGATCCAGCACCCCTCTCCCCCTTCCCGTGACACGGGAAGGGGGAGAGGGGCCGGGGGAGAGGAGGCTAGGACAGAAAAGGAGCAACCATGATCGCCGTAATCGACAACTACGATTCGTTCACCTATAACCTCGTCCAATTCCTTGGCGAGTTGGGCGCGGAGCTGGAAGTATTCCGCAACGACCAGGCGACCGTCGAGCAGGTCGCGCAGCGAAACCCCACACACCTGGTCGTCAGCCCGGGGCCCGGCACCCCGATAGATGCGGGCATTTCCAACGACATGATCGCCCATTTCCACGGCCGGATCCCGATTCTCGGTGTATGCCTCGGGCATCAATGCATCGGCGCGGTGTTCGGGGCGAAAGTGGGACGCGCGGCGGGGATCATGCACGGGAAATCGTCCAAAATTCACCATACCGGAACCGGCTTGCTCGCCGGATTGCCCACGCCCTTCGAAGCCGGGCGCTATCACTCGCTGATCGTCTACGATCCGCTTCCGGCGGATCTGGAAGTGATCGCCCGCGCCGAGACGGGCGAGATCATGGCCCTGCGGCACCGGTCTCACCCGACCTATGGCTTGCAGTTCCATCCGGAATCGGTACTCACCGGTTTGGGAAAACAGATCCTGAAGAATTTTCTCGCCCTGTCCGCCGCACCGGCGGCCGTTTCGATGAATAAAAAGGAGGATACCAACATGCTAAAACCATTCATCGCCCAAGCGATGCGGCGCGAAGACCTCACCGCCGCGCAGGCCGAAGAGGCTATACAAGTGATCATGACCGGCGGAGCCACTCCGGCGCAGATCGGGTCATACCTGACCGCGATGCGGATGAAAGGCGAGACGGTCGAGGAGATCACCGGTTCGGCGCGCGGGATGCGCAAGAACGCGCTGCCGGTGAATTTTGAACACCGGCCGGATACGCTCTACGACACGGCCGGCACCGGCGGTGACTGCGCCGGAACGTTTAACTTCTCCACGGCGGCCGCATTCGTCATCGCCGGCACGGGGCGCAAGGTCGCCAAGCACGGCAATCGCGCCGCCTCTTCCAAGTGCGGCAGCGCCGACGTGCTCGCCGCGCTCGGGGTGAACATCGACATGTCCCCCGAGCAGGCCGTGCGCGCGATCGACGAAGTCGGGATGGCGTTCTTCTTCGCCGCGAAGTACCACCCGGCGATGAAGCACGCCATCGGCCCGCGGCGCGAGATCGCCCAGCGCACGATCTTCAACCTGCTGGGACCGCTCACCAATCCGGCCGGAGCGGATGTCCAGGTGATCGGCGTGCCCGATCCAACGCTGACCGAACCGCTGGCAAAGGTGCTCGGAGACTTGGGTGCGCGGGCCGCCTATGTGGTACACGGCTTCGGCGGATTGGATGAGCTTAACGCTGCCGGCCCGAACCGCGTCAGCCATTTGAAGGATGGCGCGGTCACCACATTCGACTTTGACCCGCGCGACGTGGGCATCCCGCGCGCGGACCTTGCGGAACTCCGCGGCGGAACGGCCGAGGAGAATGCGGCCATGATGCGAAATGTGCTCGAAGGAAAATGCTCGGCAGCCGTCCGCGATGCGGTTCTGCTGAACGCGGCCGCCCCCATCGCCGCCGAAACCGGAGATTTCCACGGCGCGCTGGCCGACGCCCGCCGCTCGCTGGATTCCGGCGCCGCGCTCAAGGCGCTGGATGGATTGATTGCGTTCGGGAAATAACCTGTCCTAACCCCCTCACCCCCTGCCCCTCTCCCCCTTCCCCATAAGGGGAAGGGGGAGAGGGGTGCTGAAGCTTCGGTGCTCTTCCGAAGCAGAGGCGGGGAGAGGGGGTTAGGACAGCGAGAGGACACCATGCTCGCTCAAATCCTCGACCATAAACGACTCGAAATCGACCGGATGGATCTTTCCGAATGGAAGCATCGCGCCGCGGATTCCGCCGCGCCGCGCGGTTTCCTGCCGCTGGACCCAAAGCGCGCGGCGCGTCCGCGCACGCAGCCGATGCTTGTGGCGGAGATCAAGCGGGCATCCCCCTCTCGCGGGCCGATAAACGCCGAACTCAATTCACTCCACCAGGCACGGATTTATGCCGAGAATGGGGCATCGGCGATCTCGATCCTGACGGATGAAAAGTTTTTCCACGGCAGTATCGAAGACCTTCTTGCACTCCGGCGTGACGGATTGCAGGCTTCCGGCCGGCGGCCGGTTACGCTTCTACGCAAGGATTTTCTGCTCGCGCCCGTTCAGCTTTACCAAAGCCGCGCACTCGGGGCGGACGCCGTCCTGCTGATCGTTGCGGCGCTGGAGGGCGGCGCGCTTCCCCATTTACACGCGCTTGCCCTTGAACTCGGGCTCACTCCCCTGGTCGAGGTGCACACCGGCGCCGAACTCGACCGCGCGCTGCGGATCCCCGAACTGCGCTGGCTGGGCGTAAACAACCGCGATCTGGCCACGTTCGAGGTCCGGACGAAAACCTGCCTGGAACTGGGCCCGGAGATTCCCCCCGAGATCGGATCGGTCGCCGAATCGGGAATTCTCCATGCGGCGGATGCACTCATCGCGGGCCAGGCCGGATACGACGCGGTCCTGGTCGGCGAGGCGCTGGTAACGGCGGAGGATGCAGCCGCGAAGGTGCGCGAGCTTGCGGGAATCCCCGCCCCCTACTCTGCCTCCCCCCATCCCGAGAAACGGAATGGGGGAAGGGGCGGAGGGGGGAAGGAGGGGGGATGATCGTCAAGATCTGCGGGATTACCAATCTTGACGATGCGCTCGCCGCAACCGACTTGGATGCGGATTATCTTGGATTTAATTTCTACCCGAAGAGTCCGCGTTCCATAGCCGAGTTGGATTGCGAGAAAATCGTCGCCGCGCTGCGCATTCGTTCTCCGCGCCCGGTATGTACGGGCGTGTTCGTCAACCATCCGCCGGCGGATATCGCGCGCATCGCAAAGCGTTGCGGCTTGGACGCGGCCCAGCTTTCCGGCGACGAACCGCCCGATGTGCTGACCGCCCTCGCGGAGGCGAAGATCCCGGCCTACAAGGCGGTGCGCGCGCCGATCGAAGAACACGCGCTGGCGCAACTGGCGGACGCCGGAACCGCCGAACCGGCGCTGCTGCTCGATGCAAGCGTCCCGGGTCGGTATGGCGGAACCGGGCAGACCGCGGATTGGGATTGGGCCCGGTCGGTCGCGGCGCACCGCCCGGTCTTCCTCGCCGGCGGACTGACGCCGGAGAATGTGGCGGATGCGATTCGAGAAGTCCGGCCGTGGGGAGTGGATGCGGCTTCGGGCGTGGAATCCTCCGCCGGAAAAAAAGACCGCCGGATGATGGCCGCATTTATCGGGTCCGCGCGGGAAACGGATCGGGAACCCTCCGTCCGGATCGAACCCGCCCGCGAAGGCGACGCGGCGGAAATTCTGGCCCTGCAAAAAACCGCCTACCGCAGCGAGGCCGAGCTGTATCAGGATTATTCCATCCCGCCCCTGAACCAAACGCCGGCGGAGATCGAATCCGAATTCGGCCGCAAACGATTCCTCAGGGCGATATCGGGCGGACAGATCATCGGGTCGGTGCGGATGGAAATTCGGGAAGGAACTTGTCATATCGAACGGCTGATCGTTCATCCCGACTGGCAGAACCGGGGGATCGGCAGCCGGCTGTTGAACGCGGTGGAATCGCTCGTGCCGGAAGCGGACCGGTTTGAATTGTTCACCGGCGAGCGGAGCGCGCGCAACCTGCATCTCTATCAGAAAATGGGGTACCGCGAATTCAAACGCGAACCGCTTAACGAACGGGTTATGCTGGTATTTCTGGAGAAAAGGGTGGAAAAGTATCTATTCATCCACGGAGGACACGGAGAGGCACGGATAAAATAATTTTAATAAATCCGTGAACCTCTGTGCTCTCCGTGGAAAAAACGTTTTTGATTTTAGGTCTTGAAAAAATGAAAGAGCCAATCATGAATAGGATCGCGCTTTCCGGCATCAAACCCACCGGCATCCCCCACTTGGGAAATTATCTGGGGATGATCCGCCCCGCGCTGGATCTGGCGAAGGATTACCGGGCGTTTTATTTCATCGCCGATGCGCACGCGTTGAACCAATTGCACGACGCCGCGGAACTGG
>CAZFPL010000035.1:27619-31237 GCA_964521085.1 uncultured Anaerolineales bacterium | reverse complement strand
AGCAGGTGCCTTTTAAGCACTTGGTTGGGCGTTCGAGTCGCCCACGGCTCACCTGACCGGTATCCGGGTTCCCCCCACCGCGTCGTTTCATGGAAAAGAAATCTTGACCGCATTCCCCCCGACCGGTACAATCCACAGGCTGTCCTTGGCGAGGTAGCTCAATGGCAGAGCAGGGGACTCATAAGCCCTTGGTTGATGGTTCAATTCCATTCCTCGCCACTATTAATCCGACCATGGACGATGGACCATCGACCATAGCCGTTTGTTATTAACCGTGGTCTGATGCGCGTCCCGCGATACCTGTCTTCACACGGTTATGGAATAATCCCCCTGCCCTAATTATTCTGTTCCCATATCCTTCGCAGTGTGGACCCTCTTCTAATTGTATGAAAACCAACAACGGAAAACCACCGGCGATGGTCCATGGTCTTTCGAATCCGATTAAAAAAGAAAAAGCGCAAAAGACGGTTTCCCGTTGCTTGCGCTTTTTCCAAAATGGCAGGAAGTGCCGCCGCGTCTACTGAGCCGGCAAGGTGACCGTCACCTTCCCGACCTGGGTGACGCTGATTTCCAACCGGCCTGCGCCGCTGCCCATTACTTTTCCGTCCGCATCCTTTACATCCGCCTGATAATCGAGCTCGGCTTTCAGCAACGCGCCGGTCTCCCGGTCGATCCAAACCCGGCCTTTGACGGCGGTGATATTCAAACTCACACCGGATGCGCCGCTCAGCGAGTCTCCGGAGTCGACATCGAATATATCCGCCGTGCGCCCGTCCAGCACTTCGGTGCCGGCAGCCGTCGCGCTGTCGGCGCCCGTGCCCAGGATGGCGATGGGATCGAGCGGCCACATCACCCAGGCCAATTTCTTCATGCTCGTCCCGGGCGGCTGTAACACACCGTTCTCCACATCGTATTCCAGCTCCCCGATCAGGTAAACCTCCGTCTCCGTGACGGTTCCATCCGGAACGGTGAGGCGGTCGATGAAGTGGACATTCTCACCCTGTACGTCGGCGATCATGCGGTCTTCATAATGGACCAACCCTCCGTCCTCCCAGGCCGGGGCGTTATGGAAGGCTTCCATATGGAACGATGAAGGGGCTGGATGGCTTGCGTCCATTCCCAGAAGGATATTCAATCCATTCACCACACGAATCGTCGGATTGGAACTAAAATCCGATGTCGGTCCGGATTCCGGTGTTGAGGTTGCCCTGGTCTCTTCGGTGAAAAGATTGACCGTCACCCGCTGGGCATCCGCTTCCCGGCGGACCACCACCAGGGCGATATCCTCCGAATCACCGCGGGCGAAGACCGCCACAGCCCGGTCTTCGTCCGGCCGCGTTTCTCCCAGTTGCAGCCAGCCGCTGGAAGTGAAGTATTCCGCATAAAAGGCGGTGATGGATTCCAACGGGGATTGTGAGGAATAATCCAGCATGCCCGGCAGGCGGACGACATCGACCGCATCGTCCATCGCCGGCACATCGGCCAAAACCGGCCGGCAGCCGTCCGGGTACTCTATCTGCGGGCGCGTGCCGATCTCGTCGAGGAGATATTCGATCCGCTGGCCGACCTGCGCGCCGGCGCCGGAAGCAGAATTAGCGCCTTCGATCTGCAGGCTGTACTTCACCACATAGCCGCCCTGGATGGCGATCCATATCTCTCCTGCCGCTTTGGCGTCCTTGTCAAAACCGAGGGATTCACCGTCGAAAGTGTAGTGCCGCGTGGAGGTACCTTCCATAGTTTCTTCGCCAGCCGTCTTTGCGGAATCCACCGGAGGCAGGAATGAGGCAAGGTTAAAGGCTTGCGAACCTTCGACTTCGGCATCCGTTCCCCATTGCACGGCACAATCTCCGCTCTTGCCCACCCGGCTGTAGTGCGCCTCACCCACATCCCCGGAGAGTACAAACAGCGGTTGGTTGTTCTCGTCGACTCCTTCGTAAGTGAAAAAGTTCGCGCCGAGGGCAGGCCATGCGGATTGCGTATACGCTTCGGTCGATTCCGGCGACGCGCTTCCCGGAATGGAGATTTTTAACATGGCTTGGTAATCGCTTAAACCCTCCATGCCGACCTGCGGGTCGGCAAGAAGATTATCTACCTTGGCGCCCGCCGCCCCTCCGGACGTGGTCGCGCAGGCGAGACCCAGGATCAGCAGCGCCAGGGGGAGAGCGATCAGGCGATTCATGATTTCCTCCTGGGGATGATGGTGAGGAATCCCCGGCCATTCTTTCCGAAAGACCACTTATACGGCTGGTAAGGAGCTACGTTCACATTCGTCAGCGACATGGCTTCATCGGGGTTAACATTGCCCTCGAAGACGGGAGGAAAATCCGTCTCCCTCCCGTTTTCATCCACGCACTTCACTTTTCCTCCCCCCAGATTGACGGGGCGGAATTCCAGGCTGATATTCAGGCCGGTATCCGTCTGGCTTCCCTTGACCGAAAAGGTGCTTTTCCCCGTGGATGGAATCGTGGTCGTACATTGGGTTCCCTCCTTCGGCATCGTAATATTAACCAGGAGGGAGAAACTATAGGTTCCTTCTCCATAGATCATATCCTGTGCATCGATGAGGCCGTCGCCCTCGATGGTTATTTGATAGGATACATCGTCGGCGAAGACGGTCTCTATGGCGGAAAATTGGATTTCATAAGCGCACTCGAGGATCTTGAACCCGTAGGTAAGTGGATTGGTCCCGCCTTCCTCCATCCGGAAGGTGATACTGCCCTTCCCCGCCTCGGTGGCCTTGAAGGTGGTAATAAGTATTTTGCCCCCCACCCAACCGTCCGGCAACCTCCAATCCATTTTCGTCAGAGTACCCCCGCTGGCTGTAGCCGTGATATGGGTACCCCTTGCAGGGACTAGTGTGAGAGCTCCGGCTGAGACCAACGCCTCTTCACCCACGCACATCTTGGGAGGAGGACGGCGCATTGACAGAATAACGCCTTTTGCCGTTTGAGGGCTTGCCGTGGCAGCGCGTGCCTTCCGACTGTCGCCGGACGATGCCAGCAGCATGCCCCCCAAAACAGCAAGGGTTAAGAAAAACACGGGCAATCGTTTTCTCATACGCCTCCTCCAAGGAATAGTGCGGTGCGGGATGTCACCTGGATAATCCGGTCAAGAACGGGTATGCGGCCTTGTTATCCGACATCATATAGTATTGCGTATTTCTAAGTGGTGAATCAACCCCCAGTTTTGCCCATTTTCAATCAAGTTCTGCCGTCGAAATATCTCTTTTCCAGGCCGGGCAGCGGTAGGCTCGATGGTTCCCCGACCCGCGGGAAGCACGCGGGGGAATAATTCCCGTCCTCGCCACTCATCATATAAAAAGGGTTTTCCCACTCTTCTGGATTCTTTCCATTTACAATCAGACCATGGACGATGGACCATAGACCATGGCCGTTTGTTTTTAAGCAAGGTTCCTGCGCGTCCTACGAATCCCGCTTCCATAGAAATAAATTTTGGTGCTTCTGCCGTGATTATTTCAACTCCCACGTCCTTCATTGTGAAGCCCGTCTACTATTGAGCGAAAACCATCAATAACAAATCATCGGCGATGGTCCATGGTCTTTGGTCCATGGTCCGTAAACGATAAACCATCAGCGATGGTCCATGGTCCTTGATCGA
>CAZFPL010000035.1:0-27519 GCA_964521085.1 uncultured Anaerolineales bacterium | reverse complement strand
TCCGCGATCTGATCTCCGAATACCTCGGCGAGCAGGGATATCGCGTGGTGACTGCGCGCGACGGCAAAGAAGGGCTGTTCGCCGCGCGCCACGAGAATCCGGACGTCGTGCTGCTGGACATCATGATGCCGACCATGGATGGGTATGAATTCCTGCGGCAATTCCGCCGCGAACGCGGCACGCCGGTCATCATTCTCACCGCGCGGGTGGAGGAAGCCGACGCGGTTCTCGGGTTGGAACTCGGAGCCGACGATTACGTCGTCAAGCCCTTCCGGATGCGCGAGCTCGCCGCCCGGGTCCGTGCGGTGCTTCGCCGCAGTGATCCGCAGGACATGCGCCATAAACAGCTGCGGATCGGCGATATCGAGCTGGAGGAGGATGCCCACTCGGTTACCGTGAACGGACATCCCGTGGACCTCACCCCCACGGAGTTCAACCTGTTATCCATCCTGATGCACGCGCCGGGGCGTGTGTTCAGCCGGGAAGAGTTGGTGAACGCACTCTCGGAAAGCGGATTCGCCGGCCTCGAGCAGACGTTGAACGTTCACGTGCGCAACCTGCGCGTGAAAATCGAACCCGATGCGGACGCTCCGCGATATGTGGAGACCGTTTTTGGGATCGGGTATCGTTTTGCGAAACCGAAATCGTAAGCCATGCCCCGCACACTGACTCTGAAACTGACGATCGCCTTTTTGCTGGTTGCCGCCACGGTTTCCATTCTGCCGGTCATCTCCCTCCGGTTGGTTAATCCTGCCCAATTTAATACACTGATCGTCTCCCAACTGCGGACGGATTATCAGTCGCATCTCGTAAACTACTACCAGACCAACGGATCCTGGAAGGGTATCGAGGAATATCTTCAACAACGGGCCGGTCAACCCGTTGTGACCTTCGCGGCTCCCGCGACCCAAGTGGAGGCTTCGACTCCATCCGACTTCTCCGGAGGGGGACCGGTTCCCAACGGACCCTTCCCGCGCGATTGGCGCAGTCAATTCGGGCTGGCGGACGGCCAGGGCATCGTCATCATCTCCGTACGCCCTGAACAACCGGCGGGAACCCAATTGGCCGCCGATGTGCTGGCACAGGGCGAACCGGTCACGGTGGATGGAACGGTCGTCGGGACGATTCTGACCGCTCCCCGGACGCCGGACCTTTCCACCGAAGAATCGAAATACCTGGAACGATTGAATATCGCCCTGCTCCTGGCCGGTTTGGGCGCGTTTCTGGTCGCGCTTGTGATGGGTATGTGGCTGGCGCGGACGCTTACCCGTCCGCTGCAGGCGTTGACCCAGGCGGCGCACCGGATGGCGGAGGGCGATCTGGAACAACAGGTGGATCAGAAATCCCGCGACGAAATCGGCGAATTGGCGGCGGCGTTCAATACGATGAGTCGCACGGTCGCGCAAGCCAACCGCGCGCGCCGGAAAATGGCGGCGGATGTGGCTCACGAGCTGCGCACTCCCCTGACGGTCATCTCAGGGTATATCGAATCCCTGCGCGATGGTGTGCTGACTCCCAGCCCGAAGCGGCTTTCGGTGATCTACGATGAGATTGAGCATTTACAGCACCTGGTGGATGATTTGCGCGTCTTGAGCGAGGCGGATGCCGGGGAGGTATCGGTGAACCGGATAGCGGTGGCACCCGACGATTTTCTGCGACAGGCATACGCCACCTTCGAACAACAAGCGCTTCAAAAAAGCATCAGGCTGGAGCTGGATATCCCCGCGCCCATCCCGCCGATCCGCCTGGATGAAACGCGTATGGCGCAGGTTGTCGCCAACCTGGTCAGCAACGCGTTGCGCTACACCCCGCCGGAAGGCCGGATCATCCTGGGCGCCCGCGAGGAAGAGGATGCCGTCGTCCTCACCGTCCGGGATACCGGCGTCGGGATTTCCAAAGAGGATTTGCCGCACGTCTTTGACAGGTTTTATCAAGCGGACGACAGCGGGGCTTCCGGACTGGGTCTTGCCATCGCCAGAGCGCTGGTCATCGCCCACGGCGGTATGTTGGAGGTGGAATCCACCAAGGGCAAGGGAACGCTGATGCGCATCCGCCTGCCCCGGCAGGCGGATGATTCATTCCGCCCGCCGAAAGAATAATCCGTCCCGTTCTGTTCTTCAGCGCAATCGAAGCCATGCGCCCGTTTTCTCAAAGACACGAATCCATTCCTCGGCGATGAGATCCGCCCCGGCCGAACCGGGATGCATGATATCCACATACATCCAATCCGCGCCCCGATGGTCGAGATACACCTGCCATGCGTCGACGAGGAATACGCCTTTCCCGTCGGCCGTATACCCTTCCACCAGTGTCCGCTGTTCCTCCGCCAGCCGTTCCAAGCCGATGTTGTAATCGCACCAATGGTCCTTCTCCCATATCAGCTGGTTGTTTTCATCGAAATGAGTCCAGGGCAGTTGGCCGTCGACCGGGATGGCGGATACGATCAGCACCGAGCTGTTCTTTTCCAGAAGGGCATCAATCTGTTTTCGCAGGTACTCGACGTGGCGTTCCACCAGCCAATCCAATTTTTCCGGGACCAGCGCATTCGTTGCGCGGTCGAAAAACCCGGGGCATCCCAATAAGTCGTTAAATCCCCACCAGATGGTGACCGCATCCGGTTTAAAAGGAAGGACGGTTTGGTTCAGGTTTTCATACGCCCACTTGGCGTCGCGGCCCCCGTAATTGGCCATGATTAAGTTGTATCCGGGATCCAGTTTCTCCCGGAGATTGTCCATAAAGGAATAACCGGATTTGCCCTGGCGGCCGACCTCCCCGATCTTCAACAGGCTGTCACCATAAAAGACGATGGTCAGAGGCCATTTCTTTGTCGCCGTGGGCGCTACGGTGAAGGTTCGGGTGGATGTCGCCGGCGCCGGTGTGCTTGAGGGGGATCTTACAGCAGTGGGAGAATCGGCCGGAGGCAGCGCAGGAGTGATTTGGGGAGGGACAGCACAACCCGCCAGGAAAATAAACGAAAGGCTTGCTGCCACCATCCCGGATGGCGGGATACGTAAAGACGGTTTTTTCTTCATGTTCCTCGCCATTCGATAAAAACCGATTTGCGTCCGGATATTATACCCATCCCCAAATTCGGCTGAAGGAGCATGCGCCTGATTTCATGAGTCACGGCAAGTGGAGATCCTGATATTCTCCACGAAGCACACGAAGCCCGTGCCTGCGCTCATTCTGCGAGCGCCGGCGCGGGCTTCGTGGATTCGATGTTATTGTCTTTTCGGTGAAGACGCCCCGGTTATCGTCTGCTTCGCTTCCGTTGCACCCAAAGGCTGATCGCCTTGCCGACCTCGACCGTCGCAAGCAATAAGACGGCAACACCCGTTACTAACGCCCACTCTCCAAGGCTCAAGGGAACGATTCCGAGGAGAGTCCGAATTCCCGGAATGAGGAAGGCGATGGCGACCATCGCCAATCCGCCCAGCACAGCCCAGATAAGCGGCTTGTTCCGGCTGAGCGGCCCGCTGCGGTAGACAGGCCGGCGCATGCTGCGGTAGGCGAAGATGTAGATCATCGAGTTAAGGGCGAAACTGGCGAAAACGATGCTGCGGCCTTCGACGGGATTGCCGTGAACATGGAAAAAGTGTTCGAACAGAAGTAATGCGAAGGTCGAGCTGGCGATGCTGATCACGCCGATCAACGACATGCCCAACCCGGTCAGAACGGGCTCTTTCAACGATTTGGGTTTTTCCTTCATGATCCCCTCTTCGACCGGCTCAAAACCCAGCACGATATCGGAGGGGCCGTCGCAGATCAAATGGATCCAGAGGATCTGCGCCACGGCAAGCGGCGCCGGCCAGCGGAACATCATGGCCGTGAAGATGGTCAGCACTTCGGCGAAGGAGTTGGACAGGGTATACGCCACCACTTTACGGATGTTTTCGAAGATCGTCCGCCCCTCTTCGATCGCGGCCACCACCGTGCGGAAGTTGTTATCCATGAGGATCAGGTCGGCGGTTTCCTTGGCCACGTCGGTGGCGCTGCCGACCACCACGCCGATGTTGGCGCGCTGGAGGGCGGGCGCATCGTTCACCCCGTCCCCGATCATGGCGGTCACTTCGCCGTTGGCCTGCAGCGCCTTGACGATGCGGAGTTTATCCTGCGGACGGATGCGGGAAAAAATGGCCGTGTTGGCCGCTTTCTCCCGGAGCTGCTCGTCGGTCAGTTTCGCCAGTTCGTCTCCCTCCACAATGTCTTCGTTCTTTTGCATCAAACCGATGTTCCGGGCGATCCGTTCCGCAGTCTTGCGGTAATCGCCGGTGATCATCTTGACGTTAATGCCAGCTTCATGAGCCACCCGGATGGAATCCACCACCCCTTCGCGGATCGGATCTTCCATTCCGAGCAAACCCAGCCAGGTATATCCGGAATGGTCCTCCAGCCTCCCCAAGGCGCGGTATGCCAGTCCGAGAAGCCGCAGCCCTTCGCCGGCCCAGGAATCCACTTTCCCCAGGGCCTCCGTCCGTTCCTTCTCGGACACCGTGCACATATTCAGCACGATCTCCGGAGCGCCTTTCAGGAAATTGTAGCTTTCGTCGTCGATGCGGTTGGCGGTGATCATGCATTTGGTCTCGCTGGTGAACATCTCTTCCGCCAAACGGTCGGCGTGATCGGCCAACGCATGGACATCCGTCGGGTTTTGCTCCATGGCGTATTCCCAAAGCGCAACATCCACCGGTCCCTCGAGATCGTTGCAGAGGGTCATCACCTGATACGACCGCACGGGATCTTCGACCTCCGCGCGGGTGACCCGCATCCGGCCTTCGGTAAGCGTCCCGGTCTTGTCCGTGCAGATCACCGTGACCGATCCGAGGGTTTCGACGGCCAACAGCCGCTTCACCAAACCGTTCCGTTTTAAGATCTTACGCATCCCCACGACGAGGATGACCGTGACGGCGATCAGCAGGCCTTCCGGAACGGCCGCGATCGCCAGGATGATGGACGTCCGGAGCATTTGCAGAAATTCTCCGCCCATCAGGACGCCCACGGTCAGGATGATCAGCGTAAAACCGACTACGACGAGGGTCAGCCACTGGCTGAATTTTTTCAGCCGGACTTGCAGCGGGGTTTCCTCTTCGGTGTATTCCTGCAGGCTCAGCGCGATCTGCCCGAGTTCCGTCCGCGAGCCGGTGTGGGTGACCTTCATCAGCCCCCTGCCGGCGACCACGGTGGTGCCCATGAACACTTGGTTGTGATCCGCTTCGATGCTTTTTGTTACGGATTCGCTTTCCCCGGTCAGGATGGCTTCGTTGACGGAAAGTTTGTTGCTCTCGATCATCACCCCGTCCCCGGGGACATGCTCTCCCATATTCAGCAGCACGATGTCTTCGGGAACCAGTTCCCATACTTCCACTTCCAGCCGCTTCCCCTCGCGGATGACGGTGGTGGTGGGTTTAAGCAATCCCTTGAGTGCGGTATAGGTCCGCTTGGCCTGGTACTCCTGCACGAAGCCCAGGATCACGTCGACCACGACGACGGCCATGATGATCCCGAAATCGCCCAGCTCGCCGACGATCAGCGAGACGAGCGCGGCGACCAGGATGATATACACCAGGGGGCTCTTCACCTGGGCCAGCAGGATCGACCAAACCGAGATTCCCTTCTCGGCCGGAAGGCGGTTCTCGCCGGATTGTCTCCGCCGTTCCAATACTTCGGCGGAAGATAACCCGGCGGCCGATTCCGACCCGGAAGAGAATTCGGGGGGTGTAAACTGCGGAACATTGGCCATACGGCAGCGATCTCCTTTGGATTCCCAAACTGTGGATTTACGGCAGAGTTCTTCGGCACTTTCCCGGGGACGCCGAGGAGTGCGCGGGGCTCCCTATTCCGATTCCAACGGGAAGCCCATTCTGCACGCCCGATCCATTGATCTCATACATGAACACTTGTTCAGGTTTGAAGTATATCATTTCCCTCCTCCATGTCAATTCTGAGATCCGGAGAGGTGGCCAATCCAGATTCTTTTTTATAAATAATTTATTTCGCATCCTCCCATGGAGTGTGATGGATGCCGATTTTCCAATTGATGCTATACTCGATCCGGGAGAATCCCGAGATGAATAAAAAATCCGCGTTTGCCGGCGCGCTCGTTTTCCTGCTTTTCAGCCTAGCCTGTGAAAGCACCGCCACCATGGTTTCCGTGCAAGATCAGATAGCCTCTGCGGTTGCCGCCACCCAAACGGCGAAGGCCGGGCCGGTGATCCAGGAAACCCCTCCCGCCGTAACCGTAGAAGCATCCACTTCGGAAATCCCTTCCACCGCAACCGTGGAAGCCCCCACGTCTGAAATCCCTCCCGCCGACACCCCGTTGCCGGCCTGTGCGCCCGTTCATCCCGGACCGCAATCGCTGCCCCTGCCCGCCGGAGTGGCCGCCGGTATCGATGAAGTCATCACCTTTAAGGATATTCAGGACCACGTACTGGGAACCCGTCCGGTGGGCGGCATGACTTTTATGGAAAGCGACATGGCCCATTTGGCCGGGAATTTGGCGATGGGAGCCGACGCACTGCCCATCGTGTACTTCTCGCTGCAGGGCGGCGGCAAGCTGCGGGTGAACAACAACAACATCCTAACCGAACTTGCACCGACGCCCAATCTGACATCAATTATGGGAGCGGAAGGCAATCCATTCGTGGTATTCGTCACGGTCGACATGATGAATCAATCCATCAACCGGATGTATGCGGGCAATCTCGCGGATCTCGCCGGTTTGCAGCCGGTGATGACGTGGACTCCTTCGCAAGAGGGACACATCGGGAATGCGATCCACCCCCTGGCGGTCCGGTATAGCGGCGGCGCGGCAAACGGCATCTGGTTCACGTACACCATGGAAGGGATCGGCAACGTTAATTTTCCGCCCTATAACGGGTTGTACTACCTCGACCTCTCGACCAATCAAACGGTCGAATTCCTCGGCACGGCAAACGCCCTGGGAGGGATTTCTCCGGATCAGACGACAATCGCCTACGGCGCCGGGCAAGGCGGAACTCCCGGCCGGCTCGAGGGCGGTCTCACCGTGCGCAACCTGGTCTCCTGCCAGGAAACCTACATTCCCTTCAATCCGTCCAGCAACCTGGGCGGCGGATGGATGGTTTTCTCACCCGACAACCAGCTTGTATCCTGGATCGAAGCCAGCGGACCCAGCAATATGGAAGCGACCTTCCGGATCCGCATTGCGCGGACCGACGGCACCAGCATGTTCGACGCGCCGATTGCGAATATGACCGGCTTGCTCGGCGGGGAAGCGCCGGACAGCTTGCGGCCGGTGGGATGGATTGCCAATCACCTTCTGGTGCTGGAGGCATATTTGAATATCATCCACCGGTACGTTGTCATCGTCTGGGCGCCGGATTCCTCGCAGCCGCTGGATCCGGTCCTGGGAGCTCACCAGTCCATTCCCATTGCGGATGGGGCATTCATCGGATTCGTCTACCCGTAGACAGAGGCGCCTGGGATTTCTGGTAAGAGGTGAAAAATACCTAAAAAACCGAATAGATCCGCGGGAGAAAAACCATCCTTTTTGCCAATAAATAGGGGTGAATACGCAATAAAAGGGCTCTTCAAGCATAATCGTGCGTTCCTTGATTATGCCTAAGATTATCCTTATAATAGCCTTATTCCCCACTCCGTTTGTTTTATCAATGGGTGGGGTTTATTTGCCCCGGTGTCAAGAGGAATCATGATATCTACAGTAACAACATCGACTGTCTCTTCCATCACCAGCGCCGCCCTGTTCGGCACGCTGGGGGTGATCGGCACGGTTGTCCTGGTCATGCTTCTGGTTCAGAAGGAACTGGCGCACACCTCCGACGATGCGCGGCTTCTGCGGTTTCGACGGACTCTGAACATCGCGATCTGGCCGTTGATCATCGTCTTTGGAATCATCTTCCTCACGAAGATCGTCGAGATCATGTAGCCGCGGGGTTCGAGACAGCCATCCCCGTCTCATAAAACCACACTGATCATGATGAGAACAACAAAAACTCCCGTCCGGGAGTTTTTTCCATTGGCGAATGCCTCCGGTGCAAGTTACTCCGGATCACCCGATAGGCCAATTCCATATCAAAAGCTTGGTCCATCCAATATGGAATCGAATATGGCGGAGGGGAGGAATCCAGGAAGTGAAATTCCGGCCAAGGATCAGGACCTCGGGGAAAAAATCTTTCCCTGCCTAACTCAAATATTGTTTCACTTTGGCACGAATAGAGTCGAAATTCGGATAGAGGATGCCGCTCGCCCCGGACGTCACGTCACCGGAACCCACGCCGGTAAATGTAATTTGGGAGCTTGGAGTTTGCTGGGAGATGCATACAAAATCCAGGATCTGTTGCAAGCTCAAGTCAGTCGTCACAGTTTGGAGGAATTGTGTAATCAGGGTTGGTATTTTTGGAACAATCTCGGCGGAGGACATTTTCTGGAAAAGGGCCGTGAATATCTCGCTTTTTCGGTCCATCCCCCCCCACTGGGAAGACGCCGACGGGGCTAGTGCGTACTCCAAGGCCAGAGCCCCATTCATGTAGTACGGTCCGGCCGCGAAATAATGATAGCCGTACGGGGTCCCATCATACGTCACGCGGATATTCACGGTTATCCCGCCTACGGCATCGATGAGCTTGGCGAGAGTTGAAATTTTCACCGTAAGGTAATGATTGCTCATGGCACCGAAATCTTTATTTAAATTCTGGGCCACAAGATTCGTAGCCGCGGGGACCGTGAAGCCCCCGTTGCTGCGCGCGATCATATAGGATTCCCCCAAGCGCGCCTGCGTAAACCCAAGATTCTCCAACCCGGTGATCGGCAGCCACAGGTCCCGGGGGAACGAAAAGGTGTTCATCGACTTTTGGCTGAAATCCACCTTGATGATTGTAATGACCAGCGGACCGATGATCCCTCCATACGGAGCGTCCACTCCGAGGACCAGGATGTTCTTGGACCCCGAGTTGCCGCAGTTGGAGACAAGGCTGGGCGGCGCAGTAGTGGCGGTGGGCGCGGCGGCGGGTATTCCGGCGGTGGGCGCGCCGGGAAAATTTTCCGGAATCGGCGTAAAAACTTCGGTGGGATAACTAAGACTCGGGCCGAGCGGAGTGTTCCACAGGCTGTAGCCGCCTACGGCGGCGCAAATGCAAAGGAGTAGGATCGCCACGATCACCACAACGATGATCACTATCCGGTTTCGGGACATGGGAATCCTCCTACTCGGGTAAGACGGTTTCGGATTTTCCGGTTCCGCCACGCATCAATATTGTACACTGGTTCCGGCTTATTGATACGGCGTCCCCGTTGCCGTGGAGCACGGACTCAGGGTCATCCATCGAATCGCGTCAAAAACCACCCAGCGTAAAACTTTCGGATCCTCTCCGGTGAGATTGGAGAGTTGGATGTACGACGACGCACCGGTTTCGAATTCAAACACCCCCAGGGAAGCCCACCCTCCGCTGTGCGCGGCCTGATTGATGGGCACAACCGTGGTTCCCTGGCGGTGTGTGACCGCGTAGCGCGCGGAATTGGTCAGCCCGACCCCCTTTGGGATGAACACATCCACCTGGTACAGGCTGCACCCCTGGAGAGTGGGGAACCAGGTGACCACGATATCGGGAACGGATTGGGCGGCATACGTCCAGAGAAAACTTCCCCCGAATCCGTTTGTGGAATCCAGCCAAAGATTATTCCCCGTATGCAGCAATCCAGAATCCTTATCATCGACGATGGTGTTTTCCGATGGAAGCAGCAGACTGGCGGAAACCGTGGCATTCAGATTCACCTGGGAAATCGGTTCCGCTGTCGCCACCATGGCTACGGTGCCGTCGGTGGAGGATACCGGCATGGATCCTGATCCGATAAAAAACGGAAAGAAGACATAAAGGCAAATATTGGCGATCCCGTGGGCCAACGATACCCCCCACAAGGACTGGGTTTTCCACGCCATCCACCCGAATAACAGGCCGACCAATAACACGAATAGCAGGTCCGAAATGGATTTATACCCAAGGTGCAGGACGGCAAACAGGAGGGCGACGTAAACCAACCCAAATTTTCCCAACACTTGCATGGACGCCGACTGCATTAATCCCCGGAAGATGAACTCCTCCAGGATTCCGGTGAAGAAGAGGAGGATGAAAATGGAAATGAGGATATCTTCCAAATTCATCACCGCCGCCAGCGGTCCGGGTTGAAGGATCCAATATTCCACCAACCCCAAAGCCAATCCGATCAGCCCCAGGAGGGTTTGCGCCGGCCAATTCCGCGTTGTCCAACCGATGCGCCGCCATTCGAGCCCGGAAATCCGTCCGGCAACGATCGCCGCGAGGGATAATAAAATGCCAATCACCAAATACCAATAGATGATGGGCAATCCCAATTGACTCAGGGGAATCGAAAGACTCAAAATCCGGATCAGGGGAGCCAGGGAGAGCAGGATGACGAACCGCCGCATCATCCCCTTATTGATGATCGATCCGTGCAGGAGGAGGGCCGTCAGAATCATTGCATGCATGCTGAGGCCGATCATCGGATCCCCCGCGGTGGTCACCAGTTCCGCCAGGGTGATCAGAAACAGGTATCCCAGGCTGATGGCGGTTTGCCGGAAGCTGGGAATCCTGTTCAGCCTTCGCATTTCCTCCCCCAGCCTGCTCCAATGCTGTTTGAGTCGATAAGCGGTCACGGCTTCCTGTCTCTCGAACGGATTTCGTTCCCGTGCATCCCCTTGCGCATCTCCCCACCCCGCGATCCCGTTCCAAAGGAAAAGAAAAAAGATTTTATCACACAACCCTCATCCAAAAGGCGAAGCGGACGGTCCTTCCGGATTGTGGAAAGCAGGGAAGGAAAAGAATTCCCAGCGATGGATGCGGGGATAGACACGTTTTATGGTAGCGGAAAATCCCCCCCTGAGGAACATACGGGGAAAACCGTTCGACAGGGGAACTTCACTGCTTGGAATTGGATTCGGGTGTTACCAATACCGTAATCCATAATTGAAGGGACCGGTATGGTTCGCTGTCGCCCTCCCGATAGAGCAGAAAGGAGGTCCGGTTCTTCTCCCCGGGAACCGTCAGGGCGAACGTGCAGGGCTGTTCCCATGATTGACCATCCTCCAGAGTGATGCTGGCAATCCGCTGCAGACTGCCATCCGCTTCCATTAGTACGACATGATACAGCACCGCGGCATTTTCATGGTTGGTGATGCCGACGATGACCGTAACCGGCTCTCCCACCGCCGCCTGTTGAGGATATTGATCTGCAACGCCATCCGGGCCAAGAATGTAGAATTCGGTGTACTTTTCACCCGCATTTTGCGCGATAAGACCTTCGAAATAACCCCATACGGCTATCCACAAAACCGCGATGATCACAACCACCGGAAGGATTTTTACCGCACCCTGCTTTGTACCCGGCCATGGCAATTGGAATTGGAGGTCCGGCGGAATTCCGGAGCGTCGCCATAAGGCGGCAAGACCGAACAGTAAAACATAACCTGTTATTACCGCGAGGATGGCCTCCAAACTCAATCCCCAAATGGAATAATTCAAAAACAGACCGAGCGGAATCAGGACGGCAATACTGACAATCGGACTCAGGCCGAACCGGGTCGTTGAATCGATGTCCTTCCCCCCCCGGAAGAGCAGCGCCAGGGTGGCATACCCCGGCGTGAATAATAAACAAAGCAGGCTTAGCAGGGCCCGCAAGGCAGGCAGTAACCCGGCGAGGATCAAGATAATCAGCAGGATATGCAGCACGATGCATGCGGCAATATCCTGCCATAAGGTGATTTTTCGACCTTCGAACCATCGCCTAATGAATTTCATATGCCTCGCATAATCATAAGCCCGTCTCGATCCGGACCGGTTTCTACGATTTTTTCTTCCGCGCAAGGCACCATAAATAAGCGCCAAACCGGTCGGCCGGCAGGGGAATAAGATTGAAAAGTTTCTGCAATTGCGGATTGGCGGACGGGATAATCGGGCCGGATGCCTTCCCGTGGAGGATTTCCAATCCGATGGCTTCGCAATCCCGCCGGATTTGCCGAAGGCTGAGGTTCCTTCCCAAGAGGACTTCAAAACTGACCCGGTGTTTTCGTTTCAAGAGGACGTGGTAGACAACAAGCCTGGCCAGCGTGGCCGGTCCCAGATGGGGTGTGCTGATGAGGACATATCCCCCGGCTTTAGTGACCCTGGCATGCTCTTCCAAAGCCCGGTAGGTTTCCGGAAAGTGCTCGATCACCCCGAGGGAATAGGTGATATCGAACACGCCGCTCTGGAAGGGAAGCGATCGCGAATCACCGGCCACTCCAAATCCCGGGATGCTTTTTGCAAACTCGGCGATCAGATCCACAAAGAAGAAATCCGCCTTGACATTGTTTTTTTTCAACAGGCGGACCATCCTCCCCCGTCCCACCCCGATTTCCAGAATCCTTCCGGAATCTTTGGCGATATCGAGCAGGACGGGAAACATCTCCGTCTCGTAGGGATGGATTTGTTCTCCCAAATCGATATCACGCCAGGTTCTTTGAATTTCGTTGGTGTTCATGGTCGATCGTTATCGCAGCCGCCGATCGGGTTCTGCGGAAGATGCGGACGGGTTCTCCTCGTGATGGAATCGGGTCAAGAAACGGCGTGCCTCAATCCGGTTTCAAGATCCAGATCGATCCGTTGTCATAGATCCAATTGAGGCCGGGATAACTGCTTACGGAATCCAAGTACTTCGTAAGCGGCTCAAAAAATCTGAACCCAGGGCACATTTCGTGGCTGGAGACTTTCCGATCCAGGATGAGATACCCGCTCAATGCATCGAGTTGCCCGTTCCTTGCGGCCGGATCCGTCAGCGCCGCATAGACGGCATCGGAGTAGCAAGTAAACAGCGGCAAATCGGCTTTGGGCGCGATCATCAGCGCGAACATGCCATACGTCCCCACGTTCGACGTGATTTTATTCTGGTCGGTCCGCTCCAGGAACCAATTCGCCGCCGGCTCGACTTCCGCGAAATTGGAATGCTTGGGGGTGGCGGGATATTCGAATATGAAATTGAAGCATGCCGTAATCCCCAACAGGGCAGGTAGAATCCAGGCCTTCCCGCGCGCACCGCCGAATCGATCCAATGCGATCATGGCGACAAGCGGGCCGAGGATCGCGACGTACCTCGTGCTGGCATGCCCGTAGCTGGAGTATAGGAATGTATGGAACAGGAGAACCCCCACCAAAGCCCACATGATGATGCGCAGCGGGTCATACCCCAGGCTGACCTTTCGCGTTTTCCAAATGTCCCGACCTTCCTTCAGAAGCAGCAGCCCGACGGGGAGAATCATCAACGCATACCGGATAAGCTGAATCGTCAAAATGGGGGAGGATTCTCCATACGTGGAAAAAACTTCCTCCGCCGGCTGGGCAAGGCCCACCAATTGCAACACGCGTTGGTACAGGGAGAATACGGCCGTCCCGAACTGGCCGCTGGCGTATTTGCTGAACATCGATGGGAGGAGGTTGTAGGCGAATTCTCCAAACCCCAGATAGATGACGGTGAACGCCGTGGCGATGTAGAGAGTCGTCGTTCTGGGAAACGGCTGCTTCTGCCGTCGGAAAAACAGCCGGGGTACAAGAATGATGATATTGACAATCAAGGCGAACACGACCATCAGCGCGGGATCGGTCCAGTAAATGGAATACAGGCTGATGAACAACAGGATGGCCAGCAGCAGGAGAGCCGGCGTCCGACGGTCGAGGATCTTCACATACAAATAGACGAACATCAGCAGCATCGGGCGCGACCAGGCATAAATGGTCGTGTGATAGCTGCTCATCACGATGGTCGGATCAAAGGCGACGGAAATCGAAAGCAGGGCGGCGACCCGCTTGCCGAAACAATCCTTGCACAGGACGAAAAAGGTGAGCGGAACCAGAAACGCTCCGATCGGGAGGATCTGCAGATCCTGGATCGGAAGCCCGGACATTTTGCAGAGTATCAACCTTAGGATTTCGCTGCCCTGGTGCTCCGGGATGAAATTAAATCCGCCGAAGCTGAGGGGCAGAAGGGTGTTTTCTTCAAGCGAAGCCGCTGCGCGGACGTTTTGAATGTAATCGTATTCGAGGGAATATTCCCGTTCCGAGAGCAGGTATCCCGGCAATATCCATACGAGGACCAGCGCCGTGCCCAAAATATAATTTTCATATTCTCGAAGGAACGCGACGAATCGCTTCAATGAGATGCGGCCTTGTCCATCGGATTTTTTCCGGGAAATTCGGTTCGCAGGCATTCTACTGCTTCCTGATGGAAAAAACCACATACCCCATCGTAAAATCCTTCCGGGCATCCAAACGATCCAGAAAGGCCAGGATCCTGAGCGACGCCTGGAAGAGCGTTGCGATGGGAAGCCAGACCCGTTGCAGTATCCCGATGGATCCTTTCGTACCGGTCGAACGGCTGCGGGAAGCGCTGTTCGGCGGTCGAAGCTGCTCGGGAAGATGCGTGAGGAGTAATCCCATGCTGCTGAACAATCCCCCGCGGGTTTGAACCTCGATTTTTTCAAATCCGGCTGCGGCGAGGTGCCGCTCAAGGCATTCCGGTGTGAACCGGTAAAAATCCCGGGCTTCATGCCGGCCCATGATCAACGGTGTGGAAAGAAGGAGAGACCCGCCCGGTTTCAGGACCCGGCGCAATTCCGTCAATGCCCTTTCCGTTTCAAAAACATGTTCCAACACCTCGGTACACACCACCAGATCAGCACTTTCCGAAGGAAGGGGGAGGGAAAGGATGCTGCCATGCAGATCGGCTTCCGGATTCGACAGATCGATCGCGAGGTAACGGGAATGTCCCCACAAATCCCGATACGGCGAATCGCCGCTGCCGATATCGAGTATCAGGCCGCCGGCCGGCGCCCGTTCCTTGTATCGGGCAAGACATTTCCTCAGCCAGTAGGCGGCCACTCCGGCCTGTTTGATTTTCCTGCGATAATTTTCGGCGTTCATGGCAGATGCATCCTTCAATGTCGGAACAG
Source organism: uncultured Anaerolineales bacterium (assembly GCA_964521085.1). Classification (GTDB taxonomy): domain Bacteria; phylum Chloroflexota; class Anaerolineae; order Anaerolineales; family RBG-16-64-43; genus JAFGKK01. The sequence goes on along the minus strand of CAZFPL010000035.1, from coordinate 12,524 downwards.
GGTTGCGCCATCCAAACCGGCCGGACATTCGATTCCCATCGCATCCAGCACCGTGGGGGCCACGTCCACAAGATTCATCTCCCCGCGATCCACCGGATAGGGGTTCTGGCGGAGCAGGAAAACCGCCCCATCGCCGGAATGGCTGCCCGGCACAAGCGAATGCGAAAAATTCTTCCCGAACAGCGAGCCGTCCGGCGTCATCCCCGCCCCCAATCCCGCGTTTAATTCGAAAATGATATCCGGATATTTCGAGAGAAACGGCCCGTCATACACGTCTTCGCGTCGTCGTATCCGGTGGACGATTTTCGCCTTGGAAACCGGATCCGTGATCTCGGATAATTCCCGGATAATGGATTCCCGGACATCCTCATACGTCGACGTCCCCAGATTTCCGCGCACAATCCCGATGCCGTTATAGGAATACGCCTTGATCCCCGAGAGGTTGGTCGCATACGCGATTGTTTTTTCCCAATCGATGGACGACGGCCGGGTGTACATACGCCGGATCCAGGGCGCCCATTTTATAAGCTTGGCCGCGGCGCCGCTGAGCCCGTATTTGCCCACGACTCCGAGAGCGGCGTTCTTGGTTTTATCCATGAGGTAGGAGGCGTTCCGTTCGAACGGCTTGCCTTTGACGGCGAGCAACCCCCGCCGGCGGAGGAACTCGTTGGCGTTGAAAAGCCGCGCCGGCCGCATCCCGTGACCATGGTCACTGAGGATAAAGACCGCCGTTCCGGGATCGACCCTGGCGAGGAGGTCCCCGATCATCCGGTCCTGCAGAATATAGAAAGATTTTATCGTTTCGTGGAAAGGATTCTCGCCCGGATAGGATGGATCGTCTTCGTCGCACAAATCCCAGAAATAGTGCTGGATCATATCGAGGACGGACGAGTAGACGAAAAACAGATCCCAGCGTTCGCGTAAAAGCAGATCCGATGAAAAATCGGATTGAGCGCGGAACAAGCGCTCGTTCCTGCGGATATATTCTTTCTTATTCCGACCCGGCATCCCCTTGACTACATTCAACCCGTCCAGGATCCGCGGATCGAAATCCGACCGGGGATGAACATCGACGTCATTCCGGAGGGTGGAGCGTCCAATCATCACTCCATTCACAGGCCAGACCGGATAGCCCAGATGGGGGAAAAGGACGCATACCCGTTTTCCATGAAGGGATGCGATATCCCAAAACGTCCGGCCGCGCAGGGTATCGTTCGCGGCATCGGCCGAGATATTCTGCGCGGATTTTTCCAATGGATCCAGGAAATGGACTACGCCGTGCCGGGCGGGGTTCAAACCAGTATAGATGGAAGCCCAGGCCGTGTCGGAATCCGGGGGAACAACGGAGTGAAGGAGGACTTTCGGACTGGTACGGGTGAGTTGGCGGAGGGTAGGCAGAACATCCCGATATTTAACGATTTGCCTCGAATCCAAAGCATCGATACCGATGATTAACAGTTTTGTACCCATGCCGCATTCTCCAGCCATTTTATCACAGGGGATTCTTTCATCGAGCTTCTGCTATGATCACAATCGTCGATCCCCAGACTTTCGATAACCCCGCATGAAGCCTGTCGAATCCCCGCCGCAGCAGCCGGGTCAGCGCCCGGGAGCGGATTTTCCTTTCAAAGACGTCCAATCCCGGAAGGAGGAATTGGATCTCCCGAATCCGGAAGCCATTTTTCTCGAACATCCTCCGCAGGTCGCCGGCCGAATAGACGCGCACGGTCGCGAAAACATTACGGATGAACTGCGGGCAATAGGTCAAAAGCGGGAAGCCCAGTCCAAACGGCGAATTGACCGTCCGGGATCCCAGCCGGATGCCGTGGGTTTCAAACGGGAATCCCTTATAGGGAACGGAGAGGATGAGGGTCCCGCCTGATTTCATCAGCCGCCGAAATTCGCGGATTGTCTGTTCATCGTTACGGACATGTTCGAGCGTCTCGATGCAAATGATAAAATCGAATGCTGCGGAGCGGAATGCCGGCGCTTCCAGCGATGAGCACGTCCGATAGGTGTTTTTTGCGGCGGGGATTCGCCGCAGGTGTTCGTGGATGAGATCCGCCCCGAAAACCTTTCCGCTGAAGGATGCCAGCAAAGGAAGGTAAACCCCCAAACCGCATCCGGCATCCAGGCTGACCCCGGGGCGAATTTCTTCCAGCCGGTTTTGGATGATCCTGGATCGGTTTAAAACCGTTTGATCGGTAGCGGCAGCCGATGGAGTGCCCGGCAGCTCCGAATTACCACCCCGCATGAGCCAATCCTCCGTTCCGGCAAATCCTTCGATGGAAGTGCGTCCCCGTCATAGCGATCCGCCAAAATGAGACAGAATGATTTCTCCCGCTTGATCACGGACTTGTTCCCGAGGCTGCGTGCCATCCAAAGTGACGACCATTTCGCGAAGCGTCAAGGAACGATAAATATCGCGCCGTTCAATCACATAATTCACGGCGGCCACGTCCGTTTTCCGGGACATGGTCGTGGTTTCCGGAACATCGAGGAGGAATACCAGGTCGGGCCGGGGCATGAGGATCAGACAGAAATCGAGCACCTTTTGCATTTGCTCGCGGGAATATTTTAAATCCGGCGCAAGATCGCTGACCACAGTATCGTATACGTATCGATCGCAAATCAGATTCTTTCCCAGCCGGAGCGGCAAGGCGACCTTGAAAAGGATTTGGAGCCAATAATCGGCCATGACGGAGATTTCATGAAGCCGGGAAAAAATTTCGGCGTTCAACAAAGATCGCTTGCGAGCCGTATACTCGGTGTATCCCTGCCGCTGCTGTTCCTTGGATAGAAAAACCATTTTGGCGGCGCCCCATACCGGCCGGACAAGCATCGGCAGGAACCTCGCATACACATACTGGTATGTCTGCCCACGCCGGCCCAGCCATTCCGTAAGGCTGTGAGCCAACGTGGTCTTCCCCGAGCCGTCAATGCCCGTCAGACAGATCAACCGCCCCTTTTTCATGATTTATTCTCTCCCGATAATTCGCAGTAATAATTGTCCAGCCGGCCGATAACGATTTCCCAGGAGTTCTCGAGCACCTTTTCCCGGGTGCGGATGGGATCCCGGGCTTCTCGAATGCGCCGGATCCCGCGTATGAATCCCTCAGGACTGTCGGCGTAAATCAATCCCTCCCCTTCCGGGAACGTGTCCGGCAGCGCCCCGAAAGGCGTCGCGACCACCGGAAGGTTCACGGCCATCGCCTCCAGCACCGAAAGGGGTGTTTCAATTGAATTCAGAGAATCCCGCGTCGGGAAGATATAGCAATCCGCAAGCTGATAAACCTTCTCGATTTCCGGAATCAACCTCCTCCATGTTCGGCAGCCATGGGATTCCAGGACGCCCAGGACTGTAGAATCGTATCCGGTGGACACACTCCCTACAACAAGGACTTGTTGATCCCCGCTTTGAAAATTCCCGAGGATTCCCACTCCCCGGCCGGCCTTTATCGCCCCGACGTGCAGGAGTATGTATTTATCCTCCGGCATTCCGAACTCGGCGCGAAGGGCGGTCTTCCTCTCCCGGGAGACCGGTTTGAAGCGCGTCAATTCCACGCCGTTCGAAAGGAAAGCGGTCCGGCATCCATGCCGGCGAAAGAATTTTTCCGTCGCCCGGGATTGAACCAGCGTCAGGTCCGGCCGAAAAAGAGGGACCATACTCCCGCTCCCCCAGGGAAACCAAGGGTGCAGCGCGGACACGATCGTTTTGGAATGCGGAGACGAAAAAGCGGCAACCTTTAAAAGGAAGAGACTGAGAATGGACGGCCCCGATGTGTAATGGAGAATATCCGGTGGAAAATCGGCAAGCGAACGGTACAGGCCGACCAGGGATGACAACCGCAAGGGAAAGGTGCGCACCTCATGCCGCTTGGACAGCTCCCGGCCCAGGCGATGCGTAATATTATGCATCCCCTCATCCAAGGCTTCGGAAGATGAGCCTCCCAGCAGATAAACCTTCATGCGGCGTGTGTCCTCATGGTTTTTCGGCGGCGGCCAAGCAGCGCCGGTAAAGAGTTTCCGTTTCCCGCGCGACGGCCTTCCAGGAAAACTTCTCGACATATTCCCTTGCGTTTCTGGATAGATTTTCCTTCCCTTCTGAATTTTCCAGAATCGCGAGAATTCCCTTCGCCAGACTATCCGGGTCTCCCGCCTTGGTTGAAATCCCGTTGTATCCGTCCCGGATGATGCATTGGAAAGTCTCCAGGTCGCTGACGGCCATGGCACACCCCATGGCGGATCCCTCCAGCAGAACCAGGGGGAACATTTCCATGTCATTGACCGACGGCACCACCAATGCATCCGCCGCCCGATAATAGAGAATTTTTTGCCCGATGTCGCCGACAAATCCTCGAAAGTGGACTCGCGCGCCCAATCCCAGGGCTTCCGCCTGGCGGACGAGCGATTCCTGCGAAAGCCCCTGCCCCACGAGAATCAGTCCGGCGTTTGGAAAAACATCGACGACCTTTCGCATCGCCGTGATCAGGGTGTCCACCCCTTTGCGTGGAATCAACGATCCGATATATAGGATCACGGGACGGTCGTCCGCAAGCCCGATTTTTTCCCTGGCCGCGCTTGGCGTAAGAGTCGTGCGGTATTCTTCGAGATCGATGCCGTTGGGGATGGATACGGTTTTCAGTTTGTATTTCTTCAAAAACTTGGAGCGGGAGATGAAATAGGGAGAAACGGCGATCAGGGCGTCCGATTGCGCGAAGAGGAAGTCCACGAAAAAATTCGCCGTCAGAAAAACGAAGAGCCTGCGCGCGAGGGTGCCGTAATTCTCAAATCGTTCGAATCCATGGTGCGTCACTACAAGCGGCTTCCGGCGGATCTTGGCGTACAACAATCCCGCCGCTCCCCCCGGCGGTGTCGTATGCTGGACATGCACGATGTCCACGCCTTTTTCCCGCAAGGGACCCCACAACAGCCCGGGAGAAATCCTCGTATTCCCCACTTCAAACCAGGATCCATAGCGATGGATGGTTAATCCGTCCCGGGATTCGACCGCATCTTTCCCATCCACCGAACTTGTGAACACATGCACCATGTGGCCCAGTTGCGCCAGGTTGACAGCGATCTTATATGCGGCGATCTCTCCTCCGCTGCAGACGTAATCCCGAATAAGGCGTGGGTCGGTGAACTGGTCCGGATACGGGAAATGGCTGACAAACTGCGCAATGTTCATGCTTTCACATCCCGGCCCGCCAGCACCGAAGAATATAATGCGAGCATTTGCTTGACGATGATCGGCCAATCGAATGTGGATTCTACAAGGGTTTTCCCTTTTTCCCCCAGGGTCTTCGCCAATTTCGGGTCGCGTAAAATCTTCAAAATCCCTTCCGCCAAGGCAGGACTGTCGGCGGGCGGGACGAGAACCGCCGCATCGCGGTAATAGTCCACCACGCCGGAAATCTCCGTAGCCACCACCGGTTTGGCGTACATCCAGGCTTCCAGGATGCAGGTGGGCTGCCCCTCCCCGATCGAAGGCAGCACAAAGACGTCGGCGCGCCGGTAGACAGCCGTCAACTCCTCTTCGTACAAACGACCGAGGAACAGCACTTTATCCTCGATATGCACTGCGGTTACAAGGGCCTTCAACTCACGCTCGGCGTCTCCGCTTCCGGCCAATACGACCAGGAGATCTTGATATTTTTCCCGGATCTCCGGAACCGCCCGAATCAGATATTCGATTCCCTTTCTTCGAATGAGTTGGGTGGCGACGAGGATGATCTTCGTGCGCGCATTCGCCGTTTCCAATCCCTTGGGCAATTTGGATTTTGTTTCAAAGGATTTCCAATACCGAAGGTCGATCCCCACCGGGATGACCGCGATCTTCTTCTCCGCGATTCCCGCTTCGGCCGCGATCCTCGCCTTTTCCGACGGGGTGGCAACGGTGATCCGATCCGCCTGCCGGAAGACCTCCTTGCCGATGGTCGCCTCGTAAAGACGGCACGCGGCATCGGGAAGCCAGGAACCGTATACCAGGTTGCCGTGCGAGGTGACCACCAGGGGTTTCCGGCTGAGGTGTTTGAGGATCACCGCGATGTCGGAGGAAAAACCGTGTTCGTTGTGGGCGTGGATCAGATCGTAATCCCGGACATCCGGCGGGAGAAAAAGCATTCCCGGCGTGAATGGATTTCGGAACAAACGGAGGATACTTCGAAACCTCAGGACGAGGATTCCATCCTCCTCAAACCGGCGTGGATGCTTTTGTGGAAAATCGGAGGTGATGACGGTCACCCGGTGGCCGGCATCGGTCAGGGCGCGGCTCAAGGATTGGACGTACCGTTCCTGCCCGCCGGGGTATGGCCGATAATAGGGAGCGACCTGAAGGATGTGCATAATCCTACCCTTGCTCCGCAGCCGCCGAAGGCGGACGGCTTTGCATATAAATCGCCGTAGCGATGCATGTCACGAGGATTTGCGAGCATGTCCACGTAACTCCGACGGCGGATAATTCCCAACCATGAAGAAAAACCAACGGCGCGAAGAAGACGGCTGTAATCAGTACGTTCAACAGAATAAGAATCCCCAGCCGGTTCTGCACCCGGAAAGCCGTCAAGAATACGCAGTTGACGGCCGCAAAAGGCGCCGCCAAACAGAGCCACTGGAGCAGACTCGTGGCTTGCGGATATCCTGATCCGAACAGCGATAAAACCCAGGCGGCCAGGATGGCCAGCACCGCGGATAAACCCAAGGTGACGAGAATGGACCGAGTCATGGATCTTCGGATGACATTCCGCAGACGGAGTGGATCCGCAGCACCCTCGGCGAAGGCGGATTGAGCGAACGAGAATCCCGGTGCGATGAGCGCGGCCCCGATGATCCAGGCGATGTAGAAATGGGCTCCCGTCTCCTCGCCCAGGGATTCGAGTACGAAAATGGGGCCGGCGAGGGCGGGCAATCGGTAAATAAAATCCGCAATTCCGTTGGCGAGGGAGAAAGGAACCAACCGTGCCAGGATCTCACCCGAAATCGCTGGCTTGAAGCGGTAGGGCGGCAGCAATCGCTTCACGGCGAAAAAACCAAACAGATTTGAAAGCAGGGTCGCAGCCGTCAGCGAAATAATAATCCCCTGCGCCGAAACGGGGCGGAGGATCAGAATGAACACCAGCCGGATCACATTTAGAAAGGTCAATATCCCGAAGGTGATATCCGCCTTCTTGAGGGACAGGAAAACCATCTGAAAAACCAAATTCTGGGTGGTCGCGATGACCAGCAGAAGAAAAACAACCAATGGAAGAAATTGCTGGAGCAGGAGAAGGCTGGGCGACCAAATGCCCAATCCCATCACGCAAACGACTCCGAACAGACAACTGGAGAGGAACGTGAAGGTGAGAACCGTATTGAGCAATCCCTGCGGGTCTTTATCCGTGAAAAAGTACCGGACAATTCCCGATCCGAATCCCAGCCCCGCGATGCCGGTCAGCAACAGGGCGAGGGAGATGACGGCGGATGCCACTCCTACATCCCCGTGCGTGTACAATCTCGCGGCGAGATTCCAGAAAAGGAAACCCGTCAGCGAACCGACAATCGTCGACGCCCATAAAAAAACGGCGTTGGAGGTCAATTTGTCTATTTGGAATATGGGGGCGAGAAATTTTCGGATGCGCATTTTGGGGGGCGCCGGGAGACCGGTTAGGGTGGATTCTCCTCTACGGACATCCCGTCCTGCGCCCGCCGCAGGAACGTTTCCGGGTGCCGCCGTCGGACACCGTCAAAACGCCGGCGGTCCTAGCGCCGCGGAAGGTCATTCTTGATCTCCATGAAGAATCCGCGCACGGAATGCAGGATGATTCCGGTGAAGAAAGTGAATGTACCGATGACGGATAGCAGCACGCTGATCAGCGCGATGCCTACCGCGAGCACCCTATACCTCCGGTAGGATTCCACAACCCATGCGCCGAATCCCAGGCCGGCGATCAGCACGATCAACCCGGTGACGCCGAAAAACAGGAGGGGACGGTGCTGGCCGACCAATCGAATCACGGCGTTAACCGTCTTCAAGCCGTGGGCCAGCGGATTCCGCTTGGCTTTTTCCTCGTAGATCGCGGAGATCGATATCTCCGAAACACGCAACTGGTGTTCCCGCGCTTGGAATTGGAATTCGGGATCCGCACCCCAACCCCCTTCGCGGAACTTCATGGCTTCGATGGCCTTGGGCGAGAACGCGCGAAATCCACTCCAGCTGTCGGTGGATTTCACACCCGAAGAATAATTGGTCAGGAGTGTCATGATCCGCTGCCCGACCTTCCGGTAAAAGGGGGCGGTATTGACAATTCCGATGTACCGCGATCCGACCACCATGTCCGTTTGTTCTTCCAGAACGGGTTGCACCATGCGCGGGATGTCCTCCGGCCGATGCTGCCCGTCTCCATCGAGGACCACCACCGCCTGCGCCCGCATTTCCCGTGCTTTTTCGAAACCGGAATTAAGCGCCGCCCCTTTGCCGCGGTTGGTTTCATGGCGCAGGACGACAGCCCCGGCCGCCCGGGCGATCTCCGCTGTGAGATCGCTTGAGCCGTCGTCGATGACCAGCACCGTATCGACGAATTTCTTCGCCTTTAGAACGACGCTGCCGATAAACCGTTCTTCGTTATACGCCGGGATAATCGCAACCAGCATGAACCATCCAGCCTTTCCATGCAAGATTCCGCTCCTCCTATTATCCTCTTTCGCCAACCCTGCGGCAAGGGGGATGGGAGACTGCCTTCCCGTACGGACCACTCCCTCATTCCTCGTCTCTCCCCATCCGGTAGCTTTCGTCCGGGATGATCCTTCCGAAATCAATTGCAGGGTTGACACCTCGGCGAGAAACAAGGTACCCTTCCGGGAACGCAAGGACCCCGGTATTAAAGGAAACGTGCGATGCCATCCAAATGGGCGTACTACTTTAAATCCATCCCCACCCTGCTGGCGGGAGTCCGCAGTTGGGGAAGCGCCGTTGGCCTTTTCGCCGGGCACCCTTCCCGGCCCGCGATGATACAGCTTCGCGACGGATCCCGATTTCAGGTCCGTAGTTTTATGGACCTGTGGATCATCAAGGAGACATGCCTGGACCGCGACTATGAAAAGGAGCTTCCCCTAATGGGAGAAGATTGGACGGTGATGGATATCGGCGCCGGTCTGGGAGATTTTTCCATATGCGCGGCGTTTAGGCATCCGCATCGTAAAATCGCCGCCTTCGAACCCTTCGCCGAGTCCTTCCGCCTGCTCCAGGAAAACCTGCAGCTCAATAATATCGGCAACGTGCAAGCCTTCCCGTTCGCCGTTGGCTCGAAATCCGGCCCGATGCTCCTTCAAACCACCACCGGCGTGGCCGTCCAGCACAGCACCGCACCGACCGCCGATCCCGGCCGAGCAGCGTCCCTCCCGGTGGAAGGGATCACCCTGGAGGAAGCATTCCGAAAAGCCGGCTTTCCGCGTTGCAATCTCTTAAAAGTGGATTGCGAGGGGGGAGAATACGATATTTTCCTCAACACTCCCGCCGATACAATGCGCCGGATCGACCGCATCGCCATGGAATACCACGACGGATGCACCCCGCATGCCCACGGCGAGCTGGCGGAATTTCTCCAGGAACACGGATTTTCCATCCGCCTGCGGCCCAATCCCGTCCATCCAAATCTCGGCTTCCTCACCGCCGTCCGCAACTCCTGATGAAATAAAACAATGTCATCCCGATTGACCTTCCTCCAAGCGGCGGTTTTCGACGTGGATGGAGTCCTGATTGACTCCGAACCGTTCTGGCGCGAATCGGAGATGGAGGTTTTCGGGCGGAATGGGCTCCTCCTGACCGAGGAGGAATGCATGCTCACCACCGGCATGCGCATCCAGGAAGTGACCCGCTATTGGTTCGATCGCAGGCCGTGGAACGGCCCGGCTCCGGAAATGCTGGCGGAGGAAATCTTACAGGGCGTCATCCGCCGCATCCGGGAACGCGGAGCGGCCATGCCGGGGCTGCATGGCGCCATCCGGTTTTTCCGATCACACGGACTTCGCCTCGCGCTGGCATCCTCCTCCGCCATGCCGCTGATCGACGCGGTAATCAACCGTCTGGAGCTTCGCCCGGATTTCGATGCGATCTGCTCGGCGGAAGACGAACTCCGCGGGAAGCCGTCTCCGGACGTGTATCTCTCGGCGGCGGCCCGTCTGGGCGTCACCCCGGAGAAATGCCTGGCGATCGAAGATTCGATCGCCGGCGTGGCGGCGGCCAAAGCCGCCGGGATGAAATGCATCGCCGTCCCACTCCCGGAACTGCGCACCGATCCCCGCTACAGCCCGGCCGATTTGATTTTAGATTCGTTGACGCAAATAAATGATGGGGTAGTAACTTCCCTTATTAAGTTCGTAAAATAACTCAGATACTTCATTTTCAGAAACCTTTGAAAAAGGCTGTCATGCTGAGCGCCTGTCCCCCGAGCGATGAGCATCGGCGGGGTTCCGATGCGAAGAATTCGCGAGCGGGGGAAGCGAAGCATCTGCTCTTGCGTTTCTAGACCCTTCGCTTCGCTCAGGGTGACATTTTCAGAGGTCACTATCAATAATTTACCATCGTCTATCGTCCATCGTCTATGGTCGGATTTTCGATGGTCGACCGTCGATGGTCGATGGTCAGATAGTTTTCTCATACATCCGGTGCATCTTGTAGAAATCGATCCCCAAATCGCGCAATTCACGCTGCATCTTGTCGTTTTCCACACCCACCTGGACGATGTCGGCGTGCTCGAATTTTCCTGCGCGGAGGCTCTTTGCCATCTCGTCGAACAGGATGGCCGTACCGCCCAACCCGCGGTACTTTTCGACGATCCCCGCTCCGTTGAGATTCACCCACTTGGTCCGCCGCAACTCGAGCAGCAGGTCGATCCATCCGAAGGGGAGGAGCCGCCCGCGGGTGCGCTGCAGCGCGGCGGAGATATCCGGGTATGCAAATACGAATCCCACCAATTCGTCGCCTTTGGCGATCAGCTTGATCAGCCGCGGATCAGCCAGCCACAGGATCTGGTCCGCCATCACCCGCGCTTCGTCGTCCGTAAGCGGCGTGTTGCCGATCGTGCCGGTCAGCGAGTCGTTGTACAACCTTTGCAAGCGGGGCACGACCGCCGCCAGGTCACGCCGCGATCGGAACGTCAGAATCCGTAAACCGCGCCTGCGTTGCACGATCTCCGCCACCCGGTGGATATGTTCAGGCAGCTGCGCATCCCTGCCGAAATATCCGGAAACGACGTCCGTCGTGCCCCGGAAGCCGTTTTCTTCCACCAACCGCTGATAATACGGAAAGTTATACGGGATGCCGAGCGCCGGACGGTGTTCGAAGCCGCGCATCAGCATTCCCATCCCATCCAGCGCGGTAAATCCTTTGGGTCCCCACAGGCGGTTCAATCCCCGCGACCGGGCCCACGCGGCCGCCGCCGCGAACAGCATTTGAGCCGCGGTCGAATCCTGCGCGCATTCGAATAGATAGAAAAAAGCCGTCTGCTCGAGGTTGAATTCGTTGTAATGCCGGTTGTCGAGGACCGCGATCCTCCCTACGGCGCGCGGGGTATCGCCATAGGCCATAAAAAAAGCCGCGTCGGAATGGCGGTAGAAAGGATGCCGTTTTCGATCCAGCATCGCCTTGGCGTCTGATTCCAGCAGCGGCACCCATTGCGGGCAGTCCCGATATAAGAAAAAAGGCAGGTTGAGGAATTCCCTAACCTGCCTTTTGTTTCCCTGGTCCAACCGGACAATTCTCACTGCTTCGATTGTACCGGTTTTTGGTCCATCTGTTTCTGCAACTCCTGTTCCGCCGCGGCGGCCACTTCCCCTTCCTGCAGCGACTGCGAGAACCGCTTGGTCATGTCGTCGGCGAACTTCTCGAACTCGCGCGCGTCCGCCGCCCCCATTCCCACGCCGGCCTTTTCGGCCAGGAGCAGCGCCAGCAGTTGCCCGAGCACGCTCGAGCTGGCGATATCGGTTTTTTCCTTGCCCTCCCCGCCGCCCATAACCAGCAGGCGCTGCGGGACAAGCGGCTGGGCACTCTTGGAGAATTGGTCGGAAACCAGGTTCAGTGCGAACAGGCGCGGATCGCCGTAAGCGCGGATCTTCTGCAGGAAGACCGCCGCCTCGGCCAGGCCGACCTGCGCCACGCGGGCGGCCTCGCCTTTGCCCATCAAGTCCTTGGCGCGCCCTTCGCCGAACGCGCGGGCGACGTCGCGCTTGGCCAGCCGTTGGGCCTCCGCCAGCTGGGCTTCGCCGCGGTTGGCGCTGATCTCGATCTCGATGTGCGTCTGCGTAAGCTCGGTCTGCTTGGCGGCCGCGGCCTGCGCGTTGTTCAGTTCCTTGAGCTGCACCGCGGCTTCTTCCTGTTTCTGGAAGGTCGCCTTCTGCTCGATGGCGAAGCGGCGCATCCGCAGCTGGTCGAACAGCCGCTCGATCGGGTCCTGCGCGGCCTGATCCGCCTTGTACTTGCTCTCCGGCCGGCCGATCATCACCGCGATGCAGTTGATGTCGTATTCGGCGAAGCGCCGGCCGAGTTC
>CAZFPL010000034.1:11863-31356 GCA_964521085.1 uncultured Anaerolineales bacterium | reverse complement strand
TCGCCGCGAAGAGTAGGCGGGCCCGGGATGCCAGAGAAGGTGCGGCCACAGGTTGAAAGCCCCCGCTTCCCAAACCCATCGAACGTCGCGCGGCAGTCCGCCGAAGAAATCCTCTTGGGAGGAAAATAGACCGGCGCGGTCCGCACCGTTATCGCGGTAAGCGCGCCCCCGCAATGGCGGGGACGAATCGAGGTGGCACCACGGAGGCTCAGCCCTTCGCCCTCATCGGCGTAGGGCTTTTTTAATTTTTCCCCACTCGCGCGGACGCAACCTCGGAAGTTCACCGAGGTCACGCGCTCGGGGGGGCAGGCTCTCACCTTCTCGCTCCCCCTCTCCTGGCATAAGCCAGGAGAGGGGGATGGGGGGTGAGGCAAAGGAGTCGCATGCCTAAAATCGACCTTCCTAAAACCTATGATTTCCACGCCGTCGAACGCAAGCTCTATGAGTGGTGGGAGAAAAGCGGCTACTTTCAGCCGGTGATCGACCACACCCGCAAGCCGTTCGTGATCTCGATCCCGCCGCCCAATGTGACCGGGGAATTGCACCTCGGCCACGCGATGTTCGTCTCGATCGAAGACATGATGATCCGCTACCACCGCATGCTCGGCGAGCCGACCTTGTGGGTGCCCGGTTCGGATCACGCCGGCATCGCCACCCAGCTGCAGGTGGAAAAAATGCTCCTGCGCGAGGATGAAGTCACCCGCGAGGAGCTCGGCCGCGAGAGGTTTGTCGAGCGGACTTGGGAGTGGAAGCGCAAGTACGGCGGGATCATCTACGACCAGCTCCGCCGCCTGGGCGCCTCCTGCGACTGGACCCGCGAGCGCTTTACGTTAGATGAAGGCCTGGCCCGCGCGGTGCGCGAGGCGTTCGTCCGCCTGTACGAGAAGGGCCTGCTTTACCGCGGCCCGCGGCTGGTCAACTGGTCGCCGGGGCTGCGTACCGCGGTCAGCGACCTCGAGGTGGAATATTCCGACGAGCCGGGCGCGCTTTACTACTTCAGGTACCCGCTTAAAGGTTCGGACGAATCCATACCGGTCGCCACCACCCGCCCGGAGACGATCCTGGGCGACACCGCCCTCGCCGTTCACCCCGAGGACCCGCGCTTCGCCAAACTCGTCGGCCGCACCGCGCTCGTGCCGATCCTCGGCCGCGAGATCCCGGTGATCGCCGACGAAGCCGTCGACCGCGAGTTCGGAACCGGCGCGCTGAAAATCACGCCCGGGCACGACCCGATCGACTACGAAGTGGGCAGGAAACACAACCTGCAAATCATCTCGATTTTCGACAAGACCGCGCATCTCAACGAGAACGGCGGCCCCTACAATGGGATGGACCGCTTCGATTGCCGCAAGAAGATGTGGGCCGATATGAAGGCGGCCGGTCTGGTGATCAAGGAAGAACCGTACATGATGCGCGTCCCGCGCTCCCAGCGCGGCGGCGAGATCGTCGAGCCGATGATCTCCACCCAGTGGTTCATCCGGATCAAGCCGCTGGCCGAATCTGCGCTGGCCGCCGTCCGCGACGGTCGGGTCAAGATCATCCCCGAGCACTTTGAAAAAGTCTATTTCAACTGGCTGGAGAACATCCAGGATTGGTGCATCTCGCGCCAGCTGTGGTGGGGCCACCGCATCCCGGTCTGGTACTGCGCCGCCGGCCACCTCACCGTGGCGCGCGAAGATCCTGTTTCCTGTTCCACCTGCGGGAACCACGAACTCAAACAGGATGACGATGTCCTGGATACCTGGTTCTCCTCGGGGCTCTGGCCCTTCTCCACCCTCGGCTGGCCGGAGGAAACGCGCGACCTGAAATACTTCTACCCCACCACCGTGATGGAGACCGGCTACGACATCCTCTTCTTCTGGGTGGCGCGGATGATCATGTTCGCGCTGGAGTTCACCGGAGAGGCGCCCTTCCAAACCGTCTACCTGCACGGGCTGGTGCGCGATGAGCAGGGGCGCAAGATGTCGAAGTCGATCGGCAACGTGATGGACCCGCGCTGGGTGATGGACGGGGCAAGCGCGGAGCAGATCCGCGAGGCCGGGACCAGCGAGGAGATCGCCGAGAAATTCCCGCAGGGAATCCCGGGGATGGGAACCGACGCGCTGCGCTTTACGCTGATCACCAGCGGCTCGCCGGGCAACGACCTGAACCTTTCCATCGAGCGCGTGGAGGCCAACCGTAACTTCGCCAACAAACTTTGGAACGCCGGCCGCTACACCCTCGGCACCTTCGAAAAACTCGGGGATCGCTGCGAGAAAGCCCCGCTGACCCTCGCCGACCGCTGGATCCTCTCGCGTTTGTCGCAGACGGTTGAAACGGTCACCCGCCTGATGAATACCTTCCAATACGGCGAAGCCGGCCGCACGGTCTATGATTTCTTCTGGGGCGAATTTGCGGATTGGTATATCGAACTATCCAAACTGCAGATCGCCGGTAGTCCCGCGCGGGCCCGCGCCACGATTCAGATCCTGGCCCATGTGTTCGATGATTGCCTGCGAATGCTGCACCCGTTTACGCCGTTTGTCACCGAAGCGTTGTGGGGCTACCTTAAGGAAGCCTGCCGCGCGGCGGGCGAGGATTTCGACCCGCCCGGCGGATGGCCCGAGGCGTTGATCATCGCCCGCTGGCCAAAGACGGTCGACGCGGTCGATGATCGGGCTTTGGAGGAATTCTCGCTTGTCATGGACGTGGTGCGCTCGATCCGCAACCTGCGGGCGGAGAAGAAAGTGCCGCTTGCAAAAAAGACGTCCGCTGTCATCCTGGCCGATAAATATAAAAGTCCGCTGGAGGAATCTGCACCGGGCCTCAGCATGCTGGCGCGGCTCGACCCGAAGGGTCTTGTCTTCGCCGCCAAACCGCCGGCGGATTCCAAAAACATGGTTCCGCTCGTCGTCGGGCCGGTCCGCATCCTGATTCCGCTTGCGGATATGGCCGATCTGGGCGCGGAACGCACGCGGCTGAAAAAAGAATCCGAGGACGCGAAGAATCAAATCGCGCGGGTGGAAGCGCTGCTGGCAAGCGATTTCGGCAAGCGCGCGCCCGCCGCGGTGGTGGAAAAGGAACGCGCCCGCCTGGCCGCGCTTAAGGAAACCCGTAGTAAACTCGAGGAGCAGCTTAAGGCGCTGGGAAAATGACCGGACCGATCCTCTTCGAAATCACCGCCGCCGATTCGCACCAGCAGATCGTCCTGCCGGTGATCCGCCTCTTGCGCACGCGCGGGATCCCGGTGATCGTGTATTCGGATTGCGAAGTGCTGCGGACCTCGAGCGACCTGGAGACGCTTACGCGCGAGGGAATCCCCTTCGTGCAGCTGGCCAAAAAACCGCTTCCCGTCCCGACCGCGGAATGGGAGGCGGCCGCGCGGCCGATCCGCCGGCGGATCCCGGTCGAGCTGGCGCGCGCGTGGCCCTCGCTGGTGGTTGTCCTCAACGACCGCAACTTCCCGCCGAATGCGTATGTGCAGGAAGCCCGCCGCCTGCGCATCCCCACCCTGCTCGTGCAGGAGAGTCTGCGCAAGGATCTTTTCCAGAAACCGCCGCTGATCAAGCTTTTCGGGCGCTGGCGCCGCAAAATCCGCTCCGGGATCGAAGAAGGCCTGCGCAGTTTCGGCCAGGGCGGGTGCGATACCGTCGCCGCGTGGGGCGAGACATCGCGCGCCTATTTTCTGCGCGTCGGAGTCCCGGAAAGCAGGATCGTCGTCACCGGAAATCCGCGTTTCGACCGGCTGGCGGGAGACGATTTTTCCGCCGCGGGGCGGCGCATCCGCGCGGATTTGGGACTGGCGCCCGGGGATTTTCTGCTCACCTTCCTGAGCAGCCCGATCGAGCGGATGATGATCGTCTCGAAGGAGGAAAAGCTGGAAGCGTTCGTCCGGCTGATCGGGTGGGCGCGCGCGCTGCACGCCGATCCTTCCGGCGGGAACATCCGGCTGGCGTTCAAGCTTCATCGCAGCGAAGATCCCGCTCCACTCAAGGCGGTCCTCGAGGAACGCGCCGCCGCCGATTGGGCGGGGATTGTTGACAAACCGCTTTACCCGCTGCTCCAGGCTTCGCAGGCGGCGATGATGTTCAGCACCACCGCGGGACTCGAAGCCGCCTTGCTTTCGGTACCGGTCGGCATCCTCGAACTGTCGAAACCCCTTGACGATTGGAATCTGACCGGGCGCGGCGTGGCGGCGGGCATCCGCTCGCAGCAGGATCTGGCCGCGTTCCTCCGCACCACGCGCGAGGATAAAGAATGCGGCTCGCGCGGTGCGAAAGCGGCTTCCTTCTACCTGGCCAATATCGGCCATGCGGCGCAGGCCGTTGCAGATTTGGCCGCGCGCATGGCGGGGTACGCCCGTCCGGAGACCGCGCTATGAGCCGCCGCGAATTGCTCCTCCACGCCAACCCCGAATACCTTGCGAACATCGAACAATCGTATGCGCGCGCCGCCGCCGGCTTTGAATCCAACGGCCAATCGGTCAGCGCATATTGGCAGCTCCACCGCTCGCTGGCGGGATTTGAAATCCTCGACCGCTGCAAGGGAATGGTCCGCATCCGCGGCGAAAGCGGCTTCTATTTCCCCGGTCGTTCCTATTCTTCCCTGGAATGGATCAACACGCTCGACCGACTCGTGTGGCTGGCCTTTTCCGGGTGGCAGCGCCGGGCTGCGCCGGCGGATCCGAAAGCGCTTGCATTTTCCATCCCGCGCGGAAGGAAGGGTTATTCGCGCTTCGGCTACCCCTTCGGCGCCTTCCGCACCGCCTACGATTTCCTCCGCGCGCAATATCACCTCGCCTGCATCGCGCCGCACCTGCCGGCGGATATCCGATCCGGCGCGCGGCGCCTGACCGCCGTCGAGATCGGTCCCGGGACGGGCCTGCTCGCGCTGGCGATGAAACTGCTTCTGCCGAATTCCGCGCTGGTCCTGGTCGACCTGCCGGAGACTCTCGCTTTCAGTTCGGTTTTCCTCACCACGGTTCTCCCGGAAAGCCGGTTCCTCTTCCTGGATGGCTATGAGCGCGAGCCGGGATCCTGGCCGGAATATGATTTCATCCTGATCCCGCCGGAATCCGCGCGGCGCCTGCCCGCCGCCTCGATGGATCTCGCCATAAATACGGATTCAATGCAGGAAATGGATCTCTCCGCGATCCGGGAATATTTTTCACTCTTCCGGCGTTTGCTGCGGGCGCCCGCCCTTTTCTATTCCAGCAACCGGATGGAAAAATGGATCGGCTCGACCACCAACCGGTTGGCGGATTACCCCTATATCGACGGCGACCGCGACCTTTTCTCGCGCGAGAACGCATTCATGCGCCAGCGCTGGATCTGGAAGAAATTCCACTACCGCGTCCCCTACCCGTGGCGCGAGCCGCGCCGCGGCGGGGAGGTGATGATTCAGAAGTTGACGGTGATGAAAACGGTGGCCTGATAAAAAACTTTGGACAGGATTGAAAAAATCATTATTGACCTAACCTCCTCCCACTACCATTTTCTCCCTTTCTCTTTTCATTGCGAACCATCCCATCCTTCCTCCCCTAACCCCTCCTCCCTTCCCGTGATACGGGAAGGGAGGAGGGGAACGTCCCGAGCGCAGTGAGGGACAAGGGGAAGCGGGATGGGATGGTAAAATTCAGCATCAGTAAATCAAAGGGGGATCCATGAAACGTTCCTTCCATTCTGGGAATTCGCATATTAAATTCCGCCAAGCCAGGCGATTCCGCCAGGTGATGACGCCTTCGGAAGCGCTCTTATGGACAAGGTTTCGGGGTAACCGGTTGATGGGATTGCATTTCCGACGGCAACATGTCATCCGGGGTTTCATCGTCGATTTCTGCTGCCATCAAGCGAAGTTGATTGTCGAGATAGATAGTAGTGTGCATCAATCACAGGCCGGTACTGATCGCATGCGCGATTCCATATTGGTCTCTCTCGGATTATTTGTTTTACGTTTGCCTAGCACCGATCTGGAAAATGATATTGAAAGTGCAGTGAAGATGATCCGGGGAAAATGTCGGGAAAGGATTTCTGGCGGCCAATCGAAAAAATCTTAACCGCCGCCCAATAAATCGATTAATCTCCCGACGTTTCGACCACCTTCACCGCCTCCGCCACTCCGTCCTCGGCGCGGATGAGTTCTCCGAGGGCGGCCGCCCGCCGCCGTATCGCCGTATCGGTTGCGGCACGGTCGATGGCGGATGCCAGTTTTTCAGCGGTGAGATTGCGGCGTAGGATCGGCGGCGGGCCGGCACCCAGGCGCGCCACGCGGTTTCCCCAGAAAGGCTGGTCGAAATTATGCGGGACGACAACGGCAGGTATCCCCGCCCGCAGCGCGGCGCCGGTGGTACCGGCTCCGCCGTGGTGCACGGCGGCGGCCGCCCGGGCGTACAGCCACGCATGCGGGACGAAATCTGCAAGCAAGACCTCTTTCGGGCAAGAGGCATCTTCCAGCGGCGCGGTGCCGGTAAGGATGATCCCGCGCCGGCCGGTGCTTTGCAGGGCTTCGAGCGACATACGCAGCCATTCCCCGCTATTGCGGCCGGTCATGCTTCCGAACCCGATCACCACCGGCGGCGGGCCGGATTCCATAAACGCCTGCAGTTCCTTCGAAGGTTTGAAATCCATTGCCGCATCCGCAAACCAGTAACCGGTCACATGGTTGCACGCGTCCCAATCCTGAGGTATGGGCACCACATGGGGGCTGAATCCATATAGGACCGGCTTGTGTTGCATGATGTGATCAAGGAACCATCCGCGTCGGAGTGCGGGCGGTAGATTCAACGTTTCGCGCCGGACGTGATTGACTGCAGGCAGCATGAGATTCCACAACAGGTGGACAAAACCGGCGTGAGACAATCGGTTCAAGACGGAACCGAGGTTTTTTACCAGGAACAGCGCAAACGAGGGCTGGGACCGCGTCGGCGTAAGCGGAATCAGCGAACAAAGTAAAAACGGCGCTCCTGTCTTTTCCGAAAGGCTGGGGCCGATGAAGAATCCGGGGACCAACCCGCCCAGGATCAACTCCGCTTCCTCCACCGCGGGCAGGCTTCCGGAAACCCATTCCCCGACCATGATGCGGGAAAGTCTGCCGATGCTGCGCAGCGCGGCGATGCCCGAGGTGGAGGCAAGCGACGACTGCATATCCGGCGCATCGAGCATCCGGTCCGGATCCGGTCCGATCGGGAAGAAACGGCAGTTGGATTCTTCCACCGTTGTTTGGTATCGCGCAGGAGCGGCTGCCATAACCGCGTGGCCGGCGTTGCACAATCCCTTCGCCAGCGCCACGAGCGGCAGGGCATCCCCGTTTCCGCCCCAGGCGATCACACTGATCCGCATGACACTCCTCCCGGGGGTAATTATCCTTCAGGAAGGATTCTGCGGCAAACAGGGATCCTCTTCATCCCCAACCCTCCCCCCAGAATGCACGTCCCCCCAATTGCTCCATTTCGATTCCACCGCTATAAAATTTTCCCGCGG
The DNA here is from genome assembly GCA_964521085.1 of uncultured Anaerolineales bacterium. Classification (GTDB taxonomy): domain Bacteria; phylum Chloroflexota; class Anaerolineae; order Anaerolineales; family RBG-16-64-43; genus JAFGKK01. The sequence goes on along the minus strand of CAZFPL010000034.1, from coordinate 23,899 downwards.
GGCAAATGGGGGGACCTTAGGGGGGAGGGAGGAATGGGATGGTGATAATCCCGGCTATTTCGATATCCGGGATTCAAGTGATCGAATTCTTCGTCTCTGAAAGATCAATCCGATCATCAAACCGATCGTCAGCAGCGGCCAGAGGATGACGAAAATCCACACGTTGATTTCCTTGTATGTCATCCCGGTCCACTCCGCGAGGGTGAGGAGTACCTGCACGCAAGCGTCAAAAACGGAGTCCATCATAGACTGGGTGCTCCCTTCCGAATAATATCGATCCATCGCCGAGTCATGTCCAGGATCGGAACGGCCATTAATCCATATCCGATCAGGAACACGCTCCACCCGAACTCGACGGGAAGCACCTCCCACGCGCGGGTCGTTCCGCGTCCGGACGCGTTGATCGCATCCGCCATAAACGTATAGAGGATCAAACCCACCCCCGTCAGCGCGGGAAGCCACATCCAACCCGTCAGGCAGGCCGCTTTTTCCTTTTGCTCGAGGAGGATCACCAGCAGCCCTCCGGTGATCATCAAAAGAGAGATGGCGACCGGCGCGATGACCGGCCCCCACCATGGAACGGGGATGAGGAAGAGGATATCCCAGTCAAATAGCGATTGCGGCCAGCCGGTCAGCGGAATAAGAAAAACGTAGTAGGCGATATCCCACATACCGAAGGCAAAGAAACTGAAAGCCAGCCGCGTTCGTGCGTTCCGCCCGGCGAGCCAGCCGACGGCTAAAAGCATTACCAGCGTCGCCGCCTCACGGATGATTTCCGCTCCGCCCAATCCCCCGAAATGCGGCAATGGGTCCGGTTGGTAGGGCTGCAGCCGTTCCACCAGCACGCGCAAGTAGAGTACGATCGCCGCCTCCACCCAGGCCATCGCCACCGCGAAGATAGCCACATGCATCAGTCGGGATTTGATCGTCATATCATCTCCAGAACGGAAGGCGGGATACAAACCAACGGGATTAACCCGTTCCTTCCTGCTCGATCCTTATTATGGGGATTCCAGGATTTATCCCAACCATTCAAGGCAGCCCCTGCAGGCACCTGAGTGTTTGACGCTGCGCGGGTTATGCAGTATTGTTCCGGAGGGGAAGTGAACAGATTCCTTTTCACTTTCCGATATAGATAACCGAATAATCATCTCATCCTCCCTCCCCCCATTTGCACGTCCTCCCATTTGCCCCTCGGAAATCCATGCAGTAAATTTTTCCAGGCGGGGTCAAATGGAGGAACCACAGGGAGGAGGGAAGGTGAGGATGGGGATCATTTCTCATGAATCCTCTCTCACTCGTTATCGTCGAAGACAACGCCAGCCTGCGCGATGCGCTTTGCTCCGGATTGGAAGCCACCGGCGAAGTGCGCATTGTTTTCGCCTGTGAAAGCGGAGAGGAAGCGCTGGATTGGGTTGTCGACCAGGGGAAAAAGGATCCGGAGGACGCAGGAGCCCGTAATTTTCTGCCGGATATCCTTTTAATGGATGTGCAGCTCGCGGGGAAAAAGAACGGGATCCAGGCCGCGGTTGCCATCCGCCGCGAGTTCCCGCGCATGCCGGTGGTGTTCTATTCGATCCAGGACGACGACGCCTACTACCGCGATTTCCGCCGCTCGGGAATCCTCAGTCACTACGCCTACGTGCGCAAATCCAATTACCTTCTGCCGGCGATGATCCTTCCGCTGCTGCGCGACGCCGCCGCCGGGAAAAGTTTCATCGACCCGGAGATTGAAGCGCGGGTCCAGGAAGTCCGCCGCAAGGATGAAAACGATCCGCTTGCGCTGCTCGAGCCGAACGAGCAGGCGGTGGCGCGGATGCTGGCCCAGGGTCTGACCAACGAGCAGATCGCCGCGCGCATGGGATTCCGCGACAAGCGCACGATCAGCCGCACCAACGGGCAGATCTACGCCACGTGGGGTTTGGCCGCCGACGCGACCGACGAAAAGGTCGCCCGCACCCGCGCCGCGCTGATCGTTTATGCCGGCCGCCTGCTGGCCTGGGAGGCGGACGGCACGCCCAAGGATTCGGATGACGGAAGCGAGTGGACGCCGGGAAATAAGGGGGAGGATGGCCGGTGATGAGACAGAGTTCGTCATGCCCGCGGGATCCTAGCGGGCATCCAGGAGCCAGGGAAGCTTTCCCTGAATCGCCTGCCTTTTTATCTCCCGGGAAGGGCTGGGGTTAAGGCAGAGAAAGGTTCCATGACCGGTCACTTCCTCCTCGACGGATCCCTGCTTTCCGTTTCGTTGTTCAACGCTATCCTGATGCTGTGGCTCGGACTGACGGTACTTCTGAATGCCGGCCACCGCTCGCCGGGGAGCCGCAGCGGCTCATGGGGATTTTGGATCGCCGCCGTAGGTCTGATACTCGCCGGCCTATTCTTCATCTTTCATACCATTCTGCTCGGATTCAACCTGTCCGCGATCCTCCCCGCGCTGAATTTCTGGTGGCGGGCCGGCTGGATCACCGTCGTTCTGCTGCCTTTCTCCTGGTATGTGGTGATGCTTTGGTATTCCGGTTTCTGGGAGGAAGGCGCGGGCGAGTTGCTCCGCCGCCACCGTCCGTGGTTTCTATTCTGTGCGGCTTCCGCGCTGGCCTGGATCGTCCTGGCGCTGGTTTCGAATTCGTTCCCGGCCGTTGCCGGGCTTGCGGAATACGAAACCGCTTCCAGGCCTGCGGCAGGCGCTTTCCCGGGGGTGATGCTTGCTTATCCGCCTTTCATCGTGCTTTACATAGGACTTGCATACGACGCCTTGCGGCGGCCCGGTCCGACCGCCCGGCTGATGGGGACCACCGCGCGCCTGCGCGCACGCCCGTGGTTCTCGGCCGCCTCGCTCGTGTTCCTCGCGGTGTGCATGCTGGTGGGATTCGCCGAACTGTGGGTCCTGCTGAATGCCGATACCCGGTTGATTGACGAATTCCTGACCGTCCTCGGCATCCTCGATTTGGTCATTTCGACGCTGATCGGCCTGGCCACACTGCTGCTCGGTCAGGCGATCGTCGCCTACGAAGTGTTTACCGGCAGGATTCTTCCGCGGCGCGGATTGGCCCGCTATTGGCGGAACGCGGTACTGCTTGCCGTCGGATACAGCCTGGTCGTCGGCTGGAGCCTGGCCGGCGGGATGATGCCGGTCTACATTCTGCTCCTGGCGACCGTGATGATGACGGTGTTCTATGCGATGCTCGGCCGCCGCTCCTATACCGCGCGGGATTCCTTCCTTGAAGTTTTACGCCCCTTTGTGACAAGCCAGCGGATCTATGAAAGATTGACCGCGGATCAAACCGAGCCGTGGGAGGCGGACGCCGCCGAACCGTTCCGTGCATTATGCTCCGGTTTCCTTGAATGCGATCGCGCGGCGCTGGCGGCGACCGGCCCGATGGCTCCGCTGTGGGGTCCGCCGCTGACGTATCCGGAGGATTTTTCTCCCGCCCTGCCGCTTCCGGATTCCGGCGGCGAATCCGGCCGGTCGGCGGTTGTGAGTCTGGAACCCAACCGCGCAGACCGCCTGCATTGGGCGCTGACACTGTGGAGCCGCCGCGGCCCGATTGGCGTTCTGCTTTTGGGCGACAAGCGCGACGGCAGCCTCTACACGCAGGAGGATTTCGAGATCGCGCAAGCGGCCTGCGAGCGCTTCCTCGATACGCAGACCAGCGCGGAGCTTACCCGCCGGCTCCTCGCCATCCAGCGCGAGCGGCTCGTCGGCAGCCGAATCCTCGACCGCAAGACCCGCCGCATCCTCCATGATGAAATCCTCCCCTCCCTGCACACCTCTCTGCTTGCACTCAGCGGCCAAACCGGTGGGAATCCGGGATCGGAGAAAGCCCTCTCCGACCTGGCCGGTATCCACCGCCGGATATCGCAATTGCTTCTCGATACTCCGAGCGCGCCGCCGATCGAAGAACTATCCGGCGGGATCGTTGAATCCCTGCGCCGCCTGCTGGAAGATGAGATGCCGGAATCGTTCGACGAAGTCCGCTGGCGGATCGACCCGCCGGCTGAGCAGGCTGCGCACTCGCTGCCGCCGATGTATTTGGAAGTCTGGTACTACGCCGCGCGCGAGGCGATCCGCAACGCGGCCAAATACGCGCGCGGCGATGATGCGTCGCGTCCGCTTCATCTGGCAATTGCACTTTCAGGATCCAACCCGCTGGAACTCTCGATCGAGGATGATGGCGTCGGCGCCCATTCCATTTCTCAGCCCAAGGACGCGACCGGCCAGGGGCTGGCGCTCCACAGCACAATGATGGCCGTCATCGGAGGTCAATTGACCGTCGACAACCGAACGGGGGGAGGCATCACGGTCCGTTTACAGCTGCCGAATTCCGTCACTCCGAATCCCATACAGGTAGAATAAGCGGAGTGCTTCTGATTAATGCTCATCACCATCCTCTCCGACACGCACGACAACCGGTCCGCCATCCGCAAGGCGCTCGAACTGGCCCGCGGGCGCGGCGCGGAGGAGATCCTGCACTGCGGGGACATGACCTCGGCGGCAAGTGTCGCGCTGTTTCGCGGATGGACGCTGCAGTATGTAGAGGGCAATATGGACCGGGACGAGGGCGAGATCCGCGCGGCGGTGGACCGGCTCGGCACGGGGTCATCGTGCGGAACGGAACTTCACCTGGAGCGGGACGGGGTGCGCATCGCGCTCCTTCACGGAAACCGCGCGGACCGGCTGGCCGCGGCGGTTCAATCCGGGAAGTACGATTTCGTCTTCCACGGCCACACCCACCGGCGGCGCGATCAAACCATCGGACGGACGCGCGTGGTCAACCCCGGCGCGCTGGGAAGCGTCGCAACCGGGAAATATTCGTTCTGCGTGCTGAAAACGTCAAGCAGAGAGATCGAGTTTATCGAGTTGTAGCGTTCCACAGTCTGCGGGTTACGGACCAATAATTTTGGGAAGTATCTCCTCCGATGTTTTTTCCCCGATCCGGGAAGCTGTCGTCGGCTCGATACGAATCCTCGATGTGTCTTCCACTTCCGGCAGCAATTGGGCGATGCGCACGACCTTGCGGAGGGATTCCTCGAACGCGGCAAATGCCGCCGGATTGGGCACGCTTCTTTGTTGGGACGGCATGAAAGCCACGGAGATCTCCTCCGCGCTCGTCTCATAATGCAGGCAGAACAGGCGCGCAAATAAGCGCACTCCGATCCTCCCGACCACGTCGATATCGTAGCTGGGCGCGGGAAACGACACGATCACATCGATGGAGGTCATCATTTTCATCTGCGTGGCGATGATCAGCGGCCACCGCCACAACGCGGACAGCGCCATATGCAGCGAGAACAGGTCGCTCAGGTTGAACCGCTCGCGGTCGCGGCGCAGGGCTTGCCGGTGCGCATCCAGCGCCTGCCGCAGCACCGCGGCCGCTTCCGCGACGCGGTCCGCATCGAAAGCGGGATCCACCAGGCGGCTCACCGCCGGCGACCACGGCTGGGAATCGCCCAATCCGCGGTAGCGGTATTTGGCCATCGTCAGCAGTTCCACATACACCGGCGGACGTCCGGCGATTTTCTCCGCAGCCATCATCATGGCGAGGTTGAAAACCGAATCCAAACGCAGCCCGCGCCGCAGCAGGCTCTCCCCGCCATAATGGCGGATCCGGAAGAGCGTCCGCTCGTCGGAAAGCAGGATGCGGCAGGAAGAATCCGCCCAGCGCGCAATTCCAGCCGGCACTGAGAACCGCAGGCGCTGCGGAGATACCGCCGGGGAAGGCGCATCCTTCCCGGGCGAGGAGATGAGATCCACCGCACGGCGGCGCACTTCCGAGCTGAAACGCGTCATGACATTCCCGTCGATCCCGCAAATGTAGGAAAAGACAATCGACGCTTTAGCATTGGCGGACACCACAATCTGGTTGCTGGCCAGGTACCAGCGGTTATCCCGGTTTCTGCTTTGCGCCAAACGGCAGGCCTCTTCTTCATCGACGGGCGAGCTGTCGAGGTCAAGGCAGAGGACCAAAAATGCATTGGCAAGGATTTCGAGTGATTCGCGATTCCGCGGGCGAAGGCGGAGGATGGAAAAGCCCGCCATCCTTTGCAGCAGAGCGCCCGCGGAAAGCGCTCCGGGTGAAACTTCCGTTTTCGCGCACCCCGTTTCGGCGGCGATCGTTTCCAGGGCGGAACGCAGGCAAGCAAGATCCACATGCCCTTCCACAAGCGGAAGCGGCAACCGGTAGAAATAACCTCTCGCGGCAACCACAATATAGGAATCGTCGGTCGATTTATAGATGCCCATACAGGCGCCGCTTGGGTAGTTGCAGGTGGAAAACAGGTTGCGGTATTGCCCCATTTCCATCGGCGCTCCGCGGAAGGAATCCACCGGAAGTGTCACCTCCAGCAGGTCGGAATAGAAAGAACGTGCGGCGGCGATAAGACGTGCCGCGCGGTCGAGCGCAGTCGGAGCCGGCTCTTCATCGCGCAGAACCGCCGTGGCGCTGAACATGATCGGGTTGAAAATCATGAAGCGGGTCGGCACATCGCGCAGGGCATGTTCGAAAAACGCGGGGTCGTTCCGCAGTTGCTCGATCCGCCGGTCGAATCCGGAGAGGCGGAATAAAAAACGCGCGACGCGGCCGGGGAACCGTGTTTGGCCGATGTATTCCTGAAGATAGGATTCCAATGTATCCACCGGCGGGAGAGAGGCGGGGCGGTCATACCCCTCCACGGTCTCATAGGCCAAATGGGTGGTGCGGGATGTTCTGCGCATCGCATTTTCTCCTTCTATGGGATCAATCCCGTGCATCCATAGCCGGGCCGGAACATCCTCGCGCGCCTATCCTGGAGTCTTTTCGTCGACCAACCGGATCACCTGCAGCAAATCGGGAAGCTCAAAGGGTTTCTCCAGGATGTTCAAATCGTTTTCTTCGACGAACCGCCGGGTGGCCAGGTTGGCGGTATCGCCCGTGATGAAAATGATTTTCGGCGACAGGTGCGGCTTGTCGGATTGGATCCGCCGGTAAAAATCCATTCCCGAATAGCCGGGCATGCGGAAATCGCACAAGATCACATCGAACTCGGATTTGGCCAGGCACGCCAAACCCTCCTCCCCGTTCCCGGCGGTTTCCACGGTATACCCGCGGCCCGTCAAGGTCTTGGCCAGCACGTCCTGCACGTTCGGTTCGTCGTCGATGATTAATATGCGGGATTGCCGGTCGGCGGATTCCACGCTGGGCCGTTCCTCCTTGCGGACCCGTTTCTCCTCCTCGGCGGCGGTGACAGGCAGCTCGACGAAGAACGTCGTTCCCTGCCCCACCGCGCTCTCCGCCCAGATGCGGCCGTCGTGTTCGCCGACGATCCCATGGCAAATGGAAAGCCCCAGCCCGGTGCCGCCGCCTTCGGCTTTGGTTGTAAAGAACGGGTCGAAAATACGCGAAAGGATTTCCTCCGGGATACCCGGTCCGGTGTCTTTAAAGGAAATGCGCACTACGTCGCGCGGTTCGGCCCCCTGCAGGCCGTACGTCGAGGATCCATATTCGGTGGCGATCCTCAGTTCCTTCCGCCCCGCCATTCCTTCCATGGCTTGAATCGCATTTTGAACCAGGTTCATAAACACCTGGGTCAACTGGTAGAGATCGGCCGTGATGGTGGGAAGCCCGGGGGCAAGCGCCAGCTCGACCTTCACTCCCTTGGCATCCATCTCATAGGAAATCAAATCCAGGCTGTTGCGGATCGCTTCGTTGACCTGCACCGCTTCGCGATGAATCGGCCGCTGGCGGGCGAAATCCAAGAGTCCGCGGACGATCCTGCCCGCCCGCAGGGCTTCCGCCACCACCTTCTCGAGGTTTCCCTGTACGGCTCCGCCGATTTTTTCCTGCTGCACCAGCTGCGAATACAACACCACCGAGGTGAGGGGATTGTTCAGCTCGTGGGCGATTCCGGCCGCCAGCTGGCCGATGGCGGCCAGTTTCTCGCTTTGCACCAGCCGGGCCTGCGCCTGGCGCAGGGCGTTCAGCTGGACCTGGAGATCTTCGTGAAGCGACTGGCGCTGGATGGCGGTGGCAGCCATCTCGCCGATGGCTGTCAGGAGGCGAATGTCGTGATCGCCGATCGGACTGGAGCGGCCGATCCAAATGGTTCCGATGATCTGCCCGCCCGCGATCAGCGGAGCATGCGCGACGGCGTTGAGCCCGTGCATCGGCTGGGCCTCCTCCGGCACCGAATTCGGCCGTCCGTTCTTCCGCCAGAAGGGCCCGGCCGTCGAATCGCCGGCGCCTCCTTCCTCCTCCGCCGCTGGAAGGCGCAAGCCGGCTAACCCTTCCCATTTTTGGCTTCCCAATTCGACGATGCTCCCGCCGCTTTCGGAATCCTGCAGGGCGATCGCCGCCCCCTCGGCTTGCATCAGGACGGCCAATTGATTGACAAGCACGGAATAGATCTCGGAACGGCTTTGGGCGGCGCGCATGGCGGTGGAGATTTTCGCCAAGACCTCCAATTCTTCGGTCCGGCGGCGCGTTTCTTCTTCCGCCCGTTTATGTTCGGTGACGTCGTTCAGGAGCAGGAGTCGTTTGGTGTGGATTCTCGCCCCGAGGACATCGACGATCCGCACGCGCCCATCCCTGCACCGCATCCGGCAATCGTTCAGCTCCGCATCGGTGCAATCCCGATCCGCCGCTTCCTCCGCCAAACTCCAAGCATCCAGAATTTCCCGGCGCATCCCCTCCTCGGGAAGCATGCAGCGCCAGAAGGAATCCTGATCCGGGATCTCCGCCAGGCTGTACCCGAACGTGGAAAGGAACCGATCGTTGAGGAACTCGGCCCGGCCGCCGGCGTGGAAGACGGCGATCGGGACGGGGAAGTGCTTGGTTAAAAGCCGGAACAACTCCTCGCTTTGGCTGAGGGCTTCCACCGCCCGGCGCTGCTTGATGATCCGGTGCAGCCCGTACGCCACAAGCTGGATGTGCGCCATGTCGCGCGCCTGGTAGGGGCTTTCCTTATTCCCCACTCCGAGTACGCACACCACATCGTTGCCGTCCAGGACCGGAACGCTGAGCAGCCGCCGGATCGGAGCGCTGCTGAAAGGCATGCCTTGCACGCAGCGCCAGGCCGGCGTGCTGCGGCAGATCAACGGCCGTTTGAGCCGGATGCAATCCGTCCACTGTCCCGCCTGTTCGATCGGGACCGCGACCCCCTCTTCGCCGGTAAGGTCGACCGCCAGCTCGCCGACCCACGATTTCAGCTCGACCGCATTCCGGTCGTCGGATAGCACATGGAAGAATCCGACACGGCTGTCGGTGAAATGGACCGCCTGTTTCAGCACGTGGTCGTAGAGTTCCCGTTCCGAAAGGCGTGAAGAAATCTCGTAGAGATCGAGCAGAAAACTCCCCCACTCCACCTCCATCAACAGGTGGTTTGCCGTTTTCTTATATCCGCTGATATCGACCGGCGCGACGATCACCCGCGACCAATCGCCTTCGGAGCCGCGCGCCAGATGGACCCGCCTGCGGATGGACACGGGTTCGCCGTCGAAGGTTTTCATCTCCAGATCGGATTCGTGCATCCGCCGGCCCTCCGCCAGGGCGATCAATTCCTCGCGCATCACGTTGCGCCACTCCTTCTCGAAGGGAAGCGGGGGGTTCCTCAGGAAGGTTTCCTTGCGGTCATATTGGAAAAGGCCCAGGGCCGCCGGATTCACGTCGCGTATTCGAATCAGCGACAGGCAGGAATGCACCTCCTCCGGATGGCTCTCCAGGTAGGAACGCCATCCGATGACTCCGGAGGAACGCAGCGCGTTCAGTCGGTTTTTTACCGCGGAAAAATCCTCCTCCCAAAGGGGAATGGGAATATCCGGAAGGATTCCCGGCACTGCCTTCCTGGCTCGCTGAATGCGGGGTACGGTTTTACGCAACGGTACGGTCCTTTCTGTTTTTTTTATGTGCCGGGGAACGCCTTCCCTCAGCACACGCCGCACTCATCCGGTTCGGCGAATTCCGGCTGACGGCTCAATTCTTCCTGCAACGCCGCTTCGATATCCATCATCATCGTGGAATCCGTATAGGCGCACAGCCGCACTCCGGTTGCATCCGTCAGCACCTTCATCACGGCCTGGATGCTGAGCGCGCTTTTGCGGCTGGCCTGCAAAATATCCAGCAGGTACGGGTCGGGCGCCTTCTCGGCCAGGGATTCCCCGAGCAGTGTTAATCCGCCTTTGAGCGTGGTCAGATGGTTGTTCAGGTAGTGGGAGAGCGTAACCACCGTCACCCGCACGATCTCGGCCGTGATCAGGTTGCGGTTGAGTTCTTCTTTTTGGCGCGCCAGGCGGGATTCGTTCAGCGCCCGGTCGATGGTCTGCAGAATTTCGTCGCTTGTGAAGGGTTTGATGATGTAATCCCGCACGCCCAGGCGGAAGGCTTCGATGGCTACATTCTCGGATCCATAAGCGGTCATGAGAATCGCCGGAGCGGTGGATTGTTCCGCGCGCAGCGCCGCCAGCATCTCCAGGCCGGACATGCGCGGCATGTTCATATCCAGCAGGATCAGATCCGGCCGGCAGCGTCCGGCCAGGTCCAAACCCGCCTTTCCGTCTCCCGCCGCATGAACCGAGAAACCCATCGGCGAAAGGATATCCTCGTCCAAAAGGATTCGAATATCCCGGCTGTCGTCGACAATCAGGATCGTTTCACCAGCCATGGTTTCTTAACCCGTGCCCGGAGCGGACGCACATCTTGCGTACGACGCTCCGGGTGCGAGATGAACCGCGGGGAATCGTTTCAACAGCCGGAATTCCTGCACCCGCCCTCCTACAGCAGATCGAAGGTGATGGTTTCGTTTCCGCCGGCTGGATCGACCGCCACCGTCCACCGAGTTTTCTGCCCCAGCCGCGAAAGCGCCGCCACCCCGGCGGACATGAACGGGTGCGAGAAAATCCGTTTCACGCCGCGCTGTTCCAACAGGGCGAACTCGGGGGCGCTGATGGTTTTGGAAAACGAGACCCGGATCTGCTTGTCCGCCGCTTCCACTTTGGCGTCCGCGGCATAACCGAAATCGTCGATGAACAACCGCCCGAGCTGGCGGATGGCTTCCTCGGGTTTGTCGGAGCCGATCTTCTTGCCCAGTTTCGTTTCCACCATTTCCAGGATCTGCATGCCGATCTGCGGGGCAAGCGAGGTCGCGGATTCCTCCACCATTCCCCAGATGCCGAGCGTCATTCCGGTGACGGTCATGCCCCACAACTGCGCGCGGTTATCGAGTTTTTGCTCTTCGGTGGCCATTGTTTTTTCTCCTTGATAAGGAAGGAATTAGTGCGGGATCGCTTCCCACATCGGAGGCGCGTATTCGTTCATGAGCAGGCGCACGCTCCCAAGAATTGCGTTGCGGGTGACCGCCACGTTGAGGAAGTACGACCCGTCACCGAGGAAGCGGGTGAGCATATAGGTCCGGTCGGTGGTCACCAGGTTATCGTCCACCACACCCATGCCGACCTTGGTGGTAACGTTGCCCGCCAGCTTCATGACCATCGCGAAGCGCGCGGAGGCTTCGTTGGAATCAAAACTCGGATCCGTCGAACCGCCGGCGATGGAAATGCCGTCCATTCCCACCACATCGGCGGAGATGAAATCGGCTCCCAGTTCCCCGCGGAATTGCTGAAGAAGTTGATCGAGTTTGGCCATGGGAATTCTCCTTTATCCCGTCGGGTGTTCAGCTTGGAAGCAGCGGAGCGATGCGGTTGGCGTACATCTTGCTGATCAGCCGCATGTTTCCCAGGTTGCCGGTGCGGCGCTCCACTGTCAGACCCAGAAAGAACTTATGACCCGGGAGAAACCGCATCAGAACGTAGGCAAAATCCGTCGTAGTGAGGTTGTCCTCGATTTCGCCGATGTTCATCTTGGCCGCGGAGGTGTCGACAAGCTTCAGAAGCATGGTCATCTGCGCCACGATCGCCTCGGGTCCTCCGGGCGGAGGGCCTCCGGGCCCGCCTGGACCTCCAGGTCCTCCCGGACCGCCAGGTCTGCCGGGCGGGCCGCCGGGACCTCCCGGACCGCCGGGGCCGAAACCGGGAGGTGATCCGCCGGGACCTCCCGGGCCTCCGGG
>CAZFPL010000034.1:0-11763 GCA_964521085.1 uncultured Anaerolineales bacterium | reverse complement strand
GACCGCCGGGGCCGAAACCGGGAGGTGATCCGCCGGGACCTCCCGGGCCTCCGGGGCCTCCAGGCGGGCGGCCCATGCGCGGATCGAATTTAACGACCGAGGGGTGGTTGGCGATGTGGATCCCGTCGGTCCCGATCAACGCACTGCCGAGATACCCCGTGATCTCTTTGCCCATTTCACCCAAGATCTCTTCGAAATTGGCCATTGGATTCACCTCCACTTGAACGGTTGGATCGGATCGTACGATCGGAGATTCCTGCGTGGTTTCGTCCAGGCGCCGCGCGCCTTCCAAGAGCAGACTGGACCATCCCCGCGTGATGGAAGTCGACGGCGGTTCAATGCCGTTTTCCAGCGTGAACAACCCTTCGTCCCATAGCAAAAGCTGGTAGACCACCTCTTCCCCCGTCCCGCCGTCCGATTGCGCGTGGACCAGATTGCCGTCCTTGAAAAAGAGCGAGGCCTGGTTTCCCGCACGCCGGATCGAAAGCTCAGCGGTCTTGCGGTCCTGGCAGGTGTGCTGGATCAGGTCGGCGAGCGTCATATCCTTCAGGCTGCCTTGAATGCCCATGGTTAACCTTTCCAGGAGGTCGCCCAGATGCGGCGGACTTCCTGCATCGCGAAATTCGTCACCCGCCGGTAGGAGCGATCGCGCCCGGGAATCAGCACCGCGAGGATCAGCCGGTATTCCTCCATGTCGAACGGGCGGCATACCAGCCGCAATCCCGTTGAATCGTAGAATGAGATTTCATCCGGATCGGCCATGCCCAGCTGGCGGCCGACCATGGCGGCCGCCCGTTGCATGTACGCGACCGCGGCGGACTGGCGTTCCGGATCCCTGTCCGGCGCGGCGGCGAAGGCGATGGTCAAGCCCTGCGAATCGGAAAGCACGGAAATCGGAAATCCCCCCTCCGTATTCATCCGGGCCAGCAGGCTGTTCATCTGTTCCGAACCGGATTGCTGTTCCATCTGCCTCCTTGCTTGCTCAGGCGCAGACCTGCTGCCCCTGCATGTGGGTGAGAACTCCGCGGGTGATCATTTTGAGCGTATCCAGCACGCCCTCACCGCGCACGGCGACGGCCGACACGGTCGGGATGTTGTAGAGGTTGAGCAGGTTCTTCATCGTCTGGGGATCGACGGCGTAAATCAGATCCTGCTTGTTGCACTGCAGTACGACGGGCAGCCTTTCCAGGGCGATCCCGTGCGAGGCCAGGTGCTGATTCATATCCGCCCAGGCGACTTTGTTGGCATGCATGAACTCGGGCGAGGAATCCGCCACGAACACCACCCCGTCCGCCCCGCGCAGGACCAGTTTGCGGCTGGCCTCGTAATAACTTTGACCCGGGACGGTGTAGAGGTGGATCTTCGGTGTGAGGTTGTTGATCCGGCCGAGTTCGAGTTCCAGAAAATCGAAGAACAGCGTGCGGTCCTCATGGGTCTTAAGCGAAATCAGATCGCTGCGATGAATCGGATCGACCCGGGCGTGGATCTGCTCGAGGTTGGTGGTCTTGCCGCTGAGCGCCGGACCGTAATAGACGATCTTCAAATTCAATTCGCGAAGCTGCCAGTTGATCTGCATGGTTCACCCGCTCCAGATGGAATCCAGCCTGTCTCCGATCACCGAGGAAAGGCGCTCCTCGTGAAGTCCGAGATCCAGGCTCCTCAGTTCATCCGGCCGGGCGGAGGCGATATCGGCCAGCTGACGGCAGGCCTCCAGGATGAGAATGCGCGCCCATCCCAGCGGAACCTCGTGGTCCACCCGCGCAAACAGGATCATGTACGGCCCGGCCTCCGAAAGGAAGATGGTGGACTCGCGCCCCTCGCGGAGGATCAGCTGGTAGCTTTGATACTGGTCCGTCTGCCGGGCGATCTCCTGGCTGGCCGCCAGATCCCCTGCCAGCAGCGCGCCGAGTGCGGCGAGGTTGGTTTTCGCTTTCTCCCCTTCATACGCGATCGGCTGGCCGCTGATGCCGGAAAGCAGAAGGAACTGCGCCGGACATTTCTGCGCCAGTTCTTCAAGCACCTGGCGGATCGCCTTGTCGTGCCCCGGATAGAGGATCACGTCCACCGGGAAATCGGCCGGATTGCGGGATGCAAAATCCATAGCACGCCTTCCGTTTCATGATTCCCAAATTACGAATCGGGAATGATGCCGTTTTTAACGGCCTCTTCGTATGTCAGCAAAGCCGGATGGGCGGGGGCGGCGCCGGAAGGCCGAGTTTGATCCGACGATCCGAACCTGCCGGCTGGTCTGGTATCCACGAAAATCTTCTGCAGTTCGCCGTACAGCGCCTGCTCCATATCCCGGCCGAGGGTGTTCTCGGTCGTGCGGTAATCCGCCGTGCGGAATTTCTCGCGCAGTTCGCCGGCCGCCTTTTGTGCGCTGTACCAGACCGAGCCCATTTTGCTGCTGAAGGGACCGCGGTCGATGACGAGGATCAACAAGAACGATCCGACGTTGACCGCATACAGATCCTCGCGTTTACCTTCGCGGTAGGCGAGGTTGACCCCTTCCTCGCCGGGGTCGACCGCTTTGCCGGCCTCGTCGAGCGTGGTCATACTGCCGCCCAGAAGCGATGCGATCTGGGTCAAGTCGAGATCGTCGATGTTGCCGGCGCGGGCCAGGCAGCGTCCCTCGCTGTCGGCCAGCAAGATGCAGCGCGCGGCTACATTCCCCTGCAGCCGGCAAAGGACTTGGTTGACGTCGCGGTAATCTCTATCCGAAAGCACGAGGATGCCGGACGAATCGGCGGGCGCGGAACCCGCCGCCTCGCGGACGATCTGGCGGAAGGCTTCGATCTCGAGCGGTTTGGCGAGGTAGCGCCAGGCTTGCAGGCGCGAAGCTTCCGATTCGACCGCCGCGCTTCCATACGCGGTCATCAGGATGACGCGCGTCTCAGGGCGGATCGAATGCACTTTTTCCAGAAGCTCCAGCCCGTTCATCCCGGCCATTTTGTAGTCCGTGACCACCAAGTCGTACGTGCGCTGGATGAGCATGTCGATCGCGGCCTCGCCGCCGGCGGCGGTGGATACGCGGAACTGGTCGCCCAGTTTCCGCAGGCTGTTTTTCAGGACGGAGAGCACGCCGTCCTCGTCGTCGACGATGAGGACCCAGAAATCGGCCATGAGAACTCCGTGTTGTGCCTACCACTATAGGATTGAGGCCGGGGCTGTGCGGTTAGGAATGGTTTGGATTGGTTGGGGAAAAAGGGGAAGAAAAGTGATTAAACTTGGTTCCGGCCATCCTATCTCTCCTCCCCGCAACCCCCTCCTCCCTTCCCGTATCACGGAAGGGAGGAGGGGGAAGGGAAAGGCGGGATGGGATGGTGTTACCCGTCGCTCCAGAAATACCCTTTATAGCGCACGGTTTTAATATATTTCGGGCTGCGCGGATCCTCGCCTAGCTTGCGCCGCAATTGGTGGACGTGATATTTCACCGTCTGGCGCGCCTCGATTTCCTGCGGATCGTAGTGCAGCGCGCGCCGGGCAAGTTCGCGCGGCGCGAGGGTTTGGGGAGCGGCTTCGACAAGCGTGAGCAGCAGGTCGAATTCGGCCGTCGTGAGGTCTAGCAAGATTCCGTCGAGCATCGCCGAGCGGTGGTATTTGTCGATCACCAGCTTCCCGGAGTGCAGGAAGCGGTCCGGTGCCTTGGCCTGCCCGATCGATCCGGTTTCCGAATCCAGATCCATCAGGCTCTGGCGCAGGGATTCCACCTGCCCCAGCAGACGCGCCCGGCGAGTTACCTGGCGGGAGTAGAGGATTGCCTCGCGCACCCGTTGGCGGATGACGTCGGGGGAAGCGGGTTTGAACAAATAATCGAAAGCGCCCAGCCGCAGCGCTTCCACCGCGCTTTCGATTGTGCTGTGCGCGGTGATGATGATGACCGCCGCGTCGGATCCTTTCCCGCGCAGCGCATTGATCACCTGCATGCCGTCCACCGGCATCATTTTCAAATCGAGCAGGAGTACGTCATACTCCGCTTCGTCAAGCCTGCGGATCGCCTCCCCGCCATCGGCGGCGGAATCCAAATGGTAGCCTTCCGCAGCGAGCGTTCTTTCCAGCACGAAACGCACGCCGGGCTCGTCGTCGACAATCAGGATGCGGGGAGTATTCATGACGGCCCCTGGGAACCTCCTCCGGCGGGGAAACGGACCTGAAGGCAGAATCCGTTTTCCCGGTGGAATGCCTGAAGTTGCCCCCGCTCGGATTGGAAAAGTTCGCGCGCCGTCTCGAGTCCCGCCGGAAGAGAGTCGGTCACCGCCGCCTCTTCCGCACCGGGCTTCGGCGCACCGGAGATTGCGCAAAGCGTCACCTGCACGAAACCGTGGTCGCGGCCGGCTTGCGCGCGCAACTCGCCTCCCCCGCGTCCGCCGAGTTCCTGGCTGAGATGGAAGATCAGCATCAGGAACGCCAGCGCCAGCCGGTCGCTCGAAGAGTGGATGGCCGGCAAAGGAGATTCGAATTGTTCCCGCGCGGCAATGTTGTTTCGCAGAAGGTCGTCGGCGGCCATGGAAAGCGATTCGTGGAGCAGCGCATCCAGCGCGACGGGTTCCGGCGGCGCCGGTTGCGGGCGGTAGATCTGGCGCAGGCGGTTGATCTTCGCGCCGATAATCACGGTCTCCTTGCGGCAGATGGCAAGGTATTCGGCGATCGAAGCCGGCAGGTCCGGTTCCTCCCGCGCCAAATCGACCGAGCCGCGGATGACTTGCATCGAATTGCTTACCGCATGGCAGAAATAAGAGGTCAGCCGGCCGACGGCGGCCTGGCGCTCGAGTTCGATGGCGGAGCGGGGAACCTGTGGCGTGGCGGCGAACGCGTGCGAGAGGTGATCCAACCGGGTTTTCAGTTCGGGATTGGACAAGGGGCGCAGCAGGTAATCGTCGAAACCGGCGCGAAAGGCGGCCTCGCGCTGAGCGGGTGAGCTGATCAGCGCGACAAGCGGAATACCGGTCCGGCGGAAAGGTCCCAAACGCCCGGCGGGGATAGGCTCACCGGCAAGATCGATCAGGATAATGGCTTCGGAAAACATGCCCTCCGCGGGCGCGGTGTGCGGGCGGGGGAGCTCTTCCAGCGTGGTGAATTCCTCCAGAGAAGCCCCCTTTGGCAATAAGGCCGTGATTTCCTCGTGGGTTTTTCGATCCCCGCTGATCAGAAACACATTCCACATAGAATGCCCCTCTTCATTCCCGATTATTATACAGGAAATGGATGGAAAATCCGCCGTCCATACTTGCATTTCGGGTGCGGTTTCCATATTTTTTCAGGTTACCAGGGAAGAAAAATTGAATTCAAAGAAATCCTACATAAACCATCCTATCCTCCCTTCCCTCGATCCCTCCCCTCGCTCCGCTTGAAGACAAGATCCCGCATTACGACAGTGTGGGAGAGGATTGCGAGGGGGTGGAATGGGATGGCCTAAAAGACATATACCACCTGTATAATTCTCCTATCTCTTTCCTTGGTGGGAAAGAGAATCCCATAAAGGTCGCGAAAATCGACCTTGCGCAGCGGCGTATCCTCTTTCGTATGGATGAACCGGTGATCAAGAATATTATCTGGGACGTGGACGGCACACTGTTCGACACCTACCCCGCCATCGCGAGGGCATTCCGGGCGGCGCTGGCCGATTTGGGCAAAGACAGCGATTTGGACCGTATATTGGGTCTTTCCAGACAATCACTTGGGTTATGCACTACCACCTTGGCCGCTGAAAACCGATTGAACGAAGACGAGCTCGACCGGGCTTTTGGAGATCAATATGACCGCATTAAGCCCGGCGACCAGCCTCCCTTCCCGGGCGCAAAAGAGATTTGTCAGTACATCACTTCCATCGGCGGGAAGAATGTCATCCTGACACATCGCGGGCGGAAGGGCACGGACGAGCTTCTTGCGGCGCATGATATGGCGCGCTTCTTTTCGGGAAGCATCACCCGCGAGGACGGCCATCCCCGCAAGCCCGACCCGGCCGCGTTCGAAGCCGCATTGGAAACCTGCGCCTTACAGAAGAAAGAAACGTTGACCGTCGGGGATCGGGAGATCGATGTTTTGGCCGGCCGGGCCGCCGGAATCCGCACCTGTCTGTTTCGGGGGGAGGATTCCGAAACGATCGCAGATTTTACCATCCATGATTTCAGCGAATTGCGTCAGTACATCCTATCCATGAACATGGACGGCGGATGAAAGGGTAACCCTTTCGATCACAGTCAATCGGCCTTCCATTAAGAGTGAACAATACCATTCGAAGCGCTCCTTTCCCCAAACAAGCCGCCTTTACGATCGCCGCAAACAGAAGGAACCATACAGGATCGTCAACCCGCGTCCAAGCCGCCGAATATTAAACAACCCGTTTCCGAATTTGCCGGCACATGCGAATCCGGGTAGAATTTCTTCCACCATCGAGGGCTGTCCTGAGATTAGCGGCTTCCATGGAAATATCCGCCGATAAAAAATAATCCGAAAGCCGGGAGGATAGATGGTCACCAAAAAGACGATTGCTGTGATTCCGGCGATCCTGATTTCCACGCTGGTCTCATGGATAGTGAGTTATGTCTTTCTCGCATTTCGGGCGGGCGATCTGATTGACAATTTGGCAGCCGATGTGAAAATACCGATCCGTCTTGGCGCTTTCCTGCTCATCGCATTGGTTTTTTGTGCCGCTGTTTATCTCATGCTCGTTTGGGATTCCGGAGACAGGCTTCCGCCCCTGGTTATGCTGTTCTTGGGGGTGTTTTGGTATCTGATTTTCTTCTTTTTTATCCTCTCCCAACCATTAATATTCCTAATTTCTCCCATCCGTGATTTATCTTTCGCTCCGTTGACCCATCTGGTCAACGCGCTGAATATCGCATTTGGAGCGGCCGGTCTCTTTACAAAACGGAAGCCGGGATAATCCGACGGAACGCCGACGCAGGATGAGTTCCGAAATTCGGGAGGGCCGATGCGCATACAGAAGACCATTTCCGTCGTGCTGGGAATTTTTCTTTCCGCATTCCTTGCATATATTTTGGGATACCACTGCGGATTAGTCCTCCAGTGTGAGTTATTCTACTTACCTTATCTGCTTGGTCACTGGGCTGGTGATGCGGTGATTGCGCTGGCGCTTGCCCTGGCACTCGCCGCTGTTTGCTGGCTCATGCTGGTGTGGGATGCCGGGGATAAAATCCCACCCGCCATTATGCTGATCGCAGGCTTGCTGGGGATTGCGATTTACCTGCTTAATATGTGTGCCGACCTTTATCGACACTCCTTTTTCTGGCTTGGAACATTCTCTTACCCGATGGTTATGATGGTCAGCTCACTCTATTTCGCCTTCGGGACGGCCGGCTTGCTCCTGAAACCCAAGCCAAAATAATCCGGCAGCCGGAATCGAAGAAAGGAAAATGCCATGACCAAATATGCTCTATGCATCGGAATCAATAATTATCCCGGAACCGAGAACGACCTTGCCGGATGCGTGAACGACGCCGACGATTGGGCGAAGGTTTTCACAAAACGCGGATTTATCTTGAAGCGGTTGACGGACAAACAGGCGACGGGCAAGGCCATGCGGTCGGCCATCCGGAACACCATCGCCGGCGCGAAAACGGGCGATCTCATCGTCGTGCAATATTCCGGACACGGGTCGTACGTGCCCGATGAGGACGGCGACGAGCCGGACGGTGCGGATGAATGCATTTGCCCCTACGACATAACCAGCCGCGGCCCCATCACCGACGACGAGTTGTTCGATCTTTACACTGCACGGAAACCGGGCGTGAAGCTGCTGATGATCTCCGATTCCTGCCATTCCGGCACGGTGGCGAGGTTCGCCCGGATCACCACCCCTCCGACCATGCGGGGGAAAAATCCGCCGCAGCGCCGGGTTCGATTCCTGCCGCCTGCCACGTTCCTTTCGAAACGCGAGGCCGCCAAGTTCGGCGTGCGCCGCGCCATCCGCAGGTCCAGCCCTCCCGGACGGAACTCCGGCCTGCTGATCGCCGGATGTCAGGACACCGAATACAGTTACGATGCCTATTTCCAGGGACGCCCTAATGGAGCCTTCTCCTTTGTGGCTTTGCGCGCGCTGGCTACGCTCCCGGGATCCGCTACGTATCAAGATTGGTTTACCGCCATCCGCAAGGTGCTGCCATCCCAGCAATACCCGCAAACGCCCAATCTGTATGGAACGAAAAGCATGAAGAAATGGAAGGTGCTCGTTTAGGACCCGGGCTCACCCATTATTCTTTGTATACAACAGGGCAGGTTCGTTTCCCGAACCTACCCTGTTTTTCTTTCCTGAAGTGGCTTTTTAAAAAAATTTTTGGGGCACTCGGAGTCATCCCCGGTGACTAACTTTTTATATCAGATTCTATGTTAAACTCCGGCCTGCAAGGTATTAATCCTGTATGAAAGGAGATTCCGGCCATCGAGTTCAACCTTTCCGGGGGTCAAAGCCCGATGCTTGCTGTCGGGCTGCCGTTCGGCCTAAGCTTCACCGTCTCTGCGCGCGTCCGGGGCCCGTTGACAGAGGAGAATCTGCGCAGCGCGCTGGACCGGCTGCGCCGGTTTCATCCGCTGCTCGCCGTGCGCATCGCGCCCGCTAAAAGCGGCACGGGCGCCTGTCTCACCACGGACGGCGTGCCGATGATCCCGTTGCGCCTCGCTCCGCGTGCTTCGGATGAGGATTGGTTGCACGTGGTCGAACGGGAGATCGACCAAGCGTTCGATTACCGCACCGGGCCGCTGTGCCGCTGCGTCTGGCTTCGCGGTCCGGATGTTTCGGATTTACTCGTTGTGTATGATCACCTTACAGTGGATGGACGCGCAAGCATGTATGCCCTGCGCGACCTGATGGCCCTTCTGGCCGATCCCGACCGAAAACCCGATTCGCTTGTTCCACCGATGATGCGCGATCTTATCCCGGACGCGATGCGTGCGAAGATCCGGACGGCCGCCGCTGGATTCTCCGGCACCCCGCACGTGGCGCCCACCTCGCAGTTTTCGGCACCCGCCCCCGCGCCTATGCGCACCATTCCGATCGAATGGAACGAAGTCGAGACGGCGGCGCTGGTGTCCGCCTGCCGGGCCCGTCATCTACCGGTGCAAGCCGCGCTCTGCGCCGCCTTGGCCATTCCGTTCGCCGAGCGGGAACCGGATTCTCCGGAGCGATGGATCGAGTGCCCGGTCGATCTGCGCAGCCGCCTGTCGCAGCCGGTCGGGGAGGTCGTTGGAAATTACATCTCCCTCGCCGTGATCCGGCTGGATTGTTCCCCCGGCCAGGGTCCGTGGGAGATCGCCGCCCAGGCCGGCCGGGCGCTTGCATCCATCACCGACGAACAGCTGTTCATGGATCCGCTTGTGATGATGGCGGTGGCCGATCATCCGATCTCGCTTCCACCCGTGAACGTGCGCTACGACCTCTCGGTCAGCAACGTGGGGCGGATGGATATTCCGGCGGACTACGGCCCTTTTCACCTCGAATCGATTTACGGACCGACGATGGGCGTGTATCTCGCCGGACACCGGATCCTCGCCGTGACAACCTTCGGCGGCCGGATGCGCGCCGCCTTCACCTCGCGCGATCCGGACGCCCCGCGTATCGTGCGCCGGGCCCGCGAATTGATCGCCGAAATGATTCAGGCGCCGGAAAGGAAAACGCCGTGAAGAAATCCTCCCATTACCGGTGGTTTCTGCTGCTGTTGGCCGCGCTGACTATGGCCGTCGTGATCGGCATCCCGTCGATGAGTCTTTCCGTCCTGTTCAAGGAGATTTCGTCCGAACTGCGGCTCAACCTGGTCCAGATGGGATTGATCTGGAGCATCGGATCGCTCCCCGCGATCATCACCGCGACGTTCGGCGGCGCGCTGATCGACCGGTTCGGCCCCAAGCGGGTCATCCTGGCGGGAATCATCTTGGTGAGTCTCTCGGCGGGGAGCCGCGGTCTGGCCGCGGATTTCGTCTCCTTCTTAATCATCATCCTGGCCGTCGGGGGCCTTGTGCCGCTGGTGAGCACGAGCGCGTTTAAACTCAGCGGGATCTGGTTTCCAAGCCGGCAGCTGGGACTGGCCAACGGAATCATCTCGATGGGCATGGCATTCGGGCTCATGCTTGGATCGCTGCTCAGCGCGACGGTCTTCTCCCCGCTTCTGGGCGGATGGCGCAATGTGATGTTCTTTTACGCGGGACTCTCGGCGTTGATGTGCATCCCGTGGTTGTTCACGAAACCCTTGCCGGAAGGCGTGCCGGAGAAGATTGTCGAGGTTCCCATGCGGCAGGCGCTCACGCGCATCTTCCGGTTGAAGGATATCTGGCTGCTCGGTATAGCCTTTCTGGGAATCGGCGGCTGCCAGCAAGGGATTTCCGGCTATCTGGCACTCTACTTGCGCGGCATCGGCTGGCCGGATGCCGGTGCCGACGGCGCCGTTTCGCTGATCTTTGCGATGAGCCTCCTGTTCATCCTGCCGATCGCGTTCGCCTCCGACAGGATGCGGTCGCGGAAGACCGTTTTGTGGATCGCCCTGGCGGTGATGACTTTCGGCAGCGGATTGCTGTCCGTGTCGGAGGGATGGCTCATCTGGGCGGCGGTCGCGCTGTCCGGAATGATGCGCGACGGATCGGCGGCGCTTGTGGTGACGATGGCGGTGGAAACCGAAGGCGTGGGACCTGCTTACGCCGGCACCGCCAGCGGCTTGGCGATGACCTTCTTCTTCCTGGGGAACCTGATCTCCCCGCCGATCGGGAACAAGCTGGCGGAGATTGCGCCTGGGCTGCCGTTTGCCTTCTGGGGCGGCATGGCGGGATTGGGGATAGTGAGCCTGCTTTTTATCCGGTCACCGCTCCGCTCGACACCGCAACCGGAGCTTCCCGCCGCATCCTGACCTAGGTCCGGCCGCTGATGTTCGGCGTTCCGTACGACGAATCGACGATCCCTTCGGAAACACCGTCTCCGAATTTGTTGATACAATCGCAGGACCGGGATCTACCCCGTCGGGATCCTTTGCGGACCCTTTCGGATAAGCAACCAAACCATCGCAGCGCTCAAAACAGATATGGACCCATCCTTCTTCCTTAACCAAATCCTTCTTCTATCCGCCGACCAAGTGCCGTCTCTGCGCGGCGTTACAGGGCTCAAGGAGCGGACCATGCCTTTCGTCAGGTTGCAGGACAGCGATTCCAAAGGTTCGATTGAGTACTTCATCCGCCCGGAACTCATCCGGCAGGTAGATATCACGCACGATCTCGAAGGTAAAATCATCAAGCTGGATGTCTATTTAATGGATGGCAATTATCAGGTTCGGGAGGATTCTGCCTATACATTCGAAAGGGAAGCCGCGGAGAATGCGTATTCGGCTCTGCGTTCCGTCCTAAACATCGCCTAAGCCCTTTCCGTCCATCCGCGAGGCACTTTCGAACCGGCCGTCCGAAACGGCGGATTGTCCACCGGTTCATAGAATCGGCAGACATAATCCGCCTTTAAAAAGGACCCTGCATGAGAAAAAACCTTTTGGTTCTCTCGGCTTTACTTCTTCTGACGGCTTGTGAGTTGAGCATTCATACACAAAGGACTCTCACTTCTTCCGAATCCGCAGCCACGGCGAGAGTCGAAATGGAAACCTACGCCGAAATGGGCGTGCCGGGAGATCTCGGCTGGTACAAGCTGAAGGGTGCGGTGTATTCCGGGAATATCGCCCCTGGCCGCGAGCTGGCCGGGGTGGTCGTCCGCTGTGATCCGGCGGATCATCCCCGCCCGGGATCCTGTTCGCCTTACCAAGTGACAACCGGCGACGA
>CAZFPL010000033.1:0-31662 GCA_964521085.1 uncultured Anaerolineales bacterium | reverse complement strand
TGATCCCGCGCGGGTTGAGATCGAAGGCGTGCGCCCGCTGGTAGGCTTCCCAGCGTTCGGCCGTATTTCCCAGCCCGCGGACCACCGCGCGCAGGCCGAAGCGGTCCGCAATCTGCGGCCGGAGGGCTCCCTCTTCCGGGTTCATCGACCCGACAAGGATGAAACGCGCGCGGTATGTGGCCGAGATCGGCCCGCGCCGGACGGTGTAGACGCCCTGGGCGGCCGCATCCAGGATCGCGTCCGCCACATCGCGCTTTAGCAGGTTGACTTCGTCGACATAGAGCAGGTTGTGGTCGGCGTGCGAAAGGATCCCCGGTTTGATTTGCATCCGCTGATGGGCCGCCGCGCGTTCGTCGATCCCTCCGATAACGTCCGGCAGTTCCGAATGGAGCGGCAGTTCGATCAGCCGTGAGCGGTCGTTGAAAGTCAGCGGTTCCCCCTGGCCGAGTTTCTTGGCGCAATCCGGGCAAATCGACTCGATTCCGCCGCTTTCGGCATCCTCCGGCATGCACCCATATGCGCATAGACTGCGCGAAACGTCCGGGAGTAACGGGGAAAGGCTGCGTACGGCGGTCGTTTTTCCCGTTCCTCGCGGGCCGAGCAGGAGAACGCCCCCAACCGCCGGATTGATAACGGCCAGGATCAGCGAAAGCTTCATCTCCCATTCTCCGACGATCGAGACGAAGGGGAACGGGAGCGATTCGGCAAGCCCGCGGTCGCCGGGTTCGACAACCGCCAAAAACCTCCTTGAGGAGGCAACTTCCAGCAGATGGGTGAGGCTGCGAATGGCTTCCGCCATAAAGGAGGATTATTCTACGTCGGGCTTGAATTCGCCGGCGTCCATTGTGTGGAGCAGGTCCGGCATATCATCCAATACGTCCATCAATTCGTAGGACAATTCCGCCATCCGCGGAGGAAGCGGAACGGAGGCTGGAATTCTGGGTTTGGAGGGGGCTTTCGGAACCGTGCGTTTTGGAGGGATGGTCTCCAGGCTTTTTTTTCGTAAAATCCGTTGGTCGGGAGAGATGGTCCCGACGTAGGATCCGTCGAGGTTGTAAATTTCCTTCTCCCGGGTCGCCCAGCCGATCCATTCGCCGGTCTGGTTGAAGAGATAGGGATAGAGCAGGAAGGCTCCCCAGTCTCCCCGGGAGGTGAAGATGATCATCGGCGCGGGAACGGTTTTTGTGCTCATATTCTCTTAACGGACATCATTATACGTCCAGAACCGGTTTACCACAAAATTCCACACCAACACCACAAGCACAGCGCAACCCAGCGCCAGATTTCTCGAAAGCTGCTCGGTTGAGATGGGAAGCACCGCGCCGCTTCTCTCCAGAACTCCGCGCCAGACCGGGATCAGCGCGGCGAAGAGAGGAGTGCGAATTGCCAATCCGACAAGGTTGATCAGCGTGAATTGGATCCCCTGCCGCCAAACGGGTTTGGATCGGGAATCGGGATACGTCCAATAGCGGTTGAACACGAAGTTGCTCGTCACCGCCGCCAGGAAGGAAATAACCGAGGAAGGGACCGGCGGCAGATGGAACAAGGCAGTCAGCAGGTTGAAGGTCCCGAAATCGACGACCGCGCCGATCGTTCCGACGACCAGGAACTTCGCGAAGCGTTTGCCTTCCATGCGCATGTCCATGCGTTTTTCTCTACTCATAATTCGTTCCGAAACCTTTTTACCGCTAAGTCGCAAAGAACGCAAAGAAAAAATAAAAAAATTCTTTGCGCTCTTAGCGTCTTCGCGGTGAAAATTATCCGCGGATAATCACTTGGAAGTGATAGAGATTTTCTTCCGGAAATAATCCACGGTCTTGCGCAAGCCTTCCTCCAGGGGAATTTTCGGCTCCCAGCCCAAGACCGAGCGGGCGCGGCTGATGTCCGGCTGCCGCCTCTGCGGATCGCCCGCTCCCCTGCGGTCGGAGAAGAATTGAATCTTGCCCGGCGGATCGAACATGCCGGCGATCCTCCGGGCGAATTCCAGGATACTGATTTCCGCAGGATTGCCCAGGTTGACCGGATCGTGCTCGTTGCTCAACAGAAGCCGGTAGATCCCTTCCACAAGATCGTCGACATAGCAGAAGGAACGGGTCTGGGTTCCGTCGCCATAGATGGTCAGCGGTTCGCCGTGGAAACCTTGACTGATGAAGTTCGGGACCACCCGGCCGTCGTCCAGCCGCATGCGCGGGCCGAAGGTGTTGAAGATGCGGACGATCTTCGTGTCAAGATTGTGGTACCGGTAATACGCCATCGTCATCGCCTCGGCGAAGCGCTTGGCTTCGTCGTAGACCGAGCGCGGGCCGATGGGATCGACGTGGCCGAAGTAGGATTCCTTCTGCGGGTGCTCGAGCGGATCGCCGTAGATCTCCGAAGTGGAAGCAAGCAGAAAACGCGCACCGCAGGCCTTCGCCACTCCGATGGAGTTGTGGGTTCCGAGCGCGCCGGCCTTAAGCGTTTGGATCGGAAGCTGCGGGTATCCAAAGGGGCTGTCGGGATTGGGGCTGGCGGGGGAGGCGAAGTGCATGACGGCTTCCACCTTGACCGGCAGTTCAATGTATTGGGAGACGTCGTGCTCGATAAGCTGGAAGCGCGGGTTTCCCGCCAGATGGGCGATGTTATCCTTCGAGCCGGTCACGAAATTGTCCAATCCGATCACTTCGTCGCCTTCGGCGAGAAGGCGATCGCATAGATGGGATCCGATGAAGCCGGCCGCTCCAGTCAAGAGAATGCGCATGGACTCTCCAAAATGACGGGTCGTGATGGGATAGTTTATTTGTCATTGCGAGCGACCGACGGAAGCGAAGCAATCCTTGATTTTCGATTAAAGAAAGAATTGCTTCGCCCGCCCCGGTTGGGGTGGGCCGGGCTCGCAATGACATCCACCAGCTTTTTCCCTAAGATTTTTTTATTGCCAATCGATCATCGTCACTTGGCCGTCTCCGGTCAGTTGCTGGCCTTCTCCCGTGGCGAGGTCGATGATCCAGAGGTTGCCTTCATAGATCAGGGCGATCTGCGTGCCGTCCGGCGACCATTCCGCTTGCCCCGCCTCGCCGGGGGTGAGCCCTGGTTCCCCTTCCGGCGGGAAGATCGCCTTTGAGTTGCTCCCATCCCGGTCGCATATCACAAGCCGGTATTTGCTGCGATCGCTTTCGAGCGGCCGGATGGCCTGAAGAAACGCCACATTATACCCTTGCTCATACGTGCGATTGACCAATGGCCCGGGTACCGGGTACGCGAACATGCCCGAGCGATCGAAAAGCACGATCGGCGTGCCCCCGGCGGCCGGAACAGCGACCAGGTCGAACACCGGGCTCTCCTCCGGTGATTCCTGTCCGATCGGATCGCCGTGGCGGACGGTGATTACAAACGCGCCGTCGGGAGTCCAACTGATGGAGGGCAGCCATACCCAGTCCGCGAGCGTGCGGTATGGCGTGATCGCCAGAAGTGCATGCCGGGTTCCACCGGCGCTGGAAATCCACCCGACCTCATCCGGGCGGGCGTAGGCCAGCTTTCCCCCGTCAGGCGACCAATCGAACTTCGTCCCCCACCAGGAATAGGAGCCTTCGGTGTTCGGCGCGAGCAGGGTTTTCTCCTCCCCAAGTTTTTTCTTTTCATCGAAGGTGATCAGGCGCAGATCGTTTTTTGCCTTCCAGCCCGGCGCGGCCGTGACCGGTTCAACCGTCGAAAAAGCGATCGTACGTTTTTCCAAAGGGGACCAATCGGCGAAGTGAATGACATCGAATACCGAAAGCGGGAACGGTTGTTCCCCGCCGAAGGTGGCGACCACAAAGAGCGCGTTGAGGTGGGTCTCGTCTTCGCGTGAGAAGAGCAGCCATTGCCCGTCGGACGAGAGGCCGAAAATCCGCGAATCCAAATCGGCGGAAGCAACCAGCGGAAAACGGTTGCTCGAATCCTGCGTCAGGATCCAGGCGTTTCCGCCGTCAATATAAACGAGCGCGCCCTTGATCGATACGGTGCGGAAGGAGGAGGTCGCGCCGATCATCAGAATTTCAGGGACCGCTTCTTTGATCAGGGTGGTGCGCAGCGGGGTGCGGGAAGTCTCCAGGCCGTCTTCGGTGAGAACCCGGTAGGTTATTTCCTGCAGGCCCTCCTCTCCTGCCTGGACCAGCCGGGTTTCGCTGGGCGGTAGCGCTTCGTTGCGGACGATCTGCCGCTGGAAGGGAATCGCGACCTGCTCAACCTCGAACGTTTCCTTCACCCGGATCACGCGCACCGTGGAGCCGTCGGCAATCAGCGAATACAGCGGCGGCAGAACCCGGTCGAGCGGGCCGAGAGAAATCCCCGCTTGCGCCAGCACATTGGCCACTGTGGTGCCGGGCGCAATCTGCAGATCCTGGCGTTCCTTGTCGGCGATCAGAATGACCATGACGTCGGGCGCATGCACCTGCGGCGACGCGCACGACCCGAGCGCGACCGCAATCACGCACAATGCCGCCACTCCTCCGAGAGCGAACCGCATTCGGGGGAATTTCTTTGCGGGGGGATTCTGTAAGGGCGCTGGTATAATTTCGCGTGACATGCGGATAGGGAAAGGATCCGGGATGGAGAGGACGCTCAGCGTATGACCCCGCTGATGGCGATCTGCCCTTCTCCGACAAGCACTTCCTTTACCTGAAATCCGGTGGCCAGAGATCCCACCGAACCGGTAAAGACTTCGGTCAGCACATCCGAAATCGCGGTGAGGAGGCCGGCAGGAAGGTCAAGCGGACCGACCTGGGCCTGCTCCAAAACAAAATCAATCTTACCCTGCTCGGTCACTTCCGGCCGCAGGATGAGGATCGCGGATGCGGAAACGCTTCCGGCAGACAGCATCCCGTATACTTTAATCCGTCCGTCGCGGAAGAATACCTGCGCGGTGTGAAATTTATTGCTCGGATTGGCATCCAGTTTTTGCTGCAGGTAGGCGGTCATCTGAGCTTCGGAAAACACGACGGTGACGGTCCCGTCGACCGCGAGCGAAACAGCATCCGACCAGGCGTTTTCGATCGCCTGCTTGTCGCCAACCGGGGTGATTTCCGGTCCGGGAGCTTCGGGGCCGCCGAGGTAAATGGAACAGGCGAGGGCCGGAACGGCCCATCCAACAAAAGCGATCAGGAGCGGGAGGAATTTACGCCGATGAGATTTCATCGTCAACGGGCTCGGATTGCGGGAAAATCCGCAATTCCATGGAAGATTATAGCATGACGACTTACAGCAAAGAGGAGCCGCTGCCCCTCACCGCACTCCTGGAGAGCGTTCTGTTTGTCGCCTCCGATCCGGTTCCCGTTCCGGTTTTGGCCACGGTGCTGGACACGGATGCGGAGAAGGTGGAGGACGCGCTTAAGGCTCTGGGCGGAGAGTATTGGAAGCGCGGATTGCAGATTCTTCGCATGGGAGACCGGGTTCATATCACCACTTCGCCCCGCGCCGCGCAGGTCGTGGAACGATTCCTGGGAATCGAGCACACGATCGGCTTGAGCCGGGCTGCGCTGGAAACCCTGGCCATCCTTGCCTATAAACAGCCGCTCACTCGGCCGCAGATCGACGCCATCCGCGGAGTGAACTCCGAAAGCGTACTCGAGAACCTGATTGCCAAGGATCTGGTGGAGGAGACCGGACGGACCGAAGGACCGGGCCGTCCGATTCTGTATGGGACAACCGAGGCATTCCTGCGGCATTTCGGAATGGGCTCGGTTGCGGAATTGCCCGCCCTGGAGTTGGAGGAGCCGTCGAAGGATGCCGGAGTTGCTCCGGAAATCCCGTCGCCCCTCCTGAAGGAGTGAATCCGGTGGCCAAGGAACGGTTGCAGAAGATCCTGGCGGCGGCCGGATTGGGTTCGCGGCGCGGCTGCGAAGCGCTGATCCAGGAGGGGCGGGTGGAGGTGAACGGAATCCCCGCCGTGCTGGGTATGAGCGCCGATCCGGACGCGGATCGGATCCGCGTCGACGGTATGCCGCTTCCCGCGCGTCCGAGCACACGGACCTTTGCACTGCACAAGCCGCGTCACGTCGTTTCTTCCCTTGCCGCGCAGGGGGAGCGTTCCACCGTGCGCGATCTGCTTCCTTTGAAGGGCCGGTTCTACCCCGTCGGGCGCCTGGACATGGACAGCGAGGGATTGATCCTGCTGACCAATGACGGGGAATTGGCCCAACGGGTCTCGCATCCGAAGTTCGAAGTGGAAAAGGAATACCGGGTTCTGGTCGCCCGGCGCCCGTCGACAGAGCAACTCGAGATTTGGAGGAGGGGGGTCGTCCTGGAAGACGGATTTCGCACCGCGCCCATGGCGGTCAAACTCGAAGGGTCGGAAGGACGCGGAGCCTGGTTGCGCGTGATCATGCACGAGGGGCGCAAACACGAGTTGCGCGACATTGGCCGCCGGATCGGATTGCCCGTCGTGCGGATCATCCGCCGCCGGATCGGCAGCCTCGCCCTGGGTGACCTCAAACCCGGCCAGTACCGCGAACTCACCGCCATGGAAACGGCGTCTCTGGTTGCCCCTCCGGCGCAGTTGAAGAAACCCCGCGCCGCGGATAAAGAAAAATCCGGATTCAGAAGCGCGAAAGAAAAAATCCGCAGAGGATAAACTATGGAACCAACATCCCAACCCTCTTCCTGGTTCGACCGGCCGGTGACGGGGCGTCATTCGCTCCGCTGGGAGCAGCTCTTGTGGGGATTGCTGATTTTCGCCGCGGTCGTTTCCCGATTCGCGATGCTCGATCCGCGCGTCATCAGCCATGACGAGGGCCAGCACGTGCAGATGGCCTGGGCTCTTTTCCAAGGGGAGGGATACACCCCCAATCCGATGACCCATGGGCCGTTCCAGATCATCGTCGTCGCGTTTTCCTACTTCCTCTTCGGGGCGAGTGATTTTTCATCGCGCGTCCCCGCCGCGCTGTTCGGCGTAGGGGCGGTTGCGATCCTGTACCTGTTCCGGCGCTGGCTGGGGCGGGGCGGTGCGCTTGCGGCCGGAGTGTTGATGCTGATCTCGCCGTACATGCTTTATTACTCGCGCTACGTCCGCAATGAATCCTTCGTCGTGGTCTGGGGGCTGCTCATGTTTTATGCCGTCGGGCGCTATCTGGAAAGCAGGGAGCCCCGCTGGCTTTACCTGCTCATGGCTGCGACCGCCCTGCATTACGCCACCAAGGAGACCGCCTACATCTATGTGGCGCTGGCAATTCTCTTTCTGTTCGGCTTGCTTCAGGTTCAATTGTCTCTTCACCGTTGGCAAAACGCCGACCGGCGGGCGCGTTTTTTGTTCCTCTCGATCATGACCCTTCTGCTTGCCGTCGGGGCGTTGGGGTTAATCGCCGCTGGCCAAGGTAATCTGATCCAAGCCGCGCGCGCAGCCGGCGTGGCGATGAACCCGGATGAAATGACCCACACGGAAATGTGGATTACCAATCCGTTGGTCCAACTCGGCCTGCTCCTGTTCGTGTTCTCCATTCTCGGCCTCGTCGGAAGCATTTGGAGCCTGCTCCAGGAATTTCCGCTGCCGGTTCTCCGTGAGCGTTTCCCCACCGTGGATCTATTGGTGGTGCTGGCGACCACGCTCCTCCCGCAACTCGCCGCGTTGCCCATGGCGCTGTTCAATCTTAATCCTTTCGACGGCGATCCGTACCAGAAGATCCAGGATGTGAACTACATTCTGGCCTCGCTGATTTGCCTCCTTGCCGTTGTGGTGCCGGCGATCGTGGTCGGAGTGCTGTGGAATCGAAGGTTGTGGGCGGTATGCGCGGGGATCTTTTTCGGCATCTACATTCTGTTGTTCTCCGTTTGCCTCACGAATTTCACCGGCGTACTGATGGGCTTGGTCGCCGCCGTCAACTATTGGCTGGCCCAGCAGGAGGTCCATCGCGGATCACAACCCTGGTACTACTACATTCTGCTTCAAGTCCCCGTATATGAATATCTTCCGGCGCTGCTGGCGCTTTCCGCGCCGGGCGTCGCGTTCCTCCTGCGCAGGAAATCCGCACACCCTGCAGCCGATGCTGCGGTCGGTGAAATGGAAAAGGCCCCGACCGGGTCCGAGGCGGGAACCATCTGGCACTCCGTGATCGAGTCTCCCGTTGTATGGATGACCGGATATTGGTGCGTGGGGGCTTTGGCGGGGTTCACGGCGGCCGGCGAGAAAATGCCGTGGCTGACGGTCCATATCACCCTGCCGTTTATCCTTCTCGGCGGATGGGTCGTCGGTCGCGTCGTGGAGTGCGTCGATTGGCCGCAGATCCTGGCTTGGCCGCGATGGGTCGGGTTGGTCGTTGTCCCTGCCACCCTGATCGCGGTCGTGCTTGCCATCGGGATGGGATTGGGCGTTACCCGCCCGTTTTCCGGCAGCACGCTGGACGCGTTGTCGGTCACGGGAAATTTTGTCTTCTATTTCCTTGCCGCAGCCGCGGGAATTCTCCTTATCTGGCGTCTCTGGCGGGAAATAAGTTTCGGAATTTTCACAAGGGTGGCTTTCTTGGGGATTACCCTGATCCTGGCGTTGTGCACCCTGCGCACCGCCTGGATGGCCAGTTACATAAACTACGACAAGGCGACGGAATTCCTGGTCTACGCTCATGCGGCGCCCGGCGTGAAAATCGCGATGTCGCAGATCGAAGAGATCTCCCGGAAAACCCAGGACGACCTGGGGATGATCGTTCCCTATGACATGCGCTCCGGATGGCTGGTGCACTGGTACCTGCGCGAGTATCCCAATGCGCGCAATTACGGCGAACAGCTCGACCGGTCGCTTATCGATGCCCCGGTGGTGATCGTAGGGGATTTCTACTGGGAGCAGGCCGACCGGCTGCTTGCGGATTCCCATTATTCCTTCACCTACATGCGGATGTGGTGGCCGATGATGGACTACTTCGACCTGACCTGGGACCGCATATGGAATGCCTTGCGTGATCCGGCCTACCGATCCGCGCTTTGGCAGATCTGGTTCAACCGCGATTACAGCCAGTATGCGCAGCTGACCAACCAAACCCTCACGCTGTCGAATTGGCCGTCGGGGGAACGCATGCGATTGTACGTGCGCAAGGATCTGGCCGTGCAGGTCTGGCAATACGGATCCGAAGCGTTCACTCCGCCGGTCTCGGTCGATCCGTATGCGAACGCCGTCCGCGTGGTGGTAGCCACCGATATTTGGAGCCAGGGAGGCGCAGATCCGGGTCTGTTGCAGCGGCCGCGCGCGGTCGCCGCCGCGCCGGACGGATCCATCTATGTCGCCGACACCGGCAACAACCGGATCCAGCATTTCGACGCGCAGGGAAACCTGCTTCACGTTTGGGGATCCTACAGCGGACCGGATGCAGCGCAGGCGGCGGATGGAACCTTCAATGAACCGTGGGGCGTCGCGGTCGGTGCGGATGGGTCGGTGTACGTCGCCGACACCTGGAATTTCCGGATCCAGAAATTCTCGGCCGATGGAACATTCATCACTGCCTGGGGTTCCACAACCCATACCGAACCCGGCTACCAATTTTATGGACCGCGGGCGATCGCGCTGGATTCCAAGGACAGGGTGTTTGTCGCCGACACCGGTAATAAAAAAATCACGTATTTCGACTCCGACGGAAATTATCTGGGTGAAATCGGCGGGCCGGGATTCGATTTCGGGCAGTTTGATGAACCGGTGGGGCTGGCCTTCGGTCCGGACGGCAGGTTGTATGTGGCGGACACGTGGAATCGGCGGATCCAGGTATTCCAGGAGGTCGAAGGCACGTTTGTTTATCTGACGGAGTGGACCATCGTCGGCTGGGAGGGTCAATCCACCGATACCAAGCCCTACCTTGCCGTCTCACCGGACGGCCGGGTATGGGTGACGGATCCGGGGAATGCGCGGATCCTCGTGTTCGACGCGGACGGCAACTTCCTTTTCACCTTCGGCGCCTATGGAAACGATGCCGTCTCCTTCGCCTTGCCCTCCGGAATCGCCGCCGATGAAGATGGACGGATCTTCATCACCGATACGGACAACAACCGGATTATGATTTTCTCGGGATTGTGATTGCCGCGGAAAGCCGTCATGGCTGTTGCGATTGCACGGGCATAACGAATTGCTTATTGCGGAAAGCCCTCGGCCGGTAGACCGAGGGCTTGTTTTTCTTGGCCATGAAAAGAAAAAAGACTGCTGTCATCCCGGCGTGATCTTGGCCGGGATCCAAAACTGCGAATGTAGAAAATACTCCAGAGATTCCTGGATGCCTGCTACCAACGCGCAGGCATTATGAATTGTGTGCTCCAAGATGCGTGCTATCTCTCGGGCATGACACGCAAAAAGGTTGTTGTCATTCCTGCGTGTTCTTTGCAGGAATCCAGGAACATCCAATATTCATTATCGAATAATGTCCTCCTAAAGATCCCGCCAGGATGGATTCCCTGCTTCTATTACGTGCAATTTCCAGCTGCGGTTCCACAACTTCAATTGCTTCTCGCGCAAAATTGCCGACCGCATCGTCTTGTGAATTTCATAATAAACCAAGATGCGCACCCCATACCTTTTCGTGAATCCATCCATACTATCCGATTTGTGCTGCCGGATTCGTTTGACCAAGTCGCCGGTAACGCCGATATACAACGTGCCGTTTTTCTGGCTTGTGAGGATATAAATTGCGGGCTGTCTTGCCATAGTTTCTGAGTGTCCCCCTTTCGCCTTACCAAGGCAAATAATTGAGACGCCTGCTTTAAGTTGGAATTATAAACATCCGTTATAAGGGGAACTCACTCTGCTCCTGGATGCCGGCTGAGCCCACGCCGGCATGACGAACTCCCTGCTGTTGTATGTCGGCTAGGTACATGCCGGCAAAACGATCGATCCTACTCCTGGATGCCCGACGGATATATGCGGGTATGACTACGTTGCCGTTATGCCCGCCAGCTGCCCGCAGCCTGCGGCGATATCCACACCGCGCGCAAGCCGGACGGTACAGGCCAGCCGCTCTTCTTCCAGGACGGCCTGAAACGCCGCGATGCGGGCCGCCTGGGAAGGGGCGCCTTTGTATTTTCGCGTCGGATTCAGCGGGATTAAATTAATATGCACCAGCGGTTTGCTCAGGTTTTTTCGGATTCGATCCGTCAGATGATGCGCCTGGGCGGGCGAGTCGTTCACGCCGTCGATTAACGCCCATTCCAGGGAGAGCCTGCGGTTGGTCTCGCGGATGTACTCGTCGCAGGCGCTGAAAAGGTCCGCCAGCGGGTAGATGCGGTTGACCGGGATCAACCGGTCGCGCAACGCGTCGTCGGCTGCATGCAGCGAAAGGGCAAGGTTGACCTGGCTGTGTTCGCGGGCGAAGCGCTGGATCCCGGGGATGATTCCGACGGTGGAGAGGGTCAGGCGCCGGGCGCCGAATCCAAATCCGTCGGGTGCGGTAAGCGATCCAATCGCGCCCAGAACAGCGTCGTAATTGAGGAATGGTTCTCCCATGCCCATCAGGACGACGTTGGTGAGCTCGCTTCCTTCCGCCCGCAGGATCCTCGCCAGATACAGAACCTGCGCGGCGATTTCGCCGCTGCTCAGCGAGCGGCGGAGGCCCATCTGCCCGGTGGCGCAGAACGCGCATCCGACCGCGCATCCAGATTGGGTGGAGATGCATCCGGTCCGGCGCCGGTCGTAAAGCATCAGCACGGTTTCCACCGGCGCCCCGTCGGGGAGGAGGAAAAGAAATTTCCGCGTCTGCCGGTCGGCCGAAACGATTTGCCTCTCCATATGAAGCGGTTGGAAGGAAAACCTTCGGCCGAGTTCGGCGCGCAATCCGGCCGGCAGATCCGTCATCCGCGACGGATCCTCGATCAGCGCGCGATAAATATTTTTCCGGATTTGCTTGGCGCGGAAGGGCGGTTCGCCGATTTCCTGAAGCAGAGTCTGCAGGTCGGAAAGCGATGGATCGTAGATGCAGGGCAGAGGTGTCGTCATTGTCATTTTGTTCCAGGCGGATAGTATCATATAACCATGAAGGACACGAAGAAAAATCCGAAGGTCACGAAGGAATATTTTGGAAAAAACTTCATTCGCCTTCCGGTTTCACTTCTTGTTCTTCGTGGATGATACAATACGTGCTTCTTCCATTCCCATTTACTGAGGAAAAATCATGGAAACTCTCTGGGATCACCGATTCGCGCAGCGCACCCAGGCGATGACCAGCTCTGTCATACGTGAAATCCTCAAGATCACCGCCCGGCCGGACGTGATTTCCTTCGCGGGCGGGCTTCCGGCTCCCGAGATTTTTCCGGTCAAGGAATTCGCCAAAGCTTGCGATGTTGTGCTGAGCGAAAAGCCCTCCGAGGCGCTTCAGTACGGAATCACCGAGGGATACCTTCCGCTGCGGGAGTTCCTTGCCAAGCGGACCGTACGCGACGGCGTGACCGTCGCTGTCGACAATATAATGATCACCACCGGCTCGCAGCAGGCGCTGGATTTGATCGGGAAAATATTGATCAATCCCGGAGATAAAATCCTCGTCGAATCGCCGACGTACCTGGGCGCCCTGCAGGCTTGGAGCGCGTACGGCGCGGAATACATCGCCGTCCCGGCCGACGAGGACGGAATGCGGACCGACGAGTTGGAAGCGGCCCTGCGCGCCGGTCCCAAGCTGATCTACGTTCTGCCCAACTTCCAGAATCCGACCGGCGTGACCCTCTCCCTGGCGCGCCGAAAACGTCTGATCGAATTGGCCGATAAGTACGGCGTCCCGATCGTCGAGGACGATCCGTACGGTTCCCTCCGCTTCGAAGGGGAGCATATTCCATCGGTCGTGACGTTGGACGCCCAAATGCGCGGGATGTGCTCCGGCTGCTATACCGGCAACGTGATCTACCTGAGCACCTTTTCCAAGATCCTGGCTCCGGGCTTGCGCCTGGCTTGGGTGGTCGCGCCGCCGCAGGTGATCTTCCGCATGGCCCAAGCCAAGCAGGGATCCGACCTGCATACCCCGACCTTCACCCAGATGGTCGCCTACCAGGTCGCGTACGACGGTTTCCTCGATCGGCATCTGGATGTCATCCGCAGCGTGTATCACCGCCGCCGCGACATCATGCTGGATTCGATGCAAAGCACCTTCCCGGAGGGGGTGCATTGGACGAGGCCTCAGGGCGGGTTGTTCCTGTGGGTAACCCTTCCCGATTATATGAATGCGACGAAGATCCTCACCGCCGCCGTGGAAAATAAGGTTGCCTTCGTCCCCGGAAGCCCATTCTTTCCGACCGGCGGCGGCGAAAATACGTTGCGGATGAATTATTCCAACGCCACCGACGACGGGATCCGCGAGGGTATGTCGCGGCTGGGGAAGACGCTGAAGCAGTTTATAAAATGACATCCTGATGATCGTCATGCCTGCGCCTGCCCCCGCGAGGTGCGCAGGTTCGGGTTGGTTTTGAAACCTGCGCGAATACGGAGGGGGGTGCAACCAGCAGGTACCCGGCGTATTGAGATCGTCATGCCCGCGTGATCCAGGCGGGCATCCAGGGGGTTTTGGTTTATCGTTCTGCTATTCTGTTCCAGGTATGGGGGATCAGCTGATCTAAGACAACGTATTGGGGGAGAATCTATGGCCAAACAGCCCGCGATCTATATATTCGCAAATCAGAAAAACGGAACTCTTTCTATCAGGATGTTGAAAAAGGAAAAAAGGTGGTCGAGTAGCGGTTTTTGCGTATCGAGACCACCGAAAAATAGCGGGGTCTCGATACGCCCGCAGAAAACGCGGGCTACTCGACCGGCTTTTTCAACATCCTGCTATAGGCGTTACAAGCGATTTAATAAAGCGCATTTGGCTGCATAAATCGGGAATCATGGGAGGATTTACTAAAACCTACAAGATATATTTGCTCGAGTATTATGAAATTCATGCTACGATGCGGTCGGCCAATACGCGGGAAAAGCAGTTGAAGAAGTGGAATCGCAGTTGGAAAATGCGATTGATCGAAGAAGAGAATCCGACATGGCGGGATCTATATGAAGAAATTTGCAATTGATTATTATCGGTCATTCCTGGATTCCCGCCAAGAACACGCGGGAATGACTTCCGTCTTTAAAAAGAAAGGTTGAACATGCCCTCCTGGAATCCCGATCTCTATCTGCAATTCAAGGAAGAACGCACCCAGCCGGCGCGCGACTTGGCCGCGCGGATCGTCCATGAAAAACCGAAAGATATTGTCGATTTGGGCTGCGGCCCGGGGAACAGCACCCAAGTCTTGCGGGATCGCTGGCCGGAGGCCGATATCCTTGGAGTGGATAATTCTACGGAGATGATCGAAAAAGCCCGCGCATATTGCCTGCAGGGTAGCTGGCTTCTCGCCGACCTCCGGGATTGGAATCCGGATGATTCCTGGGATATCGTTTTTTCCTGCGCGACCCTGCAATGGATTCCGAACCACGAACGGTTGATCCCGAAAGTTTTTTCCCTGGTCAGACGGGGGGGAGCCCTGGCCGTTCAATTGCCCGCCAACCAGGATGCTCCGCTCCATCGGGCCCTGCTCGAAGTCGCCCGGAGAACCGAATGGAAGGATCTTACGTCCGGCTGCGAGGATCTGATTGTCTATCACAGCCCCGCGTTTTATTATGACATCCTCTCCCTGCTTTCGCCGCGGGTTTTTCTCTGGAAAACTTCCTACATTCATATCCTGGAAAATCACAAGGGGTTGATCGATTGGTATTCCAGCACGGGGATGAAAACGTATTTGGAGCGGCTGCCGGGGGAACAGCAAAAAGAATCCTTCCGCAATCAGGTGTTGGAAGCGTGCCGCGATTCCTACCCGGTGCAGAAGGATGGTCGGATCCTATATCCGTTCGAACGGTTGTTTTTCATCGCCTACAGTCAATAATAAACGCCCGCTGTAGATTCAACCTTCCCGCATTGGCCGTGACTACCGCACGGGTATGAGCAATGCGGGAATTTCTATTTTTCCGAGCACTCTTGCAGCCACACTCCGATTCCAAAAAGCGGTTGAGCCTGCCTTCCCGTGAGTTCCCAAGACGATCAAATCATCCTTCCGGTGGTTGGCCAGCTCCGCCAATTCGCCCGCCGGATCCCCGCGCAGGACTTGCGCGGTCACGGAGATTCCTGTTTTCTCCATCCGTTCCCGCTCCCGGTCAAGGTAATTCCGGGCTCCCTCCTCGGTCAGGTCGAGCAGCGCCGCTGTGGATCCCGGCAGCAGCCGGCCGGCGGCAGCGAGTTCTCCGGCAAGCGTTTCCGGCGTGGGTACCACCATTGTCAAATGAATCGACGCGCCGGACTTCCCCGCAATCTCCTCCGCCATCGACGCGCTCCGCTCATGTTCCGGCACGCCGTCCAAGGGAAGCAGGATCGAACGGATGGAGTAGGGGGAACCGGGCGCGGGCGGTGCCTTCGGCCTCAGAAGCATTACCGGAGTGGGCCCGCGCGAGATCACCTGTTGGGCGATATTCCCGATCAGCCAATCCCGCGCTCCGCCGCGTCCGTGCGCGCACAGGATGATGAGATCGCTTTTAAGTTCCAGAGAATGCTCGACGATGCTGCGCGCGACGTTGCGCACCGCCGCCTCGTGTACGTGCCGCTTGACGGTCATGTCCTCGGGAAGATAGTGGGCTGCGGCTTCTTTTAGATAGCGTTTGGCTTCCTGGGATTGTGTGAGATGACGGGAATCATGAACCCGATTCCGGGCACCTTTTTCGATTACGTGGATAAGCGTCACCGATGCGCCCTCGAGATGGGCAAAGTACCCCGCCGCGGGCAGCGCGTTCTCCGCCAGGTCCGAGCCGTCCAGGGGGAGAAGCAACGATCGGATGATCATGGTGTCCCTCCGGAGAACGTTGCATAGAGCAGGTAGAGGTTCAGTGCGATGATCAACGCCGAAATCACCCAGGCGGCAATCGTTGTAGTCCGGCGGTTGACCAGCACGCCCATATACGATTTTTTCGAACTGAAGTAGGCCAGGGGCAGGACCGCAAACGGAAGGCCGAAACTCAGCATCACCTGGCTGATGACCAGCACCCGGGTCGGTTCCCACCCGATGAGTATAACGATCAGCGAAGGCCCCATGGTCGCCAGCCGGCGGATCCAGGGCGCGATCCGGCGGTGGATGAATCCCTGCATGATGACCTGCCCGGCCATCGTGCCAACCGACGAGGAGGAGAGTCCGGCGGCCAGGAGCGAAAGCGCGAAGATCACACTAGCCGCGGACCCGAGCAGCGGTTCCAGAGTCCGGTGCGCCTCTTCCAGCGTTCCGACGGCGGTCATCCCGCTGCGGTGGAAGGTGGCGGCAGCCATGATCAGCATGGCGGCGTTGATCAGTCCGGCCATGCTCATCGCGATCAGCACGTCGACCCGTTCGAAGAGGTAGAGCCGGCGCAGCTGCGCCGGCTCTTTCACCGTGATCCGGCCCTGGGTGAGCGCCGAATGCAGGAAGATCGCATGCGGCATAACCGTCGCACCGAGGATGCCCGCAGCCAGCAGGACACTCTCCGGTCCCGTGAATTGCGGAGAGACGGCGTGCAACAGCACATTGCCCCAATCGGGGCGGTCCAGGACGGTCTCAATCAGGTAGCATACGGCGATCACGCCCACAAGGGCGGTGATAACCGCCTCCAGGGGCCGAAATCCGTAGCGCTCCAATCCCAGAATAATCACCGTAACGGCGGCGGTAAGCAGGGCGGCCAACCAAAGCGGGATTCCCAGCAGCAGGTTGAACCCGACCGCCGCGCCGACGAACTCCGCCAGGTCGGTCGCCATGGCGACGATTTCCATCAGCACCCACAGCGCGATCACGATTGGCCGGGGAAACGCTTCGCGGCATAGTTCGGCCAGGTTCTTCCCGGTGGCGATCCCGAGTTTGGCGGAGAGGGTCTGGACGACCATCGCCATCAGATTGCTGGCCACTACCACCCAAAGCAGCGTATACCCGAATTGCGCGCCTCCCTGGAGGTTCGCGGCGAAGTTCCCCGGATCCATGTAGGCCACGCTGGCGATGAAGGCGGGCCCGAGGAACGGCAGCAGCCGTCCCAGCATATTCTTACGGCTGCTTCCCGATAGTACATCCGCGGCGCTTTTACGCGTGCCTTTGTCGGTGGTGCGGTTCTCGGACATTACATGAATTATATTTCCGATTTGTTTCAAATGGCATGCGGATTATCGTGGATTGTCGGGTTCAAGGCGCGGAAATGATCCGGAAGGGATGGAAGTTCCACCAGCAGATGCCATCCTGCTTCGCATTCGGGGACTGGAACAAAAGACCCGGCTGCCGCAGCCGGGTCGGGTCCGCTCGCATTCCTGGATTACACCGACAGGGTATTCCTAAAATCGCGCCAGAAGATATCCGATGGCGAATCCGCCGAGCAGACTGAGTACGGCGAACGGCAGGTACGGGCGGGTCCGGATCAATCCGTCCAGCATGAATTCCGTCGTCTGGAGGGTGTGCAGCGCGGTTAACAGGCATAGTTTTCGGATCGCGTACATGGGATGGCTCCTATTTGGATGTGCTGATGCGCACGATCCGGCCGTTTTCATCGGCCACGACGCGCACCACGCGCGACATCGAGCCGGCGGGAGTTTGCACCTTGGCTTTATAAACCAGCGTGCAACGATTCTCGCCTTGTGATACGGACGGGCGCGTGCCGCGCATCTCCGGGTATTCACGGTACACGCGTTGATTGATTTTCTCGACGGCGGAATTATCGATAGCCATATCGGCCTCCTGAAAGGCGCGGATTAGGGAGTGGTGTGAAAAGCGCGAATGGACGGCTGGGATTCGGAGGGGCGCATTCTCCGGCGCAAAAAAGCCGGGATCTCCAGATCTTCGCCGGAGCATATCGCCTCCGGATTCTCTTCCTCGTCGACAATCGTGCTGGCGGTCGGCGCATACCGCGCTCCCGGACGGGCGGCGGACGATTCGGCGTCCTCCGGGCCGGCGGCGGGTGCGGTCGGCAGGAGTATCGGACGCGACGGATTCGGAGTCCGCGTGGGCGGTTGCTGCAGCAACTGCGCAATAGGTCTCCGGATGGGAACCGCGGGTTGTTCCATGGAAAGCCGGGAGGCAGGCGCACCGACGGAAATCGGCTGACCTTCCGGTTTGGTGTGCTTCAGCAGAATGTGCGAAGCGCCGGCGATTACGCTTCCCAGGGGCTGGCCGCCGACGCCGGTCGCGACGATGATCACCTGCACGCGGCCCTTCATCGCCGGATCGATCGCGGCGCCGAAGAAGACCTCCGCGTTGGCGGCGTCCGCCGCCGCTTCCTGCATCGCGCGATCCAACTCGGCCAGTTCGAGATCCTCTCCGCCGGTGAAGTGCACCAGCAAACCGGCCGCGCTTTCGAGTGAACCGATCTCGAGCATCGGATTGTGCAGCGCGGAACGCACCGCCAAGATCGCCTTGTCGGGGCCGGTGCCGTGGCCCACGGCCAGACATGCCCCGCCGGCGAGCTGCATCAGCGAACGCACATGGGAGAAATCCACATTCACCAAACCCGGCCGGGTGATAAGCTCGGCGATGGCTTGCACGCCCTGGCGCAGCACGTCATCCGCCAGCCGCAGCGCCACGTCGAAGGTGGTCTGTTTGGGCGCGACTTCCAGCAGCCGGTCGTTGGGGATGGTGATCAGCGTGTTGCAGAACGGCTGCATGCTCTGGATGCCTTCCTGCGCGACCTGCATCCGCCGTTTGCCTTCGAACGAGAAGGGGATCGTCACGATGGCGACGACGATCGCGCCCTGGGAGCGGGCAATTTCCGCCGCCACGGGGATGGCGCCGGTGCCGGTCCCGCCGCCCATTCCGGCGGTGAGGAAGACCATGTCGGCATGCTGCATCGCCTCCGCCAGCTCCCGGGAACTCTCTTCGGCGGCGGCGCGTCCGACGGCCGGATCGCCCCCGGCGCCGAGCCCCCGCGTAGTCCGCGGCCCGAGAGCCACCTGGCGTGCGGCCTG
This sequence comes from uncultured Anaerolineales bacterium, assembly GCA_964521085.1. Classification (GTDB taxonomy): domain Bacteria; phylum Chloroflexota; class Anaerolineae; order Anaerolineales; family RBG-16-64-43; genus JAFGKK01. Next base: position 12,778 of record CAZFPL010000033.1, on the reverse strand, counting down.
CGAATTATTCAGCGCCTGATGATCGGTGTTGCAGGCGATGAACTCCACGCCGCTAACACCGAGTTCGATCATCCGGTTGACGGCGTTGGATCCACCTCCGCCCAAACCGACGACCTTGATCACCGTTTTGGGCTGGGAGATGTTTTCCATTTCGGAATTCTCGGGTTCGTTGGGGAATAACATGGCATTCTCCTCTCAGATGCGTTCGGCGGCAAGGTATTCCACGTGGCAGCCGCTGTCTCGCAGACGGAGCGCGGCGATCGTGGACGGGATGCTGCCGAGGATGGTCACTTTTTCCGCCTGGCAGGCTTCATCGATCGAGAAGCCGCAGACGGGTTGAAAAGCCAGCAGGTAGTTGCGGAGCGATTCCCAAGTGCGTCCGGAGAGTGATCCCGGCTCCTGCGGCAGAAGCAGGTAATGGCGGAGGGATTTCCGCAATGCCGGGGAATGCTGCAGGTTCCTTGCCAGGGAGCGGCGCTTCAAGGAATCGACGATCGGCAGCGTGGATCCGTCGTTGCGGAACCAGGCTTCGGAGGCTTCCATGGATCCATCCTCCGCCGCGAGCATCCAGAAGCACAAGCACAGCACCGGCGCGGAGAAACGCGCTCCGGAGGCGATCTGGGCGACTTGCAGATTTACATCCGCGTGGCGGATTGGGTCGACGGGGGCGTATTCCGGATCGGTGAGATCCCCCACCGTCGCGCCGGCCTTCAATCCAATAAGCGGCAAACTGGTTCCCAGCGTACGCCGGACGACATCATCCACCCACAGATAGCCTTGGAAACCGAGATGATCCTGGGAACCGGGGGGTGTGAGATACGGCCGGGCTTCCGGCCAGCGAGCCGGTCCACCCGATCCCCAATCCAAGGGGCGGTTGCGGGCTGAAAAATCAACTGCGAGAGCCAGGCATCTGGCCAATTCGCCTTTCCCGATCCGGTCCAATCCGGATAGGAAGGCTTCCAGAAAAGCGAGGCTCCAATAACTGCCCGTTGGATCGAGCTTTGGCAAAACGGGAGTCATCCCTTCACAGAGGATGGTTTCGGCGACGGGAGGAAAAATACTCAAGAATTGCTCCACGGGCGAGGAACTCCGCTCGACTCCGCCCTCCCAGGACGAATCCAGATTGGGGGATGGGAAGGGGGCGATAAAGCGAACCCCCGCCCGGCGGTAGGCACGGAAGATGGATTCCGTAACTCCCGTTGGAGGCCGGATCGGGTCTCGATCAAGGAGCAGCACGGGTTCGATCCCTGCTTCGGTCAACTGCTTAAGGAAAGCCTCTGGAATCGCGCAGGAGATCGATCCGGAAAGGGCCAACCATCTCAATCCCATTGATTGCAGTTCGGGTATCCAGAGTTCCAGATCCTTGGACCGGTAATGGCGGTCGTCGGCGTAGTAATGGATTCCCAAACCGGAAGGCGTTTTCAATGTAACCATAGTGTTTTTCCATAGTAAAAAGTTGCAAAAATCGTGCCAAAGCCCTGTTTTTAGCCGTATTTCAAACGGAAATTTCGCCGGCTCCGATCGCCATTCCTCCCCTTCCATCCCTTTTCCCGTAAAAAACGGATAAACGAGAGCAAGGCGAAACCTGCTTTACTGCGGAATGGAAAGAAGAAGAACACGGAGAATTTAAGTCAAATTTCCTTTGACAAGCTGGAAGAACGCGGGTATTATTTGTTAATCTATGGGGGATAAGGCCTTTTTTTCGGCTCTCATAGAAATTCTATTCCCAAGGAAAATAAAGGAGGGTCACAATGTTCTCGAAGAAAGCCGTCTTCGCAGTAGGATTCATGCTGTTCGCTGCTTCCATGGCGTGCAGCAATCCGATCACGGATTATTTCTCGACCCGGACGGCGGTGATGCAGACGGCGACCGCAACCATGTGGACGCCGACGCCGACCAACACACCGACCAGCACGCCGACCAACACCCCGACCAACACCCCGACCGACACGCCCTCGCCCACACCGGACGCCCGTTATTATGAGACGGGAGGGACGGCTGATTTCTCCTACGTCCCGCCGAAAAAATGGAAGAAAAACACCGGTGAGGATTTGATGGCCTGGACCGGACCCGGCGATACCATGCTGTATTTCTACAGCGATAAGTCGAATTACGATGCTTCCGAACTCGCCGATCTGTTGATTTCGTATTACAAATCGCAATACGGCGCAACCTGCGACAACGAAGGCTCCTTTGATACGGATGCCGGATTGGATAGTGCTTGGATCACCTGCATCGTCTCCGTTCAGGGTGGGGAGCTCCAGGTGAGAGAGTTTCTCTTTTCGGATGGAAGTGGCCACATCGTTGAGGCCACGTATTTGCGGGTGGACGGGCAGGACGAAGACCAGGATCCCGTCGTGGAAGACTGCTTGAAGACCTTGCGATTTGATTAGTTCGAACGCTTAACGCGGGTTTCTAAAAAACACTTTCGTGCGCGGGCATCCGGTTTTTTCCGGATGCCCGCGCGCGGATAAAACAGGCAGTACTCATTCCAGAGTTCGACGCCGGAGGCGGCGGTTTAATCTTCCGTGTCGAACACCGTCATAAGGAGAAACCATGATCCGGAAAGTTTCTGTTATATTCGTCATTGGTTTATTCGTGCTGGTCTCGCTTTCATGTTCCAATCCGATCACGAATTATTTTTCCACCCAGACGGCCGTGATGGAAACGGCAACCGCAACCATGTGGACGCCGACGCCGACGTACACACCCACCAACACGCCCACCAACACGCCCACCGACACGCCCACCGCTTCCCCCACACCGGATTTTCTCTACTCCGAAGATTTTGACGATCCGGATAGCGGGTGGTATGAAGCGGAAGATGATGTTGTGTTATTTGAATATTCCGACGGCGGGTACCGGATGAAAGTCAAGACGCCGCGGATAATTGCCCGGACGTTATCCCCGGAAGAGGCAGATTATTCGGATGTCAAGATCGAGGTGGACGGCACGAAAATCGGCGGTCCGAAACACAGTGAACTGGGTCTGATCGCTCGGTATGTGGATAAGAACAATTTCTACGTTTTTCTCATCAGCACCGATGGAATGGCGCAAATCCAGAAAAAGGAAAATGGTACCTACAGCGGCATCTCTTCCAAGAGCATGAAGTCTGTGGATGGCATCAATGCGGATACATTGAACCATATCGTTGCCGTATGCGACGGCGACAAGCTCGAGTTGTATGCCAACGGAAACCTTGTTGCCAGTGCCACCGACGATTCGTTCCGCGAAGGGCAGATCGGGCTGGTGGTTGGAACCGCCGATCTCGGCGGGGCGGATATCCTCTTTGATAATCTGTTCGTGCGGCCCCTGTAATTTCAAAAAACCGCGTTGTGAAGCAGGGCGCTCGATTTTGAGCGCCCTGCTTTTTTTCTCCAACGGCGGCATGAATTAATGGCGAAGGTGTGCGGGAACTCCCCGATCCGGGAAGTCGTATACCTGGGTATGGAGGAGAGATGAGACAAATTCGAATATTCCTTAAAATGTGTTCCTTGCTTGGAGTGTGCGTTGTCGCGGGTTGCGGACCCAGACGGGCGGATCCGGCCGGCCGGGAAACCGTCATACCGACGACGGCGGCGACGAAGGAGATTTTCACCCCAACCGACAGCCCGACCCCCGGATTGATCTCCAGCCCGACCGGTGAATCGCGGTTCCAGGAAACGGGAGGAGAGATCCCCTTTTCGTATGTGGCTCCGGACGGGTGGACTTCCGATACGACCTTTTCCCCGCTACTGACGAATTGGTATGGTCCGGAACAGCCGGCCATGGTGTGTTTTACCCTTTCCTATATAGAGGAAGCCGGCAACTATCAAACCATTGCCAGTTGCCGCAACAATGCCATCCTGGTTTTTTTCATGACCCCCTTCCAAAGTTCGCCGAAGCAATTCTATGAGGGACAAGTACGCGATTTGCTTTCCTATCGGGATGGGATGGAATTGGAATCCGCAGAAGATTATCCCACCCCGGCGGATGATCAATCCTACCGTGTGATCTTCGAATATCTGGATCAGGGGCAGTCCATTCGAATTATCCTCTACAGTTTTCACCAGGCCGGGCAAATCCTGGTGGCTGGGTATGCCCGGTTAACGAATGAGGGATCCGAGCTGGATGAGGTTGTGGAAAGCACAATCCAATCGTTGCGGCTCGAGGAATAAAGAAATCTGAATTTGGATAAAAAAACGCCCCGTAACGGGGCGTTTTTCTTAGCGCGAGACCGCAATTTTTATCACATGTCCGGATGCATCCACGCTGATCTTCGCAAATTGCGTGATCGACTGCCCGTGGGCTTCATATTTCCTATCCAGCGCCACCACCCACGCCGGAGAGCGCGGCAAAGCCTGCGTTTTTCGTCCGCGTTTAACTGCTTGGTTCTTACCCGTATTCCCCGCTTCGATGGTCCGCGGGTGCAGGTAGCGCATCCGGCTGTCGCGCATGCCGGGCAGGTATTGTTCCATCGCTTTCTTGAGTTCGGTCTGGACCTTCGCGGAAGGAGCCGTTCCATTTTCAAGTAAATCGTCCTTGGCGAAGAGGGTTTTAATCTGCTCTGGAGGTTTTCGCCAGCGCATGATCCCCTGCTTGGCCCGTTTGGCGGATCCGGCTTCCGAAACGTACAGCGGATCGCCGAGCAGAATGAATGAGGTGAGCGTTTTCTGGTCTTCCGGATCGAGGAAGCCCTGGCGTCGGTTCATTTCCTCCGTGAAAGCGAGTTTGGCCAGACGCAGGGATTCGCCGGCGGGGATTCCTGAAAGGCAATTCTGCAGGAACAGCCGGGCGAGCAGATCGGCGGCGATGAGAGGTGACGCGGCGGCACCATAGCAGATCTTGGTCGACCCGGCCAACGCGCGTGTCCCGGAAGCCAGGAACTCCAGGGAGAGAGCCTCGCCGATTCCCTTGTGCCGGATGTTGGCTCCGTAACATGCTTCCGTGAAAACGACGGACGGCACCTTCCCGGCACCCGACACCTGGGCGGGGATCAACACAATCGGGAATTCAGCATTCGCCGGACTTTTTGCCTTCGCGTCCCGTTGACCGAGCCACTGCGGGCCGTTTTCAAGCCCGTGGAGGTTGAAATAGGAGTACTTGGGCCGGGTTAGGAATTCCTTCGGGAGGGTGTCGCTGTGGGTCGGCGGAGCGACCAGCATCGATTGCGATGAGGAGACTGGGCGGAACACCTCCACGGACGCCTTCTTCCAGACGGCGGCGCTGCAAGCGGATCCGGTCCGGAATCGCGCTGTGCCGGGATGGAGGAGGCTGCGCAACAGCGATATGAACGTCTCGCCAATGGAGGAGCGGGTAGGGGCCGACCCTTCCGCCACCCTCCGCAGCACGCCCAATAGAAATGCCCCCTGTGTGTCCGACGGGGTGGGGATCCGCCCGACCGGCCACTCGGGGACAAAATAATTTTCGTCGCGTGACGCATAGGGATTGTCGGAAGGAACGTCCGGATCGTCGTCATCCGTCGGATTGGGAAGCAAATGGAACGGGATCACTTCATCCCCGCCCACAATCTGCAGAGCGCCGATCATTTCGCCCTTCTTCCCAATGGCCGTATCGACCCCGCCGATCAGCGTTTTCACCTGCCAGGCATTGGCGGGGTCGACCGCGGAGAGACCGAAAGTCTTCAGATTCTCGTTATCGTCGACATCCACCAAATACGCGGACCATCCCCCGAGCGCGCGTTTGCTGCGCAAAATGTTCTGCAGGCACTCTTCGAGCTTGGGGAGCACATCCGCCCCGTAGATCGATGCCAGGCGTTTCCGGCTTGTGAGGAGGATGTACGCCGGCCTGCGCGAATCCTTTTCCCGCGGTGATTTGCGCATCCGCAGCCGCGCGGCAACCTGGCTTAACTGGCGGCGCAAATCTTCGAGGTCCGATTCCGGATCGGATTCGCGTTTCTGATCCTGCTTTTGGGGTTCTTCACGCCGGGGAGGATTGTGGGCGGCGGGTTTCTTCTCATCGCTTTGATCAAAGGGTCCGGGAAATACTTCGCCGGGTATCGGCGCAATCACCGTCGATTCCACCATCGGAGATTGAGACGGATTCCGGGAATCGAAATCCGGGAATCTCAGGACGGGAATATCTCCCGGCAGGTCCGGCGCTTCCGGCGGGGCGGGCGGGGCGTTCAACCGGTTCCACCCGGCGGCGGTGGCGACCTCCGCGGGCAACGCGGTGGAAAGATCCACCTTCATCAGCGCGGGCCATAACGGGCGGTATGGATTAAGCGTTCCCAAATAGCGGTCGGCCACCTCGCTGGCGGGATCCGAAACCGAAACGGCATGCAGGAACTCGACACCTTCGGAATTCCGCCCCGCTGAAAAACACGATTGCGCCATCAGGAGGAGGAACGCGGCGCATCCCGGCCAGTTTGTCCGGTATTGGCGTCCAGCGGAAAGAACAACCGAATGCTCCGCAAGCCGCCAAAGGGACTGCAGATGCACCAGCGCTGGCAGGGGCAGATCCGGAGCGGCTCGCAGTACGGTTTCAGCGGCAAGGCGGGCTTCCTGCCAGCGTCCGGAATGCAGCAAATGGAGGGCGGTCTGCAGAGGGTCGGCCCACTCAGGCAGCCCGACCGCAGATCCCGTGGCGGCATCCAATCCGAACAGACAGCCATCCACCACGGCGGCCTGCGCACTCCGCCCGATCCGGCGAAGCAGTTTCGAGAGGGTGCTGTACGATTTTACGGCTTCCGGATCGGCTTCGATGACCTGCGTAAGATGCTGGATGGCGGAGTCGTATTCCCCGGCGAGGATGTACGCATCGGCAAGGCGGGCGCGGACCCGAAAATCACCCGGCCAGTGAGCCAGCCACTCCATGCACGAGCGCTTGGCGTACTCCGCTCCTGACGAGGCGGTTTTCGAGGCGGAAAGAGAAAGCGCGGCATCAACAGCGGAAAGGAAGAGAGAGCGCTCCACAGGTCACCTCGCGTCCACGGATTGGGGAGTGATTCCATATACCAGGCTCAGCGCCATCACCCCGGAAAGAAGTTTGTGAGCGGCCAGGTTCTGGGGTTCGATCTGCACTGCTTTGCGAAGTTCGTCGGCCGCATCGGAATATGCGCGCAAGTTCTTGTGCACCACACCCATCCGGTAGTGCAATTCCGAATTCTCGGGTGCGAGTTTCATCGCGGCGCGGTAGGAATCCAGCGCCAGATCCCAGCGTTGTTCGGCTTCGTAGGTAAGGCCGCATTCGAGAGCGGTTCGGGAATCCTGCGGCGCAATCTGGCGGGCTTTGGTTAATGCCGCAAGGGATTGGTCCAGCTGGCCCATCTTGCGCGAGATCCGTCCAAGCAGAATCCAATGCGCGGCTTTGCGGGGGGCGAGCTCGGCGGATTTCTGGCCGGCGCGCAGGGCGTCCTCCAACCGGCCGCAATCCAGGAGCGCTTCCGCCAGCAGGTGATGGGCATCGTCGTTTTCCGGGTGGGCTTCCAGCAGCGCCTGCATCGCGGCAACCGATCGGAGCGCCGCGCCGGTCGCAGTCCAAAGCCGGGCCAGGCGGAGGGCGGGCAGGACCGGATCGGTCATCTCCGATGCCGCGTGATCCAAGTGACGAATTGCCTCCGGCAACCTGCCTTCGGCCTCTTCCACCTCGGCCAGAATCAATCGGGCTTCGGGCGGGTGTCCCTCGCCGTTCAGAACGTCCTTGGCAATCGTTCGGGCTTCGGTGCGGCGGCCGAGAGCAAGCGCCGCGCGGGCTTTTCCCAGCAGCCAGGAGGAGGCCATCTCGGTGCCGGCTTTATCCTGGGCGAGGACGAATGCTTCATAGGCCTCGGAGGGCTGGCCGGATTCGACCGCCGCTTTTCCGATCTCGGCATACAGTTCGCCGTTATCATCCGGAAGGAAGGACGCCGCTTTGCGGAAATGAAGAAGCGCGGTTTGCGGGTCTCCGTCGCGCAGGAGCGCCCGCGCGAAGTGGCGGTGGTATTCCCCGTTCAACGGATCGAGTTCGGCGGCGCGCTGCAGGCAGGGCAGGGCGGCGGCGCGATCACCCGCGCCCTCGTTCCAAATGCCGAGTGTATGCTGCCATGCGGACGTTTCCGGCGACAGTCTGACGGCCTCGCGCATTTCGGCTGCGGCTTCATCGCGGCGTTCCATCTCGAAAAGGATCGCCGCCGAAATCGCGTGCGGAAGCGCGCGCTGGGGCGCCAGCCGGCTTGCCTGCCCAAGCGAGGCCAGCGCGGATTCATGCCGGCCGGCTTTCCATTCGCAGATGCCCATCAAGGCGCGGCCGGTTTCTTTCTCCGGCTGGAGATTGACGGCGGCTTCCGCGGCTTTCCGGGCGCGTTCGACATTGCCGGCGCGCAGCCAGGCCTGGGCAATCGCGACCTCATTTTCCGGCGATGGATTCACCTGATTCAGGAGTTCAAAGGATTCAATCGAGTTCGGATCGGGCTGGGTGAAGGCCAACGCCGCCCGCTCATACAGCGATTGAAGGTTTTCTTCGGAGGCTCCCAGCGCAGCCGCGCGGGCCAGAGCCGAACGGACGGTGTTTGCGGAGGCGGGAGCGGATTGCGGTTCTCCGGCGTCCGCCGTCCGGTTTCGATACGATGATTCCGCCTGCAGAATCGCGGCCGTGGCAAGCATCGTATGCGCATCCGGATCGTCCGGAACGGATTGACACAACGATTCCAGGCAGCGGATTGCGGTGGAAAAATCCTCCAGAAGGAGCGCCGCGCGGCCGGTCAATCCAAGCGCTTCGGGAGATTCCGCGCAGAGTTCGGCCGCCTTCGCGAGAGCGGAATCCGCCGCAAGCGCCGTGCCTTCCTCCAAACGCCCGGCTTGCGCGTCGAGGTCAATCTTCACGGCGAGCGAGTGCGCAAGCAAAGCCCAGCCGCGGGCATCTTCGGGATGGGAGGTAACAACGCGGTTGCTGGCAGCGACCGCTTTTTCGACTTCGCCTTTTACCAATGCAATTCTGGCCTGAAGCACCGGACCGTCGGCGGAAGAGGATGCCGCCAGCGCACCGGATTCTTTCCAGAGGTCCGCCTTCTCCAGATCACCGGCGCGGAAGGCGGCCTGGGCCGCCTCGAGGGCCAATCCGGCATCGGACGGAGCGAGCGCGATCGCTTGCTCGTAATGCGGAAGCGCTTCCCGGGTCAGCCCGATGGCCGTCAATCCCGAGGCCAGCCGCTTGAGCAATGATATTTTCTGCGGGTCGATTTGAAGCGCTTTTTTGAGGAAGGCGAGTGCGGCGGATTTCCTGCCATCGGCCCATAGCGCCTCTGCTGCGGCAGCCAGATGACTGGATTGTCCAGGCTCCACATCGCTTGCCCGGCGGAACATCTCGAAGGCCTTCGCATTCTTACCGGAATTCCGCAGCGCGCTCCCCAACTCGTCAAGCAGCGGGATGGATCCTGGATTCCGGTCGAGCGCTTTTTCCAATACGGACGCGGCTTCCGCGTATTCCTTCAGCGAGGCGAGCAGGCGTCCGATCCGTAAAGCGATTCCCGCATCCCCCGGATTCGCCATTTGAAGAGAGCGTGCCATTTCGGAGCGGGCCTGGTCGCCGTCACCGGATTGCAGAAAAACCTCGGCCAGCCGGATGGGGAGTTCCGGATTGGATGGATCGAATTCGGACGCCTGGCGCAGCGCCGCAACCGCTTCCTCAGGGCGCCGAAGCGTCAACAGCGAGCCGGCAAGTCCGGACAGCGCGTGGATATCGTCCGGTTTGTCGGCGAGAATTTTGCGGAATACCTCGAGTGCATCTTCATGCAACCCCGCGGCGGCGAGCGCCTCTCCCAGACGCCCGCGGATGCGGACATCCTTGGGAGAAATTTGCAGGGCTGCCTGAAGATTATGGACTGCGGTCGGGAAATCTCCCGAACGGAGCATCGCTTCCGCCAGCCCCTTGTGCGCGTCGACTTTCTGCTCTACGGTCATGCCTTCGATGGCTTGCAGCAGCGCGCCAAAGAGAGAAATCGCCTCGGGCAATTGGCCGGTGAAGATCCTGGCCCACCCGATCAGGGATTGCAGCCGCGGGTCTTCGACTCCGGCCAGCAATGCCTCCGCCTGGACCAGCACGGAAAGCGCCGTGTTGGCGATCGAAGGATCTGTGTCGGATGAACGGCGGAATTGATCGAGGAGAAGCGATCCCAACTCGATCAGCAATTCGGGAGATTGCGGTTCGGCGGCGATGGCCCGTTCCAGCACCGTGCGCGCCTCCGCAAAGCGGCCAAGGGCCTCCAGAAGGCGCGCCAGTTTTTTCACCGCCTGGGTCAACGCGGGAGAAATGGCCAGCGCCCGGTTCAAATACTCCTCGGCTTCCGCGTTCTCCTGCATGCCAAGGGAAGTCTCCGCCAGAGCGATCAGGATGTCCGTATCGCTGGGGCGCAATGCCAGTGCGCGCTCCAGATTGGAGGCGGCTTCCCGCAACCGGCCGTCTTCGATCAGCGTCCGGCCAAGCGCGAGCAGCAGATCCACCGGATCGGATGCGGATTCGATGCCGGCGCGCAAAGTGGTGGCGGCGGCTTCGCGGTTGCCCTTGGCGGAGTGCATTTCGGCCAGCGCCTTCCATGGGGCGGCGGCCGTCGGCGCCAAACGGGTGGCTTTCTGCAGCGCGGCGAAGGCATTCTCTTCCTTTCCCTGCGCCAGGTCGATCAATCCGAGAATGGCATGCGCTTCCCCGCAATCGGGTTGCAAGGCCAGCGTCCGTTCGGCGGCTTGATGGGCCTGCGCCGGATCCCCGGCGGCCAGGCTGGTCTGCGCCAGGGAGAGGAGAATCGCCGGGTCATCGGTCACTCTTCCCGAAAGCAGCCGGTAATATTCCGCGGCGTCTTTCGGCTCCTTCTCATGCTCAGCGGCCCGGGCCAGCAGCCGCAGGGAGGAATTATCTTCGGGATGGAGATGCCAGGCGGAGGAGGCGGCCGCGGCGCAAGCATGCCAATCGCCGATCTGCGCATTCAATTCCGCCAGGCGGGAAAAAGTGTGCGGATGGTTGGGCCAGGAACGGCTTAGCGCGCCAAGAATTTGGGCGGCTCCGCGCAAATCGCCGCAATCGGCGAGCACTTCGGCCAGATCCACATGGATGCGCGGATCGGAATGGGAGGAGGCTTTGGCATAGGATTGCCGGGCTGCGTCGATTGCTTTTTCCTTGGCGCCGGTTTTCATCCGGATCCGGGCCAGCAACAGGAGATCGTCCGGATCTTCGGTCGTGGACGGGAGTGCGGCGAGTGCCTCCTCATTCCGGCCCAGACCGGAAAGCGAGCGGGCGATTCCGGCGCGGATCCCGGCGGTGCCGGGCGAGAGTGCGCCGGCTTCCTGCCAGAAGGAAAGCGCTGTGGTGAAATTCTTTTCCTCCTCGGCGGCGTGCGCGGATTCCACCAACGTATCCAGGAGCATGCGCTTGGCATCCCGGCGGGCGGCGTCGGCTTCGGGAAGCGCCGCGGCACTCTCACCGGCTAAACGCAGCATCCTCGCGCGAAGGATTCTTTTGTCCGGGCTGTTGGTTTCCGCTTCCTTACCGGCGGATTTCGCGGCCAAGACCGTCCCCATCCTCTGAGCCAGCTCCTGTTCCCCCATCGCGGCGGCGCTTTCACAAAGCGCCACGGCGGAGGGCAGGCCGACGGCGGAAATGCAGCGCTCCAGAATTTCGGTTGTCCGATCGATGGATTCATTCGACAGCAGAACTTCCAGCATCACGGGAGCCGATTCGGGGAGCCGATCCGCCAGACGCTCGACGACTTTCGTGGAATCGGCGGCAACCGAATAGAGGCAGTTCCAAACCGAGGCGGGGATATCCGCGGGGGAGGCATTGTAGGATGCGGAATCGATTTTGCCTGCCATCGCGAGGGCTGCAAGCGCAGCCTGATCCAGTGCCGGCTCCGCCTGCATTTTGAGTTCCTGCAATGCAGTCTCCGCGCGCATCAAACTGGGATCCGGGATTTTCGCCGGGGAGGATCCGCTCTTGGTGAATCGGGTGCGGAGGTAGTCGGTTTCCGATGCCAGGAGCAAACCCAACAGGCCGGGCCGCCAGCGGAAGGGATCGGATCCGGCGAACGAGACGGCTTTTTTCAGAAACCCATCCTCATGTAAAGCCGACCAGAGTGAATCCACCCGGCGGATTCGCCGGGTAATCGACAACCGGATTTCGGAGGGCAGGGCGGTTTCAAGGGATTGGAACACCTGGATATCGGAGTGCATCGGATACCTCGCGGCGGAAGAATCAAGCGGAAGGAAGTGCTAGATCAATCCGGAAGTAAGCCAGTACGCGCCGGCCATCAAACCGACGCCGATCACTATCAAAAAAGCGCCCACACCGGCGGCGGTTTTCATCAATTGGTTCACTTGGGAAAGGATTTCCGTCACGCTTTCGGCCAGGGAAGTCATATCGTGGTTGAGGGCGCGTTTGCTCAACTCGGTGGAAGTGTCGGCCAGGGTGCGCATCTCGCGTGTAAAACTTCGGCCGATCAGAATGAGGATTCCAGCCAGCAGGCAAAGCAGGCCGGAGCCCAAGAGGATGAGGATGATGCCGACCTGCAGGTCCGGTTGAGTGACATATTGAACGATCATTTTCGCCTCCCGAATGAGTATTTCTAGGAGGAAGAATGTGCAAATTGCGTGCCAGAGGAAGAATGGGGGAAAACCAAACGCAGGGGGGGGAAACGAAGAAGGCGGGTGCCCGGATACCTCCTTACCAAGTCGAAGGATGGGACGCTTGACGGCGCCGTGTTCTTATTTGACAGGCGGTAGTTTCGCCGTCGGTATACGTTTGGCCTCTTTTACCGCTTTTTCCCGGAGAAAATCGGTGTAATTACCGTCGTACTCCGTGATCCGGCCGTCTT
>CAZFPL010000032.1:17964-32126 GCA_964521085.1 uncultured Anaerolineales bacterium | reverse complement strand
TTTCCTCGTCATCTACCCGTTCCTCTGCCTGCTGGCCGCCTGGGCGCTTGTGGAACTGTGGAATTGGGCGACGAAGGAGCGGGGCAGCTGGAGAAAAGCGCTTGCCGGATTGGCCATCGGCGCGGTTTTGATCGGATCGCTTGCCTGGGCGTGGAAGTTCAGTGAAATTTACCGCACCGAAAATACGCGCCTGCAGGCCTCGCGCTGGATCTATCAGAACTTCCCGGCCGCATTCCGGTTGACCATGCAACTCGAGTCGGGCGAGGAATTTCAACAAGGCGTAAATTTCTATTCGCAGGAAATCAGCACCGGCGCCGAACCGATCCGGAATAATTTTCGTCCCGCCAAAACGGGAACGGTCGAGAGTCTGTCGCTGGGGTATATCAAGGACCTCTCCGGCGCGTCCGATTCCCTCTTGCGCATCGAATTGTATTCCGAGCCGCCCGGCGCCGAGCCGCTCGCTTCGGTCGACGTCACCGTCACCGCTTCCGGGGGGGATTCCCGCGGTTCGAGCATCGATGTTCCCTTCGGACCCGTCGTCCTGGAGCAGGATCAACAATACCATCTCTTCGTCACAGCCGTGCGGGGCGGTCCGTTTAAGGTGCAGGGGGCGTGGTTCGTCGACGAGGATTGGGACGAACCGCTGCCCTTCAACCTCGACGGCTTCGACGCGAATTTGCTTTTCGAGAGGTCGGACGCCACCCGGATGAACATCGAATGGCCCGACGTCGAAGAGAAACGGCAGATGTTGATCGAAAATCTTTCCCGGGCCGATTATGTGATCATCCAGAGTCAGCGCCGGATCTGGAGCGTGTGCCGCATGCCGGCGGTGTATCCGATGACGATGGAATATTACAGGGCCCTTTTCGACGGCCGCCTCGGGTTCGAGCTGGTCGCCGTGTTCCAGCATCCGATCACCTTCGGCCCGCTGCAGATCTCCGATCTGGCTGGAACCGCATCCTGGGGCACCGAGCCCAAGCTTCCGATTGTTAATCTCAGCCCGTTTGCCGCGGAAGAATCCTTCAGCGTGTACGATCATGCGCCGGTTTGGATCTTCCAAAAGCGGGCGGATTTCTCCCGGACGAACGTGGAAACCATCCTCGGCGCGGTCGACCTGACCCATGTGGCCAAGCAGGATGCCAGCCAATCCAACGGGATTTTAAACGGATTGACGCTTCCGCAGGAACGGCTCGAAGAACAACAGTCGGGTGGAACCTGGTCGGAAATGTTCTCCTACGAATGGATCTGGAACAAGTATCCGGGTCTGGCGGCCGGGATGTGGTGGCTGTGGGCGGTGCTCACCGGTTGGGTGGCGCTGCCGCTGGTCTCCCTCATCTTCCGCGGCCTGCCGGATGAAGGGTATTCCATTTCCAAGGCCGCCGGCTGGCTGCTGGTGGCATGGGCTACTTGGCTCCTGGGCAGCGCGCGGATTCCCTTCACCTGGACGACCATCGCGTTGGTGTGGCTGGCGTTGGCCGCGGCGGGAGGATTTGCGTTTTGGCGCGAACGCGTACGGTGGAAGGAAAAATTCCGGGAACTTTGGAAGACCTGGCTGGCCGTTGAAATTCTCTTCGCCGTTCTGTTCCTCTTCTTCCTGCTCATTCGCCTCGGGAACAGCGATCTGTGGCATCCCTCGAAGGGCGGAGAGAAGCCGATGGACTTCTCCCAACTCAATGCCGTGCTGAAAAGCACGTCCTTCCCCGCGTACGACCCGTGGTTCGGCGGGGGATACATGAATTATTATTACTGGGGGTGCGTGCTGATCGCCATCCCCATCAAGCTTCTGGGGACCGTCCCGACGATCGCCTACAACCTTGCGCTGTCGATGCTTTTTGCCACGATCGGCGTGACCGCGTACGGCGTCGCGTGGAATCTGGCCGAGAGTCTTCGGCGAAAAGGCGCGGTGAAGATTTTGCCGTGGGTCGCGGGATTGGGGGCGGCGGTGATGATGGTGGTCCTCGGAAATCTGGGCGAGGTGAAATTGGTGTGGGACGGCCTGGCTGCCCTGAGTTCGCTGACATACCCGCACGGGATGTTGTTCGGGCTCGGGGATCTGCCGCATGTGCTGACCGGTGCGCTGCGGCTCGTTATCGGCCAGGCGACGTGGCCGTTCGGCCTCGATACCTGGTATTGGAACGCCTCGCGGGCCATCCCCGTCCCGATAAGTCCGGAAGGTGCACAACTGGAGACGGGACCGATCACGGAATTCCCGTTTTTCTCGTTCTTATATGCAGATCTGCACGCGCACAGCATGGCGCTTCCGGCGATGCTCCTGGCACTGGCGGGATCCGCCGCGATGATCATCGCTCCGGATCGGCTGCGCTCCTGGAAGACTTCCCTGCCGCTGGTGGCCGTCACGGCGCTGGCCGTAGGCTCGCTGTGGGCGACCAACTCCTGGTACTACCCGGCCGCGCTCGGGATCGCGCTGCTCGGCCTGGCGCTGGCGGGCTGGAGGATGTTGACCCAGAATGGAGAATTGAAAAATTGGCGTGCCTGGGTTCAATTGGCTCTGCTGGGGGGACTCCTCGTCGGCCTTACGGTATGGCTGTTCCAGCCGTATTACCAATGGTACGGCGCGGGTTACAACGCCGTCCATCAGTGGAAAGGATCCAAAACCCCGCTGGATGCGTATTTCATGATCCACGGCGTATTCCTGTTCATCCTGATTTCCTACCTCATCGGATTGACGCGCGAGGGTTTGCTTTCCGTCACCCTCGCCGAGGTGAAGAAATACGCCGGATTGAGCACGGTTCTGCTTGGCGCGCTGGCCCTGCTGCTTGCCGGACTGGTGATCCTGGGCGCCATGGGGTATGCGGTCCTGATCCTCTCCATCCCGATGATCCTGTGGGCGATTGTGATCGCGTTGAGCAGCAAACTGGCGGACGAGCATCGCATGGCGCTCGGATTGCTCGCCGCCGCCCTGGCGATCACGTGCGGGGTGGAGTTGGTCGTTCTCGAGGGGGATATGGACCGCATGAACACGGTCTTCAAGTTCTACGTCCAGGCCTGGTCCTACTTTGCCGTGGCGGCCGGGGTCGGCCTCGGCTGGCTGGTCGCCCAGTTGTGGAACGCCAAAAGAGTTCTGCGCGGTGTGTGGTTCGGTGTGCTGGGGGTGTTGGTCGCCGGAGGTCTTCTCTACACCATCGAGGGATCGTACTTTAAGATTATCGACCGGATGAGCGACAAAGCGCCGCGCACGCTCGACGGGATGACGTACATGGAATACTCGACGCATTACGACGGGGCGTCTACCGAACTGGCCTTGAATATGGATCTGTCGGAGGATTATCTCGCCATCCGCTGGATGCAGGAAAACGTCAAGGGTTCGCCCGTCATCGTCGAAGCCAACCTGGTCGAATACAGATGGGGCTCGCGGTTCACGATCTATACCGGCCTGCCCGGCGTGGTGGGGTGGAATTGGCACGAGCGCCAGCAGCGCGGCGCCTTCACGGATGAGGTCGTGTGGGAACGGGTAAAAGCGATCGGCGAATTTTACAATACGGACGATACGGCACTGGCCATGCAGTTCCTGAAGAAATACAATGTGACGTACGTCATCGTCGGCCAATTGGAGCGTGCCTTTTACCTTCCGGCAGGAATAGCCAAGTTCGAGCGGATGGCGCAAGCGGGTCAGTTGAAAGCGGTGTTCACCGTCGGGCAAACGACGATTTACGAGGTACTGTCCTAACCCCCTAACCCCTGCACCCCTTCCCCCCTTCCCGTGCCACGGGAAGGGGGGAAGGGGACGGGGGATGGGAGGTTAGGACAGTGATCAGGAGCAAACGCAACCATGACATTCTGGGAAAGCGCAGGCGTTTTTCTCCGCTGGTGGGCGTCCACGCTGATCCTCGGCCTGGCGTTGTGGCCGATTACGTTCCAGTGCCTTAAGCGGCTGCCCGATCGCGGCTGGGCTTTCGCGCGCATGGTCGGGATTCTGGTTACGGGGTATTTCTTCTGGCTGGGATGCTGGCTGCATTTATGGCAGAACATGCCCGGAGCCATCTGGCTCTGCGCCGGAGGATTGTTCGCCGCGGGATTGGTTTTGACTCACTTCCGCGGAGAGGATCCCTGGCGCTGGTTGCGCGAACACGGAAAGGAAGCGCTGTTCACCGAAGGCGTATTCCTCATCCTGTTCGCCGGGCTGAGCTGGATCCGGGCGTACGATGCCGGGGCGACTCACACCGAACGGCCGATGGACCTGGCGTTTCTCAACGCCATCATGCGTTCCACGTATTTCCCCCCGAACGATCCCTGGCTTTCCGGATACGCGATTTCCTATTATCACTTCGGATACATCCTCACCGGAATGCTCGCCAAGATATCCGGCCTTTCCGGAAGCGTGGCCTTCAGCTTTGGTGTTACGGGCAGCTTCGGCATGGCCGGGCTGGGCGCCTACGGCTTGCTGCGCAACCTGCTGCTCCTGAAGGCGCGGGCGGAGGTGAAACCGGAACCCGGTCCGGACCTTTCCGATCCGGCCACTCCGTGGAGGAAAGCACAAAGTTTCTGGACTTCCCATTTTCTGTGGCTGCCCCTCCTGGCTCCGTTTGCGCTGCTCTTTCTGGGAAACCTCGAAGGCAGCTTGGAAATTCTCTATAAAGAACAAGTCGGTTGGCAAAACGGACAAGGCCCGTTTTGGGAAGCGTTGGATATTAACCAAATCAACGTTCCGCCGACCGGGAAGCCCGGCTGGATGCCGACCCGCGGCTGGTGGTGGTGGATGGCGGCGCGGGTGATCAATGAACGCAATCTCGGCGGCGAATCCCTCTATCCCGACGACGGGTTGATCGATGAATTTCCGGCGTTCTCGTTCGTCATCGGCGACATGCATCCGCACGTGATGGCGCTTCCCTTCCTCCTGTTGGCTATCGTGGTTGCGCTGGAAACTCTCCTTCGCGGCGGGGGCGCGATCCCCGATTCAAAATCCGACCGCTGGCTGTTTTTGGCGTTCAGCGTGCTATCCATTGGCAGTTTGCTTTTCCTCAATACGTGGGACATCCTCATCTTCGGGATGGCCGCGATTGCGGGTTGGGTCGGATGGAAGATGAGCCGGTGCGAACTTACCTTCGGACCTTTTTGCGGCTGGAAGGCGTTTATCGCCCGTTGGACGCTTACCGGCATACTCGCGGTGGCGCTCTTCGTGCCTTTCCTGATCGGCTTCTCCTCGCAGGCCGGCGGAATCCTGCCCAACGTGCTCTTCCCCACCAAGGGCGGTCAATTCTTCGTCATGTTCGGAACTCTGCTTGTGCCGGTGTTCGCCTGGATCATCCTGGAATTATGGGGCCGGGAGTGGAAGCTGGATTGGAAGAACGGTCTGTCACTGGCCGGGGTCGGGATGGCGGTACTGCTGGTAGGTTCGCTGATGATGGGGTTCTACATTTCATTGGATCCCGAAGTCGTAATGAGTTTGGCGGGCGTGTTGGGGGGGTATGGCGCGATTGACGCGATGGCAACCATCCTTACGCGGAGATTCACCGATCCGTGGGCGTCGCTCCTTCCCTTCCTGCTGATAGCGGCCGCGCTGACGGCGCTTTTTGGATGGATACGGAAGGGCGCGAACGCCGCGACCGATCCGCCGGAGGGGGAAGATCTGCAGGCCGGCAAGAAATGGGTGGATGCGTTCCTGTTGATCCTCGTCCTGTGGGGGGCGCTGCTGGCCCTCTTTCCGGAATATTTCTACCTGCGCGATATGTTCGGCTCGCGCATGAACACGGTGTTTAAATTCTATTTCCAGGCATGGGCGTTATTAAGTATTCCGGCCGCATACGGGATTATCCGGCTGTTTCAGGCGGTGCGGAGGAAAGCCGCAGCCGGCGGCGGACGGTGGGCGTATGCCGCGATTGCCTCCGGAACGGTGTTGATCACGCTGCTGCTTGGATCGGTCTATTATCCGATGGCGGTGTGGACCAAGACGAACGAAGCAACCAACCCCAATGAGCCCACGCTGGATGCCTCGGCCTACCTGTGGATCGATCATCCGGAGGACGCGGCGGCCATCGAGTGGATCCGCGCCAACATCTACGACGACGGCCCGTTCGTGGAGGCGGTTGGCCATGATTACGACGCGTACGCCGGGCGGATCGCCACCCATACCGGCATTCCGAGCGTCCTCGGCTGGATCGGCCACGAGGATCAATGGCGCGGCACGCGCGCCATCCACGACCCGCGGATCCACGATATCGAAGAGTTGTATAGAACCATGGACTGGATCAGCGCGCAGGAGATCATCGAGCGGTATGGAATCCGGTATGTCTACTACGGACAGCTTGAGGAGCAGACATACGGCCCCCGCGGATTGGATAAATTCCGCGTGCACATGAATGTGATTTACGAAGCGGACGGCGTCATCATTTTCGAAAGGGGGGCTTCATGAAAATCCGAGACGCGATCGACCGGATCCCGGAGAAATATGATCTGCCGATTTTTGGGGCGCTTTTTCTGGCGGCCTTGCTGCTGCGGGTGTCGGCGAGTGAAAGCGCGCCGCTGAGTGAAAAGGAAGCCGTCGAAGCCTGGGGCGCGTTGCACCTTCTCCGTGGGCAGGCCGCCTCATCCGCCAGCGCGCTGTTTTCCTCCCTGACGGCCGGTGTGCTCTTCATCGCCGGGCCGTCGCACTGGGGACCACGGCTCTTCCCGGCCCTGGCCGGCGCGTTGGCCGTTTTTCTGCCGCTGCTTCTCCGAAGCGAGCGCGGCAGGTTGGAAGCGTTCCTCGCCGCTCTATTCCTCGCATTCTCTCCCTCGTTGAACATCGCCTCCACAATGGCCGGCGGGACCGCACTCGGTTTTCTCGCGGCGGGATTCTGCATCCTTTCCCTGCGCTCGAAGGAGAAGCGGCCGCGGATGGGTGGAATCGCGCTGGGTCTGGCTGCGGCATCCGGACCGGTCGGATGGAGCGGATTGGCGATCGCGGCGATCGTCCTCCTTGCGGATTGGATTCTCCGAATCTCGAAAATCCCCGCTGCGGAAGGAAAGGAAACCAATCCCCTCCGGATTCAATTCGACGAGTTCCTGCGGTCGCGCACCGGTCCGGCCGGTTTTCTCATCGGGGTGGTCGCCGGAAGCACGGGATTGTTTTTCTTCCCGCGCGGCCTCGGCGCGCTGGCGACGGGCTTCACGAGTTGGGTGACGGCGTTCTTTTCCGGGTGGCCGCGCATCGGGGAGTCGATTTTGCTTTTCATCGCGTATGAACCCAGCGCTTTGATTTTCGGCGCGATCGGGCTCTTCCTGCTCTGGAAAGGATTGCTCTCCGAAGAGGACCGGTTCTGGGGTATCTTCACCGCCGTCGCGGCGGTGTGGGTGCTTCTCCGCCCGGCGGCCTTCCCGGATGAAACATTGTGGATTATCCTTCCGCTGCTGATCCTCGGCGCGCGCGTACTGCGCTCGGCGCTGGAATCCCCGATCCTCGAAGAACGGCCGGTATTTGTCGCGATCCAGGCCGGCGGGGTTGTGGCGCTCGCGGCATTCGCATTTTTCAACCTGGCCGCTTATCACCAGACGGGGTTTTGGACGCATCTGATCCTTGCGCTATTTGGATTGCTTGCCGGCCTGGTGATTGGCGCGTTATTTACCGAGAATTGGCGGCGGGGATGGCGGCAATCGCTGACCGGATTGGCGTTGGCGTGGGCGGGAATCTTTTTTGTGGTGCAGGCCGGAGCGGGATGGAATGCGACGCACGTCCGGCGCAACTCCGCCAACGAGCTGTGGCAATCGGAGATCGTCGCGGAGGATATTCTTCGTCTGCACCAGACTCTTGAACAGATCTCCGAGTGGAAGACCGGCGTGAAGGATGAACTGATCGTGGTCGTCCTATGGCCGGAGGAATCCGCACTCGGCTGGGAACTGCTGACGTTCGGCGCGGTGGATTACGCGACCACGGCGGACATGCTTTCCACCCCGGCGATGTTGATCGCTCCATACGCGGAGTGGGAGGGTGCCGTCGTTGCCCCCCAGCTGACGGTCGTCTACCGCGGCCAGGCGTTCGCCGTCACCGAACGGCGCGCGTGGTCCGGCTGGCCGCCGGACCTTATCGGCTGGCTGCTTTACCGCGAGGGGCCGGTGGAGCGGGGAAGTGTGATCCTCTGGGTGCGCTCGGATATTCTTATCCCGGATGCGGAGGCGGAGCAATGACCAGCTCACCGGCACGAATCATCGCACTGGACGGACCGGCGGCTTCGGGCAAGACAACCATCGGCCGGATGCTTGCCGCCCGGTTGGGATATTTATTTTTCGACACCGGCGTGATGTACCGCGCCGTCGCGCTGGCGGCGTATCAAAAGGGGGTGGATCCGGCCGACGAAGCGGAAATTTCGGAGTTGGCGGAGAAAATTTCCATTGATGTAACACCGGCAGCGGCCGGGGACGGCCGCACCAGCACGGTTCTGCTGGACGGGGATGACGTCTCCTGGGTGATTCGCGAGCCGGTAGTGGATGCATCCGTCTCACAGGTCTCGGCCTACGTCCGGGTGCGCGCGGCGATGGTCGCCCAGCAGCGGCGGATCGGCCTGCGCGGCAATGTCGTGATGGTCGGGCGCGACGTGGGCACGGTCGTCCTGCCGGAGGCGGACCTCAAAATTTATCTGGATGCCTCGCTGGAGGAGCGCACCCGGCGGCGATACCTCGAACTGGAATCGCGCGGGGGAGACCTGTCGCTGGAAGAGGTGCAAGCCGGGCTTGCCCGCCGCGATGAAGTGGATTCCAGCCGCAACCTTTCCCCCCTGCGCCCGGCCGCAGATGCGGTCATCATTGATACGACGGCGATGACGCCGGAAGCAATATTGGAAAAAATTAAACCGTTAATCGAAAACGAACGGCGTTAATGGGTTTCCCCCGTCTTCGTTCCTTAGCGCCCGCATATACGCAACTCCTGATGGTTCGTTCTTTAAAACTATGTTACTGATTTGCCACATCCTGGTAACCCGTCTGAAACCCCCGTAAAATACAATATACCCGTAAGCGAATGCCAATGTCCAAGACAGGGAGGGAAGAGATGCCTCGCCGATTGAAAATTCTGGTTGAGATCATAATGATGTGCTTTACGATGGTTGCTTCCGTCACCGCCTGCGCCCCTTCGCCAGCGATCGGATCAACAAACCTGATGAAAACGACGGAAAGAGCGGCGACTCAAAAAACAGATACGCACCAGCCGACCCCGGCTTGGACATCCACGCCGTCACCGGCCGGTCCGATCCCGCCCGGCCCCCGGCCGACCAACACCATCGGCCCCAGCTTCACCCCGAGCGCCACCCCGACGATAACCGCCACGCCGACCGATCCGTTCCCGGAGGGCGCGCGGGCCAAGCTGGTGGTTCCAGGTGGTTTGTACAACGTGACCTATTCGCCGGATGGATCGATGCTGGTCATCAACAGCAGCCAGGGAGTCTATCTCTACCAGCCCGATGGAACGGATGGAAAACTCGTCATTCCGGAAACGGAGAACATCTGCTGGTTGACGTTTTCCCCCGACGGCGGCACATTAGCGACGGCGATCGGCGACGGCAACGTCGTGTTTTGGAATCCGGCCACCTGGGAAAAGACCGGCACATTGGAAATAATGTCTTTCCTGTCCTGCCCGTACGCGGTTTTTTCGAACGACGGGATCACGCTGACCCTCGCTTCAGGGAATATGGACACGATGCTATTTGAGCAATGGGATTGGGAGGCGGGAAAACGGATTCGATCCTCCAGCTTGACGACCTGCTCGATGACCGGCTTGGAAATTTCTCCGGATGGAAGGACGGTGGCGTATACCATAACGGACTGGAATGGCATCGCCTTGTGGGATATCCGGTGGGGAAACAGACTCCGGGAGCTGATGGGACATGAAGGTTATCTCGCAGCCATTGCGTTTTCCGCCGACGGCCGGAAACTGATTTCCTCGGACTGGATGACTATTCTTGTCTGGGAGGTTGCCACCGGCCGGCGCTTGCAGACCTTGGACGAAACCTACCTGCTGGTCACCAGCCTGGCGTTTTCGCCGGACGGCGGAAAAATCGCCGCCGGGCTGGACGACGGGCGGATTGCGGTCTGGGACGCCTCGCGCGGAGAAGCTCCGTTGTTTCTGGAGGGTCTCGACAAACCGATCCACCAAGTGTTCTTTTCGCCGGATGGAAATACTCTGGTTTCCAGATATAAAGAAGATACGCTTTTCTTTTGGGATCTACCCGAATAAAGATTTTGAGTTTTCCATGAAGAAGATGAGCGGATCGGGATGGGATTGGAGGAAGGAATGGTAAACAAACGGAAGTGGCTCCTTGCAGTAGTTGTTTTGGGAATCACCGCGGCCTGCGGACAGGGACGGCCGTCGGCGGAGGAAGCAACCCCGGGTGTTGCGGCGTCCCTTTCATCGGCGCCCAGCGCAACCCGGACTCCCTCGCAAACCCGCACTGCCACCTCCACCCGGACCCTGACCGCCACGTTGATTCCAACGCCGACGGAATTCCTCGATGGTTCCGCATCGATCTGGGCGGCGCCCGTACCGCAGGGCGCCCGTGCCCGGCTGGGGAAGGGATCCATCAACCGGGTCGCCCCTTCCGCGGATGGAAGCATGTTCGGGGTGGCCGCCCGTTCCGGGGTGTACCTGTATTCGATGGAAACGTATGCGGAAACCCTTGCTTTGGCAACCGGGTCGTCGCCGGGCAGTATTGTATTCTCTCCGGATGGGCGCCTGTTTGCCGCCGGAATGGAGAACGGAGATATTACTGTATGGACGACCACTGACGGAAAACTCCTGCACTCGTTCCGGAACCGGGAGAAAATCATCGGAGCGGCTGAACTTGCATTTTCGCCCGATGGGAAGAAGCTTGTCTCCGTATCCGGCGGGTGGATCATCCATTGGGATATGGATCATATGCAATCTATCAAGGCGGTCCAATTCCCCTTTGCGGCGTGCTGCGGGACCATTGTCCTCTCACCGGATGGACGGTTCCTGGCGTGGGTTTCGGATGAGGGTGTGGTCCTTCGTGATACAGAAACCGGCGAAGCGGTGAAAAAAATCCTGATTGAGTCGGATATATACGCCAGTGGAGCGTTTTCCCCCGACAGCCGGCGAATTGCCGTGGTTTCGGATTCGGGAAAGGTCGAAGTGTGGGACGTCGACGGCGGAGAACCGATGCGGATCATCACGACGCCCAGGGGGCGTCCCAGCAGACTCGCGTTCTCCCAGGACGGCCGACTGCTGGCCGTTGGGAGTATGGATACCTCCCCCATTACGGTATGGGATGTCGAGACGGGAGAGAAGAAGCGGATCATAAATTCCCGACTTGACGATCCGGGCAGGGTATCCTTCTTCGATGACGGCAAGGTCCTGATTACGGAATCTGCATCATTCATCGCGTTTTGGGACCTCTCCACGGGGGAGATCCTTCACGCCCTTGGAGGATTTGCAAGCAGCGTTCATCAGGTAACGTACTCCAGGGATGGCACCATGCTGGCGTCGGGGATGTATGACGGCTCGATCAACCTTTGGGATCCGAACACCGGCGCACGGACGCGTTTGCTTGACGGACATGAGGAAAACATCACCGATATCGACTTTTCGCCGAATGGGAAATACATGGCGTCCGGGTCGGATGACAATCTGGTTCTGCTGTGGAATGCGGCAGATGGAATCGTCATAAAGGCCCTGACTTCCCAGGGGATCTACTATGCCCCGACGGGAGTCGCCTTTTCCCCGAACGGGACGATGTTGGCCGTCGCTTCAAGTGAGGGTCTTGTCCTCTGGAATCTGGGAAGCTTGTCCAGCACGACTCTGTTGTCCGTTTTAAATTATTCCGGCCGCGGAATCGCTTTTTCGCCGGACGGGTCGAAGCTTGCGTATGCCGATGCGTACAATATAAATATTTGGGACGTCCAAGCACTGCGGAAAATTTCCACCATTAAAGTCTCCCCCGAGAAGTATGGAAGGGAGCCGACGGATCTCGCATATACGCCGGACGGAAAGATGCTGATCACCAGCATGGACGACGGATCGGTCATCTGGTGGAATCCCGAGACCGGGGAAGCCGTCCGGCAGGCCTCCCTGGAACTCGACGTCCGGCATAACGAATGGATCATCAGTATTGCCCTCACGCCGGACGGCACCCGGCTGGCCGCGATGACGAACAAAGATGCCGTTCTCCTAATGGACGCCGCCCATGGGACCGTCCTGCGGACATTGCGGGGGCATGGATATCTTTCGGAGAATTCGATTAACATCCGGAACGGCGTCGCCTTCGCCCCCGACGGGAAGACGTTCGCCTCCGGAGGGTCCGACGGGACGGTGATCCTGTGGAATGTGGAGGAATAAGCGATGAAGGTGAATGGGCGGAAACGAATTGCATTCGGCGCCGCTTGCTTAGTTCTGATCATTGTCGCCGCCTGTGTCCCCTCGCCGGCGGCCGGACCGACGGCGAAACCGGTCATCCATGGGCAGACACAGGAAGCGGTTCTGACTGAGAAAATAAATTCTCCGACGGCTGGAATCCCTTCCATGTCATCCACGCCGACTTTAGCACCGATACCCGACAGCCCCCTCCTTCCGACCTGAGCCGGGCCTGCACCGGCGGGTGCGCGGATGCGGCTGGGAAAAGGCTGGATTTCTTCCTTCGACATCGCCCCCGCTGCGGACTTGATGGTTGTGGGCGGATCAGGCGGGTTGTTCCTGTACCGCGCCGATTCCTTTGAATTGATCTGGGGCAGACCCGCCGAGAGGGTGATCAACCAGACGGTGATCTCGCGGGACGGCACGAGAATCGCGACCGTATCCCAGCATACAATGGATCCCGAAGACCAGGACGAGATCATCCTCTGGGATGCCGTGACGGGCAATCGCCTTCTCATCATCCGGCCGGATTTCTCCGCAGACGAGTATGTAACCATCGAGAGTATTGCCTTCTCCCCTGATGGACAAAAACTGGCCGCCACATGCAGCGACCATGTGTTTTTATGGGAGGTCGCCGACGGAAAACTTCTTTGGATCCGCGAGGAAAAAGATAAATTTCCCTTCAGTCTCGGCTTCTCACCCGACGGAAAAATATTGGCAGCCGGCTATGCGGCCCCGGGCGGTCTCGGAATGCCCGTTCCCTGTGAAGCGTGCGAAACACCCGCCGGGCAATCCTCCAGCGCCCCCGTCATCCTCTGGGAAACGGAAAGCGGAAAACGCCTGCGCATTCTGGAGGGGCATGACGACGAAGTAAAGGATGTCGCCTTTTCGCCTGACGGGAAAATGCTTGCTTCGGGAGGAATGGACAACCGGGTCTGCGTTTGGGATCCGGCAAACGGCGAGCTGCTGTTGACGTTGGAAGGGATCAAGGAGGAGGCCGAGGGATCAAACCTGATCCTCAGCCTTGCGTTCTCGCCCGATGGAAAAACGCTTGCCGCCGGTTCCCGATACACCACGACGGACGGAAGAGGTCATGGGACGGCTGTGCTCTGGGATGCGATCAGTGGCGCGCGGCTTCGTACGCTGGGTGAAACGGAAGGGTATGTTGAAGGAGAACTGGAAGGTGTCGCCTTCGCCCCCGACGGGAAAACGCTGTTCACCGGTCCGCGCGGCTGGAATTCCGGATTTACGATCCGTCGATGGGATTTCTCCACCGGCGAACAATTGCAGACACTTGACGGATTCACCGGAGGAGTGAGGAAATTCACCTTCCAGCCGGATGGACACACCCTGGCGTCCGTCTCGTCAAACGACATGTTCTATGTATGGGATTGGATGAGGGGTGAGAGTATGCAAAGGAAAGCATTGGATGGCGAATATAATCAATATGATATTTCGCCGGATGGAAAAACACTCGCGCTTCTCCCGTGGGGAGAGGATAGACGGATCATCCTGTGGGACGCCGTCGGCTGGAGACAGCTGTATGCCATTACGCCTCAGGGGAGAAACTGCTAACACAATCAAATTCGATTGTCAAACGTTCTCTTCTCGCCGGACGGCAGCCATCTCGCAGTCGCCGCCTGCGAGACGATCACGGTATGGGATGTCGAAGGAGGGAAAGAGGTAAGCCGGCTGCAGGAAGACCCCGAAGCGATCGACTCTATTGCTTTTTCCGCGGATGGGAAGAGGATCGCAGCCGCGGAGGGCATCCGCCTGGAAGAACCTGATGAAAACGGATTTAATTTTCTCCCGGGGCTTCTTGTCTGGGACATGGCATCGGGCAGGGTGATTAAAAACTGGCCCGGGCCGG
>CAZFPL010000032.1:10942-17864 GCA_964521085.1 uncultured Anaerolineales bacterium | reverse complement strand
GCCGGACGGGAACACCCTGGCCTATCTCCCTTGGGGGTATCTCATTCTATGGAATATGCCGGACGGCAATCCGCGGGTAGTCCTGCCTTGGGAATACGCAGTCAAGAGTGTAGCTTTTTCGCCGGATGGCAAGCGGCTGGGCGCCGGAACAGCCGGCGGCGAGGTTCTGTTGCTGGATCCCGCGACGGGGGAGCTTCTTAAGACGCTCCGCGGGCACACCTACAACGTAGAGGCCGTCGCTTTTTCCGCCGACGGGAAAACGCTTGCCTCCGGCTCGGATGACGGGACGATTATCTTGTGGGATATGGAATACTAATTCTCCGGGTAAAAGACTATTCCCGCATGGAAAAAACCAAAGGGAATACGATGAAGTTACTTCATTTGCAGGGGAGTATATAATATTGGGTAAAATAATTTCCGCCAGGGGAAAGGGGATGAAATGAAGAGATTACCAAAAGAGGTACTGCTTCCTTTCGTATTGATGGCTTTGCTCCATCTGGGATGCAGCATGACCGCCGAGACGAATACGGCAGTACTGCCTGCGGAAAGAGCAACTGCAAAGGAAATATCCCCGACCAAAACTGCGCTTGTTCCATCGCTCACGAGTACCTCAACGTATTCTCTGCAGCCATCATCCACAGCAAGTCCGACATCCACGCAAATGCCCCTGGATCTATGGGCGGGTCCGATCCCGGATGGCGCATATGCGCGATTAGGTAAAGGAATTGTATATGGTTTATCCGTTTCCACGGACGGAAAAACTTTGGTGGCAGCGGGTCCGGTGGGATTGTATATGTACGCAGTGGATACCTTTAAACCCGTCTGGAATGTCGCCACTGAGGAAGCGCTTTATGGCGCGGATTTCTCGCCGGATGGAAACCTGATCGCAACGGGTTCATGGATGGGCGATAGAATTTTTTTATGGGATGCCTCCAACGGACGGCAGATACGATCGTGGAGGTCGGGTTCCAAAGGAATGGTGGAAGTCGCTTTTTCGCCCGATGGAAAAATGCTGGCTTCCATATCACTTTTATCCAATTCAATCAGTCTTTGGAATGTGTCCGACGGCACGTTGATAGATGAATTGCGGGGGGATTACACATGCATCGCCTTTTCACCGGATGGAAAAATCCTTGCCGCCTGCGGTCTCCTGAAGAATGTCATCCTATGGGACGTGGAAAGTGGAAAACGTTTGCTTACGTTGGAAGGCCATTCGGATTCGGTCAGAAGCGCGGTCTTCTCACCCGATGGAAAAAACCTCGCCTCCGTTTCTTGGGATCAAACGATCATAATTTGGGATGTGGACAGCGGCGATCTTCTGCGAACATTATGTGGGCATACATCCTATATTGAAAGTGTTGATTGGTCGCCGGACGGAATGAGATTGGCTTCCGGATCGTGGGACGGCACCATCATCCTTTGGAATCCGGCGGATGGCCGGCGCTTGCGCACTCTGGAAAAGGAAAGCAACAGCGGTATGGGCAGCGGCATCAGGAGCGTGACTTTTCTCCCGGATGGAAATACCCTTTTGGCTGGATCGGAGAACGGTTCCATCATCTTATGGAACACTGCCAGTGGTGAACAAACGGGAAGCTTGGAGGGCCATACCGGAGGTGTTGGAAGGGTGGCTTTTTCCCCGGATGGGCGCACCCTTACGGCAGAAATGTATGCCAATGTTTTTTTGTGGGAAATTCCCATCGGCGGGGATCCTCCAACCGTACATGCACCCCGATTTATTGCCGAGACGATGGGGGGCATGGCCTTATCTCCGGATGGAAAAATATTGGCCACTGGAACCGGTGATTTTGAAGCGGGAAAAATAGAATTGTGGGATCCGACTACCGGCAGACTGGTGCGTTCCTGGAAAGGGCACACGGCGTATGTAACGAGTTTGGCGTTCTCTGCGGATGGAAAAATTCTCGCTTCCGCATCCGAAGACGGCACAGTCATACTTTGGACTGCATCGACTGGCGCATGGATCCGGTCGTTTGAGAAACTCAATACGGTTATCGACAATATTGCCTACTCTCCGGATGGTACCCGCATCGCCGCTGAGACGATGCACGGCCAGGTTCATGTATGGAATGCTTTAAACGGAAAGGGCATTGTGGTCCTGACGGATGAAAAGAATCACTTTTCTTCCGCCATTTTTTCTCCCGATAGCGAAAACCTTTTCCTTGGAACGGGAGATGGGAGGGTCGTTGTATGGAATGGGACGGACGGGGACATAAGGGAAACGTCGATTAATTTATATGATCCGATTCTTTCCATCGTTTTTTCTCCGGATGGTAAAATACTCGCCATCGGCACCGGCGGAAAACCTTCCGAAAGTCATGGAGCCGTAATTTTGTGGAGTTTGCCCGATGGTGAAATCCTGCGTGAAATGGATGTTTATAATGAGAGCGTCTACAGCGTCGCGTTTTCCCCGGATGGAAGCATGCTGGCTTCCGGATCGGGAGACGGAACTATCGTGCTGTGGGATCTACGCGGATAAGTTGAATGGGCTTTCATGAAATATCTTCCGGGTATCAACCGATGAATCCCAAGTCGCATAGAAGGATATCCATCAGCGTTTCTTGCGCCATAGTGGTCGTTACCGCGGCCGCCTGTGCCACATCACGCCCGGCTGGACCGACGGAGGATCCGACTGGCTACCAACAGACGATCGAAGCCGCCCTTTCCGCGCCGACCGATACCGCAGTTAATGCATTCACACCGACGCTAACCCGAACACCCGCATCTACGGAACCGCTTGAAGCGACAAAGACGGCGACCAGGGTGGAACCTTCGATCGTTCTCCCCGGCTGGGTGCCGCAGGGCGCGCGGGTAAGAATAGGCCGCGGGACAATCAACCAGATTGCCGTTTCGCCGGATGGAAAAAATTTGGCTGTAGCTGGCGCGACGGGATTATTTCTATACAATATGGAAACCTTCGAGGAAGTTTGGGGCATCCCCACAAGCATCCCGATGACCCATGTGTCCTTTTCATCGGATGGAAAAACCCTTGCCTCTCTATCCCAGCGGGTGACCCCGGCTGGATTTCCGGATGTTCAAATCGATTTTGATTCAATCTACATCTGGGATGCAACAACCGGGCAATTCCAACGGGAAATCCCCATTTCCGAAACCGGAATTAATCATATTGGAATAGCATTTTCTCCGGATGGAAAAAAACTTGCGGTGGGAAAGGAGATACGGTACGAACAGACCGGCGCGGTGGATATATGGGATCTGCCCAGCGGGAAACTGCAACGCACTATCAAGGACGTTGATGTAAACGGTGCTGAAAGCATGGCCTTTTCCGCACATGGAGAGATATTGGCGGTCGGGTCCTGGTATGGCGTTGTTACCTTGTGGAATTCTGCCAATGGAGAACTCATCCGCAATTTCAAGGAAATCGGCAGTGACCTGAATGCCATTGCATTGTCTCAGGATGGAAAACTGCTTGCGGTCGGGATATGGAAGTCCGTGAAAATATTCAGTATAACTGGCAATATTCGTTTACCGGATCTGGATGGATTTTCAGGAAGCATAAGGGATCTTGCATTCTCCCCAGACGGGAAATGGCTGGCTGCCGGTGATGAGACGGGA
The DNA here is from genome assembly GCA_964521085.1 of uncultured Anaerolineales bacterium. Taxonomy (GTDB): domain Bacteria; phylum Chloroflexota; class Anaerolineae; order Anaerolineales; family RBG-16-64-43; genus JAFGKK01. The sequence goes on along the minus strand of CAZFPL010000032.1, from coordinate 14,273 downwards.
ACTGTTCTCCAATGGAAGCCGGAAAGCGGCATTCACGTGCATACTTTTAATAACCCCGGCGAAGGCGTGCGATCGATCGCCTTTTCCTCAGGCGGCTTATTATTAGCTGGATTTGCTGATTCCATCCATTTGTGGAATTCCACTGACGGTCAGTCCGTGCATATTATTGATGATCCATTTTCCTCGTGGGAAGAAGCCCAATTTTCATCCGACGGCAGTGAACTGGGCCTCCGGACGGAGGACAGGATCGTATGGTTGAATGCCTTCACCAATAAACAATTGGTTTCGTACAATATTCCCTCAGCCTCCGTGCTCTCGCCGGATTATCGCATGTATGCGTACGTCTCCTCCCCGAATAAAATAATCATTGTGGATATTCGCGATGCCAAACCTTTGTATTCATTGGAACGACCTGACTACATGGGCGACTTCGGTTATTGGAATTTTGTCCTCTCGCCGGATGGAAAAACGGCTGCAACCATCCAATATAACGAATATGCTCACATCCCCGACTTCGCCGAATTCTGGGACCTTGGCAGCGGAAAATTATTAAGCAAACTTGCATTTCCAATGAACGGGTCATCGGATCCGTGGTATATGATTTTCTCTCCGGATGGGAATCGTGTCGCGTTGGGATCGTGGGATTGGGAATTCGGGATGGATGCCGCCGTTTTCGATGTGGACACCGGCGAGGAATACCCGGGAGCCGGCGGCCACGGGGATTTTATTTTTGCCTTCTCGCCGGATGGATATGATTATTTCACGCAATGTGAGGAATCATACGGGATTTGTCTTGTGGACGGGGATACCGGCAAAGACATCCGCCTATTCACGGATCCCCCCATCTGGATCAACAATACACCGCGTTTTTCGCCCGACGGGAAATTGCTGGCGGCGGGCACGGACAGCGGTCCGGTGTATGTCTGGGATACAGCCACTGGGAAGATCCGGCATAGCTTTTCCGGTCATAATGGCGCGATAATTTTCCTGTCGTTTTCCACGGATGCGAAAACACTGGCCAGCACCTCGGCCGATGGGACCGTGGTTGTGTGGGATCTCAACTGACCGTACTATTCATCCCGCAATGAAATGGCTTTTTTCGTTCTTTAAAGCAGGGAATTCTAAAGGAAGGAATCTGCCTACGTAAAAAACCGTTAATCCCTTCCATAGTTTTCCAAAATGGTTGATAATTATCAAAGGAAATGTTTACTCAGGAAATTGGTCTATTCTTCTGTGTAATACGCTTACAAGGGTCAGAACCTACATGACCGCCCAAGCCAACTACGTCCACGATCAATGGACAGGTATCCGCCGCTTCCTGCGGTTCCTCATGGACAATATCGCCTTCCGCATCCTGGCCAAGATCGATTCTGTCGAAGGTGTGGAAAACATCCCCCCGCAGGGGCCGGGAATCGTATATATCAACCACACTTCCCTGGTCGATTCGGTCGCCGTTTTAAATTCCATCCGGCGCGATGTGGTGCCGGTCGCCCGGTTCGACTTTGGTAATATCCCCATCTGGGGCATCTTCCCGAAGCTGTGGGGCGCCATCCCGATAAAACGCGGCGAGGTGGACCGCAGCGCATTGGATCAGGCCGTCAAAGTGCTGGAATCCGGCGAGCTGCTTCTGCTTGCGCCGGAAGGCACGCGCAGCCCGGCGATGCGCCGGGCCAAGGATGGGATGGCCTACTTGGTTGCCCGCACGGGTGTCCCCGTGATTCCAGCTTCCATATACGGCACCGAGGGGTTCCCCACAATCAGCCCGCGGCGCTGGTCCCAGCCCGGCGCGCACATCCGCTTCGGCAAGCCGTTCCGGTTCCGCTTGCCCGAAGGCAAAGTCCCGCGCGAGTGGCTGCGCAAGATGACCGATGAGGCGATGTACCGCCTGGCCGCACTTCTTCCGCCGGAGCGCCGCGGCGTGTATGCCGACTTTGCCCTCGCCACGACCGATACGATCGAACTGCTTGCCCCTTGAGCAGGATCACTTCTCCCGCGAAGGAAACCGGCGGCCTGGTATCCGCCGTGCGGCGGGGTTCCGCCGCCGCGAAAACCGGAATCCGGCCGGGTGACAGGCTCCTCGAAGTGAACGGCCGTCCCGTCGCGGATGTGATCGACGTCCAATATCACGCCGCCGAGGAAATGGTCCGCTTGAAGTGGAAGCGCGGCAGCCGGATTATCTCCGGCGAAGCCAAGCGGTCAACCCGGTCCACCCTCGGCCTGGATTTCGCCCACCCGACCTTCGACACCGACATCCGCCGCTGCAACAACCGCTGCCCGTTTTGTTTCGTCGTCCAGATGGCGCCGGGCATGCGCCGCACCCTGCACATCAAGGACGACGATTACCGCTACTCGTTCCTCTACGGGCACTTTGTCACGCTGACCAATCTCACCGCGCGCGATTGGGACCGCATTGCCGAGCAGCATCTCTCGCCGCTGTACGTTTCCGTGCACGCCACCGAGCCGGATGTGCGGGCGCGGTGCCTGGGCAATCCGAAGGCGGGCGATATTCTGGACCGGCTCCATTTCCTGGCGGCGAACCACATCGAGATTCACGCGCAGGTGGTCCTCTCTCCGGGTTTGAACGACGGCGCGCATTTGGACCGCACGCTTGCGGATCTCGCGGATTTGCATCCGGCCGTCCGGTCGTGTTCGGTCGTTCCGGTCGGGGTGACACGCTTTCAAAAACGGGGGGTCCGCCCGTACGATCCTCTCAAAATGGGAAATGTAATCGCGCAGGTGGAACGCCGCCAGCGTGAATTCCTTCCCCGCCTGGGATCCCGTTTTGCGTTTCTCACCGACGAATGGTATTTGGCAACCGGGAGGACGGTGCCGCCGATTGAATTCTACGAGGAGATCGACCTGCGCGAGAACGGTTTGGGATTGGTCCGTTCCTTCCTGGAAGATTGGGCCGCTATACGGGAGGAACTTGCGGGAAGGAAGATCCGCTCCCGGTATAAACAAGCGACGCTGGTAACCGCGCGGCTTTTTCAAAGCACGCTGGAATCCGCCGCGGCCGAGTTTTCCAGTCTGACCGGAATACCGCTGCGCGTGCTTGGAGTTACCAACCGCTGCTTCGGTGAAACGGTCACCGTCGCCGGATTGCTGGCCTCCCGGGACGTGATCGATGCCATCCGCGCAAGCGCCGGCGCCGGCCCCGTTTTTCTTCCCCGGGTGATGTTCAGCCACCCGCCGGCCCTCTCGCTGGACGATGTATCCCCGCGTGCCGTCACGAAAGAGACCGGAAGGGAAATATTCATTGTAGACACTATGAGCGAAGTTATGGATGTGTTGAGGGGTACACGGAAATCACCGAAAAGATCCGAAGACACTG
>CAZFPL010000032.1:4430-10842 GCA_964521085.1 uncultured Anaerolineales bacterium | reverse complement strand
ATCGGCAGTCGGATGATGAAGGTGGATCCCTGCCCGATTGTGCTTTTTACGTCCAGCTTCCCGTGATGGCTTTCGACAATATATTTCGAGATATACAGCCCCAACCCCGTCCCGCGCGCCAGTCCCGTTCCTTCCTGCGGCCGGTAGAACCGCTCGAACAGGTGCGGCAGGCTTTCCGTGGGGATTCCCCTGCCGGTATCCGATACCTCGATGCAAATGGTTTCCAGCGGCTGCCCGGAAGAAACCGGGCCGTGATAGGCGCGCAGAATAATCTCGCCGTTGGGGACGTTGTATTTCACGGCATTGTTCAGCAAATTAAGAATGACTTGTTTTATCTTCGCCCGATCGGCATTGACATCCAGGGAATCCCGGACGACTTCCTGGCGGAAGCTCAGCCCTTGGGCGTGTACGAGCGGGGAGATGATTTCGGAGCATTCCGAAATGAGCACGGCGGTGGAGAAGCGTTCGGTCTGCAGCCGGGTACGGCCGGATTCCAGCCTTGCCAGATCCAGGTAATCATCCGTCAATTCATTGAGACGCTGGATCTCCTGCCGGAAGGTCGAGAGCACCGAATGGCGCTGGGTTTCGCTTAAATCCTGGCGGTCGAGCAGCGCGGAAGCGGTCGCCAGGGCGGCCAGCGGCGTGCGGATCTCGTGGACCAACTCCGCGATCAGGTCGCTTTGACGGAAGAGCCGGAGATTTTCCATGACCGCCGAAGCCTGGCTGGCGAGGGCTTCCAGTGTGGAAAAATCCTCCGGTTGGAATTCCCCGTGGCTTTTGTTGATCGCCTCGAGCACTCCGATCGTATTCCCTTTGCTCCTGAGCGGGACGGCGAGGATCGATTCGGGGTGGAGCGTTGCGAATGCCTTGAATTCGAACGGCCCGGTTTTATGAAGCGCATCGGAGGCGCCGATGAGCATCGGCGTCCCGGATTTCACCACTTTACCGGCAAGGCTTGTCTCGAGGGGAATGGAACGGTCCTGGTACGCCGAAGGTTCCAGGTTGGTGGCGGAAACGATCTGGACGTCGCCGCTGGCGGCATCCACCAGCATCAACACCGCCGCCTTGCACTCCAGAAGCGAGGCGGTTCCATCGATAATCTGCGTGTAAATGTCCTCCAGATGCACGGTGGAGGACAAGCGGTGGATCAGTTCCAGTAAATTGGCATAACGCCGCAAAAGGGTGGGGTAGTTGCGGATGGCGGTATCGGGACCGGCAGAGGTTTTTTCTACAGCCATGGATTATCCAGAGAGAGAATGAATCAACCGCGGGCTTTGGCCATGACCCGGTCGGTGACTTGCCGGATCTGGTCGGAGACCATTGCGTTGGCGTCGCGGGCGACGATCGGAACGCCGCTTTCCGCCGACTGATAGGCGAGTTCCGGCGCGGGCGTGATCATCCCCATCGCCGGTTGGGACAGCATTTCCTCGATCTTGGCGCGCGCCATCTGCAAACTCGAGCGTTCGCGGTTGACAAGGATGAATTCGATCCTGGATTTGGCCACGCCGAGGGTTTCCAGGTCCGTCATCAGCGACTTGGCCATCGAGACCGTATGGCGCATCGGTTCCACCAGAATGATCACGTGGTCGGCGGACATCAGCAGCTTGGCCGTGGCTTCGGTTAATCCGCACCCCAGGTCGATGATCAGATTCTGGGTGAGGGCGGCCAGGGAGGTGACGATGGCTTCAATGCGGGCTGTCTGGGTGATCGTCGCGTAATCGTGCGGTTCGGAAGAAGCCAGAATCGCCCGCAATCCGGAGGGATGGCCGACGATCTCTTTTTCCACCGCCTGGGTGTTCATTTCATTCGGGTTGTGCTGCATCAGCGCGGTCAGGCCGGAAGGTTTGTTGATCCCCAGCAGCGCGCCCGCGATCCCCACCCCGGGGCGCAGCTCCAGAAGGATGACGTCTTGTTTGCGTGCGGCCATCGTCACGGCGACATTGACCGCCAGCGTGCTCGTTCCGAGCCCGCCCTTGGCGCCGATCATGCAGATCATACGCGCCCGTTTGACCGGCACGGTCGTGCCCGTGGAGGAAACCCGGCTCCGGCCGAGCAGCGCCTTGACATGGGCGAGCAGTTCGGCGGGATGGGTCGGTTTCGGGAGGTAATCGTCGGCGCCGGATTCGAATCCCTGCACCTTATCGTCCACCTGGGTTTTCGCGGTGAACATCAAAATCGGGATCGAGGCGTAGGAAGCATCCGACCGGATTCGGCGGCAGACCTCGAAGCCGTCGATATCGGGCATCATGACATCCAGCAGGACGAGGTCCGGTTTTTCCGCGGGGACTTTGGAGAGGGCCTGGGCGCCGTTGATCGCCGCAACGATGGTGTACCCCTGCCGCTGCAGCATCATACCGACCAGTTTTAAGGTGTCCAGATCATCGTCTACGACGAGAATCTTTTCCGCCATACCGCGTTCTCTCCTTTTTAATCGGTCCCAAGAAGTGTACTATCTTTATTCTGGAGAGACAAGTGGCGGAGGCCGGAAGACGGTTCCTGCAATATAATCGGGCATGATGCCGTTCTGGAGGCTTTTCCCCATAAGGACTCGCAATGACGTTTGAGCTCTGGCTTTCCTCCATGCCGGGCCTGCCCATGCTTCCGGCACAACTCGTCTGGACGGTCATCCTGACGCTCCTGGTGGCATTCGCATTCGCCCGTTCTTTTCCCCATCGGGACGAATTCCGCGTTTCGCAAACACTGCTTTCACTGCTCTGTCTTCTTCTGGCCGTTCCGGCCGGAGGGCTGGCCGTCGTGCGCTTCCCCGCCACGGGGGCGGCGACCGTGGCCGGAGTTCCGCTGGCCGCCATTGAGCCCACGGGAGGGCTTCTTTGCATCGCGCTACTGCTCCTGGCCGGCGCCCTGCTTGGCAAGTTGCCTGCCTTCGCGGCGGGTTTGGTCGTGGGGGCGGTACGCTCGGTGTTCGATACGCACCAGGCAGCGACGATTTTGGAATACGCGCTGGTTGGATGGACGATCGCCGAGCTTGTGCGCCAGGATTATTCCGGGCGCGTTTTTTCAATGCTGCGCCGTCCGTGGGGTGCGGCGCTGGCTGCCAGCCTGTTCCTGATCCTGCTGCGGTTCGGCGGAGAGTTGGGTTCCGCCCGCGGGGATGCGATCACGCTGTTCGATTATGCGCTCGGCCGTCTTCCCGGCTTCCTGCCGGCCATCCTGTTCGAAGGATTGGCGGGCGCGGTTCTCATCGAGGGGATCCGGCTTCTGGTTCCTTCCATCTGGCCTTCGCCCAAACAGCTGCGGCGCACGCGCTACGATCGTTCGCTGGCGTGGAAGGTCAGTTTGTGGTTGATCCTGCCGATCTCCTTTATGGCTGTCGCGCTGACCGCCATTGTGGTGGTCGACACCCGTGACCAGGCCCGGTTGACGCTCCGCCAGGAGGTTCTGGCGGTCGCGGGGACCGCGCAAACCGAACTGCCTGTGGCGCTTACCACAGGCCATACCCTGTTGGAAGGCATAGGCAGCAGCCTGCCTGGCGGTGAACCCGAACGGGATGCGGTCGTCCGCTTTCTCGGCGAACACCTCAGCCAGCCCCCGTTTTTCGAACAGATCGCGTTTCTCTCTCCCGATGGATCGATCTTCGCCGCGTATCCTCCCGATACCGATCCCTTCTGTCAAAGCGTGGAAGAAGCGCAAGGCTGTTCCCTCGCCCTGCGCGGGATCGCTTGGGAGGGATGGCTCCCGCCGGATGAAAACGGCAAGACGTGGATATCCTTCACCCAGCCGGTTTGGGATTCAAACGCGAAGGTGCGCGGTGCATTGATCGGCCGGACGTCTCTGGAAAACAATCCGCTGTTGAAAGCCATCCCCGCCGCCTTTCGATCGCTGGAGGGGGGCCAGGGTGTGTTCCTCGACGACACCAATCAGGTGCTCTATCCATCGAACGCCGAACCGTGGATTGAAGGATCGCCGACGGAACAGGACGAGAACGGGGGGGAATGGTTCCTCGGGACGATGCCCGGCGGCGGAACGCGTCTTTCCTATCTCCTGCCTCTGAAATATCCGGCCTGGAAGATCGCCATCCGCGTGCCGGAAGCGTTCGCCTTCCGCGCCGCCCTGGAAACCGGATTACACGTGGGGCTCTTCGCCTTCCTCATGGCGCTGCTCATTGAGGCATTGGCGCTCCTCATCGCCCAGCAGATCACCTTGCCCCTTCGGCGGCTCGCGGAATCGGCCGGGTTGATTGCGGGCGGCGATCTGGAGCGAATCGTTTCCGTGGAGGGCCAGGATGAGATCGGCCGGCTGGGCCGGTCGCTGGAGGCGATGCGGCGCAATTTGCGCCGGCAAATCCGCGATCAGGAAATCCTGCTGGAGGCGGTTCAAGGAATGACGTCGAACTTGGACCTGAAGCGGTCGATGGAAATCCTCCTTCACAGTGTCCGAACCGCAACCGGAGCGGAGGGCGTGCGCGTCGTTCTCGAACCGATTTTGCGCGCTCAATATCCCGCCGGAAATCCGTACCTCGGCGATGACGGAAAAGCACTGGAGGGAATGGACGAGCGGATTCTCTCGGTGGTCCGGGCGGCGCGGGAAACGGACCGGCAGGCTCCCTGGACGGCCAACCGCAATTCGGGCGCCGATGAGGGGATGTTCGAATCGCTGCCCGATGCGATCGGAGCGCTGGTCATTGTCCGGATCGCAACCGCCACGGCTTTCTACGGCGCGCTCGCCGCGGTGTTCCGCCAGCCGCAGGCGTTCGAAGTGGGGATGCTGGATCTCCTGACCGGGTTTGCCAATCAGGCGTCGCTGGCCGTCACCAACGCGCGGCTGCTTGAAGGCACGGAATATGAACGCGAACGCCTGGCCGCGATCCTGGAAGCCATCCCGGAGGGCGTGCTGGTGGTGGATTCGGAGGATCGGGTGCAGTATGCCAACCCCACGGCGGAGATGATGCTGGGTTCCCACTTTCTCGGATCCGGGCGTCCGCTTACGGAGGGTGTCTCGCAGGCGGAGCTGGTCTCCTTCCTGATGGAAAGCGCGGTGCAACCGCGCAGCCTGGAGTTCACCGGCGCGGACGGCCGCCGCTTGCAGGGCGTCGTGCGCAGCGTGCGCAGCGCCGACGGGGTGGGAGTCTGGCAGGTGTGCGTTCTGCAGGATGTGACTTCCTTCCGCCAGCTCGACGAATTGAAATCCGAATTCGTGCACACCGTCAGCCACGACCTGCGCCGGCCGCTGACGATGATGGAAGGCCTGGTCCATATGATCGAAATGCTCGGACCGCTAAATGCGGCGCAGCAGGAATATGCGCGCCGGATCCGGCTTTCCGCCCAGCAGATGAACCGTCTGGTCAAGGATCTGCTGGATCTGGGGCGCGTGGAAAGCGGCGCCGAGATCCGACTCGCGCCGGTGAAGCTTTCATCGGTCGTCGGCCGGGTGGCCGAAGAATTGAAACCGGATGCGGCGGCCGGCGGGATCAAGATCCAAATCCGAATCCCGGAATCCATTCCCGAGATCCCGGCGGATTCATCCCTGCTCGAGCGCGCGCTGGGAAACCTGATCGAGAACGCAATCCGCTTCAACCGGCCCGGCGGCACGGTGGAGGTGAGCGCCGAGCTTAAGGCCGATTCGGTGGTCGTGGCGGTGAAAGACAGCGGAATCGGAATCGCGCCGGCCGATCAACCGCGCATCTTCGAAAAGTTTTTCCGCGCCGCGGCGCGCGACGATCCGGAACATCCGGCGTGGGGTTTGGGCCTGGCGATCGTGAAGAGCGTCGCCGAGTGGCACAGGGGGAAAGCCTGGTTCGAGAGCAAACTGGGGCAGGGGAGCACGTTTTATTTGGAGCTGCCGAGAGAAATACAATCCTGACCCCTCCCCCAACCCCTCCCCAGAATGGGGAGGGGAGGAAAAGGTCGAACTAGAAAACTTCCCGCCCCAGAGTGGGGAGGGTCAGGGAGGGGTAAGGATCGGATGTGATAAATGTAATCCTCCCCACTCTGGGGAGGGTCAGGGAGGGGCGGGCGAGGAAAGCGGGGAGTGTTTAACCACTTGGGGGAATATATGGATGATCGTCCAATTCTTTTTTCCAGAAAAACAAGCCGAAAGAAGATTGAACGCTCGAAGACGTTTCGTCGTGCGATGACGGAATCGGAACGGATTATTTGGAATCATCTTCGAGCGCATCGTTTTCGCGGATTGCATTTCCGAAGGCAGACCATCATTGAGCCGTACATTGTCGACTTTTATTGCCATTCGGTGGGATTGGTCGTGGAAATAGACGGCGCGGTGCATGAAAAACAAGGCGGGATGGATGCCGAGCGGGATGAATTCCTGAGGGGAATGGGATTGTATGTGGTTCGATTCTCCAACCACCAGGTGTTGAGTAACCTCGGAAAAGTACTTGATGACTTGGATGCTGTGTGCGTTGAATTAATGACGCGAGAAGAACTTACCCCTCCCC
>CAZFPL010000032.1:0-4330 GCA_964521085.1 uncultured Anaerolineales bacterium | reverse complement strand
ACCCCTCCCCAGAATGGGAGGGGAGGAAAAGGTTGCACTAGAAAACTTCCCTCCCCACCCTGGGGAAGGTAAGGGAGGAGTAAGAATCGGATGTGAGAGTTGAGAATGGATATTCATAGCAAGGGATTATTTTCTTGTGTTCTTTTCCCTCCCCACCCTGAGGAGGATCAGGGAGGGGTAAGGATCGGATGCGGGAGTTGAGAATGGATATTCAAAGCAAGAGAATATTTTCTTGTGTTCTCTTCCCTCCCCTCTCTGGGGAGGGGCAGGGGAGGGGTAAAGTGGGATGGTACAATCCTCCGCGTGGAAAAATTTTCCTATCAGCAGGCACTGGATTATCTGTACTCTTTCATCGATTACAGTCTCCAGCGCACATACCAATATTCAACCCGCACGTTCGATCTCGGGCGCATGCATGCGCTGCTTTCGCTGTTGGGCGATCCGCACAAACAGTATGCCGTGATCCATGTCGCGGGGACCAAGGGCAAAGGGTCCGTCTCGGCGATGGTGGAATCCGTCCTGCGCGCGGCGGGCTTCCGCACCGGCCTTTTCATTTCCCCTCATTTGATCGATTTTTGCGAACGGATTCGGTCCGGCGGGAAACCGATTCTGCATGACCGTCTGGCGGAGGTCGTGGGATCGCTGCGCGATCCGGTGGCAAAGGTGGCCGGATTGACGACGTTCGAAATCACCACCGCCGCCGCATTCCAGTTTTTCAAGGAAGAACGGGCGGATGTGGTGGTGGCGGAGGTGGGATTGGGCGGACGGTTGGATGCGACCAACGTCGTCACACCGCTGGTGTCCGTGATCACATCCCTCTCCTACGACCACACGCATCTTCTGGGAAACACCCTGGCCGAGATCACCCGCGAGAAGGCGGGGATCGTCAAACCGGGAGTTCCGGTCGTCTCCTCCCCGCAGGAAGGCGAAGCCATGAAAGTGCTTCTGTCCATCAGCGAGGAGCGCCATGCCCCGCTTTCCCTGGTCGGACGGGATTGGCACTTCGCGCCCGAACGGCATGATTTGAACGGGCAATCGTTTTTCCTCTGGAGCGCGGGGGATCAGGCCAAGGTGGATGCGATGCTCGCGCAGGGGGGGAACCTGCAACAGATTGCATCGCGGTACGAAATCCCTCTTCTGGGGTATCATCAAGTCATCAATGCCTCCACCGCCGTCGCTGCCCTGCACACGGTGCGGGATCGCGGTTTGGCTGTTTCCGAGGATGCGGTCCATAGCGGATTGCATTCGGTGCGCTGGGAAGGGCGGTTTCAACTGCTTCACCGATCGCCCATGGTGGTGGTGGATTCGGCGCACAACGTGGATTCGGCGCGGCGGCTGCGCACGGCACTCGACGATTATTATCCAGGCCGGCGGGTGGTGCTGATTTTCGGCGCCTCCGACGACAAGGATATCGCCGGGATGCTGGATGAGCTGCTTCCGCGGGTCTCCCGGGTGATCGCGACACGCTCGACTCATCCGCGCGCGGCCGAGCCCGAAAAAATCGCCGCTCTCGCCCGCGAACGGGGATGTCCGGCGGAAACCTCGGGCGATCCGGCGCCGGCATTGGAGCATGCGCTGACTCTCATCGGCCCGGAAGATGTGCTCCTGGCGGCGGGAAGCCTGTTCGTGGCCGGCGCGGTGCTTTCCGAGTGGCCTTCGATCAGCAAGAAATACTTCTCCGGGAAAACGGAGAAATCCAACTTTCCGGAGATTGATTAGAAAATGATGGGTAACATGAGCGGACAAGAATTTCGCGAGTGGCAATTGCGATCCGAATTCGCCGAGGTGCTCGGCAGCCGCACCGAGGAATTGCAGAAAATTCCCGACGCGACGCTGGATAAGGACGGGTTGATCACCTGCGCCGTCCTCCCGCTGCGCGATCTGGTGGTGTTCCCGCGCATGGTCACCCCGCTGTTCGTAGGGCGGGAGAGTGCGCTTTCGGCGCTTGAGTTTGCCCATGCCGCCGGCCAGACGGTGATTGCGGTCGCTCAAAAGAACGAGGAAAAGACGGATCCTTCCATCGCCGACCTGTACACCGTCGGATGCGAGACGGCGGTGGGCCGGGTCCTGCATCTGCCGGAGGGCGAAACAACCGTGCTCGCCCAGGGGCGCCGCCGGGTTCAGATCATCGAATACCTGCCGGGAGAATCCTTCCTGCGCGCCAGAGCCCGGCCGGTTTATGAAAGCACCGAGCGCAGCCGCGAGACCGAAGCATTGATGCGCGCCGTCCTGGCTTTGTTTGAGAAAGTGGTCCAGCTCAATCGCAGCCTTCCGGACGATGCCTATGTCTTCGCGCTCAACGTCGAGGATCCGGGCTGGTTGGCCGACCTCATCGTATCTGCGCTGGGCGTCTCGGTTCCCGACCGCCAGCGGATGCTCGAAACGTTCGATGTCGAATTGCGGCTCCAGCGCCTGAGCGTGATGCTCGGCCGCGAATTGGATGTGCTTGAGCTGGAGAACCGCATCCACTCCAAGGTCCAAAGCGAAGTGGACCGCAGCCAGCGCGAATATTACCTGCGCGAGCAGATGAAGGCCATTCAGACCGAGCTCGGCGAGCAGGATTCCTGGTCGGAAGAACTGACCGAAGTCAAGAACGCCATCCTCAAGGCCGGAATGCCCGAAGAAGTGCAGACCAAGGCGCTCAAGGAACTCGAACGCATGGGCCAGATGCCGGCCATGGCCCCTGAAGTGGCGATCGTCCGCACCTACCTCGACTGGCTTACCGAACTCCCGTGGCAGAAACAGACCGAAGACAACCTCGACTTGAAGCGCGCGGCCCAGGTGCTCGACCGCCAACACTACGGCCTGCCCAAGGCCAAGGAGCGGATCCTCGAGTACCTTGCCGTGCGCAGCCTGGCCCCGAAAAAGCAAAAGCAGCCGATCCTGTGCTTCGTCGGGCCGCCCGGCACCGGGAAGACCTCGCTCGGCCGGTCGATTGCCGAGACGATCGGCCGCAAATTCGTGCGCGTATCGCTCGGCGGGATCCGCGACGAAGCCGAGATCCGCGGCCACCGGCGGACCTACATCGGCGCGCTGCCGGGGCGGATCCTGCAGACGATGCGCCGTGCCGGGACGGTCAATCCGCTGTTTATGCTGGATGAGATCGACAAGCTTGGCGCGGATTTCCGCGGCGATCCGGCCGCCGCACTCCTGGAAGTGCTCGATCCGGAGCAGAATTTTTCTTTCGAAGACCATTACCTCGACGTGCCGTACGATCTTTCGCGGGTGATGTTCATCACCACCGCCAATACGCTCGGGCCGGTTCCGCCGGCGCTGCTGGACCGGATGGAGGTGATCGAGTTTCCCGGCTACATCGAGCAGGAGAAGATCGCGATCGCCAAGCAATTCCTCATCCCGCGCCAAATGGATGAGAACGGTCTGATCCAATTCCCGGTCGCTTTCGGCGAGGATGCGCTGCGCCGGATCATCCGCGAGTACACCTGGGAAGCCGGTGTGCGCAACCTCGACCGTGAGATCGCGCACATCTGCCGCAAGATCGCCCGCCGCAAGGCGGAGGGCAAACGCATCCCGGACCACATCGATGCGCCCGCGGTCCCGAAGTTCCTGGGTCCGCAGCAGTTCTTCCAGCTCGAAGCGGAGAAGCAGGATGAAGTGGGCGTGGCCACCGCTTTGGCCTGGACTGAAAACGGCGGCGATACGATGCCGGTGGAGGTGGTTCTGCTTGAGGGCAAGGGCAACGTCCAGATCACCGGACAGATCGGGGATGTGATGCAGGAAAGCGCGCAGGCGGCGATGTCGTATCTGAAATCCCGCGCCAAGCAGTTCCATCTCGAACCGCAGCGGTTCGAAAAAACCGATGTGCATATCCACATCCCCGAGGGCGCGATTCCCAAGGACGGGCCCAGCGCCGGGATCACAATGGCCACCGCACTCGTCTCGGCTTTCACCGGCCGCAAAACGCGCCGCGAGGTCGGCCTGACCGGCGAGATCACATTGCGCGGTCGCGTCCTTCCGGTCGGCGGAGTACGCGACAAGATCATCGCCGCGCATCGGATCGGGCTGAAAAACGTCATCATCCCCAAGCACAATGCGAAGGACCTGATCGAGATCCCGAAGAACGTGCGCAACGAGCTGAAGATCACGCTGGTCGAACATATCGACGAAGTGCTGCGTCAGGCGCTGCGGAAAGAATCTACATTGCCGCGAATTACCGAGCGGAAGAAACGATCCTCCAAAGCCAAGGAAGCGAAAAAGTAATATGACCAACAAGATTATCCGCGTTTTCCCGATGGGGATTTTTCTATTCCTGATCCTGGCCTGCAGTATCGCCACGCCGATCCCGACCGGAACGCCGGGAGAGGGATTGCCG